>CAZDKL010000012.1:0-10968 GCA_964506185.1 uncultured Candidatus Peribacteria bacterium
ATGTCTAGAGATGCCTGAAACCCCATTTTCTGCGCTAGCTGGGTAGTCATTTTTTGCAATATACAATTTCGGGTCTGTCGGGCGAATAGGTGGTAAATATGGCATCTGAGCATTTATCGCATTTTCTCTCCCAAAGCTTGCGCGGATTTCTGAGCTCCATCCTCCTCTTATGTCTTTCATCGGGATGAAGATGTGGAATCGGAAGCTTCATCTTTCTGTAGAATTCAAGCTCTTGTTTAACGATCCTGAAGGGTCGCTTGGTTTCTTCACACTTGATTGCCCAGTTAAGTACGTCATCCGGAATGTCATTGATAGACTCAGGTAACTGCTCAGCAGGAATTATCTTTTCAACCTTAGGGATTTCATCTTTCTTCTCTCTCCATTTCCAGCCTTTCAATTCAACTTCCTCCTTTCCTAACGGGAAATAATCCTGCGCAAGAGTTTCATTGTATTCATATGGACTGATTGAGGTTGGGAAAAATTCTCCCCACTCTTTGGTTTCCTGAAGATGAGAAATTATTTTTGGAGCGAGCTCCATGTATTCTTCTTTTTTGTAAGGCTTATTTAGAATCCAATATTCCTGTTGATTATGGAGCGCATCACAACCAAAACAATTACCCGTGTAGAAACACGAGAAAAGATAATACGAATGGGAAGATCCTGCCGCGCAAAAACTGAAGGCTGACATAAAGCTCTTGTCTCCTGCAGTACACAGCTCATAGCAAAGTTCTATTCCCAAATCATGCATAGTTAAAT
Source organism: uncultured Candidatus Peribacteria bacterium (assembly GCA_964506185.1). GTDB lineage: Bacteria > Patescibacteriota > Gracilibacteria > Peribacterales > Peribacteraceae > UBA2144. The sequence goes on from CAZDKL010000012.1 coordinate 757, forward strand.
CCATTGAATCTTTAACATCTTCGCACTCAAACAAGTATTTAGAATCTTCTATCTTAAAACAATTACTGCATTTGATCGCATTATTGCAATCAAACAAATAATCGCCTGTAGATTCGAAACAATTAACTTGTATCTGTGCGCGCTTTGGAATGGTCTTATTGAACTCCTGAAACTCTTCGTGCAGATCCTCAGGTGATTTGCCTGAATACTCATCGATAATCTTTTTGTACTCCTCCTCACTTACCTTCTTATTCTTAAAGTTAAATTTGGCGCTATTAAGCCCGCTGCACATAAAACAATTCTGCAAATTGCTACAATCGCTTAGGTAACTGCTATCGGAACAATTTCTGCAATTTATTAGATGATGAGATGAGTAACAATTATCGGAGTAACTTGAATCAGCAACCAACTCGCATTTATTTAAAGTATTATTATCAGCACATTGATTGCAGTACTGGCTCTTGCGCGTGTAAAAACAATTCTCTGAAGAAAACGTTCCGGGGCACATATAACAACTCTTACAAAAAGCGGTTATATGGCTAAACTCGCAGTTTTCGTTATTTAGTTGGAAAGCAGCCATCTTTGGTACCTTGATCATTAACTCATTAAACTGATCAAAGAAGGGGCGCGAGAAGTCAAAGTCCTGAGCATAATCGGATGGATCCCAATTATCGGACCACCAGCAATCACGGCAATAAATCGTGTATGGACTTTCCATTGGGATGGATGCAATTACCGGCTTTTTGCACTTTGCACACGTGTGATTATGCAAATTCCGCTCATTTCTAAACGTAAGCCTCCTCCTAAGCCTGCAATCCGGGCAATGAGTGGGGGGCGGAATGGAGTATTTCTGATCGCTGTAAATAGGGGAGATTTTGTCATAAAACTCCAGATCTCCGTCAGTTATCTCGTACTGTAAGCCGCATTGGGTGCAGGATTTATTCAAGGACTGACATTATACCCCAATTCTCACTACGGTGTTGTTGTCTCGAAGTTTAGATTGATGAATCCTGCATCGGCGTTTCCAGTGCTGTTTGATACCATCTTCACGGCAATCGTTATATACGATCCTTTTGTATATGTTCCCGAAGCATCAGGTCCTGTGATCGTTGCAGTAGTCCAGCTTGTATTTGCCAAATCATTTCCTCCTGTTAGAGCAATTTCGGTTCCTCCTGTGTCATACAAGCGCATGGTTACGAAGTTATTATCGGTGCTTGCATGCGTTGTCCTGTACCTGAATTGGATTGGGCGAGCAGAGTCCCACTGCTTGAAGTTATCAGGAATTCTAACTCTAACTGAAATCCAATATTCTTGAAGCGCTGCCTTTGTACTTGCCCATCTGTAGAAGTTCTCGTTGTTTGTTTCGTCGTAGTCGTAGCTCATCTGCCCGATTGTGGTTGCTATAGCACCACTCTCGAAGTAAACAGCGTTAGGATATTCAGGACTGATAGCCACAACACCTCCGCTTCCAAGACCCAATACGGCTCCGCTCCAAACAACATTACCGGCACCATCAGTTGTAAGTACCTGACCTCTTGTACCATCCGCAGTTGGGAAAGTAATAGTGTCTCCTAACGTAAGAGCTCCCTTCAATGAAGTTGTTCCTTCAATAGACAATGAACCGGAGGCTGCTACATTTCCTGAAGTTACAAAATTATCCGAACCCGCAGTCCAATCGATATGTTCATCTGCTACAAAATTAGTCAGGGTGTCATGGTCCACAGCATCTCCGCCTCCGCTTGCGTGCTCAGAAGCATGAGTTTCTTCTTCCAAGTCGGCTGTGATATCTGTACCTCCATTTTGTCCTAAATCAGACAAGAGTTCAGCGGAACTTCTCCAAACAAAGTTGGTTCCGGTACTGTCGTATTGCAACCAATCCCCATCTGCTGCTGCATTATCAGCATCCAAATCCGGTTCGACAATCAAGCCATCTGTAATAGCTGTTGCAGTTCCAATTCCCAAGTCTGCCTTACTGTGCCACTCGAAGTCTCCTGTAGTAGATTCATATGTAAGAATGTCTTCATCTGATGCACTGTCTACAGCCTTAATATCTTCTTCCAAAATGATATCATTCGCCAATTCTCCCTCTGCAATGTCAGCAGCAATACCGGCCGATACATCCGATATGCTATGCCATTCAAAATCTCCTGTAGTGGATTCATAGGTTAGAAAGTCTTCATCTGATGCAGAATCGACGGCCTTAAGATCTCCTTCAACGATGACATCATCTGTCAAAGATCCTTCTGTTACAGTTGCCTGTGCTCCAATATCACTGAGTGTTTCTGATGCGCTCCTCCATGTGAAGTTAGTACCTGTCGAATCATACTGCAAGAAGTCTCCATCAGCTGCTGCAACATCCGCATCCAAATCCGGCTCTACGATCAATCCATCGGTAATGGCTGTTGCCGTTCCAATTCCTAAGTCAGCTGCACTGTGCCATTCAAAATCACCTGTTGTAGATTCATACGTGAATATATCTTCATCAGACGCACTATCAACAGCCTTCAAGTCTCCTTCAACGATAGTATCATCTGTCAAAGCACCTTCGGTTATAGTTACTGTTGTGCCGAATGTGGTAACACCTTGAAAACTAGCTGTACCATCAACCGACAAAGATCCGGATGACTGCAACATATCCTGTGCATGAACAGTCAAACCTGATGAAGTTCCTGTAATTTCAAGAGAAGTACCAGAGAAGGTGTTTGAAAGTGAGAAGAATGAACTACCCAACTCAAGTCCTTGCCCTGCTTTAAAGGATGTACCTCCGTCATCACTTCCCCATGTTACATTTCCACTTGCATCTGACTTAAGCACTTGATTATTGGAACCTCTTGCTGTTGGAAGTACATAAGTTGTTGCTCCGTCTCCAAATGTAACCGCCCCCTTAATATTTGCAGTACTTTCCACAACCAAAGTTCCACTAGTAGTCACATTACCTTCAACTGACAAAGTTCCAGATGCGGCCAAATTGCCTTCTGTGCTGATTGCTCCAGAAGCATTCAATTTACCAAAGAAAAATGCATTTTGATCGACATTCAAAGTGGTTCCTGACATGCTTCCGGTTGTTTTGAAGTTATCAGAAGCAGCGGTCCAATCTATGTGCTCATTGGCAGCAAAATTAGTCAGGGTGTCATGATCCACAGCATCTCCGCCTCCACTTGCGTGTTCAGAAGCATGAGTCTCTTCTTCCAAATCAGCTGTGATATCTGTACCAGCATTTTGTCCTACGTCAGACAAAAGCTCTGCTGAGCTTCTCCATACAAAGTTGGTACCAGTACTGTCGTATTGCAACCAATCTCCATCAGCTGCAGCATTATCAGCATCCAAGTCCGGTTCTACAATTAAGCCATCTGTAATTGACGTAGCAGTTCCAATTCCCATTTCTGCCGCGCTGTGCCATTCAAATCCTGTACCTTCGAATGTAAGAATGTCTTCGTCTGATGCGCTGTCGGTCGCATCCAGATCCGCTTCATCGATCACACCATCCGTAATTGTACCGTCTGCATCCAAGTCACCTGCAGCCCCAAAGTCTCCTGACTCTGGTACGTCATCTTGATCCTCCCATGTAACACTTCCGTCTCCTGCAGTTCTAAGTACTTGGTTGGCAGAACCATCAGCTGTTGGAAAAGTATATTTAGTCAATCCATCTCCAAACGTTACAGCTCCTTGGAGTGACGAAATTCCATCAACTTTAAGTGCTCCACTAGTAGTTAAAGCTCCAGAAGCCGAGATAGATCCTGTGGCCGTAAGATTTCCTCCCACATTTACATTTCTTGTGAATTGGAATCGATTTTCGTCTATCATCCACATGAGCTTCTTATCGATATCTCCAAATCTAAGTTCTCTATCTGAGGTTCCATCACCTTCGTCAATTTGCTGAAAAGACTCAGTATTAACAAGTAATGTGGGATTCCAACTTGATACTGCTTCTGCTGTTCCTGCGATACTCATTGCAAACACAAAGACCAGAACCATCGGAATTCCACGTCTGATGATCGTCTTGATTGCCTTAGTATTAGCGATATATCGCATGAGTTGTGTTTTTATTTATTCTCACTATTATAACAAAATTTGGACTTTAAGTCCTTTCTATGGAGTTGACAAAGCATCTAAATATTATGGCTGTCAAATGTTCAGGCTACTTGTCATTCCGCTTGGGAGCGGAACGTCTTACGGGGCTGATTCAAGCCTAAAAGTAAGGTGTGCAAAAAGTTTATACAAGAAGAGGTATTGACTGTAGATTTAACCGTGACACCATATGTAACTGACTGCCCGCCCACCCGAAGTCAACCCACCCCGTGAGGGGGCGGGTGCGTCTTAAAGCTATTTTGATTAACTCATCAGCCTATTCAGACAACAATTCAACATACTTCAATTTAACCTTCCCCACATGCATAGAATTATCATCCTTAGCAGACAATCTAAGCCTGATCAGTGAACCTGATCCAGCTGTCCACGTAGGCGTTCCTCCGAAAGTAAGCTTAGTTGTTGTCCAGCCAGTTGATACTAAGCTAGAGCTATCTCCTGTTAATGTTACTGAGTTGCTTTCTGAGTCGAATACTGCGATATCCAACGTATTATCTGCCTGATCAGCAGAAGAAGACTTATATGAAACCGTCATATGATTGCCTGACCACCTTACAAAGTCTTCAGGAAGTGTGAAATTGAGAAGTACATCATAGTCATTAAGCGTGCTTCTGGAGCTTGACCATTGATATGAGTTCATCAGGTTGCCTCCTGAATGATTAATCTTAAGCTGGCCAACATTATTTGAGCCATCGCCCTGATATGAAGCTCCCTCATACTCGGGGGTAAATATTTTTCTAACAGTTCTTTCAGAATTATTTATATTGAACAACCTATTGTCAGTGACTGTCGAAATGTCTCCACTTGCTGCGACAACTGTTGCCAGCGGAATATACATATGATCTGTCGGGAATCCAGTTGTATTTATCGTCAGTCCTCCCGTACTAAAGTACACATAGTTTGTTGCATCATCAGTAACACTATTTCCTGTAGATCCTGCATATGTAGTAATTGAACCACCAAGCATGTAGTCCCCTCCTGCAACATCAGCAGTTAGTCCGCCACCACTACTGGTCTTTAGGTGATAATCGTCCTCTGAGCTTGCAAGTGACGAAATATCTACACCGTTAATAAGTCCTCCAACAGTCAACGTCCCACCAATAGTGGCATTAGATTCAACAGCCAAAACTCCACTTGAAGAGATGTTTCCAGTTATTCTTAAATCATCAGAAAACTCAAACTCATGCTCGGTGTTTAAGAATTTGAGCGTCTCCTGCCCAAGAGTATTGCCAAACACTATCACAGAATCTTTAGCGGCATTTTCTCGATTTATTACAACACCACTCTCTGTTGCTATGGTTCCCGATGCTGTTAAGCCTCCGGTTGCAGTAAGCTGACCACCTACTCTAAGTGCATTGTTAAATGAGAACACGTTGTTTGTAACATCATAAGATAGTCTCTTCTTAAGCGCAGACCCGAATATAAATGATATCTCTCCGCTTGAAACTGAGTCATCTGAATCCAAGGTAAACGAATCCTTATTAGTTCCTCCGGGTACTGAACTTATAGAGAGCAGTCCTCCAGTTTGAAGAACAGGAATTGATCCGCTAGCAGTACCAGTATCCCTGCCGTCTAACAAATCAGCATTCAAAGCAAAAGGAACTGAAAGTAGCGGTGCCCGATCTATGGAAGCATTCGACGTATCTTTATCCAATAGTTCGTAGGCTGTATTAGCCGAAGCTGAAGCCTTTACCTCTACCTGCAAATGAAGACTTGATAATACTGAATCTGATAAAGATGAAAAATCTGGAAGAGTTGTACCGGTACCCAAGTCCACCGTAAAGTACCCCTCGCTATTTGGAGTTAACGTAAATACTTCGTTCCAGTCAGCATAGTTTGAAGCTCCTATGTTGATCGAACCTGTTGCAGTCACATCTCCTGTTATCGAATCTGAGCTTGTCCAAAAACTGAATCTGACCGAGACTTCGGAAGTGACTGCATCACCGTTAGCATCCAGAAGGTGTCCGTTGTATACAAGTTTTGTAGGAGCTGTTTGCTTTGCATATGCATTAGTAACTCCTAAAGTAATGAATCCAAAGAAACATACGATTCCGAGGATTCCGAGGCAAACAGATGATCTTCGGTTACCTCGGATTCTTCGGTTTCCTTTCCCAGAGCCAATATTGAAATCATTTATATTCATTTCTTAAGAAACTTCAAAGGAACTTTTGAAAGCAATAATTGGAACGCCATCAGGAAACAAAGTGCAGATACTGCCTGTGTTAGCATCAGAGTTACCTGAAGAGTTCTACTTCTTTCGATGATTTGAGCTGCCTCATGCGTGAGGACTTCTTCTTTTATAACAATATATTCAACCTTTCTATCCGGCTCAGTTTTATAGAAATAGTGTAAGGGAGCAAGTCTCCTTTCTCCTCGCGGATACCCAACTCCATCATCGTAAATCGTCTTGGCATCAGATGGAACAAAATCGATATCAGAAAAAGGATCATCAGTAACAACTGCGTCATCTGTTTTGTCTTCATCACCCGCAACCGGAGCTGCAGGCTTATCCGGCTCCTCATCATCAGGTGGTTCTGATGGATCAACTCCTGGAACAGGGCGAGTAGTTCCTTGGCCTCTGTGTCCACCGCCACCACCTCCAGAACCTTCCTCCTCCTCTTCTTCCTCTTCTTCTGTAGTGGGAGGAGGAGTGGCAGCTGCAGCTGCTGGAGAAGCAGTTACTATCTGAAAGCTGTTACTTGTAAGCGGCTTCGCACTCCATGTAACTCCATCTTCATTTAGCATAAATGAGTCTGATTCGGAGGCTCCCCTTTCTCCATACTGAGGTGCCTCGTGATAGAGCTTAAATGAGGCACTTTCCTCAGCATTAGAGATTCGAGGGATTGCTCCCAGTATCAGTATTGGGAGCAAAATCAGGCCTTTTTTGATAATTTTTATATACATGTTGCAGATATGTTATTTTACCATATTTTAGACAAATAGTCGATATCTTCATAATATAGCTTTTACAGCAGATATAGGCATCTGTTAGTCTTATGAAACTCTCCCTCAACCAAATATGATTTCATCAAGAATTACGCTTAGAATCGCTGCATTCACAGCCTCATTGGCTTTTGCGGCACCTGTATTTGCTCAACTTCCTCAGTCTTTCAGAGATGTGCCTCCAGATCACCTCGTGTATCAAGCAGCTGAATATCTGAGAAGTCAGCAGATAATTAAGGGATATGAAGATGGTACTTTTAAGCCGGATAAACAGGTCAACAGAGCAGAAGCACTCAAGATCATAATTGCTCCGCTAATAGAACAGGCAGCCTTAGATCAGGTTAAGGAGACTCCTTTCACAGACGTTCCAACAGACGCATGGTTTATGCCATATGTTGAAGCTGCGAGGCAGAATAATATTATCGACGGCCCACCAGAAAAGACTGCATTCAATGGAGGCAATGCAATAATTACTGCTGAGTTTTTAAAGATTATGCAATTAGCCAATAAAATCGATCCGACAATCTTTCTTGGCGAGTTAAACATTCCTCTTTCTACAGACGTGGCTGATGTTAATGCTTGGTTCTACCCTTACATACGTTATGCGTTTGCTTCTTCAATGATAATGATTAATCAAGATGGACTTATTCATCCTGATTATCAACTAACTCGCGGTGACACTGCGCTTTTGATGTATCGTTTTATGATGTACCAGCAAGAACGCAGAACTCAGGCGCTACTCTCCGAAGCTGAGCAGGAAATGATCATTACTCTTTCTATGCTGGACCAGGGAAACATAACTCAAGCAGAATTTGCTGCTAACAGATCGTTAATTGCCGCACGCGGAGCGCATGCTAAGCGCTCTGAAGAGCCTATTGTTAAAGGAGCAGTAAAGATTACTGAAGCATTTGTTGAATTGACCAAGGGATATAGGAAAGGATCAGAAGAAAAGTATGATGATGTAGTTACACACTGCGGCAATGCATGGAATCTTGCATCCAGAGCAAAAGAGCTTAGTCCGAATTTACTAACAATAGCAGATCAAGTTCAGAGTATCGCAAAAAGAATGGCAGATAGTGCGCGCACTTTACAAACTGGGCAATGAGATTTGCAGCACGAGTAATCACAGGTGCAGGACGCGGCAAAGGACTTGGCTTCCCAACTCTTAATCTGGAGCTTAGTGATATTCCCATTGAAGCTGATGAAGGTATTTATGCAGGTAAAGCAATAGTTGAAAACTCCGAATACTTATCAGCTATTCATTATGGCCCACGACCTTTCTATAACGACTCAAAGGCATTTGAAGTCCATTTAATCGATGTTGAATTGACTGAGCTGCCATCAGAAATTGAAGTCGAATTAATCGAGAGACTCAGAGATATTCAGGATTTTGAGAACGAAGAGGAGCTCAAGAAACAGATATCGAGAGACATTGAAGAAACCTTGATTATTCTGGAAAACAATAAGTGAATAGTGAATAATGAATAGTGAATAGTGCAAATTCGCCAATAATTATAAGTCACTATTAACTATTAACTTTTAACTATTCACTAAATGTCGGTTGTTCAAAAGCTAAAATCTAAGATAGGTCACCGCAGCCCAATCAGACTAGGTTGGCACTATGCAAAAGCTTTTTATGCTGCAGCAAAGAATGGTTTTCCAGCACGTAAGCTGACAGTTATAGGAGTTACTGGCACTGACGGCAAAACGACAACCGTTGGAATGATTGCGCATATTCTCAACGAATCTGGAATTAGGACTGGAGCTGCATCAACAGCCTTCATGCAAATTGGTGACGATAAAAAAGAAAACGAAACTCATCTGACTTCAATCAAACCAACTACTTTGCAGGCATTCCTGAAGAAACTTGTAAAAGCAAAATGCTCGCACGCAGTTATAGAAGTTTCATCACACGGACTTGTGCAAGGCAGAGTAAATCACACTTACCCTGCAATCGCTACTGTGACAAATACATCTCCTGAACACTTGGACTATCACAAAACTATGGAGCAATACAGAAAGGACAAGGGCAAGTTATTTGAATTGCTCAAAGGCAAAGGAACTAAAGTTTTGAATAAAGCTGACGATAGCTTCGAGATGTATGACAAGATTATATCTGATGACACCGTTACTTACGGCTGCGAAAATGCTGATCTTTATGTTACTGATATTAATGCAAGCACATCTGGCACATCAGCCATATTGCATTTAGGCCCTAGTACTCAGGCTGAGATTAAACTGCGTGTCCCTGGCATATTCAATTTAGACAATGCTATGTGCGCAATAGGTTGCGCAATGTACTCAGGCATAACTTTTGAACAAAGCATTTTAGCCCTCGAAACCTTCTCTGCATTACCTGGAAGAATGGAGCAAATTGATGAAGGTCAGAACTTTAATGTATTTGTTGATTTCACAATGACGGAAGAAGCTTACGAAAAGACAATTCAGACACTTAAAAAAATGACTGAAGATGGAAAAAAAGTGATTGTTCTTTTTGGTTGCTGTGGAAACAGGATGAAAGAAAAGAGGCCCAAGATTGCAAAGATTGTCAGCGAACTTGCTGACGTAACCATAGTTGCAGGCGATGAAACTTACGGCGAGGATCCGGACAAAGTGGTTGATGAAGTATGGAGCGGAATCGATCAGAACAAAACTGAAGGATATAAATATTATGATCGCCGAGAGGGCATAAAGCACGCTCTGAATATTGCACATGAAGGAGACACCGTTGCTTTCTGCGGCATGGGACCATTCAGTACATTTAACACATTAAAAGGACCCGTTCCCTGGGACGAGAGAAAGGTTGTTAGAGAATTGCTGAATTCCATGCAATAAATAAGGACCAAGCGCCGCATGAGGTGCGGTAGGCGCGACGCCTGGTCCAGAAATGGTAGTTGACTATTGTCCACGAGAAGCCTTTCTATCGTGCAATTCCATTGACACGACCATTATGGCTCCTGCAAGGAACAATCCTCCGAAGATGGAGCAATAGACAATCGGATGCGACATAAAGTCGATCATCCATTCAATGAAACAATCATCCGGGGGACGATTGAACCAAAGACTTGCCCACCACTCGTAGAGGTTTTCGTACATGGCTTTTCCTTTCTTCCATGAAAGCCAACTGAGCCGCCAATCCGCGGGCTCCGCCCACTGAAACAATTGGAGGCAGTTGTTGGCTCT
>CAZDKL010000012.1:11068-40797 GCA_964506185.1 uncultured Candidatus Peribacteria bacterium
GCCGCCAATCCGCGGGCTCCGCCCACTGAAACAATTGGAGGCAGTTGTTGGCTCTGTTACTTGCCATGAAGTTGCTGAGTAGATCAGGGCTAACTATCTCTAATTAGCGAAGCATACTTCATGGTGATATAGTAATGTAAAAGAACTTGTACATTCTATTGCATTTTTCATAATTGTCAATTCCCCTTTACAGTATGAAAATCGTGTCTCAGGCAGTAATTGCAGGTGTAGACGAAGCAGGTAGAGGCGCTATCGCCGGGCCCGTCGTAGCCGGCGCATGCATTTTACCACGAAAAAAAGACTTACCTTCATTTATAAAAGACTCTAAGCAATTATCCCCTGATGAACGCGCAACTGCTTTTGAATGGATCAAAGATAACTGCTCGTGGGGATGCGGAATAGTTACTGCTGAAGAAGTTGATAAACTGAGGATCTTGGATGCAACAGAGAAAGCTATGCAGCGTGCTGTCAGCTCTTTATCTAAGCAAACTGAGCCTACTTATCTTCTTGTGGACGGCCGAGATAAGTTCTGGTTCGACTATCCTCACAGTTCAATAATTGACGGCGATGAACTGGAGCCGTGTATTGCCGCAGCATCCATAGTCGCTAAAGTTACGCGCGATAGAATAATGCTCAAGCACGACAAAATTTTTCCTCAATATGAATTCAAATCTAATAAGGGATATGGGACACCGGAACATTTCGATCTGGTAGGCTCCCGTGGACCAAGTTCGATTCATAGAAAAACATTCATTCACAATTAGGAATCAGAAGATGAAGAAGAATCAGGAGAATCAGAGGATATTTTGTTTTGAATACTCTTCTGCTTCTTCTGCTTCCTCTGATTCATCTGATTCATCTGATTCTTTTAATTATCCACCACAAACCAACTCCAATCACAATAATAGGAACTGTTAATAACTGTCCCCGACTCATCATAATAATCCCAAAATCATAAACACCGTAGGGTTGTTCACGATAATACTCGACGATGTATCGCAGCAGTCCATACATAATTAAGAACAAGGCAAACACCTGTCCCTTTTTTACCGAAACTGATTGTATGTACATTGTACATACACCTGCAATTATCAGATTTTTGATTATTGCATATATTTGAGTTGGATGCCTAAGGACATCAGACTCTGCAAACTGCATAGCCCAAGGAACAACTGATTCTATCCCATACAATTCTCCATTAATCAAATTACCCACTCGCCCCATTGCGAGACCAATAGCACCTGGAATTACAACTACATCTAGCAAGGAGAAAATGTTAATACTCTTTCTTCGGCAAAAGAGCATTACAGCTATCCCCACTCCAATCAATCCGCCATGAGATGACATACCGCCATTCCAGACTTTGATGATCTCTGCAGGATTAGCTAAATAAAACGCAGGCTCGTAAAACAACACAAATCCTAGCCTGCCTCCTGCAATTACTCCGATAACTCCTAACGCCAAGAGGGAGGACCAATCATCTCGACTAATATTAAGTCCTCTCCATTTTTGAATACGCGGCAAAAGATAGAACGCTAGCAAGAAGGCAAACAAATACATCAGGCCATACCAATGGATATTGAATCCTGCAACTGTTATAGCCACTGCTCTATTTGGAAACAAATCAATCATAAAATTATTCTGATTCTGGATTGCATACGACTTTCAATAGCGGTGCTCCTTCTACTTTCTTAAAGCAAGGATCATTCATAAATCCCTGAATATATTCCCCATAATGATCATAGAATAATTTCGAAGTCATCAAATAAAGTGGTCTTTCTTGAATGGATGTAACAAGCGCGTATCTGTCTTTGTTCGATCCATAAAGAAACGATTCCCATTGTTTATATTCCCATGGCGGAAAATCAAATAATCCCGGTCCTCCTGTGTAATACTCTGGAAGCCAACCTAATAGCCAAACTGCAGCTTTGTTTTCCAAGGCAATAATCTTCGCATCGGCTTCTACATATTCTTTCACGCTAAGTATCATTTCGAACTCATCCGGAACAGTATCCGGCTCCCATCTTTGCATCTGATTAAAGGAGAGAAATGCCTGTATAAGAAATAATGCAATCAAGATTCCTTTCAGGCATTCATTCTTCTTGTTCCACAAAGCAACAATTGCAATTGATGCAAAGGGAATGAGGAAAAAGTCCAACTGAAGAAAGAACCTCTTATAGAAAACCAACTTGAATACAATAAAAACAAAACAAATTGCAGGAGCAATAAGCCAAACCGAGAATTTTTCATGCCTGAGTCTACTCACCCAGCCGTACAATCCCAAAACTAATAATATCGTTCCGTTTTTCAAATAAAAGATAGCATCCGGAAAATCTCCTGCCGGAGCAGCTTCTCCTCGTAAGAGAAATACCGATTTAAACGGAGCCCAGAAAGCACGGAAGAATATCGGTGCATACCAAATGATTCCTAATACAGCAACCGCAGCGAAAGCCAGAGTCCATTTTCTAAAACTTTTATCTTTCCAGTCAGTCGGCAAATGAACACACCACCATACTATTAATGTTAGTCCCAAAATGAGTCCGGTTTGGTTGTGACTAAGAATTGTAAGAGCTCCAAATGGAATCATCCATAGAGATTTTTTTTCGAAGAAATGGAAGGTTAGTATCAGGAAAAGAAGAGCAAGGTAAGTCTTCCAATACATCTGTGCAAAACCATCGAAATATGCAATTGATATGAGTCCTGCCAGAAGTACAAGTATTCCAACAGATTTTCCTTCTCTCTTAGCGAATATCCATGCCAGAACTGCCAATACGCTGACTGCAAACACGCTCCATATCCATCCCAAGAACCAGCTTACCGGAACACCAAGTTTAATTAATATACTTGAAATTAAGAATAAACCGTAAGGATATTCCTGTGCCCATGGACGAAGCTCAGGAAGTAATGGAAAGGCTTCCGAATACTTTACAAATAAATATCTATACATCCCCGGGTCGTACCCAAGCGGAAGATCAAATACAAAAAGCGGGTACAGAAACTTAGCTATAAGCAAAACCAGTATAAGAGCTACCGCAACAACAATTCCCGGACTTCGTCTAAGAAGGTTAATCATCACAATATAGGATACAATATTATTCACATTTTGTATTTAATAATATTTTGATAGAATCCAAGAATGTCGAAGAAGTCTTCAAAAAGAAATATTTGGAAGTTAGGGATTGTAATGCTTACAAATGACAGTAATTTTGGATTGGGAGTATACGTTGTATTTATGCTATGGGTTGGGTTAAGCCTAGCACAAATGTCTTTCATCATTTCCGCATGGCTAGTTTTCAATTCTGTAGGACAAATACCGTCTGGAATCTTCGCTGATCGATATGGCTATAAAACAGCATTGTTAATTGGAAGTACTATATTCTTCTTAGGAGCATTAATCTTCGCTTTGAGTCAAAACTTCTTATGGCTTTTTATTGGTTTCTCATTAAGCGGCTTTGGTTCCGCAATGAAGGGTGGAGCAGATTTGGCATTGCTTTACGAGCATCTCAAAAAAGAAGGAAAGGAATCTACTTACAAGAAAGTAGTTGGAAAACTCGAAATGTACAGAAACTCATTCTGCGTAGTGACCGGTATGCTTGGAGGACTTATGTACATGTACCATGCTCGCATGCCTTTTTACGCAGAAGCAGTTGTTGGCGCGCTTGGAATACTTGCCTGTATCGCGCTAATAGAACCTCCAAGAACCACAAAACACTTTCCAGTTCTTAAGCAAATTAAGGAAAGCATACGTTATACATTTCATACTCCGAAGTTCTCGAAAATATTTTTGTTTTCTGCACTTATCGGAAGCATTGCCATGATTACATTACAATTCATTCAACCGCTCTATAAATCACTTGATATTCCAGAATCATACTTCGGATTTATTGCAGCAGCCTTCTTTATATTCAGAGGCTTCGGAGCATGGTATGCAGACAAGCTAGGCAAATTGTTTACAGTAGATAAGTATCTTGTACTTCATTCAGCAGTTTTTGGATTGTTTCTCGTACTCATGCAAAGAATTGACAGCATATTTTACATCTTTCCTGTCCTAGCAGTATTTTCATTTCTTAGAGGCCTTTACGACCCAACTGTTAGTACATATATCAATGAACGAGTTGAATCAGATAAGAGAGCAACTATGCTTTCGGTAAACAAACAATTCCTGACAGTAGTGGCAGCCATAACAGTTAGTGGCTTAGGAATAATAGCTCAGAAATATGGACTTCAGCATGTCTTCTTTTCAATAAGCATACTATCAATGATCTTCCTTATCTTGTATGTACTGTCTTTAAGAAAAGTGCAAATGGACTAACATCATCAATTAACTTTCACAGCAGTCACAACAAACCTCTCTTTTGTCGAACCAACAGGGTGGCACGTGATCAATTTGAGCATGCTTTTATCTTTCTGTTGAGAAAGAATACTTGTGTCCTTTGCGGAAACTACCTGAGTTCTGATTACTTCGTATGTAACAATTGCCCCCTTCCCTGCAACAGTTATCTTATCTCCCCTGTTAATCTTGGAAAGATTCTTAAATATATGGCCGTAAGCACTTTCTTCTGCCCTTTCATGCGGAGGACTGCTATGACCCGCTACAAACATTGTTCCATTTGAACCAGGCTTAGTTGAATGTGGATATGCAGTAGCACCATGAAGTAAACCGACTTGCATTTGCTCTTCCAATAAATCCCATTCTTTTGCATTCCAGTACTTTATTTCTGGATACATTATAGGTGCTCTTACTGATATGCTCGGAATAGATATTGAAAGCCAATTAGTAATCCCCCACTGATCAAGTTCTTTTTCAGTTTGATTTTGCATTATCACATCAATGATATTTGTCTTTGCATCCTGATCCGGTTCTTTTTGCGTTGGAACAATATCTTGTTTCTCCGGTAGTATCTCTTGTTTCTCGATCGCTGACGCATGCTCTATTGTTTCAGTTAGTGAATTCTGCTCTTTCCACTGATCAATATCCATTTCGCCCTCCTTAACATCTATTTCCTCTTCATCTGCACGAGGCGTAGATACTATCTTTTCTACATCATCTTTTTCCAAAAATGGGACTAAAAGATAGGCTCCTACAGCATCAGATATGGCTCCAGCCCATATTGAATAAACAGGCACTATGAGTACAAAGGCAATTGATACCGCTAATGCTTGTTTGTGTCTATGTTTCATTTAGAACTATTATAACATATTTATGCCTATCTGACAATTTAAGGCCGATTCCCTTGTTTGAGACATATTTGACTTGTAATTCGTTTATTTTATGTATGTTGTTCCGGTTTTGAGCGGAACGTGTTTTGAGGCTTATTGAAGACGAAAAACTGACTGTATAAATAGTTTATACAAGATGAGGTATTGACTGTAGATTTAACCGTGACACCATATGTAACTGACTGCCCGCCCACCCGAAGTCAACCCACCCCGTGAGGGGGCGGGTGTATCTAAATTCGTATCTTGCTCAACAAATGCTGATCCTATCAATCGAAACCTCCTGCGACGAAACTTCTGCATCTATCACTAAAGATGGATCCGTAGTGCTATCAAACATAATTTCAAGCTCCAAGGAATCGTTCATTGATTCAGGTGGAGTTATTCCCGAGAAAGCAGCTCGCGAGCAGGTCCGATGTACTCTCCCTGTTATTCGGAAAGCACTAGAGAAAGCAAAAGTTACTATAGATCAAATCGACGCAATAGCAGTTACAAAAGGTCCGGGGCTTTTGGTATCACTTCTTGTTGGAGCAACGGTTGCAAGAACTTTATCTTCAATATGGAAGAAGCCACTGATTGGAGTCCACCACACGCTTGGTCATCTAAGTTCTGTGTGGCTTGATGCAATTGATGAACCCAAGTTCCCTGTTTTAGCACTCTCCGCATCTGGCGGACATACAGATTTATGGTTAAGGGAATCGCACACTAAGGGAAAACTTCTTGGAAGAACGAGAGACGATGCTGCAGGAGAGGCATTTGATAAAGGGGCACAACTTCTTGGACTCCCCTACCCCGGCGGTCCGTCTATTTCAAAGTCAGCACTAGATGGAAATCTAGACACATTCGAATTTCCATTACCACTTCATGATGATGATTCGATGGACTATAGTTTTTCCGGTTTAAAGACTTCACTTAAATATCTTCTTAAAGACACACCTGATTTCAGAAATCATATTGCTGATATTTCAGCTTCATATCAGAATGCAATTTGTAAACACTTAATAGATCGCATAGAAAAAGCACTCAAAAATTATCCTTCAGTAAAAGAAGTGCATCTGGTTGGAGGTGTATCTGCAAATATACATTTACGTACACTTACCGAAGAAGCAATTAAACCTTCTTTGCTAAGAGTTCCTATAAATATTTCATACTGCACTGATAATGCTGCAATGATCGGAGCAGGAGCTTATTTTCTTGCAAAAGAAACCGGTAAAAGAGCATACGAAGAATTCGAGACAACCTCGTCACTACCTCTTGATGCAGCTGTACAATAAGAATTAAAACGCCGACAGCATTGGTAGCAATGCCGATGCAAAGATTGCTATCGCGCCGAGGCTTGCAACCACTCTAACAACAGTTTTATGCTTCATGTAGGTAATTAGTAAGTATAATAAATTTATTCAACTTTTATATTAACAGTGGTTGAACTAGTAGATCCAACCAAATCCGTTATGGTCAGTTTTACCTTGTATTTCCCTTCTTTCTCGAAGACATGAATTGGATTCAATTCATCAGATTCAGAATTATCTCCAAATTCCCAATGAACTTCCACAGGATTGCCAGTTGTACATGACGTATCAAAGCTTACTCCCAAAGGTGCTTTTCCGGATGATCTGCTTGGCACAGCGCAAGCATCCAATATCGGTGCTCTGACTACAATTGTTTTGTCGGTACTAAATGTCTTTCCACTTGTAGTAAAGGCAGTCAAAACTACAGTATATGTCCCTGGTACTTCAAAAATGTATTCTACAAGTGCTCCCCTTTGTTGAGGAGAATCACTTTCTGTATCCCCAAACTTCCATTCAAATCCTGAGATTTCTTCGTTAGGAATTACAGTTTCAGAACCATCGAATTTAACTGTAAGAGGAGCAACTCCTCCTTCAGGATTCATATGAATTTTAACTTGTGTAGAAGGAGGTTCTACAGTCAGCGGTACTATATGCCTAAGAACTTTGCCCGCTGGGTCCTGCGCAATAAGAGTTATATCATAATGCCCCGGCCTTCTGTAGATAGCTTGAAGCTCGTTATCTGTTGAACCAACACTAGTAGCACCAGGAGCTTCCCACTTGTAATCAATTAGAGGCATAGTAGATCTAGGTGTTAGACTTATTGTGACCGGAACTTCTGCAACAATACCTTCTCTTTCATTTACTGTGTGAGAACCATCAAATTTGAGGTCGGGGAGATTAAGGTTATCCACAACACGAACGACTGTAGACAGTTGTGCTACTTCTCCGCTTTCTGCATGCACGCGTGCAGAAATCTGGTAAACACCTCTTGATTGGAACGTATGTCCAACCCTATCTCCTCTCTTCTTTTCTCCATCTCCGAATTCCCAAATAATATCTCCCAGATCAGCATCAGATTCCACCTTGAATATCGTTCCAAATGGCGCCGGACCAATAAGTATTTCCGGCTCCGATACTATTCTTACCGGAAACGGCGGTGCTTGCGGCTCAAATATTTCTATTGCCCGTTCATAGGATTTTTGGGTTTGATTATTTAGCTTAACCGTAGCTTTGACATTTACTACCCCCGTTCGAAGATAAGTATGTACTGCATCAGGCATATCGCTAACTGTATCTACGATTCCATCAGCATCAAAATCCCATTGAACTTCTGTAATCATCTCGATGTCATCTACTAGCCTTTCTACACTGAACTTGATCGGCTCATCAACTCCAGGACGAATTGGGGAGAACGAAAAAACTTCCTCTGGAATCGCTATTCGTTTGGAAACTTTGCGTCTGGTGTTATTGCTCAATTTCATTACTACCGACACAACGTATGCTCCTTGGCGTTCATAAATTCCGGTCGCTTCTGGAAGAACAGTTTTATCATTCTCTTTGCCATCTCCATCGAAGTCCCATGAATATTCCAAAACCGAAAGTCCCCTTCTTTTCAAGACACCAACCGAGGATTCCACAGTATAAGTTATAGCCAAAGGCGCAACCATTCTTACATTCGGCGCCGGGCTTTTAATTTCAAGCACCAAGCTGGGCTCCCGCATAATCATAGGAGGAACCAAACCAGATAGTATCAATCCTGGTGCTATAAACACAGCTAAACGAACTATCCCCATTATTTTCCCAGGTTTTGGAACACCTTTCCTCATAATTCTTTTTAAAAATAAAAGCCCAACTATGAATAATACAAGAGCTGCAATCCCACAACTCATTGCAGCGGGCATCAATAAATTTTGAAATGCCCCTGTTCGATTTGGAAAAACACTGATTAAAAACAGGCACCAGCAAACATAAAACAAATATGGCATTCCAATAAAGAACAGAATGATCATCTTCATTCTTTTCCTTTGCTCGGGAGGGACATTGTCAATTGCAGCTTGCTTTGCCTGTGCTGTAGAAGACAGACTGTCAACTGAAGGCTTTTTTACCTGCTTGGGTTTATCCGGCATGAGGAAGGGAGAGTATTCAAGGGGCTATATCCCCATCAACAATCTTCCGTATGATAGCATCTTCTACGCTCAATGGTAGAGTAGATAGATCATCCTCTTGAATATCTGTCATCAATAGATTTTCTAGTAAAAATGGCTTAGCTCCTTCAGGAATTTTGATATCTGGAGCTGAATTTATATTAGAAAGCGTAATTACAAAAGAAAGAGCTAACTTTGAGCTTTCACTGATATTGAATGGCGCGATTGTCCACCTGATTCGATTTAAATAAAACGTTTCTGCATCTATCCATATTTCGCCCCTGGCCTCCATCCCATTCACAAGACTCTCTATTGCCTCTTGATTCATACCGTTTTCCATTTCCGAGGACATTGTTTCCAAATACGCCTTGAGTTTTTCGGGATTAATTATCACCTCATAATGATAAGCAAGCTTCCTTTTCACAGAAGAAAATCCATGATCGGAAACAACATCTACAACTTCTGATTGAATGTGCAGCAAAGCTGGATCAGGTGAAATTGACTGCTCTGGGCGTGGAGCATCATCAGCTGGAATTCTCCACCATTGCCCCTCGAGACGCTCAACAATATCCGGACTGAAGAGTGGGAAATACGGACCAACGGAAAGTTTATTTAGTTTTACAAATGGATCACTACCTGTTATCGAAATTACCTCGGCTTCTATATCCGTGCTTATTACCTTTTTCCCCTTTGGAATACGAGCATTTGTTTTTATCAAACCTTCAACATCTTCTCCTTTTCTCTGGAAAACTCCTTTTATTTCCAAGTTTCCATTAACAGAAAATTTATCCGCATTCTCGAAGGCATATGTTCCTTTTAGATTGAAATTGGCAGATGTTAGATCCTTGCTTGCAGCTGCAGACCTTTTAAGAACTTCATCTGCAGGCAACTTCTCCACTTGTTCGCAAGAAGTCAGAAAAATCGGAACCAATACAATTAATAAAATTCTTTTCATGGGGGAGTAGTTTGGCACAGATGCCTGAAGCTTGCCAGTTTGATTTATTCGTTTTGGGGGTCACGGGTCACGGGTCACATGACCAGTGACCGATATCAGTTCAACAGCATATATCACAACTTTAATTTTGACCCGCGACCCCCAACAGCTCATCTACGCCCTTTAATCACCGACGACTCTATATCTGCTGGTTCATCTATAACAAATTTGATGGTCCTTCTCCTGCTAGCGCGAATATCTGCCTTCATAGTCATTAGCCTTTCCTGATTTTTCTTAAGAATTAAGGAAGGCGAAAAGACTATTCTGACCCTATCACCGGACATATATGAAACTACCCGGCTCCCCGGTAAAACAAGGTTATGGAGATCAAAATTCCTAGCTGTACCCTCATTTGTTAATGTTATTGCATGAATGCGATGATCATGTTTTTCATCTGCCTTTATCGAAAATCTGGCAACTGTTCTACGCGGACCATACGTAATTCTCCTCAGCAACGGCAAATAAGTCACTTCTATCTTTCCAACTTCTTCCCCGCTTATATTAAATGATGGACTGGGGACATTAACACATTCTTCTGAAGCAATGTTAGATGACCTCACTCGTGGGTAATACTCTCGACCTTCTCTGCATCTGGCTTTCGATCCTGCTTCACTTCTCGGCCTTGGTTCAACCGCTTCTTTCTCTTCGACCTTGACGCTATCAGATTCTGTAGACCAAGGACGTACTACGATTTTTGATGCCGAAGCCATCACACTGTTTTGACCAAGCAATGAAAATCTATGTTCACCCGACGTTTGAGCTGAGCCACTAAAGTCAGCCTTGATTGAAATTGTTCTTGATTCGCAAGATGGAATTGTAAACGACCTGAATCTAAGCCTGATAATTCCATCTCTTCTTGACATTGAATGTGCAGGAGTTAGCCGATAAGTTCCGTGTGTTGCATACACTTTCCTTATGTCTCTGTAATTCCCCATCCCCTCTCTTTTTAGAGTTATGGTTTTAAGCGATACATCTTGCCCATCACAATCGGCAGTCATTTTGAACTTCAAAACATCTACTCTACTTGCTCCAGGAGGAATTGATCCTCCTTCGACAGGAATTACTTCAACATCAAGAGCAGCATGATGCTCCTCGGTTCTTATTTCCCTGTAAGTCCTAACCCGTGGAGCCGGAGTGCCAGGACCGACAAAGTTATTCAAATAGTATGCGAGAATTAGAGATGAAATCATATGAAGACATTATAAACCTCAAATTCTGAAATCAATTTGCTGGATTTTGATTTTTTGTTCTAAGGCGAGTTTCCATCAAAGCCCTGACCAGCCTTGCATAGCCAATTCCGAATTTTCCAACGCAACTCTTCGTTCTTCGCGCAATTGAGCTAAAACTTTCTCTGATCGAAGTTGTACCAGTTCTCTATTTGGAGTTGTACCAGGCAATTCGTCCGATTTGTGATGAACTTCTGCGCTTCTTCTTGCCGTATTATTACTTGATGAAGACATATAATATTAATACCTATATGACTCATAAACTTCAAGATTACTAAGTTTTTTGTTTATCTAAGAGCAAAATCTGCTCTTGCACGAATTCTCATTGTTAATTGTAAATTGTAAATTGTTAATTGTTGTTTACCAACTACCCCCCGCTCCCCCACCTCCAAATGATCCGCCACCGAAACCACCAAATCCCCCACTGCTTCCCCCGCGACCTCCACCTCCTCCAGCCCACCAACTTGCTCTCCCCCTTTTCTTTTTGTAATTCTGCGAAACCAAGTAATCCAGAATCAATCCAATCGCAGCAAGAATTGGAATCGAGATCCACCAGCTATATATGATTACCAAGATTATTCCCGCGATCGCTCCGACAATTCCTCCAAGCCACCACGACTTAGATCTTGCAAAAATTGCCATCAACCACTGAACAAAGAAAAATATTACAAAGAATATAAACGGCCCCTTGTCGCCATTTGATTTCTTATGCTTGAAACGATCAGCAGTGTATTCACCTCCTATATGTTTTTTTAATGAATCTATACCTGAAGCAATGCCTTCATAATAATTTCCATTCTTAAAATGCGGAGTAATGTCGGAATCAATAATTCCTTTAGCCACAATATCCGGGACAGCTCCTTCGAGTCCGTAACCGGTTGCAATGAAAAGTTCTCGATCGGCATAGGCAATAACAATCAAAATTCCATTATTAAATTTTTCCTGACCCACTCCCCATTTTCTACCTACATCAACTGCTACATCAGAAATTGGCTCTCCCTCCAGTGTCTCTACAATCAGAATGGCAATCTGGTTTGTGGTCTCCTTTGCAAAAGTAAAAAGAGTCTTTTCAAGCTTAGCTTCCTGATCAGCACTCAAGATTCCTGCAGTATCCGTCACAAATCCATCATTCGGTGGAACTTCGAATGCCTCAGCTGAGCTTGTTAAGCTCACAAGTATCAGACCTGTTATGAGGTAATTGATTGCTTTCATCAGTGCTAGTTTTCTTAGAATTCAACTTTAGGAGCATCTTCACTGCCCTTATCAGCCTCGAAGAAGTTCTCCGGTCCGAATCCAAAGACGCGAGCAAGAACCAATCCCGGGAACCTCTTTACCATTACATTGAAGCCCCTGACAGTCTCATTGAAGTCACGTCTTGCAACAGCAACACGGTTCTCTGCTCCCTCAAGTTGAGCCATCAGATCCGTATAAGCCTTCGTGGCCTTAAGATCTGGATAGTTTTCGAAAGTAAGAAGGAGTCTTGCAAGCGCGCTATCCATTCCTTGTGCAGCATCGATCTTTGATCCTCTGTCCCCTGCTCCCATCCACTTGGTTCTAGCTTCTGTAACTGCTGTGAAGGTTCCCTGCTCAAACTCGGCAGCACCTTTAACCGTGTTTACAAGATTTGGAATCAGGTCAGCCCTGCGCTGATACTGCGTTTCGACTTGCGCCCATTGCGCATCTACTTTTTCTTTGCCTGTTACAAATCCATTGTATCCACTCCAGACCCATAGGCCTGCAAGCACAACAACAGCAAGTAAAACGAAAATTGGAGTTTTAGATTTCATATAAGTAATTGGAATTATAAATCTAGACTAATTGTCAATTGTTCATTGTCAATTGTCAATTACTCCGCTCATATCTTCCAATTAGCTGAGCAACCTCCAATACATGCCCAATCATCGCTTCCTCAACTTGTGCCTTGGTTGCGCCTTCTTTCAAATCGAGATCTGAGTCTAAGGCAAACAGCTTAAAGAAGTATCTATGCTCTCGGTCGGGAGGGCACGGTCCTCCATATTTATTCTCTTCTCTTGTATTCTTTCCCATCACTCCTTCCGGATTAGAATTTTCTGCAACACTGGTGACTGATGTTGGAATATTAAACACAACCCAGTGATCCCACATACCATCTTCTCGAATTGACTTTGGAACATCCGGATCCTCCATTATTAAAACCAAACTAGTTGTTCCTTCAGGGATTTCTGAAAATTCCAATGGCGGATTTACATTATCCCCATCGCAAGTGTACTTGGATGGAATTGATGCTGTGTGCTCAAAAGCTGAGCTTGATATTTGCATGGTTTCTGAACGTAAAGCCTGATTGGCTGTACAGGCAAATAAAAACAGAGATATTAAAGGGAGAATTCTAATAAGCATTATGCCAGACATTATACCATAAACTATCAGCTTCTAGCTTTTAGCTTCATTAGCTTTCGTTTTTGCGAGTTTAATATGGCACACACAGAAGCTAATAGCTAAAAGCCAAGAGCCAAAAGCTAATATTAAGACAGACGCCCCGACCGAGGTGGCCAGGGCGTCTTGGGTTTGCAAGGATACTCGCCAAAGTATCCGGTCATCGATTCAAACGGACGGGTCCGTTAACCGATTGGGTTCTCGCATCAGCATCGTGAGATGTCAGCCGATGGCGATGGCGTAGACCGACATTGGCGCTTTGGTCCACCGCACTACCTGCTCGACGGCCTTCTCTTGGGCGCCACTGCTCAGACGGTTTGCACTCAGGTCGGAGATGTTGGCCGCTGTCAGTGCAATCTCATCCGAAAAGATGCCCTCGTTTCCGTTCCAGCTTCTGCTCGCGGCCAGCTGCGCGGCCGTATTGTGAGCGTCAAGGTTAGGGTTGAGGGTAATGGCGACCAATTCTACGACCGATGCCGTCTGCGTCGTGATCGCCTTCTTGCACGTCAGAGCTTCCGCATTCGCGACCGTCAGGAACTTCGACTTTGTTTTCCCATTGGTCGCCTCTTGTGTCGCCGCGGTTGCCATTGCCCGATCCAGGTTAGCGTCCGCGTTCTTCTCGTTCGCGATCGTGGTCGTGGCACTAGTCTTGTCCACAGTGATCGCCGCTTCGTCTTCCACGTTCTTCGTGCATGCCAGAGCGTCATTCTCGACTACTGGAACTGCCAGCAGGCATGCCAGACTCAACAAACCGATGAACCGTCTCATGAGCTTTACCTTTCGTGCTTGAGACATTCAAACGAATCTCATCCGAGACTTACCAACGAAGGTTGCCAGAGGCTTACCATCGAAGGTTACAAACGAAGATTCGAACATTCGCTCTGCTCACGCTCCTCTCTACCATCTTACAGCCCCCTTTCAAAGGGCTAGCAGGTGAATTCGTGCCATCTACTACTTCGCAGATGCCGATCAAACGTTTGCTATGGTGAAAAGAGCGAGAACTTAAGGTTAATTCTATTTGCTGACAAATAAAAAGCAATACGCTATAACTATTTGTTCGATTCTTTATCATAATAGAGAAAGTCGGGATGTAGCTTAAGTTAGCTGTCGAGTCCGCCCTGGCGGACGAGCAATAAATGAGTCGTCACTCTAGCCATTTGCTCGATTCTTTATCATAATAGAGAAAGTCGGGATGTAGCTTAAGTTAGCTGTCGAGTCCGCCCTGGCGGACGAGCAATAAATGAGTCGTCACTCTAGCCATTTGCTCGATTCTTTATCATAATAGAGAAAGTCGGGATGTAGCTCAGTTGGCTAGAGTGCGTCGTTCGGGACGACGAGGTCGCCGGTTCAAGTCCGGCCATCCCGACCATCAATTACTTGACACTTAACTGATTTGGATTAATATGCCGGCAGAAATGATTCTCAGATCAACCATTATCAGCATTATTATTAGCCCACGCTAGCGCGAGGAGGTAATACTGTTGATCTAATTACACCCCGCGCAAACCGCGGGTTTTTGTTTAATATTATGCTAGAAATCGTTGAATCACAGGACAAAAGGGACTCCGATGCTCATCGAGTAGATCCAAATCGCGTGCATGTATACAAGGCCTCTCAAAGACCTGAAGGAGTTAATTATCAACCCACTTTCATTCATCCACATCCCACCATTGACAATGAAACTGATGAAAAACGTACTGTTAACTGGATGAGGGCCCTATTCGGAGGCAAAGAAGTATTTGTCCTTTTGACAGCAGGAAAAGATACAAGTGAAAAGCTTAATGGAATCAGATTCACTCCAATAATGCAGGCCATAGCCGAGAATGCACAATCAATTGATAGATTACTTGCAGATAAGATTAACAATAATGGTTTCACTCATCGATTGTCTATTAGACGTTTATTCGCTTCATTCAGAAAATCAAGTCCACAACTTCCTCGTGAATTAGATATTAGGGTTGCATTCCCTGGCAAATACGAAATGAGCCAGGCACTTGCAAATGGCAAACAGTTGTCAGCAACTGAAGAGCGAGTAAGAAAGGATTGTTTAGTAAGAATTAATGCACCAGACTTTAACATTGAGGCATCAGATGGAAGCAACGAGAACCCGGTTGAGTGTGCAGTTGAGGCAATTCACAAAGCCTTCCAGTTAGCTATAGAAAGGCTAGATTCACCCCAAGATAAACCAGAAAACAGGCTTGAAGAGCTTCTAACTGAACACAAAATTTGTTCATAAATTATGACTAGAATGTCAGCTTTTCTTTACTTCCAACCCTCACCCCAACCCTAACCCTCACCCTAACCCTAACCCTAATTTACCCACTCAAAATTCGACTGATTCAGGTTGAACAAATTATTTAGTCAAGTATAGCCAGAAACCCCTTTAGCAAGCTGTAAAGTCCCTAATGAACCATGGCTAATCTATAGTAATATCGTGAAACAAACTTCACACCAAATACCACTAGAGCTCTTTTGGGCTCATGCAGTCCTCATCACTTCCTTTGCACTTGTAATGGTGATGAGCGTCCCGTCAATCGGATAGTCTTGTGTTCCGAAATGATTGGGCATATCTTCTCGGCAGTGAATACAGCTTACGTCCTCAACTGCTCTCCCCTAGCGTCCTGTTGGTCCGCCGGTTGAGGGTGCTTGAGCTTTTGATTTAGCTTGAATCACACCCTCGTAATTCCCGAGGGCTTTTTTGTATTTGTATTTCCTTACCAACTACTCCAATGACTACACAATCTGAATTAATGACACCTGTAACCTTGGACAGACAAACAATCCAAGTAGGCGATAATCCAGAAGCAGAAGCAAGACTTAGACTACTTATCGGTGCAACAAATTCACATTTGGCATGTTTCACAGAAGTTCAAAACAATGGATCCACTTCTATAACAAATACTTCGACGTTAAGTAGCAATTCCGATAGTGTCGCTGAGCGTTGCAGTTCCGAATCATTACTTGCGCTTATTGAAAAATGGAGAGCAGAAGTTGCGAGCGGGAGTGTTACGCAAGACTCTTTAAAAGCAGACAGAGTTGATTTAAGCACCAACATACTTGCTAGGTTTTGTGGAGAGCAACACATTGCATTTCCATTTCCAAAACCTGCTAACGTTTCACCTGACGAAGAGTCCCCTCAGCAACCAGCCCCTGCGACATCTGAGGATTCCCATCGTCCAGCTCAAGTGTCACATGAACCAGCTTAAACTCCTTAATGTCTTTGTCTGTCTTAAACTGCAACTGATGCCTGGCGTCGCCAAAATGATTCTTTAAGTGTCCTGCTGGTATCGGCTCAGTGTCGTCCTGACCTATGAGCCATGCCTCATAAAAAGAGCCTTCCCTTGCCGGCATTACGTTCAACTGCATTGTGATCACATTAGTTCCATCTTCATAAACATAACCCTGTACAACTCCATTAGCAGGAGTGTCTTCTGTTCCCTGCATTGCTCCATACGCAAACCAAATTTCTTTTCCATGCTTTGGATGTACTATTCCTTTTTCTCCGGGCATATAGTATTGGTAAGCTTCATCACCAATAGACTGATTAGCGAGTTTGACTGAGTCAGGCTTACTACAACTTATGAATAATAATGGTAATAATATCGCTGTTAAGTATCTCATGGGTTCCGAATTGTACAACACAAAAGTTAAGCACGAAACACGAAATGCGAAACAAACCCTAAATTCCAAAATATTTTATTTATAACTACACATTTTCTTATTTTAAATTTCGGATTTTTTATTTGTTTCGTGTTTCGGTTTTCGGATTTCAGACTACCACAAGTAGCCAGGAGACCGTGCTTCTATCCTTGCACGTTCAACCTGCGAATGATGATCTGCACGAGCGGCAAGTACCTCAAACATCGGACGCTCTCTTCTTGTATATATAAGAGAGAATCGATTCGCCAAATCTATTACATCCTCTACATTTGGAGACAAAGCAACAAAGTGAGTGTTGTTCTCGATAGCGTCAGTGTACGTCTTCATTAAAGCAATCGTATCTTCCTTTATTAAGCTTAAGTCATCCCATTTCTTCGAATCTACCATTAGCTCTGTTTTTGATCTGGTAATGCCGAAATCATTAAATCTACCTCCAAATGAAAGAGCCTTTTCGTATGACTCAAGTGCGCTGTCTACCTCCCTCTGAGAACGGAATATATCCCCTCTCATCTTCCATGCACGATAGTCCTCACTATTTACTTTCATGTAATCCTCAAGTGCACTTTGTGCCTCTGCAAAGCTCTTTTGTCCGTACAATATATTTGCACGACTAAGGTGCATATCTCTGCTAATTATCTGAGGATTTGCCTTGTCGTACCAAAGCAGAGCACGTTCAACTTCTCCTCTAGCTTCAAGGTGTCTGCCAACCGAAGATATTACAATTCCTTCCGCTTCTATTACAGCTACTACGAGTACAGTTGAGGCTAGCATTACCTCAAATAGTCGTACTACTTTCTTATTCAATACAGCACTCTTTTTTAGTTTGCTTTCAGACATTAGTACCGCAAGTAATAACCAAAACAACAAAGAAACAGATACAAACTGTAAGTTGTAATCAATCAAACTATGTGACAAAAGACCTGCAACAGCAATAAGAGAGAATCCTAATATGGGAGCTTTTGGTTTAACCGCAATTCTATGAGCAGACGAATAAAGAATCGTTATTAAAATACTTATGAAAAGAATCGCAGCAATCAGTCCCCTCTCCATTGCCAGCTTAAGAATTACATTGTGAGGATGATCAGAAGTCGCACGAACACTTGTTTGTAGACGCGGCTGCACAAAACGGAAGCTATATGGCCCCCAACCGAAGACCGGTTTTTTAAGCGACAAGAACAACGACTGCTTCCAAAAATCTGATCTTTCCGAAACTGATGATGACCCCTCCGCAGCAGTGAATGTAACCTTTTCTGAAATTTGCTGTACGGGGAAAAGTTGCGAGCGGACTATGTTTGCAGATGAAAATATAAATACAAAAGAAACCAATATGACTCCAGCATGCAAAGAGGCATTCCTCCAATCAAACGTTTCTTTTTTCCAATGTTTGAGAAATGTCCAAAGACCCCACAACACAAGTTGTCCGGAAAACGCAATAATTGCTCCGCGCGAATAACTAAGGAACAAAAACCCTACAACTAATCCAAGTACAAGCGACCTGAGTAAAACTTGAATTTGCTTTTTGCTCCCGACTGCCCAATACGCAACCAGAGGCCATGCAATCAAAAGCCAATCCGCCCAGGAGTTAGGCCAGTAGTCTGTATGGAATCTGTAATCAAAGAAAGTTCCGACAAATCTATTTACAGGCTGGAAGATATAAACGAATAATCCAATCAAGCCTGCGATCAGAGTTCCAATAACTACAAACTTGATCAAGTTCTTCAAGAATGCTTTTCCTTCGTTGCCACTAGTAAATCTGACTGCCCAAAGGAATATCAGTGCAAAGCTTGCAGTCCTAAACACTTCATCTAATCCGTAATTAACTGTTGAGGAAACAGCAAAACTTGCGATAGTCCACGCAACAAAAAGCATCAGAAGAATCCACACACTCGCCGGCACTGGGTCTTCTTCCTTCTTCTTTTTTTGACCTGCCCAATAAACATAAGTGCAAAGCCACGCAAGAATCGTCAGCAACCACGTCGCCTCCAAGCTCTTACCCCCTTTCCAAAGCAATGCAAACACCAAGAAGCCTAAAACTGACCTTTCGCAGATTTTGACCCATGGCCAAGCCGAAACTTTATTAACAATTGTACGTAAGCGTTTTGGAAGAGGGTCTTCCATATATTGTCATTTTACAGCAAGATGGATCAAATGTATCTAAGAGTAATTAAACTAAATAATTGATAATTGATAATTGAATATGGATAATAGAATTAGTTAATAAGCCGACGTGGCGGAATGGTAGACGCGCACGCTTCAGAAGCGTGTAGGAGCAATCCTGTGAGAGTTCAAGTCTCTCCGTCGGCACCAGCCTACGCGCAGCGCAGGCTGTCGACCGTAGCCTCCTGAACTCAATCGCTCAACAAACGACAAAGTCGCTGCGACTACGGCTGGCAGGTCATCAGGAGCGAAGGTCGACCTTCAAGATTAGTCCAAACTTCGTTGACTTTAGTGCACTACTAATCAAACTTAATACTTCCTTTTATTGCATCAAACGCACCATTCCATTCCTTAATCAAAGGATGCTCATTCTTTTGAACTTCGTAATGATGGAACTTACTGAATATCCTCATATTCTCTCCACCCTCAGCCTGTTGCATCCATACAGTCTCTTCTCCGCAGTTATCAGAATCTTTGTAGAAGTAATCCGGGAAGGCGGCAATCATCTTTTCATCCGGCATGCTTAGATTAATTACAACCTGATATGTCTTCTCATTCTTCTTTGGATAAAAAACCAAGATTCTCTCGAACGTTACATCACAAACTTCGAACCTAGCAAAAATCATTCCCTCCCTTGCATTGAGTGCACCAAGTGAAACAATTTTTTCTGATTTCTCTTCTTCAAAATCTAATCCGGGACCTAGCTCTCCTATTTCTAAATTCTTCATTACTTCTTCTGCCATCCCTTTTGAATACAAACCTGCCTCTTCAAGTTCATCAACAGATTCAACGCTGACTGCTAGTGCAATGCTTCCAGTTGAACTTGGAACTATATGTTCAGACGTCAACAACTCAACTCCCTCCGGAATTGTAAGACTAAATCCAGCTTCTTCATTTGCAAATGGAGTTCCTTTAGCTTCCGGTTGCTGAGTCTCGGACTGGCCACAACTGACAAGTAAAATAGTGCTGAGAGTGATTAGTGATTTTTTCATAGACGGTAAGCCTATCTTAAGTTTATTTAGCAATAGATTGACATATCCCTTTATAGGCATAAAGTAATGCCTGGAATTTGATGACGCCGTTGATGAAATCTTTGAAGAAGGCACTGTCGCCGCGCTTGTTAGACCTGAAAACTGGGGCAATAAACCTGAGGCCGAACTGCGGACAAAAATTGATGAATGTCGGGAAAGGTATGAAGAGATTGCGGCAAGACTCCACGAAAGTCCTATGGAAGGGCCAAAACTTATTGCTCTGTGCAACCAAGGACAAGCTGCAAAAAGATTACTCGCAAACCTAGGCCAGTCTGCTTAATTTTTTTATATAAAGAAAACCCCGCGACGATACGCGCCACGGGGTCTCTTGTGCTTTGGCCATTTCCCCGCCCCCCACAACTCACGGTTGCTTGGGCTTCAACTCAAAGGGGATCGTCATGATGCCCCCTCTGCGTGGCCCTCTGTCCAGCCGACCAGATCCGAAAATCGCCCGCAGAGCGTTGATGAGCTGGCAGTGAAACTCGATGTGCTGCTCGTGCGCGTCGAGACGCGCCTCGTGCTCAGCTCCCTGAAACATCTGCCCGAGCATCAGGTTCAGGAGAACCATTCTCTGAGTCTTCTTGTTCTCCCTGAGGAACTGCCGGGCCTCCTTCTTGGCGACGTCCCGCTCCTTGCCCGTGGAAGCTCGCATGATCGCGGCTGTGTCCTGTACCGAAATGTTGTTGCTGTCCTCCAGAGACAGCGGGTACTGGATGCTGGCCTGATAGCTGAAGACCTTCCGAACCTGAACCGACTTTCCTTGAGCCTGTCCCTTGCACTCGTCCTGAGCGCAAACCACCAACAAAACGAGAACCGTCGTAACGTAACGCATGGGTCAACTCCTTTCGTGTCCGTGACCTCTTGCACAGCACCGGCCAACCTCCAAGGCTGACCAGAGCATGGAAGAGGCAAGATGATTTGAATGGTCAAAAGGAACCGAAGGTATCATTTTGACTTACCCAGAGCAATCTTTAAGCATACAAAAAACCCACCGACACGGTGGGTTTTTGTCGCGCTGTTTCCTCTTCAAACTCGCGAATCACTCGTCCTTCCTAGTCCTCCGCTCCCGATCATCGGTGTGTGAACTGCTGACCGGAGCAAACCACCACAATGTAGCCAAGAAGACGCACACAGCAAGGAAGGTCAGCTTGGCCACAAGAGCTTCGATTGGAGACAGCTCCTTCTTCTCCCCCAGTATAAGACCGGGTTCGAAAATCT
Source organism: uncultured Candidatus Peribacteria bacterium (assembly GCA_964506185.1). GTDB lineage: Bacteria > Patescibacteriota > Gracilibacteria > Peribacterales > Peribacteraceae > UBA2144. The sequence continues at coordinate 32,417 of CAZDKL010000012.1, forward strand.
TGAGTCCGCCCAAACCAGCCGTTCTCAAATTGCCGGTTTCGAGATTCCTCAGCTCGATCTCCGTCTTCTCGCCTTCTTGTGCACCGCACACTGCCACAACGAACAGGCAAATGAACAGAATGATCACGAAACTCAAGACGGTCAGTACGATGCTCCTTGGAACCTTCATCAGTCTTTCTCCTTTCTCTGAATCCTCGCCCTACCTATTCCAGTACCACCGATTCCAATTCCACCGGCGGATCGGACAGGAAATTGGTCGGCTCGGGTTCGTGCGTTAAACGCACTACCACAACAAGCACGCAAACAGTCAGAACGGCCACGAAACTCCAAACGAACAGTCTGATTCTACTTTTGACTTGCATCGGTCTTTCTCCTTCACGTTTGATCTTTCGAAAACCATGGTAATGCTAACAAAGCCCTGTATGTGTTGACCACAACTGCAATTAGCAGGAAGGCCACCAGGAAAAATGTCAGACACAAATACAACGCTTGCTCCAAACTCAAGCCCACAGACATCAGCCTCATGATACCTGAAAGTATTTGCCAAAGGCTTAATCCAAGAAGGATTATAACCCAAATTGGGATATACTTTGCGTCCATCATTCACCTCCCGGTGATTTGAAGTATCGAACTCTAAACAACGCTTTCCCCAACCGCGCCAAGCGGACAGGAAGCAAATACTATGCCTGAATCGACCAATGCTCAAGAATTTACACAAAGAAAAATCCGCCGCCTTCCAATGGCAACGGATCTTCGATTGCGGTTTTGCTCCTCATCCTCGGAGCCAGCTCGTAAGTATCATCACCGCGATGGCAATGACAGCTGCGATCACAACAAGTTCGGTCGGGTGAGGCTTTCTAATCATGATTCTCTCCTTACATAATCAGACCACAACTTTTTGAGTTTAGCAATTTCCCAAAAAACCTACAGATTTTTCTTAATTACTTGACTCCTGCAATTAGCACTCTAAAATGCCGACTGCTAGTTAACCCCATTTTATTATGTCTGATGTACCTAAACTCGCAGTAAAAATTGAGCCTTTAGGCGACCGAGTGGTGATAATGCCCTTGGAAGCTGAGGAAGTTACTGCTTCCGGAATTGTTATCCCTGATACCGCTAATAAAGAGAAGCCTTCTGAGGGAGTAGTCATTGCCATTGGAAAAGGAGGAGTAGGCAAAGACTGCGCCGACCCTTCTGCCTTCCTTAAAGTAGGCGACAAGGTCCTCTTCGGAAAATATGCAGGAGACGACGTTAAGCTCAAATCAGAAGAAGGAAAAGACATCGAAGTCAAAGTCCTTCACTTAGACTCAGTTCTTGGAAAAGTAGTCTAATTTTAATTTATTACTAATTACCATTTTTCTATCATGTCTAAACAACTCTTATTTTCAACCGAGGCCCGCGAAAAAATCTTTGCTGGAGTCATTCAACTTACAAACGCAGTGAAATCAACAATGGGACCTAAAGGAAGAAATGCTGTAATCGAAAAGAAATTCGGTGGTCCTACCGTGACTAAAGATGGAGTTTCTGTCGCGAGGGAAGTTGAGCTAGAAGATCCTTTTGAAAACACAGGTGCTCAACTTGTACGCGAAGCTGCAACTAAAACTAATGATGCAGCAGGAGACGGAACAACAACTGCAACAGTGCTTGCGCACGCAATAATGGAAGAAGGACTTAAGCACGTAAGCTCCGGAGTGAACGCAATTTCCATGAAGCGTGGGATCGACAAAGCTGTAAAAGCAATTGTTGATCAGCTTGAGGATATGAAGAAAGACGTTTCCAAGAAGGAGGAGTATGCAGCAGTGGCAAACATCTCGGCACAAGATCCTGAGGTTGGAGATACAATTGCAGAAGTTATTGAACAAGCAGGCAAAGACGGAGTTGTGACTGTTGAAGCAGGACAAACACTCGGACTTGAAAAGGAGTATGTGGAAGGAATGCAGTTTGATAACGGATACATTTCTCCTTACTTCGTGACAGATACTTCCAAAATGGAGGCGGTTTTCGAAGACCCTTATATTCTTATCACAGATAGCAAGATCGGATCAATTCAGGATATTCTTCCTCTGCTCGAAGGACTCGCACAAAAAGGAAAGAAGGAGATCGTGATCATTGCAGAAAATGTAGAAGGAGAAGCACTGGCCACACTAGTTGTTAATAAGCTGAGAGGAACTTTCTCGGCTCTTGCAATAAAAGCTCCTGCATTCGGCGACAGAAGAAAAGACATGCTCAAGGACATAGCAGCACTTACGGGTGGAAGAGTTATTTCCGAAGAAGTTGGCTTGAAGCTAGAGAATGCAACGGTAGAAGACCTTGGAAAAGCGAGAAGAGTGGTTGCTGACAAGGATAATGCTCTTATCATCGATGGCGGTGGAAACAAGGATGACATTGAATCTCGAATTGGAGAGATTAAGTCAGCACTTGATAAAACTTCATCTGACTTTGATAGGGAGAAACTGCAGGAGAGATTGGCTAAGCTTTCCGGTGGAGTTGCAGTAATCAAAGTAGGAGCCGCAACAGAAGTTGAGCAGAAAGAAAAGCAGCACAGAGTAGAAGATGCTCTTCAGGCAACACGTGCCGCAGCCGAGGAAGGAATAGTTCCCGGAGGAGGTACAGCTTACATACGAGCTCTTTGTGCTTTGGATAAAGTGAAGACTGATGACGAAGATGAAGCTATTGGAGTTGATATTGTTAAGAATGCACTTAGTGCACCAACTAGAACTATTGCAGAAAATGCAGGAGTGGCAGGCGACGTTGTTCTGGATAAAGTTAAGAAGGCAAAAGGCAACGAAGGCTACAATGTACTAACTGACAAGTACGAAGATCTGGTAAAGGCAATGGTAATCGATCCAAAGAAAGTAACTCGCTCAGCACTGGAGAATGCCGCCTCAGTCGCATCAATGTTCTTGACGCTTGAGGTTGCAATCACAGACATTCCAAAAGAAGAACCTGCAATGCCCGCAATGCCAGATGGTGGCATGGGAGGAATGGGCGGAATGATGTGAGACCGATAAATTGGTTCGATTCATTTTAGAACTGTTGGGGGTCAAGAGTCGCGAGTCGCGTGACTCATGACCCATTACTCGTGACTCCCAAGGACTCACTAACTGACATATATCTAAACACTTCTGACCCCCAACACACTAATCACCACCATTATCCTTTTTTAGCACTATCTCCTCTCCCCTCTTAACTTCATTCTGCAGCATGTAATCCGCAAGTCGGTTCTCTATGCATTCCATGATTGTTCTGCGCATTTCACGCGCTCCAAATTCCGCGCTGTAGCCTTTTTCAACTAAATCATTGAGAACTTCTTCATCGAGCTTGAGTGTGATTCCCCTCTTCTCTTTCATCTCGCGAACAATGCTATCGAGCATCAAGATAGCAACTTGCTTCGCCTCATCTTTGCCAAGAGGATTAAAGAGGATTACCTCATCAAAGCGGTTCATGAACTCCGGAGAGAATCCGCCAGCTTTAAGGATATGATCAATCAGACTTTGTTTAAATTCATCTGTATCAACCTTAACTCCTTTAATAGTTGCATCACGAACAAAGAGTGCGCCTGCATTTGACGTTGCAATAATTATAGTATTTCTAAAGTCAGTCTTACCTCCACTGTGATCGATAAGCAAACCTTCATCGAGAATTTGCAGGAAGAGGTTTAATACATTTGGATGTGCCTTCTCAATCTCGTCCATAAGAATCAGAGAGAACGGCTTGTCATGTACTTGTCGCGCAAGGAAGCTACCGCTTCCGCCTCCTGTGATTCCGGCAACTGAATCCGGAGTTGAATATTCATTCATGTCCAAACGAATCATACTGTCTGAAGATCCGAAGTATTCATCAGCAAGAATTTTTGCAGTATGAGTTTTTCCAATACCAGTTGATCCTAGGAACAAGAATGTTCCCAGTGGCCTAGTCCCTTCATGAATTTCCAGAGCAGCACGTTTAAGAGTTCCAGAAAGAGCATCTATTGCCTTGGTCTGTCCAACAATTCTATTCTTAAGAGACTGAGCAAGATTTAGAACCCTCGTTTTATCGTCCTTATCCATCTCGGTCACATCAATTCTTCCTTTCTGTGAAATGATCTCTCTTATGTGGCTCTCTTTAACAAATTTGTCCTTTCTTTCTTTGGCAAGAAGCATTGCATCTTCCAATACAGAAACTGCTTTACCCGGGAAAGACATACCAGGCAAATATCTTGCAGATAGCCTCTTGATGCTCTTAAGAGCACTGTAAGTTACCTGCACTCCGATTTCTTTTTGCAATCTAAATGTATGTTCCATCAAAACGTATACTGTTTCTTCTTCGCTCGGTTCCTCAATAATCATCTTTTCGAAATACTGATCGAGTGCAGGATCATTCTTTAGATAACTGTGATAATCCTCCGTGCTGATAATTCCAATCAGCTGTACAGCTTTTTCTCTGATGAATTTTGAAAGTATTCCACGGATATTTTCTCCTCCTGACTTTAGCATTAATGCAAGATCCTGAATTACCAAAATAAATCTTCCTGACTTCTTTGCGTCATTTAAAGCATGCAGAAGGAATGCATCGGGGTTTGCAGTACCGGAAAGAAGTTCAGCCGTCTTAAGCATTAACACTCTTGAATATGCTTTAGATTCGTCTCGTTCCTCCCTGCGAATTGCATACGCAATATTTTCAACAAGTGTTTTCTTTCCAACACCAACCGGACCCATTATCAGCAAATCATGAAGATTGGATTTGTTAATAATGCGAATCGCCTGTTTTTGCTCATCTGCATGAATACGAACATGGCGCTCTGCTGACCAAAGAACATGCTCACTTAAATCGTCTGTAAGCCTATCCAACTCATCCGTGTATCCCATAACCCATGATCTTCCAACTCCTCCAAAAGCTCTAAGCAATCCGTTAGTAGACCAGAATGGATCCTTGTGTTCAAACTTTCTGTGGAAACTTTCCCACTTAAGTATTGCAAGCACATCATCAAATTCCAGATCAGATTCAAACAACTCCTCACGGAATCCCTGATCATCTCTGAACAGCATTCCTAATATTACTCCCGAATCTATTCTGGAACGGTTCCACTCCTTCATAGCAAGATACCCTTTCTTAACAAACTCTTCAATGTCCGGAACATTCGAGGCTTCTACAAGCAACTTAGATTTCTTTAGAAATTCATCTGGATCTTTGCCCATCTCTTTTACAATGTAACTTCCAACCGGGCTTGTAATGGATGCTACAACCAAATCCAACAGAGTAATTTTTGACATATCAGGAACCCTGCGAACTATGGCATATGAAAGGTTTTCAGCTTCATGTGTATTCCATCTAACTTTTTGACCTCTTCTTAAGAATGCCTGTTCCAAAAACATGTGAAATGCAAATATCGGTAAGAAGAATAGTGCGCAAGCAAGTGTTAGCGGGGGGAGTCCTCCAGTCATCCAAATCATCACTCCCATCAACACGGCAATGATTGTATAAATCATAAACGCGAGATATCCGTAAAATATTTTCATCAGGACTCTCCCTGTTGCTAGGTGCGTGCCGGTTATATCGAGTGGTTTTTGATTCACGATAAACTACCAATTAAATAAAAAATATCTGCAATCAGAAGGAGCGGGAAGAATACCCAAACCGTAAATACAGAAATAAATATTGTCAGCACAGTTAACTCCACTGTAACCCCGATTAAGAAAGCAATGCTTCTGAAAATTATCCCAATAACTCTAGAAGTCATGTTCAAAGTAAAGGCCTGAGCAATAATTCCAATGTTAAATCCTTTCTCGGGATATTTGTCGGTTATACTTTTCCAGGGAGATATAAAGGTTCTTATCAGGAATATAAATGAAAATATCTCATTGAAAGTTAATATATATCTTTTAGCAGTTTTTAATATTGTTATGGGCATCTCCAGGAAATACCACGAGAGAAATTCTGCTAGCACTCTGCTTACAGTGCCGGGAGCCGTGAATATTGTTTTAACTGACATTAGGTTCAATAAATCCACTAATTATAGCAGAATTCTGCGCCAATTTGAATTGTAATAGATGACACAGGCTATAATAGTCAATAAAACTACAACTTGATACTCAATTACGCTACAGTACTCCCCAGTATGCCGCCATTCATAGTATTCGAAGGCCCTGACGGAAGCGGGACATCGCTTCACGCAAAACTGCTTTTCAACCGCCTTTTGAAAGAAAAGTTGCCTGTTATTTCAACTTTCGAGCCGACTGATGGACCAATTGGATCCGCAATCCGAAAGAAACTCAAATCCCATGATGATATTCCTCCCGATGAACTTCAGAAGTTATTTGTCAAAGACCGAGAGTGGCATATTTCTGAGGTTATTGAACCTGCTCTCAAACAAGAATCAGTAGTTATTTCTGATCGATATTTTCACTCCACAATTTGTTACGGGCAAGCCCAGGGACTTGAGGAACAGTGGCTAAAAAGCCTGAACAAAGATTTTATACGATCTGACCTGACTTTCTTCTTCCTTCCACCATTTGAAGTTTGCAAAAGACGAATGGGCAGAAGGGAAGAACATGACGCACTTGAAAACAATGAGCTTCAAATGAAAGTTTATGAGAACTATCAAAAAATGGCAGAGGAAGATCCGTCAATAATTGTTGTTGATACCAGCGGGGAAAAGGAGGAGGTCGCTGGAGAGATATATAGAATTGCATCTGAGAAATTAAAGATATTAGTTAAAAGTTAAAAGTGAAGAGTTAAAAGTTATTATAAATACACTTTTCACTATTAACTTTTCACTTTTCACTTTCTCAATATTTCTCTAGCCCACACCACCCTTCTAGATCTATAATTAATTCATGTCAGTTTTATTACTTTCCGGCAGAGAAGCAGCAGATGCACTTCTGGAGGAACTGATGCCAAAGGTTAAAAAACTGGATCCGAAACTCGTGATCGTGCAAGTTGGAGAAGACCCTGCGAGCGCAAGCTATATAAAACAAAAATTCAAGAGCTGTGAAAAAGTGGGATTAAGATCGGAACATGTTCATCTTCCTGCAGACACTTCTTACGAAGAATTGTTGAAGAAGATTGACGGACTAAACAAAGACGATGACGTTAGCGGATTTATAGTTCAAGTACCATTGCCTGATCATCTTAACAATAAAGTTCCTCAGATTACTCGTGCAATTGAACCGCACAAAGATGCGGACGGATTCGGTGCTTATAACCTGGGCAAGATGTTTCTTTCCGCTGAGTACGAGCATCTTCCTCCTGCCACCCCATCAGGAATTATTCGAATGCTTGAGCATTACAATATTCCGGTTGAAGGAAAACATGCTGTTGTTGTGGGACGAAGCAATATAGTCGGAAAGCCAATCGCGATCATGCTTCTTAATCGAGGAGCAACCGTCAGTGTTTGCCATAGCAAAACTCCTGACCTTGCTGCTGTCATTAAGCAGGCTGACATACTTATAGCAGCTGTAGGGAAACCTAAGCTAATTACTGCTGACATGGTCAAGGACGGAGTCGTTGTGATTGATGTTGGAGTGAACAGGACTGATGATGGACTATGTGGTGACGTTGATTTTGAAACAATCGAAAAGAAGGCATCCGCCATCACACCAGTTCCAGGTGGCGTAGGACCAATGACTGTAGCAAGCTTAATCAGGAACTGTGTTACAGCAAAGGAGAGACAAATCAATAACTAGCCTTTTATTCATGCCGCCTGCTTTCTAGCTTTCTTCTTTGCTTTTGCATCCTCTGATTGTTTTTTGCGTTTTTCTTTCTTTCGCTGTTCTCGCGCTTTTCTTGCGCTAGCAGCCTCTTGTATTTCCGCATTAGTTCTTTTTCGGTCTTCCTGAATTCTACTTGCGGACTCGACTTCCGGATTATAAACATGAGGCAGTTTAAAATTTCCCTTCAGTCCGCTCTTTTTTTGGTACGCATCAACTATTCTTTCTGCAAGAGCCTGCATTCTATCCTCATAAGAAAATCCGCCTCTAATTTCAGTTATTGGTTCTTCTCCCCTTCTTTTTAAATATGGATTTGAAATCGAAGCTGTTTTGGATGAAATTATATCTGCTTTGTTTCTATTTGCATTTTTGTGATCCAGACTGACAGTACAGTCAATTGTTACTACTGTATCAAATTGTGGATCCCAATATGTAGATTCATATGCTTCTTTTTGGCTTGGACTTTTATGATTTTCACCTTCTGTGTTTCCTAAATATGCATAAAGTTCATGAAAAACAAACAGACAATCAACATTATTCTTAAAATCCAATTTTGTACCAAGCGCAGGTACAGGCTTAACCAATTCTTTTACCATTTCTTCTGTAAACTCCTCCGAATCTTCATAAATTGTAGATTTCAAATATAAGTACAACTCATCACAAACTTTTCTATAAAGATCCAACTGCCAATCC
>CAZDKL010000013.1:0-40139 GCA_964506185.1 uncultured Candidatus Peribacteria bacterium
CAGGAAGCGGGGTTTACAGCCTTGGCTCCGCCCTCGATATCAACGGAGACATGAGCATGTACACCGGAGGAATTAATCCTGGAGGACATGCGGTTACAGTCTCCGGATCGTGGCTTAACTACGGCGGACAGTTTAATGCGGGAACAGGATCAATCACATTTGATGGAACACCGGACGAGGCGGAGCAGAAGACGATTTACGAAAACACAGGTGTTAACGATTTGACCTTCGACAATGGATTAGTAGGTTATTGGAAGTTTGATGAGGGGGCGGGAACGGTTGCGAGGGATTCAAGTATAAATAGTAATGATGGTACTTTGACTAACTTTAGTGCCACCGGAACGGGATGGGTAAGCCTTGGTGGAGGTACCGGAACTACTACTTTCCATAATCCGTATGCTCTTGATTTTGATGGGAGTGATGATTATGTGGATGTTGGTTCAGCTGTTGGGGACATACAATCTGATACAGAAGGGGCAATTAGTTTATGGTTAAAATACATTCCGCAGACTAGTAGCAATAGGGTGGTATCTTTTTCTGATAGCGGTGATGCTAATAGTAATTTTGATATTTATACTGCAACAACGGGGAGAGTAATTCTCCGTATAGCTGAGGCAGGATCTCAACTTTATGTCTACACAAATACAACTTATCATGACAGTGATTGGCATTATATTGTTGTAGCTGTAGATTCATCAGGGAATGCTATATATGTAGATGGCAATCAAATTACAAGTTTAACGTATGTTAATGGCGACTCCTCAACTCAAAAATGGTTTAATTCTGTTAATGATATTGATAAGGGCAGTATTGGAAGGAGAGATTGGGCTTCACCAACCTTATTATACTTCGACGGCCTCATCGACGACGTCCGCATCTACAACAGGGCACTATCGGCAAGCGAAGTGGCCCTGCTCGCCGCTGGGAATCCGAGCACCGGTTCAGGATACTACACCCTCGGCGCATCTCTCGATATCGCCGGAGACTTCGCGAACTACACAGGAAATCTGGTCTCAAGCGGCTCAATAACAATGAGTGGAAACTGGCTGAATGTCGGTGACTTTACACATGATGGAAGTGGAACAGTTCTGTTTGATGGAGGTGAACAGACAATTTCGGGATCAACCGTGTTCTGGAAGCTACAGAGCACAGGATCAACTGCTGATACTTTGACGTTCGATTACACAGCGCGTCAAAGTATTAGTGGTTCTCTTGTATTACAAGGAGCAGCTTCGAATTTGCTCAGCCTCAGGTCAACCAAAGCCGGAAGCGGATTTAGATTGCTTTTGGATGCGAGCGTTGGTACGCAGGATATGGAATATCTGGATGTGCAGGACTCTAACGCGACCGGAGGAACCACTCTTACGGCATCGGATTACACCGACAGCGGGAATAATACGAACTGGTCTTTCAGCAATTATTACACCCCGAATGCTTATCTGATCTCCAATAACCTTCCATCAGGCGAAACCGTGGAAACAATAGACAGCTTTGGATATACGGCATCCGCTATTCCAACGGGCGCGGGGCTTAAGTTCCAGTTCTCTAATGATAACTCCAATTGGTACAACTCTTCAAATACTCCGGACGGATGGGACGCGGCGGTTGAGGGAGATACGCAGTCTATTGATTTGTCCGGATTGCAGTGGGCGGGAGACGACTTCTATTATAAAGCAAGGTTCGCTTCCAGCGGAGCGTTTACTCCGGTTCTGGATGATGTAAGCCTGACTTACACATCCGGTGCGAACAGTCCGCCGGATAAGCCCTCGAACACAACTCCCGCCGAAGGAGGAGATGCGGAAGTAATACCAGATCTTACAACTTCAGCTTATTCCGATGATGAAAGCGATACTCATACGGATACGCAATGGGAGATAGACGATGACAGCGATTTCTCATCTCCCGTATGGACAAGGACATCGGGATCGGCGGAAACTTCTGTAACAGCCAATTCAACAAACGGAACATTCGCAAACGAACTTGCGGGCGAAACAGACTTTATAATCGGCAATACTTATTACTGGCGCGTGCGTTACACGGATGGCAATTATTCGAGCTGGTCGGAGGGAACAAGTATGGTTATCAGGGAGTACTATCCATCTGCTTATCTGATCTCGACTAACCTTCTGGCCAGCACCTGCGTAAAGAGTATAGACAGCCTTACTTACAATCTATCCGCGAAACCCGCCGGAGCAAACGCCTTCATTCAGTTTAGTCAGGACAGTTCCGCATGGTACAGTTCCGGAGGTACTCTGAATGCTTCGGGGACGCTTGTTACCGGAACAAATAAAACAATCAGCTTGTCGGATCTGGGATGGAACGGATCGAACTTCTATTACCGCATCAACTTCACCTCAAGCGGATCGGTTACAGCTGTTCTGGATGATATTACCGTGAATTACACAGCATTTGCCAGATGGGACGCAGAAGGCTCGGATGACAACTGGAGTACGGCCGAAAACTGGTGCAGCGACGGCGTGCCGGGATCGGGTGATATTCTGATATTCGATGGCACCGGACAGACAGATGCGGACAGGGACAGCGGATTCACGGAAACAATTGCCGGCCTAAAACTCGGGCAGTCTTTCACGGGAACGGTATTATTGGGCGCTCCTCTGGGGATCTCCGGTTCTGTTATCCTTTCCGGAGGAACGCTTGACGTTTCAGCTTCCAACTATGATATGAATGTAAGCGGAGACTGGAAGGAATTTGGAGGAGGGACATTTAATGCAAGGGCAGGAACAGTCATTCTAACCGGAACCGGTGATTCAACTGCTTCTCATACTCTTTCCGGATCTTCTTCATTTAATAATATTACAATCGATAACGGACTAGTAGGTTACTGGAAGTTTGATGAGGGTGCGGGGACGGTTGCGAGGGATTCGAGTGCTAATAGTAATGATGGAACTCTGGAGGGAGACCCCACGTGGTCGACCGACACCCCGAGCGAAGTCGAGGGGTACAATGCCTATGCTCTTGATTTTGATGGGAGTGATGATTATGTGGAGGTTGCAGATAATGCCGCATTGAACTTTGGAGTAGGCGGTAATATGACACTTGCGGCATGGGTGAAACCAATTGGAGCAACAGCATATGATTCTATTAGCAGTAAGGGTGGGTACGCTGAGACTGGATATCAAATGTTTCTTGCAAATGGAAAACTCGGATCTTCCATCGGTGGAACATCTGCATTTAGAGTACATGGCGCATCAGATCTAAGAAATACTGGCTGGAATCATGTTGCAGTTACTTATGATGGACAATATGCAAGAGGTTATGTAAACGGTACATTAGACGATACTCACGACATAGGCAGTGCAAATACCACAAGAGCAAAAGTACTTACATTCAGTAAGGCGGCTGGTGGAGGAGGGGCCCAATATTTCAATGGATTAATTGATGATGAGCGTATCTATAACAGAGCCCTAAGCGCCTCTGAGGTTGAGAATCTTGCAAACGGAAATCCATCAACCGGCTCAGGCTACTACAACCTTGGAGCTTCTCTTGATATCTCAGGCGACTTCAAGAACTACACAGGAAACCTCGTAAGTTCTGGAAGTATTACAATGAGCGGAAACTGGCTTAACATGGGAGACTTTAGCCATGACGGAGGAGGGACTGTTAACTTTGATGGAGTAAATCAGACAATTAGTGGTTCAAGTATCTTCTGGAATTTAACTTCAACAGGTTCATCCACCGATACTCTTACATTTGACTACACCTCGCGCCAGTCAGTTAGCGGAGCGCTTACGCTTAAGGGAGCATCTGCAAACTTACTTACACTTACAACTACAAAGTCAGGAAGTGCTTCTAAACTTATTCTGGACGCAAGTGCGGGTACGCAGGATCTTCAATTACTGGATGTAACTGATAATGACGCAACAGGGGGTGCTCTTCTTACCCCAAGCGGATCAACAGATAGTGATAACAATACAAACTGGCTGTTTGGTTACTTCACAGGAACCGGAGATATACTTGGTAATGTTTGGTTCGACAAGGATTACGACGGCGTTAAAGATGCAGGTGAAACATCAGGCTTGACGAGTGTTGTTATAGAATTGACAGGAAATACAATCACCGGAGCCGCCCTTACGATTACAGGATCTACTGCTTCCTCATCCGGTTCATACACACTCTCACCGGTTTACAGAAGCGATACCTCAGGATACACAGTAGCAATAAGCGGAGCTACGGTTTCTGCGGGATACAGGAATACAAACTTCACAAGTTCAGGAGGAAACATAGTTGAAACTGGATCAACACTTACAATCAACTACGGATACAGCTGGTATGGAACAATGAGCGGATTGGTACTCTGGGACGAAGACGGAGACGGAACTCAGGATGCCGGGGATACAAATGCAATTAGTGGAGCAACGGTAACGCTTACGGGATCGACCGTAACGGGCGCAAGTTTGAGCCTTACCGCTACTTCAACAAGCACGGGAGCGTTCAACTTCTACGAAGTTCCCGCGAGCAACGGTAATTACACAATTTCTGTGACCAAGGGTGCTTCGCATCAGGTTACACTTTCAAATCAAAATCAAAACGCAATGGGGACAGGTACCCATATGCCTTCTAGTACATTCTTAATGAAGTACAGGACAGGCACGGGTGCCATTAACGGAAAAGTTTGGAACGACTCGAATGGAGACGGAGACCCCTCGACAGCGCTCGGGGCAGGCTCCGGGGAGAGTGACGCATTCTCGGGGGTTACCCTCCAGTTGTCGGGAACGACAACAACGGGGGCGACTCTCGCACTAACTACGCAGACGGATCTTGCCGGCACTTTCGCGTTCAGCGGTGCCGCACTTAGCGACCTGTCGGGATACAGTATACTGTTGACCGATGGTGCCGGCATTATACCGTCTGATTATATATCAACAACTTACTCCACCTCCGGAAGTATTATTGTGGGTACGGGAAGTGCAATAACCCTTGAGTTTGGTTACATTGATGATTCAACAGTCACGGGACGCGCTTACGAGGATGCGGATAATGACAGTGCTTACGACGTCGGCGAGTCTTACTTCCCGGGCAGAGAAATATCTGTTACAGGAACCAGTGCAACAGGAGGAACAGTCAGCGCTTCGGGCACGACAAACATGGATGGAATATATTCCATTGGCGGCCTGAACATTTCGAGCGGTTCATATGTAATAGCAATTGATCCGCCAACCGGATACACAGCGCGCGATGCAAACAGCACATCATTTACGATTACTACAGCAGGATCATCTACGACGCAGGACTTCCGATACAGCAGAAATGCAGCAGCTGACACAACTACAAGCAGCGGGGACACCGGCTCTCATCGCGGCGAAGGAACAACTACAGGAGGAGATGTTGATGTCGCAAGCAGACAGGTGATTATAGTAAAGGCTGAACCTGTGGATGCTCATGCAGCTGCATCTGAAAAAGAGACAAAGGAGATAAAGGAGTCAAAAGAGACGAGGCCAGTGGTGACTCCAAGGCATGAAGCGGTAATTGATCTGGCGAAGAGACGAGAGGAAAGAAGAGAAAGAGCGGAAGAAACCAAGACCGAAAGGATTAAGGAAGCTGAGCAAAGGATACGCGAAATGCCGGAAAGCGCAGTCAGCATGATATTCAGTCCTGTTATTCCTTCGGTCAAGATAATGCCATTCGTAAAACCTGTTGCGAAGATGGGAAGAAAGGCGCTTAACGAGCTTACAAAGAGATCTGTAACAGCATTCAGAAGTGCAGGAGAAAATATTGCCGGCACATCAAAACTCGCATTCAGTAAGACTAAGGAAGGAGTAAATAGAATCGCAGAATCGTTTACCGGGGCTAGAGAAAATATTAGCGGTACAACTCAGATAGCATTCGGCGGCGTCATGAACGCGGCAGGTAGGATTGCAGACGCGTTCACAGGAGCCGGAGAAAATATTGCGGGCAATACACAGATAGCACTTAATTATTCACAGATCGCATTGGATAGGGTTGCAGAATCATTCATAGACGCTGGTGAAAATATCGCAGATCAATATCAAATTGCATCAGACAAGATAAACAATGAAAGTATGATGCTTGCAAATAAGATCAGGTCAGATTTCATAATCAGTAATTCAGCCAAAGTTCGTGATAAGGCAATTCAAAATGTTACATTGGCTATGGGAGATATTGGAATAGGAGCTCTGGATAAACTTAGGATCGCCGAAAACGGAATAGTTGCTGTTAATGAAATTGCGGTTTCCGGCATTAATAAAGCTCAAGATGGTTATAATTCCACTGTTAATGTAGTCAAAACAAAATCAAATCAGGCTATTGCATTTGTAGATACAAAATCCTCATTGGCATCCAGAATAATGGTCGAAGGCGTCAAGGATGGAGTCGAAGTGACTTTGGATGGCATGGGAGAGGTAATTGCACTTGTAGACAATAATGATCCGATCCCAAGTCGAATATTAAATGATGGAATAAAGAACATCGCAAAAGACTCAACCAAAGAAGCCATAACTACAACCGGCAAGGCAATTGCATATACTGCCAACCAATACATTGACGCCGGAAAGATCGCAATTAATACATCAGAAAAAGTAGTTGTAGCTATTGCGGAAACTTCCGTGACAATATCCGATGCTGTATCGGATGTGACACAAACAGGTGTAGAGAATGCGCAATTCTATGCAGATAGAACTCTGCAGAATACCAACGTACTGGCATGGAAGACGCGTGAATACTTCCGCAATCACTCACAAAAGATACCGGAGCCGGGTGAATACAGAACACAGATTGTGAGAAAGAATGATAGAATGGTTCTTGCTGCACTAAATATTGACGTGTACACAGATATGGGATATCCATACAGAAGAACTCCGGTTGTGCTGTTCTCTAGTCCAAAGATTGCAGTTACAAATGATAATGGAAGTGCGGTGTTCCACGATGTTCACGTAGGTGCGCATACATTAGAAATACACAAGAAGGATGGCGATGTAGATGTTCGTAAATTCATCGTTGAGCCAATAGCTCAGATGCATTCTGCCGCAGAGACTGAAATTGATGTAATGCTTCCAGTTGTTCAGGTTGTTGTAAGAGATCCATTATTCGATGAAAGTACAGGAGGCCGTGGAATTCCAATATATGTATGGGTGATTATCATATTACTCGGGGCTATTAATGCCGAATGGTGGTGGTTAATGTACAAAAGAAAATGGAAAGACCTTTAATATCAATTTTTTGGCACTCTCGCCCTGAGCGAATCCGCGCAAAGCGCGGAGGAGTCGAAGGGTGGATGATGTGGAAGCGTAAATTCAAGGATTTCTAAATACAGTTGCTTGAACGAATATTTTCAGCTTCATTAGCTGCATTAGCTTCATTAGCCATCCACTTTGGTAGTTCTGCTATGCCCCTAAAGAAGCTAATGAAGCTAAGGAAGCTACTCACATATAATCCCCGCCCCCTCATCTACCCAATCCTTACCAAACTTAAACAACTGCGGTTTTTTTCGGTTTACTCTTTGCCGATTTTCGGATACATTTCTGCTCCATGCCAAAAACAGATGACAATTCTCCGGCAACGAAAGGCGATATCACAATCCTGATGGAGTCAATCGGAAAGTTGTATGATGCCAATGCCGGATGGAAGGATGAAATTCTTGAAGCAAATGAAAAATGGAAGGATGAAATAATCAGGCACTTCGACGTTGTCGCCGAAAATATGAAAGTCGATTATCAGGGGATATTCAAAGATCGTACTGAGCAGCATACGGAAGATATAGCAGGCCTCAAGAAAAGGGTTTCCGTCTGCGAGAACGCGTCGGGGATTGTGGCTTAGTGCCCGATATACTCCTTTCAAAATTAAATTACTATAATGCCCCATAGCTTTCACTCAATTTATCCCTTATGTAAGCCAGATATTGATTTTAGCAATTCGGAATTATGAAAGCGAAGGGGTATAACGGTTCGGGTATCATAATTCATATGAATATCGACACGCCCCCCCCCCCAACATTCTGGAAGACCTGTTTTTTGCGTACTACGATGCGCGCAGGAATAAACGATCTACTTTGAATGCTTTGGAGTTTGAGCCTGAATACGAAAAGAAACTTCTTGAACTTCACAAAGAAATAATAAACGGAACATACAGCCTTCGCCCAAGTATCTGCTTCATTTCATTCCACCCGATCACACGGGAAGTATTCGCCGCAGATTTCCGCGACAGAGTCGTCCACCATCTTGTCTACAATTACATCAATCCGTACTTTGAAAAGATATTTATTCACGACTGTTACAGTTGCCGTTCCGGCAAAGGAACTTCCTGCGGTATAAAACGTCTTGATCATTTTATCCGTTCGTGTTCGTGTAACTATCAATGGGATTGCTATATTCTGAAACTGGACATTATAGGGTACTTCATGGCGATCAATCGTTCCATCCTGTACCGAAAAACAGAGAATACGCTGAAGAGATTCCGTGAAGATATTCATTTCGACTATAAACTCGTCATGCGTCTTATCCGCATGATAATCTTCAGCGATCCTACGGAAAATTGCTCTGTCAGAGGCAGTAGCCTTGACTGGAAAAGTTTGCCAAAAACAAAAAGCCTGTTCTTCGCCGGAGAGAACAAAGGCCTGCCAATAGGCAATCTAACTTCGCAGTTATTCGGCAATGTATATCTGAACGATTTTGATCATTTCGTTAAATGCAAGCTTGGATGCAAATACTACGGGCGATACGTTGATGATTTTGTAATCGTCCATCGGGATAAAAAATTTTTGAAATCAATCATCCCCATCATAAAAAACTATTTGCAAACCGAGCTTTCACTGGAACTGCATCCCGATAAAATCTATCTTCAGCATTATACAAAAGGAGTGCGATTTCTGGGAACAGTTATAAAACCGCATCGCATTTACATCCATAAAAGAACCAAAGGCAGTTTTTACAACGCAATTATTCGCTGGAATAATATTTTTGCGAATAATGGGAACAAGTTTTCTCCGAAAGAGAAAGCACAATTTACAGCGTGCATGAATTCATATCTTGGAATAATGAGTCATTACAAAACGTACAAACAGCGCCGCAAAATGCTGACCGAAGTTCTTGATAGCCGTTTGCGGAAGCAATTTATTATATCGCACGATTACACAAAAATATCGGCACACTGATAGCACAGATTTATCAGTGCAATCAGTGTGCTCCAGTCCTTGATGCAACGCACAGAGAACCCGTTCGCCTTGGTATTCGTATTCCGGTTGACCGTAGAGTTGGATGAATTCAGATTCCGGTTCCAGGCCGATGAACCGCTCTCCAGCGACGACCAGAAGTTGCCGTTGGAGCCAAGATTGTTGAAAGATCCATTGGTATTGCGGTTGCCGGCAAGGAGACCTGACGCAAAAGTAACCGTTTGATTCCTTCCGCCATTCTTGAACGAACAACAGAAGTTAGGAACTGTGCCCGAGACTTATAACTTGGTGTCCCCAAGTAGGTTACTGGACTGGAGAAGGCTCGCCCGCTTCCGCCGTAGCGACAAGCGGCTCTGACCGTACCGTATCGTACCTCACACACAGGATTTCTGCCACGCCGTGAGTTGTTTTGAAACGGATTCGATGAGTCCGTTCAGGCGCACGAATTTTTCAAGGTCGATCTGCCTCAGGTCTTTTGCCAGCCTGATATATAAACGGATTGTTTCCGTGTTTTCACGCGCCGCCTGGATCAGCGTTCCTTTGGCGCGACTGCTGTTCGCCCTGTAAATGTTACGGATCATTTCTATCGCTTCGTTCTTGATGCTCTCGCCGAGCGTGAACTTGTAGTCCCTGCTGAAATTCTTCACGAAGCGGAAGAGTTCGACGAGCAGATCGTAACTGTCTTTGTAAACGGGAAGGTGGTTGTAGAGAGCCATATATCTTGAAGCGTAAAACATGAATCTTGAAACTTGAACTCAGGCATTGAAAAGAGCTTCAAGTTTTATGTTTCAAGTTCCAAGATTCATGCTCAAGCAATCTGTCAATTTTTTCCAGTGCGTCCGGAATATCTCTCTTGATGGTTCCCCATACTTCATCCAGATCGATCTCGTCGTACTCGTGGATGATCATGTCCCGCATGCCCGCCATTTCCTTCCACGGAATTTGCGGGTTTTCCTTCCGGACCGTTTCCGGAACGCGCTTCGCGGCTTCGCCGATCACCGAAAAATTTCTCTCAACAGCAAACCTGAGCACGGCGTCTTTCTCCATATCTTCTTTTGCATGCACATACTCGAGGAGGAAGCGCATTGCTTGACGAATATGCTCAAGAGGAAGTCGTGCGTTTTTCATAGGGAGATCGCGGAAAGGTAGACCTCGTTCCGAATAAGAGGGTGAACCGTCTTGTCGGAAACGACATCGACGTCGCACCCCAAAAGCTCGCGCAGATCGGAAACCAGTCCCCCACGGTCAAAGAGCGTCGTTCCCCTGCGGAACGTCATGAGAAAATCGACATCGCTTCCTTCGCATTCCTCGCCGCGCACAACGGAACCGAAGACGCGGACGTTATATGCTCCTCTTCTGTTTGCGAGGGCAAAAATGTTTTCCCGATTCTTCCTGAGAAGTTCCAGCCGCAACATGCCATTAGTATACCATACCGCTCAAGTTCCTGCAGAAATAAATTTGTCGCGGACAAAATAGACAAATAGACAAATAGTCGGATTCACCCCGTGAGATAGCGAGCTCGCAAAGCGAGCTCTATCTCACGGGGTCAGTCCTTGATGCAACGCACAGAGAACCCGTACGCCCTGGTACTCGTACTCCGGTGGACCGTAGAGATGGATGAACCCAGAACCCGGGGCCAGGCCGATGAACCGCTCTCCAGCGACGACCAGAAGTCGCCGTAGGAGCCAAGATTGTAGAAAGATCCATTGGTATTGCGGTAGCCGGCAAGGAGACCTTCAAAACCGGAGCTGCCGTTTTGCTTCAGGCTCGTTCCTTCGTTTGTACCCCTCCATCCTGTCGTTGACGTATTGTACGGAAAATCTGAGGCGCAGGTGCCGGAGGTGCAAACTTCTCTTTCCAGAGCGACTAATTCGTAGTGCGATGGTACATGCCAGTTTTCCGGGCAGATTCCCTGAACAACGGGACTGCATGCTTCATCACCCTCGCCGGAGCCGTTGCAGGATGTATTGTAGCCCATCATTTCGTCCCACTGGTACAGACCGCCGTAAGTGTCGCAATTGCCTGTCGAGTCGGAGTAGCAGTACTTTTCGACGGTAGAATTATTCGTCTGTTCCCCGCTTCCGTCAACGCGGGTTCCGTAGTTAAGGTTCTCAGCCATCCAGCATTGGGTGCCTATCTCGACAGTCGTATACGCCGCGCCGTCGCGGTAATCCGTAAAGCTGTCTCCGCATCCCCACACGGAAAGTTTTACCTGCCCCGCGGTTGTATCCACATTCAGTTGATAACTTGAGGCGATTTTTGTTTCGTCGGTAAAAGTGTCGGAGATCAGGCTGGCGGCGAGGGCGATGCCGGCGGAACCAAGGATAACGATTATTGCTATTAGAGGAACAGGGTATTTTTTCATGAGCCTATTGTAACAGATAGATTCCCCGATTTTTATTGATTTTATCCGTATAACCTGTGCCATCGCCGGTCCATGCAGGATGACATTACCAACAAAGTGCTTCTTGAGCTCATGCAGAGCATAAAAATCTCCTTAGATAGTGATATAAAAGGTATAAAAGGGGATATTATTGGCATAAAAGAAGATATAACAGGTATAAAAGAGGATATAAAAGGCGTAAAAAAAGATATGAAAACCGGGTTTGAGGAAGCCGCTCTGCACAGGAAGGCTCTTCAGGAAGACTTGGAAGCGACCATAGGGATGCAGGCGGTGCATCAGAAAAAGCTGGCGAAAATATCTGTGCCTGCCGGCCGTAGCCCATAGGCGAAGGTTGGTAATCAGTGTCTTCACCTGTAAACATCCTTCCTATGCCCCACCCTGAGCACAGTAACAGTAACAACACCCTTTTCTATTGTATAAATAATCCGGTAAGGCCAGACACGGAGGGACCACTTTCCCGCCAGTTCCCCCAGAAGACGTTTGCCGCGGAACGGTTCGTGCTGTAGGGAAGATATGGCATCAGCTATGCGCCTTCGGTCATTCATAGAAAGTTTCTCTGACTCCTTTCGCGCTTGCTTGGTAACAACTACACGGTAAATTTTCATACGCCAAGATTCTTCCTGAATTCTTCCAGATTTACAACCTCTCCTTTTTCTTTCTCCCGCTGAGCATTCCGGATCGTTTTAACTTCCTCCGGATCGGACATTATATCCATTGTCTCCATCCAGCCTTCAAATTCTTCGAAAGAAATGAATACCCCTTTAGGATGCCCCGCGTGCGTGATTGTTATAAAAACACCGGGTGTTTCGATTTCGCGCAGAATGGAAAAAAACTCCTTTCGCGCCTCTGACGCTGTAAATATCTTATTCATACGTACATTATAGCGTACAACACTCCCGAAAATCAAGGACAAACAACCAATAACTACTCACACACAACCCCCTCTCCCTCATTCACCCAGTTCTCATCAAATGTAAATATCTGAGTACAATTAGTTTTATCCTCCTCCCAAGAAATTGTTACTGAGTCTTCGAATAATACAAGATGAATTTCCTCCCCTTTAGGTACACTTGTTTCAAGCGGTCCTTGGATTCCATACAAAACACTACTGACCTTCTCTTCCCTGGTCTCCAAAACCGTTGAGCCACTCAGATTTGTAATAGAAAACTTATCAACATCAGCAGAGAAAACTGCTCCGGTTTCCGTGGCTCCCATAAATGGTTCATCAGTTGGAGGATCAATAATTATTAATTCTTCCTCACCATCACCATTAACATCATATCTATGTCCAATATCTGCAACGGATGCATTCAATCTTAATCTGACCTTATCCCGAGCGCTTTCTTCCTTTTCTTTTTTCATTGCATACATCTTCTTCTTCTCTGCTTCATGATCTTTGTATGCACTGTATTCATCGTTGTATGCAACAATTTGTTTATCATCCAGCCCAACAAAGAAATGCAGTTGTCCGCTGGAGCTTTTTGCTTCCTCCCCTTCTCCAGTTTTCGTTCTTATATCCAGCATAAATGGAGACTTTTGCCACTCATCACGCGTTGCAAAACTGAATCTGGCAATAGTTGCACCGGATTCCATTGTTATAGACTTTCTACCAAGCGGCATTTTTCTGTCATCGGGAGAAAACCACGTAGCCTGCACATCAGTCTCGTCAACACTTTCACCAAAAGCAACAACTGCAACTAGATTAGTTTCATCTGTATTAAACCGATCTTTGAAAGCAAGTTCATTGAGAGGTGTTTTAAGTGTACCGCTGGCAATTCCAAGAAAAGAAATTTCAGCTTGCTCCGGCTTCGGGCCGCAAGCAGTTACAAGAAGTCCTGCGAGTGATATTAGGATTAGTCTTTTCATAGTGATTGGATGATAGCAGATGACATTTAAAGAGCAATAAAGAGAAAAAAGGGTAATAAGAGTAAAAAGCCTTTTTACTCTTCTTTACTTTTTACCCTTTTTCCTCTTTATATCCTTTCAATCTTTTATACATTGGTGTAATGTCGGACACCCTATGAACAACCAAAAAGTATTCACATTTAAAGACAGATCTATGAATTTTGCATTGAGAGTGCGAGACTTTGTAAGGAAATTGCCATACAACATTCCAAATATTGAATATTCGAAACAACTTATTCGTTCATCCGGATCAATTGGAGCAAATTACATAGAAGCAGGAGAAGGAATGAGCAAGAGGGACTGCATTAAGTATTTAAAAATATCTAAAAAAGAGGCAAAGGAATGCAGTCACTGGATTGAACTTATTGATTCTGGATCCAATACAGATCTTGAAAAAATTAGAATAGATCTTCTGAATGAATCTAGGGAATTATTTTATATTCTCTGCTCAATTGTCAGCAAAATGGTTAGGAAAGAGTAATAAGTGAAAGAAGAGAAAAAAGTGTAAAAAGACTTTTTACTCTTTTTTACTTTTTACCCTTTTTACCCTTTTAGCAATCTATACCACAAACGAGCTATTCTGCAATTATTAAAACTTGAAATAATTCATCTATCATTTACCATGGTGTACGTTCAATCACCTATATACTTTACTTAACATTACTCCCCTATCCAATGCCAAAAACAACAAGAAAAACCCCACAACAAAAAATAAACACAGATCCACATGATCCAAAACTAGATTCCGTTAATGCAGCCCTAGCAAGTATAGAAAAACAATACGGTGTAGGCGCAATTATGGAAATGAATAAGGACAATGTCGTTGATATTCAAAGGTTCCCATCTGGATCCTTATCACTAGATATTGCCTTGGGTGGAGGACTCCCCGGAGGACGCATTGTAGAAATTTACGGTCCGGAGTCATCAGGAAAAACTACTTTGGCTCTTCACGCTGTTGCAGAGAGACAGAAGGCCGGAGGAAAAGCCGCGTTTATAGACGCTGAGCATGCACTTGATGCTCAATATGCTCGCAAGATCGGAGTTGATGTCGATAGCCTTTTGGTTTCACAGCCGGATGATGGAGAACAAGCTTTGGAAATTACAGAGACTTTGGTCAGGTCAGGCGGAATAGATATAATAGTTATCGACTCAGTCGCTGCACTTACACCAAGAGCAGAAATTGAAGGGATGATGGGAGACAGCCATATGGGATTGCAGGCAAGACTTATGAGCCAGGCACTTAGAAAACTAACTTCAATAGTCAGCAAAACCAGCTGTACCGTTATATTCATAAACCAGCTGAGAATGAAAATTGGAGTGATGTTCGGCAATCCCGAAACTACAACCGGAGGCAACGCCCTTAAATTTTATTCATCAGTAAGAATAGACGTAAGGAGAATTGATAAAATTCTTGAGAAAGCTCCGTCTCAGACAAATTCTGACGACAAGACAAATAAAATGCAGGAGGTGGTCGGAAACAGAACTCGTGCAAAAATAGTTAAAAACAAGATTGCTCCCCCATTCAAACAGGCAGAATTTGATATTCTTTACGCACAGGGAATAAGCAAGGAAGGAGACATCATAGATTTAGGAGTTAAATACGGAATTATTGAGAGATCAGGAGCATACTTCAAGATCGGCGAAAATACTCTGGGGCAAGGGCGGGAACAAGCTCGTCAAACGCTTATCGAAGATAAGAAACTAGCACTTGATTTAGAGAATAAAATTATAGAAGCTGCAATCTGAACCGTCCTCCATCCCCCAGCCCCTTCCTCCAAAGGAGGAAGGGGAGCAATTATTATAAATAACCCCCTCTCCTTTGGAGAGGGGGTTTGGGGGAGAGGAAGCTTCAAGATATTTTCCACATCTTATCCTCACAGCTCACAGCAATTGTGATCTGCTGCAACATCAATTATTTGCCGTTTTCAATGCAAGTTCTAGAATCGGGTTCCCGATGCCAGCCCAAAGTAAGTCAGCAACATCCATTACCACACAACCTCACTCGTTGGAAGTGGAGAGGACGGTCATCGGAGCTCTATTGATGGATCCTGATGCAATAATAAAGGTTTCTGATTTTTTGAGACCGGAAGATTTCTATGACCCGGTACTCAAAGATATTTATCTGGCAATGTTTAATTTGTATCAGGAGCATGAACCAATTGACTTCGTTACCGTTTCCGCAAAATTAAAAGACAACAAGAAGATTAATGATATCGGAGGCAGCGCTTTTTTGGCGCAGCTGGCTGATGAAGTTCCAACCTCATCGCACATCTATCAATACGGCCAAATTGTAAAAACAAAGGCAGTTCACAGAAGAATTATTGAAGCAGGGCAAAAAATTACCGGTGTTGGATACGAGGAAGGAAGGCCAATACCGGAAATATTGGAAGAAGTTGAAAAAACTATATTTCAGATTACAAATACATTCCTAAAAGAGAAATTCATGCATATCAGAGATGTATTAGAAATGAGATATGAGCGCTTCGCAGAACTCCACGAAACAGATGATGAAGAAATGGTTAAAGGGGTTTCGACAGGATTTCAGACACTGGATGCGAAGCTCTCCGGCCTTCAACCGAGCGATTTGATAGTTATTGCCGCCCGTCCCAGTATGGGTAAAACAAGCCTGGCATTGAATATCGCTCAAAGCGCTGCTATTAAACTTGGTAAGCACATTGGCATATTCTCGCTCGAAATGAGCAAGGAACAGCTTGTCGATAGACTTTTTGCTTCAATGCTCGGAGTTGATTCATGGAAACTTCAACGCGGAAAACTGGATGATAGCGACTTCCAGAATATGGGTCCCATCATGGATGAGCTTAACAAAGCGAATATTTTCATCGACGACTCAGTTATATCATCAATGCCGGAGCTGCGTGCAAAGGCCCGCCGGCTCCAAATGGAACATGGCCTGGATCTGCTTATAGTCGACTATCTTCAGCTAATGAGTACGGGAAATGCCAGCTACGCAGGAAACCGCGTGCAGGAAATATCAGAAATATCGCGCTCACTTAAGCAACTCGCGCGCGAATTGCATATTCCATGCCTTGCGCTTTCTCAGCTATCCAGAGCGGTGGAAAATAGGCCCGGAAACATCCCGCAACTATCCGACCTTCGTGAATCCGGATCAATCGAGCAAGATGCCGATGTAGTACTTATGATGTACAGAGAAGATTATTACGAAGAAGACTCAGACAGGCCGGGTATGACAGATATATACATCAGAAAACATCGAAATGGTCCGATAGGGCGAGTTGAATTAATGTTCAAGAAAGAACAGATGAAGTTCTTTGATGTTGATAAGGCACACAGCTAATATTACAGCCACTTACCTTCAATTATATGCCAGTTGATTTCATTCCAGTTCGACCAGAAATTCCCCTATCAGCAATACTGGGCTATGCGTTCTTCGCATTTATCGCGGGGCTTGTTCTCACTCCCCCGTTCATTTCATTTTTGAGACGGAACAAACTTGGAAAACAATTAAGAATAGAAACCGTTGATGGAAAAGAAGCTACTGTTTTCAGAAAATTTCATCAGCACAAGAAAGGAACTCCTACAATGGGCGGCATTCTTATATGGGGATCTATTCTTCTTACAATTATATTTTCCAGAATACTTTCTTATTTCGGATTGGTTGATCACTCCCTTCTGCAAAGAGGTCAAGTTTACCTTCCGTTATTCACACTTCTCGCCTTTGCTGCACTAGGAGGTGTTGATGATTATTTAAACATCATTGGATCCGGAAAAAAGCGCGGCTTAGATTGGTTGCCTAAGATTATTACACTTCTTACGATCAGTCTTATCGGAGCTTTATGGTTTTATTTTAAGCTCGACTACAATCAGATACACATTCCATATGTTGGCGACCTAACTGTCGGAATTTGGTACATACCAATATTTATTTTCATCATTATCGGTACGGCAAATGCGGTCAACGTGACCGACGGACTTGATGGCCTGGCTGGCGGACTTCTTGTTATTGCATTTGGCGCCTTCAGTCTTTTGGCTTACCTTAGCGGTTTAGCGGTACTTGCCGCTTTCTGCGCTGTGTGCGCCGGGGCAGTTGCAGCTTTCTTATGGCACAACGTACCACCGGCTCTTTTCATCATGGGAGACACCGGCTCATTGGCACTTGGAGGAACACTGGGTGTAATCGCGATGATGACTGATAACGTTTTGGTACTGCCTTTTATCGGATTCATATTTGTTGTTGAAATGCTTTCTGTGATTATCCAACTTACAAGTAAAAGATTTAGAGGAGGGAAGAAAGTGTTCAAAGCTGCTCCAATCCACCATCACTTTGAGGCTTTGGAATGGGGCGAGAGCAAAGTGACAATGAGAATGTGGATACTAGGTTCGTTTTTTGCATTCTTAGGGATAATTATTGGATTATTTGGATAAATGAATAATTAAGAATTAATAATGAATAATGCCCTTAATATGATTAATTATTCATTATTCACTATTCATTATTCATTTGATGTTAACTTCATTTACTTGAATTAATCTAAATACATCATATGCTTAGACTATCATGATAAAAGTTGCAATTAACGGCTACGGCCGTATAGGTAGAAACGTACACAGACAATTCGAGGATAGGTTCGCAGGCAAAGTGCAAGTTGTGGGAATTAATGCGTCCACATCTTCCGAAATGAGAGCTTATCTTCTTAAGTATGATTCTCTTCATAGAAAATTTAGAGGAGAAATATCAGTTAAAGACGAGAATAATATAATTGTTAATGACAAAACTGTACGAGTTGTAAAAGAAAGAGATCCGTCTAAATGCCCATGGAAAGAATTGGATGTCGATATTGTTGTTGAAGCAACAGGCAAATTTAGAACCAGAGATCTCGCTCAGGGCCATCTTGATGCGGGTGCAAAGAGAGTGATTGTCACGGCTCCGATGAAAGACGATACTCCAACGTTCGTTAAGGGAGTTAATCACAAAGAAATTAAACCCGATATGGAAATTTTATCTAATGCCTCTTGTACCACTAACTGTATAGCTCCGGTGATCAAAGTTATTGATGAAGCATTTGGAATAGAAAACTTGCTGGTTAGCTCCGTGCACGCATTTACAGCCTCGCAGAATCTGCTTGATAACAAGAATAAGGAAGGAGATTTAAGGAGAACCAGAGCCGCCACACTTTCAATGATTCCAACAAAAACAGGAGCCGTGAAGGCATGTGCGGACATATTTCCACATCTTAAAGGCAAGATGGATGGTATGGCATTCCGCGTACCTGTACCTACAGTCAGCTGTGCATATATGGCGTTTTTCTTAAAAGGCGAAGCTTCAGCCGAAGAAATAAATTCACTTCTAAAAAACGCCGCGGAAAGCGGTCCTATGGAAGAGGTATTGGATTATTCTGACGACGAATGTGTTTCTATAGATTTTCAGACAAATCCTCATTCATCTGTAGTAGATGCCCTTTCAACCAAAGTTGTTGACGGGAAAGCCGCTCAAATCCTCAGCTGGTATGACAACGAATGGGGATATGCAATGAGGGTTAGTGAAATGGTAACTGAGATTGCAGATTTGGCGAATATTACTTGATAGTTAACTAGTTAACTAGTTAACTAGTTAACTAGTTAACCAGTTAACTTTTTAACTAATTAATATGGAACGAATATCCCTAAACCATCATTTATTTACCAAAGCAAGAATTTCTGATGACCTGCGTCATTTGATCTTAGAAATTGCCCGTGCGACAAAGTATGTCAGTTACGCAATTCAAACTACAGAATTTGGTTTAGCTGGGGGAACAAATGTATCTGGAGAGGAACAATTAAAAATTGATCTAGTTAGCAATAATATTATCGAGAAGCATCTTCGAGAGAGTAACCTCGTATGCCGTTACTCATCAGAAGAGCAAAAAGAGTTGGTAGCGATTTCTGATGATAAACGCTACAGTGTTGTGTTTGATCCTTTAGACGGATGCTCCTGTGTTGAAGCTAATCTAACTATTGGATCAATATTTGGAATATTTGAAGGTGCAGATGTAATCGGTAAGAAATCAGGGGATCTTGCAGCGGCCTTTTACATGATATATGGACCAAGGACTTCTCTTGTTTATACAACAGGCAACGGCACACACGAGTTTATCCTTAATGATGTTGGTGAATTCATATTAAATAGAGAGAATCTTGGTATAGCAGATGAAACTAAGTATTACGGACCAGGTAATGTTCGTGATGTAACAGAATATGCTCCATATAAAAAAGTCCTTGATGATTGGGTAGAAAGAAAAATGACTATTCGATACTCAGGAAGTCTAATTGCGGACATTAATCACATAATTACAAAAGGACATGGTATTTTTACTTATCCTAAGGGCAGTAAATATCCGGAAGGAAAGCTGAGAATTGTTTATGAATGTGGACCTATTGCATTTCTTATAGAGCAATCAGGAGGAGCTTGTTTCGACGGCGTTAACCGAATTTTAGATATAGAAATTACTGACTTACATCAAAGAACACCATTTATTGTTGGATCAAAGAATGAAGTCGAGAGAGTGTGTAAGATTTTGACCACCTGACCTCACCCCAAACCCCTCTCCTCCCGCCCCCACCTGCCCACCAGGAGAGGGGCTTACTTGTTTTGAATAAATACCCCCCCCTCTCCTTGCGGGCAGTGGTTTATATATTGATTAATATACAATTAAAATTGAACGATAACTAAAAGGCAATGAAGGAGAGGGGGCCGGGGGGTGAGGTCAATCCCAGAACGCTTCTTTTGTAGCCTTTGTGAAGGCTTCATCGAAAGGCTGATTCGCTTGGTCTTCTTTTGCTTTACCCTCAAGTTTGTGTATCTTTTTCATAGTCTTATACGTACCCCAAGGATAATAACTTTTGAATTTCTTTTTTCTTTTTTTCTTTCCTTCCTCATTCTTTTCTTCAACTTCTTCTTTTTCTAATTTCATAGCATTACCATTCTTATCCCACTTTACTAAACTAATAACCTCACGTTTCTGAGGATCTACATATACCAAATCATCGTCGTTATACTGCGTCATATGTTTCTGGAAAGCCTGTGCTCTTCCGGTTCCGGCGGAGCTGGAGCTAAAACTTTCTCCTTTATTTGACCCACTCTTTCGGACAAATCTTCTCTTTTTGGATGATGGAATATCTCTTCTACTTCAGATTTCTTTAGCTCTTGAACTCTCAGGAATGCATAAAACGTAACAACCATACTTGCAATCAAAGCTGTGTTAATTCCGAATCGAATTTCCATTCTTGAAAACTGAAACGTAATCCTCATTAAGACAGACAAAGCCGAAAGAATCAAAATGGTTGATACGGCGCTACATGAAAGTCTTACATTATCTTTCTTTCGCTTTTTAAGTATTATTGGCCCTCCTGTAAGAGGAACCATCGTCAGAGATAGAATATATACATTTAATAGAAGTACGGATGCCCCAATAAATGAGGTATAAAAACCAAGCCCTGAGTAAGAAACGGGGTCACTTCCCAATAGATAACCGCTAGCCCAAGGGCAAAACACAGCTATAACGGCAACAAACGCGGCTGAGTTTATTATTTTTTCCTCAAGGTCCAATGAGCCGAAACGGCGCAGGATTCTGGGAACCATAATGGGAATGTAGCACATTATTAAGATTGTTTACAAGACTAAGCTATAATTTGTCCATGGCGATATTTTCGATAGATGTCAGAGAGGCCTGCAGAAAGAAAAGAACCGGAAAAGGGCAATGGACCTATGGATTTGTAAATGAGCTTCTTAATAGAGGGCATAAAATTGTCCTTCTCACAGATCAGAATTTGCCAACAGAATGGGAAGGCTCAAACAGCGAAGTAATTATTTACCCCGGTGGATTCTCTTGGCATTTAAGAGCGTCTGGGTATCTTAAGAAAAACTTATTCGATTCAATTTATATAAGTCCTACAAGTTTTATAGTTCCAGCTTTTGTCAAAAGACAAGTTAAAACTATTCCTGTTATTCATGACCTAATAGCATTTCAAAAAGGAAAACATGATCTTAAGGCAAAACTAACCGAAAGGTTCTTACTAAAAAAGGCTATCAAATCAGCACATAAAGTTATGACAAACAGTGAAAATACTAGAAACGATTTAATTAAAAAGTATTCGTTTGCCGAGAGTAAAACTACAGCAATATTCGCTGGTCCGTCCGATGTAAAAACTTCAGGTAACTCCCCTGATGAGAAAACTATTCTTTGCGTTGGAACTCTTTCCCCAAGGAAGAACCAGCTCAGATTAATCAAAGCTTATCAAAGACTGCCTGACGAACTCAGATCAAAATTCAAACTGATACTTGCTGGAGGCAGAGGTTGGAGTGACAAAAAAATAATTAAAGAAGCTCAATTTACAAAAGGTGTTGAGTGGATAGGTCATGTAAGTGAAGATAAATATCATGAGCTTATGAGGACTTGTACAGTACTCGCACTCCCCTCTCTTTATGAAGGTTTCGGCCTGCAAATATTGGACGCAGAGAAAATGGGAATCCCGGTGCTTTGTTCAGACAAAGGAAGTCTTGCGGAAGTTGCTGGACAGTGCGCAGTAATAGTAAATCCACTTAATGTGGAATCAATCAAGACTGGCTTGGAGATGATTCTTACTGATGAATCCCTCAGATCAAGATTGCATGAAGAAGGCCCCGCACAATCAGAGAAATTTTCATGGAAAATAACGGTGGATTTGTTTTTAGATGCTATATAATTGATCTATATGCTCAAATATAAGCACATAGGCATAACGGCTAAATCCAAGCTTGATCAGAAAGAAGAGGCCGTAAAAGGAGTCGTTGATATTCTCAGGAAACTTGATGTCGATATTTGTGTCGATTCAGAAAGGCTTAGCCACCTTAAGTGTGCAAAAGATTTGATGAAGATGAAAGCAATAGAAGATATTGATCTATTGGTAGTAATTGGAGGAGACGGAACTATTCTTAGGTCAGTAAGAGAGTTAAAAGATTTCGATATACCAATCCTCAGCGTTAATTGGGGAACTGTTGGCTTTCTTGCCGAGATTAACGTAGATGAAGCCGAAGAATTAATCCCTAAGCTTTTGAATGGGAGCGGAGTTATAGAAGAACGAGGTCTCTTGCATGTAAAAGCAAAAAGAAATGGAGATGTTCTTTTGGAAGGCCACGCCTTGAATGAAGCTGTAATAAGCCAAGGAACAATTGCACGGCTTGTTAGTTTGAAAACTACTGTAAACGGAGAAGAACTCGTAAACTATCACGCCGACGGACTTATCATTTCTACTCCAACCGGATCCACTGCATACTCTCTAGCTGCAGGAGGACCTCTTGTTTATCCAACTATTAACGCAACTATCCTTACACCTCTTAATCCATATAGCTTTAGCCAAAAACCTATTGTGATTCCTGGTGAAGCTGAGGTAGAAGTAATGGTTGATACAAAGCCTAATAAATATCGTGACACAGACGTTGTTCTTACAATCGACGGTCAAGTTTGTGTTTCATTAAAAGCTGGTGACATTGTCGATGCTCATGTACATCCAAATACAGTAAAATTCCTCAGAAGAAAGCAAGATACCTTCTTCTCTACTCTCAGAAAGAAGTTGAAGTGGGGTGAAAGAGCCGGGTAAAGAACGAAAGTACGAAAGATCGAAAAATAATCTTACGTTCTTCCGGTCTTCCGTTCTTTCAATCTTTTATTATCATTTCCTCTCTGCCCGGTCCGGTTCCAATGAATCTGACAGGCACTCCCGTTTGCTCTTCAATGAACTGGATATACTTCTTTGCATTATCCGGTAGTTGATCAAATGAAGTCATACCTTTTGTGGAGGACTTCCATCCAGGCAGATTCTGGTATCCATCTGACATCATCACAGGGATTTGATCTTCCTCATCTAGAACATCAAGCTTTGTGATATTCCAGTGTGTGTACCCATTTAATCTAACTACTTTTAGTAGATCCGGGACGCTTAACCATCCACATCTTCTGGGTCTTCCTGTTGTTGCTCCATATTCCCCACCTCTTTCTCTTAGTCTATTACCATCTCCTTCGCTTGCTTCTGCAGGGAATTCACCTTCTCCAACGCGTGTACAATAAGCTTTTGCAATTCCAATACATGATTCCAAAGATTTTGGAGGAAGGCCGAGTGCCTGCAACGCTCCTGATATAGTTGTTGCACTGCTGGTCACGTACGGATAAGAGCCGTGATCCAGATCAAGTAGCACTCCCTGAGCACCTTCAATCAATATTGTTTTTCCGCCCTCTAAATAAGTATGAATTAAATCAACCGTATCAGTTACACATCCAGTAAGAACTCTTTTTGCCTCTTCTATATTCTTTAGCTCAACATTAATATCTATATCCAAACCAAATTGTTCTTTAATGGTTTCCGCTTTCTCTTGAAGCTCAGCAGATAAGCCTAAAGACAGAGACTCCATTCTTATGCCGGTTCTTGCTGCTTTATCCTGATAACAAGGGCCAATTCCTCTCATCGTCGTTCCAATCCCCTTGCCTTTCTTTTTGGCTCGCTTTTCTTCGAAGTACCCATCCAATTGCTTGTGATAATCAAACAAAATGTGAGCTTCTGACGAAATATGAAGACGTGGCACTACATCAAATCCTGCCTTCTTCATTTCCTCAATCTCCTCAAGAAGTGTTGGAAGGTGTAAAACCATTCCGGCACCCAGAATAATCTCTTTCCCCTCATGAAAACATCCGGAAGGAAGTAAATGGAAAATATGCTGCTTTCCTTCAATCACAATAGTATGACCTGCATTAGCCCCGCCAC
The DNA here is from genome assembly GCA_964506185.1 of uncultured Candidatus Peribacteria bacterium. GTDB lineage: Bacteria > Patescibacteriota > Gracilibacteria > Peribacterales > Peribacteraceae > UBA2144. Next base: position 24,207 of record CAZDKL010000013.1, read on the forward strand.
ATGCACGAGCAATAACATCATAGTGCTCAGCTACAATATCCACTACCTTCCCCTTCCCCTCATCTCCCCACTGAGCGCCAATTATGGCGGAAACTTTCCCTAGGCTTTTAGTCATGTCAGTCACAAACAGACATTATCAAATTATCTAGTTAGTAACAAATAAATTCGCCTGTTCTTCTATGCACTCAATAACAACTCCTGTACATAAAGGGTTATCTTCGGCTTGCCTCATTAGCTCATTCAAAACATCTAATCCGTCTTCCCCGCTAAATAATGCCAACGAAGGTTCATAATCCCTAACATCTTTCATCAAATCCTCAGAATCTGGAATGTAAGGCGGATTACTGACTAGAATGAATGGTTCAGATAAATCACTTAACGGCTCCATCAAACAACCTTGTCTAAAATCAACCTGAGCACTAAATGACTCTGCATTCTTTTTAGCAACTATCAATGCATCATTACTGATATCAGTAGCAATAACCTTAACATCAGGGTTTTCTAATGCGAGTGTGATTGCTATACAGCCGCTGCCAGTTCCAATGTCAACGATCGTACTCACGTCAGGTAATTCTCTCAGCGTCTTTGAAAAACAAACTACTCCCCTATCTGCTTCACGAAACGCATCACAAGGCTTCTTTACGAAATCTAAAGAAAGTTCTACTAAGCATTCAGTTGAAGGTCTAGGTATTAGAACCGAAGGATTAACTTCAAACTCACGACCATAGAACTCTTTCTTTCCTACAATGTAAGCAAGTGGCTCTCCTGCTTCTCGTCTTTTGACTAATAATTCATAATTCTTATGCTCATCGGGGTTTAAAGCCTCTTCTGGATGACTAATTATCCATTCCCGCTTCTTTTTTTTGATAAAAGCCAGTATAAGCTCTTTTTCAAGTTGGGGTATCATGGGACTATAATGCCATCAGTGAAAACAATAGCAATCGACTGTAGGTTTTCTTCAACCAATTCTGGGATTGGACGTTATACACGTGAGCTTGTTTCTGAACTTACAAAAATAAAAGAAGTTGAATGGAAGCTGATCAAAGAACCAATTATGCACTATTCATGGAGAGAACAAATTATGCTTCCTAAGTTAATCAAAGAAACAAAAGCTGATCTGTTTTTCTCGCCGCACTTCAATGTCCCTTTCTTCTGTCCAATTCCATTTGTGATCACAGTTCACGATCTGATCCTACATCGATATCCTAATCAAACATCTGCTTTAAAAAGATTTGGCTACAAACTTCTAATGTCGAGAGCTGTAAGAAAATCTAAGAACATAATCACTATCAGTAACTTTGTACTAAATGACATCTCGGATACATATGGAAGAAATAGTATTAAAAATAAAACATCGGTTATTTACGAAGGAGTATCTGATAAATTTAATCGGCGTTCAGATGACGAGCAATCTGATGTACGAACTAAGTACAATTTGCCAAGTGATTTTTTCTTGTATGTTGGAAATGCCAAAGAACACAAAAATGTTCAGATGTTAATTGATGCACACAAAGAGTTACCTGATGACTCCCCTACCCTTGTGCTTCTAACTTTTGGACCTGAATCTATGCAATTGATGATTAACAACAATGTCCAACTACTCTCAGAAGTTTCTGACAAAGATCTTCCCGCCATCTATTCATCAGCAAAATGCTTTGTTACAGCTTCGCTTTATGAAGGCTTCTGCCTTCCAGTTGTAGAAGCTCAGGCTTGCGGGTGTCCTGTGATTGCCAGTAACAAGGGAGCTATTCCGGAGGTTGCATGTAAGGAAGCAAAATTGATTGAACCTAATATTGATCAATTCATAAACGCCATGAAGAATCCCCTAGGCTCTCCAGTTGATTACCAGAGTCCGAAGTGGTCAGATACTGCTGAGCAGACCTTGAATGTACTTATAAAATCATTAGACGGACATGGCTAGACCCTGTTCCGCTTTGGAGCGGAACCGGAAAGGTCCCTAGTTGAAGTTAAAAAGTCTTGATGCTCTAAAGATTTTTTTGAGATGGTATTGACGACGTGTTTGGCCTGACACATTATGAACTGCCGGCCCACCCACCCGATCTATACCCACCCCGAGGGGGCGGGTGCACCTGAGTATCAATCTGCTATCATTATAATATGTATCACATAAAAGAATTGCTCCCAAAGGTCCTTAAAAAGCGTGGATTACAAGATCATGCAGAAGCAGCACATGTAATACTCCACGCTCAAGAATGGATAATTGTAGAGTTTGATTCTTTCCAGGACCAGCTGATTGCCAAGTCCTTCAAGGACAATATTTTGCTTATAAATGCGGAAAATTCGATAGCTGCACAAGAATTGAATGTCAGAATATCTGACCTTAAGGCTCATCTAATCTCAAAGGAGCACCTGATAAACGAAATCAGAATAGTAAGATCTCAATAAAATAAGTCGTTATTGGCTTGCACGCGAGCTTTTAGTTCCATAGACTCATTCGGAACTTGAAATGCTAGTCCTAAGACTTCAACGCACAGGCAAAAACAAAGAGGCCACATACAAGGTTGTAGTGGCCGAGAAGTCTGATCCTGTAAAAAAGAAATCTATCGAGACTGTTGGTAATTACATTCCACAGCGAGATCCTGTTCAATTGGTATTGAAACAAGATCGAATTAAGTATTGGATGGAAAAGGGAGCCCAACCCAGCGATACGCTTGCAAGGATTCTTAAGAAGGAAGGAATGGATGGAATGGATCAATATATCCTCAGATACACAAAGCAAAAGAAGCGTAAGGCTTCGGAAGATGAAGAAGCTCCCGCCGAAGCACCGGCAGAGAAGCCAGCGGAAGCAGCAGATGATTCGGCTCCGGCATCAGATGAACCTCCAGCAGAAAAAGCAAAGGACAAAGCAGACGATAAACCGGCTGACAAAACTCCACCTGAGGACAAGCCGGAAGACAAACCTACAGAAGAGGAACCTAAAGCCGAAGAGAAAACTGAACCTGAGGCTGAGACTGCAGATGAGGAAGAAAAGAAAGAAGATGACAAGCCTGAATAAGCCACTGTCTGAACCTTGATTTACTAGATTAAAGATTAGCTTGATTAAGGATCACATGGCTAGTTTCTAGTTGTATGTAGAATGTACATACAGTAATACTATTTGCTTTAATCCTGTCCATCCTTAAATCCTTTTAATCATGGTTCAGACTATTCTAATGCACTAAAGATATCTGCAACGAGATCTATTATTAACGTGAATGATAGATCAAACGGAATGTCCAGAAGCACTGTCATGAATTTGACAATGAAGAATGCGATGAACGAGACGAAGAGTCCTATGATTGCGAACCTAATTGTATGAACGGCTTTCTTAATTTTCTCCTCGTTTCCAGCAGAGAGAATGAATGTGATACCTCCGACAATTATATATACGAGACATAGAATAGTAGCTGCAATTAAAGCCAGAGCCACAAAGGTCGCCACAATTTCGACTATTGATGCATTTTCCAGTAGATCTCTTAACATTAGATAATGGGGAAAAAGAGTGAAATTAAGCCTCTCCAGGCTCCAGTATTTTCAAGTTAATACGATTATCCCCTCCTCCGACAATGCGAAGCAAGGTGCGTAGAGCTTTTATGGTTTGACCGCTCTTTCCAATTAGCTTGCCCATATCATTCTCTCCTACCTTCACCGTGAGCAGAATTCCTAAATCATCCTTTCTCGCGTCAATCGAGAGGGCTTCCTTGTCCTCAACAATGTTCTCCAGAATGTACTTAAGAAAGTCATATCCGGGTAGTTCCGTGGTTTTCGTATCCGTCATAACTGCACTAGGTTATCAAAACCTATACAAAAATCAATAACTAAACCAAATACTTTCTCCTCATCCACAATGTAGGAATTCCGCTAAGAACAGCCATCATACTTACAAATATGGTATCCAGAGGAGCTCCACTCTTAGGAAGTCTCGTAACAACTCCAACGGCTCCTACTCGTACTCTTTCGGAGAGTGAAATTGATTCTAGACCCTCTCCATTTACAGAGACTATGTTAGAGATCTCCATTCCATGAGGAACATTTTGGAAAATTCTGACAGTGTAATGCACCTCCCATCCCTCTCCAGGATTTAGCACTGGCACATTCCATACAATTCTATCGCCTTCCATTACACCTTGCTGAGCATCAACAATTGCACTGTACTGCGAATCAATCCTATCTTCGATTCTCACATTACGTATTGGATGATCGTAAGTGTTCTTAAGGTAAATTGAATATCCAACAGTGTCGCCAGGACGAACTTCGTGCCTGTCTGCAATTTTTCTTAGAAGTGTATTTCTAATCTGAGGCCTTTCGGGTGTTTTGTCGGCAAGCTTAACATTTCTTTCTGATACAGTTGTTTGATCAACAGCTTCTCGTCCTTCAACGTGAATGCTTCCTCTTAAGTTTGCTCCAAGAGGCGCATCACTTCTTACTCTTACTGTGAAAAGAAGAGTTCTGGATCCATGAGGACTAATGGTTACTCCTTTCCAGAATATATCCTGTCCATTCCAGTAACCTCCCTCGGAAGCGTCAACGAATTCAGTGTACATAGGGATAGCACCTTTAACATCCACGCCTTGAACTAGCTTTGCCTGATTATTCTTAATATCAACGGCATACGTAAGCAATTCTCCAACTCTTGCTTCGCTGTATCCGTCTGTCATTCTTACGTTAATTGCAGCTGGAGGAAGTTCTTCGTAAAGAATTGTGGTTGTGTCTGTTCCAAAGGCTGCTTCTGTTGCAAAGCGAACACGCAACATTCCAAATTCTGTAGTCTCGCGGTCGATTTGAGCTTTTAGTTCATACAATGCTTCTCCACCGGCAGGCAGGAATTGCTTCTCCCATTCAACTGACCTGTTGGTTCTCTTGTAATCTCCAGAAGCACCCATGAAATGAAGAGGCGGAGGAAGTTGAGTTCTGAGAGTAAACTCACGATCTTTTCCAAAAGTATTCTTCACCAAGACCTGATACGTAAGCATTTCATCAGGTTCTGCATATATTTTTCCATCATCTACAAATACTTCCATTGGAACTCTCATCTTATCTTTACTGTAAACCTTGGTTGTATCTGTAACACGAATGTCTCCTGCATATGCTTCTGCAATAAGCAAGTCACCTTCCCTTGCATCACTATTAAGGTAGGTGTTAACAAATAGTTCCTTTACGTAGCCAGGATGTATCACTGTATCCTTCCAAACTACCGTATTGCCAAATACTTTTCCGTTCTCGCTTGAAGACGTTACAGACATGAAATCCGGCTTATAGAAACGAACAGTTACAAGCTCTGGCTGTGTGCTTTCTGTTCTTAGTCCTATCGTATATGTCGAATTATCCTCAGTTTTAATCTCATCAATGCCATCAGATATTGTCAGATATAAATCCCTGCTAGTTGTTCCTTCATGCATATCGTGCTGTGAATCGCAGTCATGGTCCAATGGATAGTCGACAATGCCATCTACGTCGTTATCAATCCCATCTGAACATTCAGGCAAAACAGCTGCAGAAACGCCCTCAAATGCATTTTCGGTGGTTATGCTGTGCGCGATTGTGATAGTGAGGAATAATACCCCGATAAGTGCAATATATTGCACCCTTTTAGCGTTTCTAAGCATATCTACAAATTTGGGATAAACAAAAGGTTGTGACTATAAGGATTTGAAGAAGATCTGTCAAGTATGTTTGACGTTGCTTTTGGTTTTATTGGTGGGCGATACAGGGGTCGAACCTGTGACCTTCTGGGTGTAAACCAGACGCTCTAGACCAACTGAGCTAATCGCCCACGTTTTCTATTATACATTAACATATTAACTAATTAACTAATCAACGTATCTTATTGCCCAAAAGCCCCTTCATCATTAAACTCCACCCATATGGTTAAACTCTTACTCTTCATTGAAGCAATTACATGCGTAGTCCTAATGATCTGCATTCTCTTGCAACACAGAGCATCCGGACTTTCTGCAACATTTGGCGGTGGAGGAGCTACTACATATATCCAAAGAAGAGGGGCCGAAAAGCTTCTTTTTAGACTAGCAATTTGGAGTAGTGTCGTTTTCCTACTGATACCGGTATTACTCTGGTACATCACTTAAGATTATTCATCAACCCGAATGCAACGTCGACAACATTTTAAACCAAAGAATTTAAGCTGGGAGCGTTTAATACTTCTAGGAGCAGTTTTTGCATTTATGCTGAGCTTCATAGTTCTTCTTATTAAATTCTGGAAGGACTCTACTCATCTAGTTCCTGCATTTGGCGGAACATACATCGAGGGATCGGTTGGAGAACTGCAAACGATCAATCCATGGTTCACTGTAACAAATGATGTTAACAGAGACATCGTATCATTGGTTTTTTCAGGACTTCTTAGGTACAACCCAGAAACGCAACTTATTGAAGATGACTTGGCAACTATGGAAGTTAGTCCTGACAATAGAATCTACACCCTTACTCTTAAAGAAGATATTCATTGGCATGATTCCACAAACGAGAGCCCTCATCTGGTAACACCGGAAGACGTAATCTTTACATTCCAGACAATTCAAAATCCTGGATTCCCTAATACTCTTCTTAGACAAAACTATCTTGGAGTAGATTTAGAAAAATTAGATGACCGCAAAATTAGATTCAAACTTTCAGAAAGCTACAGCTTCTTTCCGAGCAACTTAACACTTGGTATTTTGCCGAAGAGATCCTTCGAAGGAATTCCAATTTCCAAACTGGATCAGACTTTGGATTTTGGCTTTAATCCTATTGGAGCAGGTCCGTATGTTTTTAAAAGCTTTATACAAACTGAGCTTTCTAGTGAGATAACTTTAGAACGATTCGAGCGAGTTATAGATAAAGAAGAAGTATTCCACTTAAATCAGATTATTTTCCGGATATTCCCGGATTACACGACTCTTCTATCTGACATAAGAAACCTGGACGGAGTACGCCACGTTCCTCGAAACGAAAACGGAGAACCCATTATCCCACGTAAATTTACAGCGACTGAGTATTCTCTACCGCAATATGTAGCAATGTTCCTAAACATGGAACACCCCATTCTTTCTGATACTTTGCTTAGAACAGGGTTACAATTGGGCACAAATAAACAGGCAATTGTTGACTCCATCGGAGAATCTTTAATTGTGGATACTCCCCTGCTCGAAATTGATCTGTCTGATTGGAGATATAAATCAGATACACAAGCTGCTCAAGGAGCTCTCTTTGAATCTGACTGGCACTTGCCGGAGAAAGTACGCCTGCAGCGTCTTTTGGAAATACGTGAAGCCAATATGGTCGGCTCTTTGAAGATTGATCCAATTGTTCTTCTGGATACAGGCGCAGCCCTCACAATCACAGGCAGCATTGCAGATGCCTCTATTGGATCCACTCTGAACTCAATTCCTGTTGTAGAACATCCAACCGAGTCCGGTGCTTGGATAGTGTCCCTTCCGACACTTGGAAGTACAGGAAGCATCAACTTGGGAATAAATTCAATTAAATTACAAAACTCAGATGGAGATACCATCGACTCCTTTTACTTGTGGAGAACAGATAAGACAAAGGATTTCAAACGCGCTGACGAAGAACAAAATCTTCTTGAGCGATTTATTAAATCCAGAGAAGGAGAACTTGTTGGCGATCAAGCAATAACTGCTAGTGACTTCTATGTCGAAAAGGGAATGTTGAGGAGAAGACTTTCCACGGATCCTTACGATATCAGAATAAATAGCTCAGGCGATAAACTATCGCTTGTTTTGATAACCAGCAACTCACCCCCTCAATACAAAAAGATTGCCGAACAAATTAAAAAACAATGGGAACCTCTGGGAGTACACGTATCAATAGTAGTACCGGAATCCAGAGATAAGTTTGAAGAGAAACTCCTCAGTCGAGATTATGACATATTACTTTTTGGCCAGTCTCTTCTTGATAATCTAGATAGTTATCCATATTGGCATAGCTCCGGTAAACAGAAACTTACAGGCGAAAGATCTGATCTTCGATTAGATGCTTATAACCTATCTCAATACTCATCACTCGAAGCGGATACACTTCTTGAATCAATCAGACAGACATCTAATGAATCCGAAAGAAGCTCATCACTTGAGGAGCTACGAGAAGTCCTTAAGAACGATGTTCCCGCCATATTCCTTTATGCTCCTCTGTATACGTTCGCGTACGATAAAGATGTACAGGGTGTGGCACTTAAGAATTTATCTTTACACTCAGATAGGTTCCTAACTCTTCATAACTGGTTTCTAAAGCAAGAAAGGGTATTCAAAGCAGGTAAAACCTGGTGGAGTTTTCCAAAATGGCTGTTTGGTCTGCTGTAAAAATAAGTTTTTAGCTAACGAAAGCCATAAACTCTAAATTTAGCAACCCCGAGGAGTAAACACCTCTTGACACTGGTTGACCTAATCTTTAGACTTTGTCGGCTCTATGACTGTTACCTTTATTTTTAGGCAGTCATTAACAATCTTCCCACCATGGAAGTACTCCTACTCCAAGATGTACAGAACGTTGGCCAAAAGAACGACCTACTGATGGTAGGAGACGGGTATGCGTTAAACTTCCTACTCCCACAGCAAAAAGCAATTGTCGCCACTCCAACAGTCCGAAAGCGTTATGCTGAGGAGATTAGGCGCAGAGCTGAACAGAAGGAACTGGAGAAGAAGCTTGAGACAGGAGCCTCCAAGGCTTTAGCAGGACTTAAGCTCAAATTCGATCGCAAAGTTACAAAGACCGGCAAGCTTTACGCTGCCATCACAGAGAAGCACATTGTTGAGGCTCTTAAGAAGGAGCACAAGATCGACGTTAACGAAGAAATGGTCCAGATTGCCGAGCCCATCAAAGCGCTTGGTGATTTTGATGTTAAATTAAAAATTGGTCCCGAGGTTCAGGAGCTTAAGGTTGTTGTTAAGGAGGAGAAGTAATTGGTGTTGCCTGTCCTGAAATTCCGCAATCATTGATGCTTAGGCATTTTTTCCATACCAAAGAATTGCATATACCCCATTATATTTTATAATTACATTATGTCACAATCCCCAGATGATGAACAAAAGGCAGTAGATCAATTTTTCGAAAATCTGGGAGATCCCGAACAGTTTGATTTAGATCAGCTATTAGATGGATGCATTGAGTTTACTGGCAACAGATCCAACTGATGAGGAAGCCACGCAATTGTTACAACAGTGGCAGGAATATTATAGAAAAGATAACAATGTGCGTCATCAGTATGCACTCGGAAAGACGGCCCCCAGCGGCTTGACAGTAATTGGTCTGGGCAGATCGCATTTAGGTTCAATCGAAGACAATTCCTCAGTATTAGAAAGATTCGCCGAATCTGATTTCCAAGCAGTTCGTAATTGCGCATTTGATTTTCATGGTGCGGCAGACCTTGAAGAATTAATCGATGTGAAAATAGGAAAAGAATTTAATCCTTTTACTGCCACACCGGATGATTTAAGAAGGTTGCTTAGTAAGATTAGAGCCGGGTGACAAATGGTCGGTTGATTTACTTTATTTTCTATCAATTAAATTAACCGTCTATTAGTAACAAGATGTCTGTATCGAAACATAGTTCCAGATCCTGACTTAAGGTATTTTTCAAAAGCAATTGCATCTTCCTTTGTTGGAAATGTACACACAAAACGTAGTTCCCATGGTATGAATTTAGAAGTATGCGGAACATCTCCTTTATTGTGTTTAATAACTCGCTTCTTCACATCACTTGTTGAGCCGACGTATTGTCGACCTTCTTCATTTTCAAGAATATAAACGTAATGCCACATTAGTCAGTAATTGTATATTTTTTGCTTTAACCTGCCAACCTTCGCTGCTGGTTGGCCTGCCAACCATAGTCAGGAGGACTCAACTGCTAAGTCAGCCTTCGCTCGCTGTGGTAGCAGTAGCCATCCTTCGCTTTTGCGTGGCTTGCCAACCGTAGCCGCAGCGACTCTGTTGCTTGAAGAAAAACCACCAGCAAAAGGCTACGGATGGCAACCTTCGCTGCGCGAAGGTTGGTGGGCCAGGGTGGACTTGAACCACCGACCGCCGGTTTATAAGTCCGGTGCTCTAACCGACTGAGCTACTGGCCCCTATTACTATGATACAGATCAAGAGCCTCTTATGCTTCCACTTCCTGTCCTCCGAAGCCTTGGCGTAGGAGGAAGCTACTGGCCCTTATTTATATAATACCAGAAATTGCATATTGAATTAAAATAAGAGACAATATTACCCAATCCTATGACTAAGGATTGGGCTATTCGTTTTTACGGCCTTCTGATCATCTTGGGGACAATTATTTTTGTCCCACTCCCCTCTTTCGGATTTGTTCTGCCCAAGCTTCTTTTCTATTCAGCTGCAGGATTAGTGGGTCTTCTTGCAGTTTCTTTCGCAGAAAAACCTCAATCTCTGGTTCCGCTGTATAAAACAAATGAAGGAAAACTATTCCTGTCATTCTTTGCCGTAGTTTTGATTTCTCTTGTTTGGTCAAAGGCTCCGTTGCTGAGTTTTGTTGGTTCTTCCCCGAGATTCGAGGGTCTTTTGGCCTATTTTGTATTCTTTGCAATAGCACTTTCTGCTTTCGCATTTGCAAGACGAAAGCGAAATCAATCCTATCTGATAAAAGCAATCATACTTAGCAACACATTTGTAATTATCTACGGAGCTTTCCAGATTCTTGGAATAGATCCGTTTAGTTCTGCTTGGAACAGCGAAATATTTTTGGGCAGGACATTCTCGACTCTTGGACAACCAAATTTCCTCGGACTTTTTATACTGCTGACCCTCCCGTTTGTTTACGGAAGAATGCAGGAATCGAAAGACCGTCCCCGAGCCATTCTTTCGTCCCTTTGCCTTCTTAACTTGCTTGTACTTGCGACGACTGCAAGCAGATCTGCGCTAATCGGATTTCTTTTTGTATTTGCAATAGTTGTCGTCCGGTCAGAGAACTGGAAAAAGCAACTCAAAGCCAGTAACAAGTATTTGTTAAGCATTACTTCCTTGGCTTTATTACTGATATCTATTTCCGCTGTGTTGGAATTCTCCGAACGTTTTTCCTCCCCTACTCAGCATATTGGACTCGGTTCAAGATCGGCCATCTGGAGTGCGTCTGCCGATATGTTTATTAACCGCCCCGTAGGATACGGCCTGGACTCCATGGCCATATTCTCTCCGCAATTTATCGGCAAAGAAATATTTGAGTATGAACCGCTCGAGACGGTTGTTGATCGAGCGCACAGCAAGCCGCTGGATCTTCTTATAACCCTTGGAATTCTTGGGTTCCTCGCATATTACTATCTGCTCATAACGCAACTCCGCGCGCTCTGGCAACGGCGGGAAGAGCCCTTGGCTTTGATGTCCTTCCTATCATTATTGGGAGCCTCCATTTGCCTGCTCTTTAGCTTTGATACGGCAGTAACGCACGTTTTCTTCTGGATGATAATGGGGCTCTCGCTTGGAGCAACTTTGCCCACAAGGAAAACAAAAAAACCAAGGCTGGAATGCTCGATTTACCTCACAAGCGCTTTTCTTGTTATCTTGAGCTTTGTGGCATATTCGCAATGGAACGCCGCAAGATTCAGATCCTTTCAATCCAATGTACTGTTTCATGACGGCTTTTTGAATGACTACTTAAAACCCGGACAAAAATCAGTTTATCTGTTTCCGTTCGACAGATCGATTCTGATAAGCAACGCGCAAAACATGCTCGCCGAACAGAGCTGGCTCTCCACTTCTGCTGACGCAAACTTTGATACCGCAGAAAGAAGAGGGTACCTACACGAGTTGGCGCAAGATACACTCAGGCTTCATTCGTTCCTTACATCAGGCAATGATGGAGTTGGATATGCACTTTCCGCGTGGAATGAATCGCTGCGCTCTTTGGACTTTGATGCGGAAGTTGTGGATGGTTTAATTCATGATGCCTTGAAAAGAAATCCCATGCACATTCCAACTCTTAGGTCCGGAGCACTCATATACAATTCAATCGGAATGCGCGAACACTCTGCTTCAATGATAAATAAGATAATCGAGCTCCTTCCGGATTTTTATTACGATGATAAATCTGAAAGAAGAAGGATTATGCTTAAAGAGAATCCGTGGCTTAATGAGTTGCTCTAATTCTCCTCGACATCAGCCTCATCCTCAATCTCCCCAACAAGCTCCTCAAGCACATCCTCAAGCGTCACCAATCCGACTGTGTGGCCGTCTTCCTGAACAATCGCTAAGTGAATGAATTTTTCTCTGAACAAAGCCAATAGTTCATCCGAAGGTTTCTCGGAGGGCACGACCAAAGCCTCACCTGCAATCGACATTATGGGTTCATTATCTTTCCCCTCAGTCACTGCCTCCAGAACATCCTGGCTCATCGCCAGACCTTTTACTTCGTTAACTGATGAACCGAATATCGGATATCTGGAATACGGAGTTTTGAATACCTTATCCGCAGCATCTCTTATAGTTGAAGCTTCGCTGACGCTTATGATGTCCTTAAGCGGAGTCATAACATCAGAAGCCTTCCTATCATTTAATAGAAATGCACGATGCACCAGCTGACCTTCGTCACTCTCAATATATCCTGCTTTTCTTCCCATGCTTGCAAGAGATCTGATCTGCTGTTCACTGCCGATTACCCTCTTGCCGCTCTTAAAGAAGTCAGTAAGTTTCTCCAACGGATAAACAATGGGGAAAAGTACGGTTGTAAGTGCAAGAATATACGGAGCCGAAAGTCTTCCGATCATTGGAGCCTTGTGCGTCCCGATTGATTTTGGAATAATTTCTGAGAATACAATTGTCGCAAGCGTCAGAATCGCAGTTACTGCTCCGATTGCAAAGTTACCGTAAAGCTCAATTGCCATTTTTCCGACCATAATAGGGCCGAGGATGTTTACAGTGTTTGTGAATATCACAAGAACAACGACTGACCTGGTGAGCTTCCTTGTAATTGTCCTAAGCGCCCTTGCTCCGCTTTTCTTTTTGACTACAAGCTCTTCAACTTCCGCATAAGAAATGCTTAAAACAGCCGCCTCGACCATTGCAAAGAAGCCTGAGAGGAGGACGAACAGAACCGCTATTGATATTAATTCGATCATTATTAACAACCCTTATTATAGCACATCACTTCAGCTTTTTCAGGAACTCAACAGCTTCCTTCTTGAGCTTAATCTCTCCTGATATCTCCGCCTTATGGAGCTTCTCCAAATACTCCCCTACCTTCTCTCCGGGCTCTATTCCCAGAATCTCCATAATTTCATCGCCGGATAGAAGCGGTTTTTTGGGCCTAGGATGAGCATCAAGGAATTGGTTGTAATCCTTGATAATCGACTCATATAGATCAAAATTACTAGGTTCTGTGCCAGCTGCATCAAGCCAGAAGAGCTGAAGAAGTTCGATGAACCAAGGGTGGAAATACCAATGAGCTTTGCGCTTATCATCAATCTCTCCGTAAGTGGACATTGTCATGTGATGGCTGATTAACCACGAAATCTTATCTCTTCTCTTTGCAGTACATTGAAGCCTATCAAGAACAACTTTGGACATATCCCCGCCAACCGGAGCATGTTCGTTAAAGTGAATGCGATCTTCTGAAATCGAAAATGTCTCGGGCTTTCCGATGTCGTGCAAAAGACCGGCCCACCTGACGTCTGCCTCATGATCATTCGTAAACTTCGAAATGACATCCAACGTGTGATCCCAAACATCTCCTTCTTCGTGCATAGTTCCCGGTTGTGCTATTCCTTTGCAGGCGTGAAGCTCCGGAACCAGATGCTCAATTACATCAGTCTCCCAAAGATCTTCGAATGCTCGCTGAGGATTGGGGCCAAGAAGCATCTTTTCCAATTCTCTGAATCGTCTTGTTCCTGAAAGCACTTTTATGTTCTTCGCTTTGCCATGAAGCGCCTCAAAAGTTTCCGGATGATATTGCCCGTCAATCTGAGCTCTGAATCTGATGGCCCTAAGAAGCCTTAGAGCATCGTGTTCAATCCGGGTCTCTGCGTTACCAATGAATCTGATTAATCTTTCATTCAAATCAATCTCTCCCTTATGCGGATCAAACAACTCACCGGAAATTGGATTCCAGTACATACAGTTCACAGTAAAGTCGCGACGTTCTGAATCATCCTCCCTCTTACCAAACTTAACTGACTCGGGGTGCCTGCCGTCGGAAGCGGAGTCATCTTGCCTGAATGTTGTTACCTCAAATACTGAGCCCTTCAATGAAACCAAGATTGAGCCAAACTGAGCCGAGGTTTCGTCAGTTTTCTTAAAAAGCTCAACGATTTTTTCAGGCTCTGCCTCCGTTGCAATATCAATGTCATCCGGAATATCGCCCATCATCATGTCCCTTACGCATCCACCAACCCACCAGGTGTCGAAACCCGCATCAGTAAGAACTTCTACAACTTTGTAGCCTGATTCTCCCTGAGGTGAGGAAAGAGTTCGATCGGTGATTGTTTTATCAAGTGCCACGTGGATAGAATAACACATTTCGTAGGCGGGACGGCGCCGTCCCGCCTACGGTATACTGTGGACATGCTCAGATTCGCCGTAGCAGGCTCTCCCCTCTCAACACCATCTCCCGGAGGAACTGTTGAAGGCATAAGACAAGCTTCTGAACTTGGAATCAGCGCAATGGAGATTGAATGGGTACAAAGAGTGCCGGATGCTCCAAAGAGAATGGAGGAGATAAGAAAAGTATCTGAAGAACTTGATGTTACTCTGACTGTACATGCTCCATATTTCGTCAATCTAAATGCCAAAGAACCGGAAAAACTCGAGGCTTCAAAGAAAAGAATACTTAAGGCGCTCGAAATGGCCGAGCTTGCAGGCGCAATCTCAGTCTGTGTTCACCCTGCATTTTATTTGGGAATGGAGCCGGAGATCGCATTCAAAAACGTCAGAAAGGCAACGGCTGACATAATGAAAAAGAAAGCCAAGCTTTTCCCTTCAGTCAACTTAGCCTTTGAAACTATGGGTAAAGGAACGCAGTTTGGATCGCTTGAAGAAGTCCTCAAAATCAGCAAAGAATTTGAAATTTATCCGTGTGTGGACTTGGCTCACCTTCATGCCAGGACTAATGGAGGATATAACTCAGTTTCTGAATTCAATGAGGTTTTTGACGTTTATGAGAAGTTTCTTGGCAAGAAATCGCTTAAAAACATGCACCTCCACTACTCAGGAATCGAGTACACAGCCAAGGGCGAAAGGAAGCATCTAGTGCTTAAAGAGAGCGATGCCAAGTGGAAAGAATACTTGATAGTCCTTAAGAAACGAGGCATAGGAGGCGTTTTGGTGTGCGAATCCCCTAACCTTGAAGAAGATACTATTTTGTTGCAAAATACGTTTAAGAAGCTAAGATAACTTGCCTTATGCATTACATATGTACACCCGACCCTGAAAAATGCGCGAGCTGTAAAGAAGATTGCGATGCCAAGGGTCCTGATATAAATTCCCAGCGAACACTTAATCACTTAACCTATGTAGCTTTAATAGCATTAGCAGCTGCTCTTACTGTGAATGTAATTTCAAAAGTTACAAGCGATTCATCGTCACAAATAGACCAAATTAAGCAAGTGGAGCAATAAGAATTTTTCATTCTTCATTATTCATTATTCATTTGATAGAATCATTACAACATTCCCCAATAATCTATGAACCTTGCCATTAATGGTTTCGGACGCATCGGGCGCCAATGCTTTCGCATAATTTGCGAGAAGTATCCGGATATCAACGTAGTCCTTGTAAATGACTTATCTCCAAATGACATGCTCGCTCACTTGCTTACATTTGATAGTACATACGGCAAGTTTGATTGTGTAAAAAGTGTTTCCAATGACAATCTGGAAACTAAACATGGAAATGTAAGGATGACAGAGATCAGAGATCCCGCGGAGCTTCCTCACAAAGAGATGAAAGTGGACGTGGTCTTGGAATGCACAGGAGTGT
>CAZDKL010000014.1:0-21734 GCA_964506185.1 uncultured Candidatus Peribacteria bacterium
GCCATAGCCCTGATAATGCAGGGGCCATTTCTGATTCACATTCTTAATCCCGCTTATGAAGGAGTTTATGTTCACCTGAATTCTGACGAAGAGATTTATCTCGCACGAGTTCAGGAAGCACTTACAGGGAATTTGAATCAGGTTGCTGAAGCTTTTGTAGGCGAAGAAGGAATGGTTGGCGCGCAGTTTGCTTTGATTGAGCTTGTGTATGGAATGATTCTCCGTCCCATATTTGACCATTCATGGGTCCTTCTGACTGTGATGGATTCAGCCATTCCGGTTCTGATATTCCTTGTACTGATTTTATTCCTGAGAATCAGTGGGTTTACAAGGCTTCAATCATATACAGGATCTCTGATATTAATCGTTACACAACTTTATAATCTAAATCGTCCGATTCATCTCAGGTCCAGCTTCCTTCTGATGATGCTTGCATTGACTGCACTGAGTATTACTTATGCAAAAAAACGGAATAGCTCAGCCGTTATTGGAGGAATGCTCCTTGGTACCTTGGTCGGAGTTTATATTTGGAGTTGGACATTCGCTTGGGCTTGGCTGGGGCTAATGATTGTTTGGAGCTCAATTGATTATCTAACAAAAACCGAACCCGAAAACCGAACCCGAAAACCGAAAACCAAACTAAAGCTTCTACTTCTATCCGCAATAATCGGCTTCATCGTCGCCCTGCCATTCGTAATTCAAACTCTGACAGTGATGAGCCACCCGCTTGCTGATGTTGCAGTATTTAGAAGCGGAATGAGACCGGGGAGAGCACCTGAGTCTTGGGCCTACAGCATCTTATTCCTGATAATGGTTTGCGGACTTATTGTCCTACTTAAAAAGAAATATAAAGATCTGGAAATTCATCGTCCTGCAATTGCAGTTGTATTCAGCGCATTCATTGTAATTCACCAACAAGTAATACACGGAACGATATTTAACTATGTTTCCCACAGTATCTTCTCGCTTCTTCTGGCGGCAATAATTGTTATCCTTCTTGCATGGAAATTTAAATCTAAGATTCTAATCATTCCTGCGCTTGCCGCTGTACTCTATATCTCGGTTGTCGCATATGATGGACGTTGGTTGATTAAACAGTGGAATCCTTCGCCTGAAAACTTCGCTTCCCAGCATTTATCTGACTTATTAACGACGCTTGATGAAATTCCTCGTGCAAGAATTCTTTCTGATCGAGATACGCTTAGCTTAGTGACCTCGCACACGCATCACGATGTTGTTTATTCAATTTATCTAAAAAATATTCTTCTTTCCCATAAAGAAAATGCGCAAAGAGTTTGTCTGACATATTTGCCACTTGATCCAAATCTGAGGAATCTTGAAGCTTCCCGCAACCTGGTTTACGCAGACGCGCTTGGTGCTTTTCCGGATCCTAAAATTCGCGAAAAAGAACTTGAGCTTGTTAGAAATGAATGCGCTCAAATTGATGCTAATCCTGCAAAGTTCCTGACTCAGTACGGAATCGATATGGTCGTATGGGACGAAAAAAGAAACCCTGAATGGGATTTAAACAGACTAAAAACTGAACTTCAGATTGTAGAAAGAGGCGAAGGATGGTCGGTTTGGAAGATGTCTGCGGAATAATTGACATATCATTGTTTCATTGTAGTATTGCCCCATGTTAATGGAATCCCGCTTAGAGGAAGCAGACTCAAATTGGGCTATGGAAGTATCTTCTCGCAGAAACGCAAAGCGCAGAGATCTTCTAGCAGCGCTCAGAATATTGTCGCCTCTTTATGCAACACGCTTAGCCGACCGCGAAACTCATTTTTCACAAGTTGATCCTGATACCACTCATGCAATAAGACAGCTGGCAACTCGCCTTCTAAATAATGATGGTACATATGCAGACCAAGCAGAAGATCATTTGAGGTTTTGCGGAGTCCCTATTGAGCATCCAAGACTCGAGGGGCATCTTGACGTAAGACCACCGACACATCATGAAAGGCTTCCAGCAAGGCCAACACAAACTGAAATAATGCGAGCAACAGTATCTGAAACTATGACTTCTAGTGTCGACGGATATACCGGAGATGATCGTGCTTGGATCAAAGGAAATGCAAGACCATCAGATGTACGAGCAGTTCGTAAACGCTTAGACAAGAGTCCTGATTTGCTTTTATCGGAACGTTAATTTAAGACCTCTTCTTCCACTTGCGCTTTGGCGCATGCCTCTTTTTCTCTAACCATTCCGCAGCATCCATAATAGTTACTTTGTAAGGATCCATTGTTTTTGGAATCGATGCATTCGTCGTTCCGTCAGTTACATATGGACCGTAACGTCCGTCTTTGACCTGAATTTCGTCCTTCGTATTCGGATCATTGCCCAGAACTTTAAGAGGTTCCGACATTTTCTTTTTCTTCTCTTTAGCTTCAGAAACTATTTTCAAAGCTCCTTCCAAATCCACATCTCCGGGTTCCATATCTGTCGGAAGAGTTCCTGTTGCCTTGCCCCATCTGATGTAGGGGCCGTATCTGCCTAAGTTTACCGTGACGACCTCGCCGTCTTTCTTCCCGAGTTCCTTCGGGAAACTGAGTTGCGCCAATGCTTCCTCGAGCGTAATCGAATCCATTGACAGTTTCTTTGGAACCGATGCACTCTTTGGCTTCTCTCCTTTTTTGCATTCATCTGGCCTTCCAATTTGAATGTATGGTCCAAATCTTCCGATTCTGACAATAACATCCAATCCGGATTTCGGATCTTTTCCAAGCACGCGCTCTTTCATTACATCTTCTTTTTTAACTTCATCCTTTTTGGACTCAATAAGTTTTTCAAATGGACCGAAGAATCCTTTTATAAATTCAACACGTTTCTCTTTACCATCCGCGATATCGTCCAGTGACTGTTCCATCTTTGCCGTGAACTTAAGATTAACAATGTCCGCAAAGTGCTCGGAAAGCAGATCTGTAACCATGAAAGCCACGTCTTCCGGAATCAGCTGTTTGCCCTCCTTCTTTATATAACCTCTTTGCTGAACAGTGCTGATAGTCGGAGCATATGTGCTTGGTCGTCCAATCCCTTCTTCCTCAAGCTTTTTAACAAGGCTCGCTTCCGTATATCTTGGAGGAGGCTTTGTGAAGTGCTGTTCGGGATTGATGTCATTGCACTTAAGCACATCGCCCTCCTTAAGTTCGGGAAGGAACTTCTCGCCATTATTTTGCTCATCATCTTTTCTGTCGGACTCTTCCGATTCATCCTTGCCCTCCATGTACACGCGCAAATATCCATCGAACTGAATCGTCTGGCCTGTCGCGCGGAATTGGTAATTTTTTACGTCGATATCTGCACCGACTCTCTTTACCTGAGCCACAGCCATTTGTGTCGCAACGGTTCGATTCCAAATAAGCGTGTAAAGCTTGAGTTGTTGCTGATCCAGAACATCCTTGAGTGAAGCCGGTGTCTTATCTATCTCGGTAGGCCTTATTGCCTCATGCGCCTCCTGCGCACCCTTGCTTTTCGTCTTATATTTTCGCGGAGCTGATAGTATGTATTCGCGTCCATATTGCTCTTCGATGACTCTCTTCGAATCGCTTAATGCTTTCGCGCTCAAGTTCACAGAGTCCGTTCTCATGTACGTAATCAGTCCCGTATCTTTTACTCCTTCATAAAGCTGTTGAGCAACCATCATTGTTTGCTTGACCGAAAAGCCGAGCTTTCTACCCGCTTCCTGTTGGAGAGTTGATGTTGTAAAAGGAGGCGGGGGAGTTTTCTTTAATTCTTTTTCATCAATGGATGAAACTTTGAATTCTTCTCCCGTGCAAACTTCTTTTACTTCCATTGCATCTTTTTCGTTGTCCGGCACGAACTTCTTGCCATCCTTCTTTGTAAGCTCGGCTGTGAACTCTTCCTTTTTGCCTGTTTCGAGTGATGCTGTAACAGTCCAGTACTCAACAGGAATAAAAGCTTTAATCTCCCGCTCGCGATCGACAATTATTCTTACTGCGACTGACTGGACGCGACCTGCAGAAAGACCTCTATACACTTTGCTCCAAAGGAACGGAGAAAGTGTGTATCCGACCAGGCGATCAAGTATTCGCCTGGCTTGCTGAGCTTCGACTAACTTTTCATCAATCTCACGCGGTTTTTTAACTGCTTCATCAATGGCTTCGCGTGTTATCTCGTGGAATACAATACGCTTTACTTCCTGATCTTTATTAATCTTTAGAGCTTGCACAAGATGCCAGCCGATTGCTTCTCCCTCGCGGTCCTCATCAGTTGCAATCCAAATATCATCTGCTTTTTTAAGTTCATCTTGAAGTTTTTTTATAACTGCCTTTTTTTCTTTCGGAACTTCATATATTGCTTCGAATGTATCTTCCGTATCAACGCCCAAAGTAGAGGAAGGCAGATCTCGGACGTGCCCCATACTCGCGTGAACGGAATAATCCTTCCCAAGGAATCGCTTAATTGTTTTTGCCTTTGTCGGGCTCTCGACAATTACTAAATGCATAAATTCTAAGTATTTAGGATATCGAGCGGGAGGTTAGAGAGTCTGCACCCTTGTTGTCAAATTTTAAGACTATAAATAGGGGGGCGTTCCGCCCCAAAGCGGAACACTTTTTTTGGTTTGACTGAGGTAAAAAGTAGGAATTGAAAAAAGTTTTTTTTGAAGGGGTATTGACTCCTGTTTTTCAAGTGACACAATAATATCCGGCCCGCCACCCTCACCACTACCCACCCCTCGGGGGGAGGGTGCGTTTACAGTGTAATTAAGGAGGGAAAATTGGTATTTATCCATTACTAATACAACATAAATGTAATGTTTCCTGTTCATCTTTCGTATTCACATATTTTGGCTTGCATAAGCCATTTTTTCATATTTCTGACAGAATTATTGAAATGAATCTCGATTTTTTGGCTTGCCTAAGCCATATCTACGCGTAGACTGCTAAATAAATCCTACTTACATTCCCCCTTTTGCCCATGTCCAAGCAGGATATCATCAATGCAATAGCAGATGCAGCAGGCATTACAAAGCGTTCCGCAGGCGCAGCACTCGAAGCACTCACAACTCTCGTAACTAACGAGTTAAAGAAGGGCAACTCGGTTACCATTACAGGTTTTGGAACATTCCGTGTTTCTCAGCGCGCTTCCCGAATGGGTGTGAACCCTCGCAACCCATCACAACGCATCTCTATTCCTTCAATGAAAGTTCCAGCTTTCAAAGCAGGTAAGACCTTGAAGGATGCGATAAGGTAATCGGATTATCATCAAATATAAAAGGAGCTACCTTGGTGGTAGCTTCTTTGGTGCATAATTTCTACAAAGAAAAACTTTCTGCACTTTTATTTCATAGAGTCCTACTTTTCCGCTATCCTCCACCCAACATGGATAAGAAACTGATCGAATCCACCGTATCGGAAA
Source organism: uncultured Candidatus Peribacteria bacterium (assembly GCA_964506185.1). Classification (GTDB taxonomy): domain Bacteria; phylum Patescibacteriota; class Gracilibacteria; order Peribacterales; family Peribacteraceae; genus UBA2144. The sequence continues at coordinate 5,384 of CAZDKL010000014.1, forward strand.
TCCTAAAGAGACTGAATTTGGATTTCACAAAAGTCGTAATCAGCGAAGAGGACGACATTATTCGCGTTGATATCGAATCCAAGGATCCAAGCCGTATTATCGGTTGGCATGGAGAAACCCTGAACGCCGTACAACATGTTGTAAAAGGCATTATCAGAACGCAGGAGAAGCTGGATCGCGCACCATTCATTGTTATGGATGTCGACGGCTACAGGCGCGCACAAGAGGATAAGGTTTGTAAGATAGCTGAGCAGAAGGCAGACTTCGTCAGGCGCACAGGCAATCGCGTTGCCCTGGCTCCAATGAGCCCTTACTTCCGACGAATAGTGCATCTTCATGTAGCCAATGACGCAAATATGCAGGACCTGATGACAGAAAGTACGGGGGAAGGCGATTACCGTCAGATTGTTCTTAGGCTAAAGGACGGAGTAGAAAAAAGCGGAGGAGAAGGTGGCGAACTTCAACCGGTTATTGATGATAAAGAAGAAGTAGGGTTGGATAATTTGGATATTTAAATGGTTCGAATATTAAACCATCCCCAATTTCTCTCTTTGAGCCTGCCAGAATTCTGCGCCTGTAGACTTGCCGTTTCTTTTGGCTTCCCAATAATCTTCATTAATTAATCCTTTGGACATGCGCGCGTAAAACTTCATAGTTGCTTCAATCTTTCTCTGAAGAGCATGGCTATTATGATTCTCTATATCTGATTTGGCTCTGGCTTCCATCAATTTGATATCCTTGATCATACCCTCTGCAATTGTGGCCTGATCTTCGTCAATATTTGTGGTTCCATATTCGCGCTCAAAGCCGATAATGTTTCCCTCTTTGTCTTTTTGTACCATAGTTGCAACATTATTTGAGTATTCGTTTTTGTAAATATTTGCATATTGTTCGCCATAAGCACTCTTGCCCCATTCCGCATCATCATTTGAATATCCTCCATCTGCCGCATCAGCTAAGTGAAGAAGTTCGTGATGGAAGGCCCATTCGACACTATTAACAACCATTGCGCGCTGAGTATGGGATGCATAGCCGCCAACACCCTCTTCGATCTCTTTGCCATCTTCGCCTTTACTGACGAATTTAATATTTCGGACCAAAATAATCTTGTCAAAATTACTATTTTTTACAAATTCAGGCGGGTATTCACTCAACTTTGTATATAGCATTCCCAACTCTCTTTCCAGAGCTCTTACAGACTGTAAATCGGCCCTCTTATTTGCCTGATTAAATGAATCCGAAATTACAGTTAACCCATATTCAGATTCAATTTTTCTTTCCATTTCAGCAACCCCGGTAAGCTCTTTACCAATCAACCTGATCCTCATTCGCAGATCTCCTTTTGGAGCATCAGGAGATGCCGGATGACTTGGATCTAGGAACAGCTCTTCATATTTATAATACAAATCAGCAGTTGTAATCGTTTTTTCAAACTTGGCCAGATACTCCGATTCAGAAATACCTTCTTTGGCAAAGCTTTGTAACTTCTCTCCGTTTGCACCGGTAAGAACAGCTGTTAGCCTATCTCCCGGCTTTTCGAAATCAAAATTTCCTGATTCAGCATGAAGCTCCGCTGATTCCTGTTGCTCTTTCATCTTTGCAACACGTTGAATTGATTCTGTCTCTAGATCTTCAATATGAGCTTCTTCTTTTCTGGACTCCAAATGCACAGTGAGACGATCGGGCTTCCAGGATAAATACTTTTTCCAACTTTCAGCAGTTTCTGCAAACTTAAGTATGTCTGCGGACACCTCTTTATCTTCATGTTTTTTTGCTAGGGCAATTACATCACCGAATTCGCTTTCAACTTGTTCCAAATATTTGGAAACCTCAATTAATTTATCACGGGCTTCTGTCAATTCTTCATCACTGACAGTTATAAAAACTTCTGCTTTCTGGTATGAATCATTGCCGATTCTGTTTATCTCATCCTTGTATCCCTTAACGCGCCCTGTGTTTTTCGCAATGATGCCAATTTCTTTCTCTTTCTCTTCTACAAGCCTTCTTGCCTCTTCTTTCTTCTCTTGCTTTTCTCTCTCAGCCTTCATCCCTGCGGCCATTTCTTCTAATTTACCGATGCAATTAGAAGTATATGCATCCCAACTATCGGCAGAGCCGGTTAATTTTTCACATTCACCTTGCAAATCAGCGGCTTGCCCTGCTATTGCCAGCTCCTTAACTTCATTCAAAGTGTTTCTATAGACATCCAAAGAAAGCTTGAACTGATCCATGTCGACCTTAAGAATTCTGACATTGTTTTCATCAAGCTTCGCCCTGCCATTGTAACGACCACTAATTTCCTTTGAGCTCTTGGAGAAATTGTTCCTGATGTCTTTCACTTGTGCCGTACGTTTTAGAGCCAACTCTTTTTTCTCGGATAACTCTTTTTGTTCTTTTGCTTCTGCAAGTTCCCTAGCTTCTCTCTCTGCGTTTTCTTTTTCTTCTTTCTCTTTTCTTTCTGCTATCAAGACTTCTTTTCTGCCCACAAGCTTGGGTTTCATATTTTGAACATAATTTCGCCAATCCCTTATGCTGACTGACAAAGCATCTACCTTCCTTGTGAATGCAGAATCATTATGAAAATCTGATAAATCTTTTGCTACAGCCAAATCAACATCAAACGCATTCATGAATTCATCCATGTCAGATAAATCCGCAGACATTGCATCAAGTTCATTTACACCAAATGTCTTACAATTCTTATTCTTTTCTACAAGAGAGTTGCATTTCTCGACATATTGCCTTTTGCTCAACGAGATGCGCTCCTTCATATCCGGCAAAGATATTTGCTCTTTGGCCTCGACCTGTATTTCTGTTTTATCTTCCTCCTCTTTATCCGTCATTTCCTTTTTTGTTTCCTCTTTGCCATCTTGTTCGTAAAAATCCACGAAAAGCCTATCGAGTAAATCTTTGTCAGCCTGCGATACTTTTGCATCGGCTTGCATCGGTACATCTCCTAGCGATTCACTAAGAGAATCTTCTGCCGTTTCTGATTCTGATTTGGCTTGTTTTTGCAGAGCCTCCAAGTATTCATCAAACGTATCGTAATTTTTTTCCAAATTTGTTTCTGATTTGCTTTCCTCCAATACGGGCTCCTCTTGTTGGTTCGAAACGTGATCAGCTGCCTCCTGGCTCGCTAATCCCAATTCTGCCGCAAACTTTTTAACTGCGTCAAAACTAGTAAATTGTTCTGTTACTTCATTTACAAGTGCTGCTTCCATAGCCGACACCTCTTTGAAACTAAATTCTGCGGCTTTTCCCTCTTTGTACGCAGATATTTCTTCGTAGTGCTTTATCAAATCGCCCGTTCTTTGCTTAAGAATCTTCAGATCTCCATCTAATTGCTGATCTTTGTTATTCAAGAATTCATTTATGTGATTCTTAAGCGCATCCGGACCGATTCTCCAATCCAACAATTCTTTTGTCGCATCAACAAGATTCAACTTCTCAACTTTCTCTTTTTGAACTTCCTTTTTCGTTTCTTTTTTTTCTGCTTTGGACCGTGTTGTTTGGCTTGCATCGGGTTGACGATATGTTGGCTGCGGACCATTTCTACCTCTTCGAAATGCTCTTCTAAATCCGCCCCTGAAGAGTAGTCTTCGTTCTTTAATAGCCTCAAATGAATTTGATACGATCATTTGAATAGCTTGTTAAATTTTTCATCCAAATCTCCAAACTCCATCTTGTTCATCAGCTCTTCTGCCTCCTTCATCTTGTCGTGATAAAACTTATTCATAGCACCGTGCCACTCGGACATGAATCTGTCGAACTTCTTCATGAATTTCTTCATTGATTTTTGATATTTGACGACACGTTTCTTTCTTTCTTTGTCTGACAATGATTCTAAGGTTCCTTTGAGCTTAGATATATTTGCAAGCAAAAGCTCCTGATCTATGTCGTACATCAGAAGATCATATAGGTCCTCCATACTCCAATCTATGGCACTATTTGTGTTTGTTTGAGGAGTCATTTAATTACTTGTATTTTATCACATTCTGACCTTTCTGGCAATTCTTGACTACAGTAAGCTCAAAACCTGTTTTATAGGCTGTTTTTGAGGAAGAGAGAGGCGATATTTTACAAAAGATCCTCTCTTCGTATACGTGACTATTCCTGCATCCCTAAGTATTCGCAAATGTTGAGATGCTGTTTGACTACGTATATTGACTGCATCGCAAATGTCTTCAACGCTCGCAATTTTTTTCTTCTTTATAAAAGAAAGAATCCTCAGCCTTCTCTGATTTCCAACTGCCTTCAGTTGCCTTTCGAGATTCATAATGCGCTTCATAGTAATTGGAGTATATAGCATGTAGGTATGTTCGAACATGACTTCTTTATTAGAAAACAGAAAAAACAACCAACAACAAAAAACCAATAACCAAAACCCAATAACCAAAACCCAATCAACTAGTTAACCAATCCTCTTCCACTCCTCCATAAGTTTCTTTTCTTCCTTACTGAGTTTCTTGGGAATTTCGACTCCGATAGTTACATAGTGATCTCCGTGTTTTGAGCTTCCAAGCACCGGCATTCCTTTCCCTTTTATTCTGAAAATTTGACTCGGTTGAGTACCCACGGGAATCTTTAGCTCAGTATCCCCATGTACGGTATTAACTCTAACCTGAGTGCCAAGTATTGCGTCTAATACTGATAGTATTGAATGAGTTCGAATGTCATCGCCATCGCGCTCAAATCTTGGATCTGGCTGAACAACAATATGAAGATACAAGTCCCCTGTTTGCGCACCGTGTCTTCCGGCTTCTCCCTTTCCTGCAAGCCTGAGGGTTTGACCGTCATGAATCCCCGGAGGGATATCGAGGGTAACAGTTTCTTTCTTTTGAATGCGTCCTTCGCCGGAACACGCGGAACACTTTTTATCAGGAACTCGTCCAGCTCCTGAGCAACTAGGACATACAAAACTCTGTTGAATCATTCCAAAGAATGATTGCGCTGTCTTGGTCTGTTGCCCTGTGCCACCACAATCTGTACATGTAATCATTTCTGAGCCTTTCTCCGTACCCTTTCCTTCGCACTCAGTACATGAAATGAATGTTTCCAGTGCGATAGTTTTTTGAGCGCCCTTGACAGCTTCGTCGAATTCAACAGTTAATCTGACTTCGCGATCACGACCTCTCTCGCTCCTCTGAGTTCTTCCTCCGCCTCCTCTTCCACCGCCACCAAAGAAACCTTCAAAAATATCACCGAGCCCGCCCATGTTTTGAAAACCGGAAAAATCGAATCCCCCAAAACCCGCACCCGCACCCGCAGCACCAAAGGTGTCATACTGCTTCCTTTTCTTATCGTCACTTAGCACTTCGTAAGCTTCGTTAACTTCCTGAAATTTCTGCTCAGCCTCTTTATCATCCTTGTTCTTATCCGGATGAAGCTCTTTGCTAAGTTTTCTGTAAGCTTTCTTAATATCGCCCACAGAAGCATCGCGTGGCACGCCTAAGATTTCGTAGTAGTCATGGGGCATTGGGGAGATCTTAGCTTATAGAGAACCAATTTGAGAAAAGTTTATTCTAATATTTATCGGCAATTAGCTTATTAGCAGATTAGCAGATTGGCTAATCTGCTAATTGCCAATCTGCTAATTGCTGTTCGTATCCTCAAATAGTAAGCAGAATTCTCGGTATTCTCAAATGTCGAGATCTATGCTATAATAATTCGATGCAACCTGAACCTGGATTACTTAAGGCAATGAGAAGAATGACGATCACTTTGGGCATTATGTGCTTTGCTTTTGTGTCATTCGCAGTAACAAATATAGAGGAACCGTCGTTGCAAGCGCGTTTGCTCCCCGGCCATATGCGAGGCGTGATTCCCTGGAAAACATTTACTGCAGAAGATGTCGAAATGGGTATAGCTGCCCCCGCTCACGTCAATGTATTGTTTCAAATTCCTGCAAAAGAAAAGAAGGTATACAGAAAGGTTCTATTTGGCCAAAGCGGATTCGACGTACGTTATTGGGGATACTGCTTCCCAGAAGACTACGAAAAAATGCAACAAATGAAGAGGCGCGGTCTTCCAGGGCGTATTTTCCTTTCGGAGAAGGAAAGAAGTTTCAGGCGACAAAAAGAGATAAACACTAGAAGAACTCAATTCTCACTATTCAGAGACTACTCAGAAAAGAATCTTAATGAAGCAAAATACAACAGGGGACAGGTTCGCCATCAAATGGAAATATTTAAAGGGGGCACGACTTGTTATCTAATGACAGAAACTCCTATCTCTATCGGAATTGATAAAGACGGTGATGGAGTTAATGCTTACGTTGAAGCAGACAAAAAGTCAGATCCGGACATCGAGGATACCGACGGAGATGGACTAGATGATGGAACAGAAATTTTTTCTTTAGGAACCAGTCCTGTAATGAGAGATTCTGACGGAGATGGAATAGTTGATGGCCTGGAGGATTACAATAGGAATGGAAGGGTGGATATGGGAGAAACGAATCCGCTACAAGTGGACTCCGATCGAGATGGCCTTTGTGACGGGCTTTGTAGAATTGACACACATAGCAAAAAGGTGCGTGGTGAAGATGTAAACCTAAATGGTAAAATTGATAAGGGTGAGACGAATCCTACCAAAGAAGACTCCGATGGAGACGGAATTTTGGATGAACAGGAGTACTTTAACTGCGTCCTGAAAGGTAGCAAGTCTTGTAGTTATTCCGCTTTTCAGGTAAAATAACATGAAAATCTAATTTAAGTAATTATGCAAAAACGAACTTCAAAAAAGGCAATCTCCCTAATAATTCTGGCAACAGTTCTCTTCGCACCAACGACTGCGCTTGCGTACCTTTTGCCGGAAGATGTACTTAGAGGAAATGACTTGTACATTCCTCCAAGGAATCGAGACACGAGAGATGTAGTTGAAAGGCAAGCATACAACAGTGCAGAAAGGCGCAAGGAAGAGTGGGGGGTCGAATACGAACGTCAACACCCAACTCCTCCGGAACCAGAACCAGTTGTTGCGGGAGAGGAAGAGAAAGGGGAAGGAGCAGCAATGATGCTTACAAGCGATGCGATGGAACTCCTAAGAACTGTTCGACTTCTTGAGCGCGTAGATCAACAGCAAGCTCTCAGGCACGAAGGTGCACCGCCTCTTGCTCCAACCGGAGCTCCAGCGGTTCTTGCGGCAATGGCAATCGTAAGTGCAGCCGGATGGACAGTGCTTAAGTCCGGAAGGAAGAAGGCTTGGACAAGTAGGAAGATAAAGTAAACAACAATCAACACGCTCGTCCCGCGCTTGCGGGACTCGCTTTCAACACATTTCATTTTCAACAATCAACTAGTAGTTGATTGTTGATTGTCGAGAGGCGCCGCAGGCGCCGTGTTGATTGTTAAATTTTGAGTCTGATTCTTTTTGACTAATAGGTATTTTGATGTAAAGTTTACTTTGCGGTCTATCAATCCATCACCCTAACAGAGGAGGACAGAGCCTTGATCACTTCATTTGAAGCGGAACCGGAAAGGTCCCTAGTTCAAGCCGAAAAATCGATGCACGTGACGGAAAATTTTGAAGACATATTGACATGAGTTTTTTCAAGATCACCATATATAACTACTGCCCCGCCACCCTTTGCCTTACCCACCCCTGGGGGGAGGGTGCACCTAAACTCAGTGATTACTGATAAACCCTTTTTGTTCCGCTTTCGAGCGGAACCGGAAAGATCCCTAGTTCAAGGGGAAAAGTCTGACCTCTTAAAAGTTTTTTTTAAACACCTATAGATTAGGTTCAATTCGACTGTTAATCTCCATCGGTGAGTTCTGAGCTTTCTCTCACAGGCAAAAGATGGATAATTCCTGAATTATCTGAAGATGATAGTGATAATCTGGTCAGTAATCTGATGAGTAAGCGCGGAATTGATCCTGCGCTTGAAGGCGAACTGCCTGATGCATTTGCATTTCATGACATGCAGAAAGCTATTGATCGAATTAGACTCGCAATCAAAAACAAAGAGTCGGTTGGAATTTTCGGAGACTATGATTGTGATGGCATAACTTCGTCGCTTCAATTAATCAGATTCTTCAGAAGAAACGGAATTGACCCCTTCGTAAGACTCCCCCACCGAATTAAAGATGGCTATGGTCTTAAGTCTCATATCATTGATGAGTTTGTTGCTAAAGGGACTGATCTTCTGATTACAGTGGATTCCGGAGTTGGTTCTGTTTCCGAAATCGCGAAAGCCAGATCAGCAGGAATAGAGGTGATAATAACTGACCATCATCACGTCGGAAAAAAGATACCTCCCGCGGTAGCAATTATTCATCCTGACTTTTCCGATATTCCCCCACCTCATCCATCTGGCTCCGGAGTTGTTTATCATTTATTAAGAGCTCTTGAGGATGGTACGTGGGACGATATGCAAACTGACGAGTCTTTAGCCATGCTTGGAACTATTGCAGATGTAATGGAACTAAAAGGTTTTAACAGGACCCTTGTAAAGCAAGGCTTAAACTCAATTAAGAAACTTAAATCAGGACCTCTATTTGAACTCGTCAAAATTGCAGGCATCAACATTAATTATTTAACAAGTACCGATGTCGGATTTCGAATAGCTCCAAGAATTAATGCGGCTGGAAGAATGGGGAATCCTTTGATCGCTCTTAAAGCACTTATGGATGGAGGAGAGGCTATTAAAATTATTGATAATCTAAATGAAATCAGACAAAAGCAAACTGAAGAATTTTTAAACATGGCACTCGAAGAAATCAGTGAAGCCCCAGAGAGTCCTCTTATGAGCATTATGCATTCTGACTTTCCACAAGGTATTGTGGGGCTGATTGCAGGGAAGCTTACAGAGATGACAGGCAAACCAAGTTTAGTTGGACGCGATCATGAAGGAATGTGCACTGCATCACTTAGAAGTACTCCCTCTTATCACATTACCGAAGGACTAGAACGATGCTCCGGACTTCTCCAATACTTTGGCGGACATGCACAAGCTGCAGGTTGTTCATTCAGATCTGATTTATTCGATCAGGTTTCAAATAGGCTGGCAGAGGATATCTCGAAGCACACTGATCCTGATGATCTTCTACCAACCATTGAAATTGATGCTGTTCTCCCGGCACCATCAATTACCCTTGGGCTTATCAATGATTTAAAGAGGCTTGAGCCATTTGGACATGGAAATAGAGAACCCGTATTTCTGATACAAGGCGCTCAGATGGAATACCAAAGACAAGTTGGAAAAGAGAGCAATCATCTCCAATCAAATATTGGCGGCGTGAAATCTATTGGATTCAGACTCGGACATCTGATTGAGCATTCAAATAAGCCTATCGACGTTGTTTGTAGATTAGGTACTGATTCATGGAACGGATTAACAAGACCACAAATCTTTATTGACGATCTTCGATCAACAGCACTTAGCAGATTAGCTGATTAGCAGATTAGCCTATTACAATATGCCAATAAAAACGTTCAGATTCATAGATTTTAAAATCTACAAAGAAGCAAAGGCATTTAGAAAATTCATAAACGCATTCTTGAACGAATTTCCAAGTGACGAACGTTTTCGACTGGTTAATCAAATACACCGTGCCTGCCAATCTATAATTTTAAATATCGCAGAGGGCTCTGCCAAAAAGTCAGATAAAGACTTTAGGCGTTTTCTAGAGATATCAATTGCGTCCGTAAGTGAAGTTGTTGCCGGATTTGACCTTGCTAAAGATGATGGAATCATCTCTGAAGACGAATTTAATTCGATTGAATTCCGAGCAGAAAACCTAGCAAGGCAAATAGGAGGATTCATGAAAGCCTTAAGCTAATCTGCCAATTGCCAATCTGCTAATCTGCCAATCAAATCAATCAACAACTTAACGTAACTTAATTATCCTAAACTGGCACTAGACTACCCTCCATCCAGAAAACTTCCGTTAAAGGAGATTCAAGCGCTGTAGAAATTTTAAAAGCGAGTAATACAGAAGGATTAGTCTGTCCCCTTTCAATACTCATTATAGTTTGCCTGCTTACCCCCGTGCGCAGTGCGAGCTCTTCTTGTGTCATATTGCGATCAAATCGAAGACGGCGGATAGAATTTTTAAGCACTGCTGTTGACATGAATGGTGGGGGGAAAAATCTCTAAGTGTGGGAGGCATTGTACTTGCAAGTTCTTGGTGAGCAAGAGAAAAAAGTTAAGTTAATTGCTTTTCGAACAAAAGTATTGTTCTTACTTAAGTTACTATTAGTAAAATTCCAACTGGAATCAAGTAAACAGCGAACCACGATAGACTTCTTTTAATTACCCACGCTCGCAAAAAGAGTATTGCAACAATACTTACAACCAAAGAAGAAAAGAATCCTGCTAGCACGACTGACAATGAGGGCAACTCAAGCGTTCCTGCAAATGAATCAAGAAGAGTTAAAATGGTTGCACCTGCAATTACCGGTACTGCCATCATAAAAGAGAAATCTAGTGCTTCTCTGCGGGATAATCCTGTCATTCTTCCGACCCCCATAGTAAGCCCTGAGCGTGACAGTCCTGGAATAAGGGCACATGCCTGTGCAATACCTATCCAAAGCGCTCTCAGGCGCTCTAAATCGGAAGATCGATGTTTCTGAGGGAACCGCTCTCCGAGTATTAGCACCAAAGCTGTGACTATCAGTCCCATACCTACCGTCACAGTCGATCTAAAAGAATCCACTATTAAATCCCCTAGTAGAACTCCTGCAAGTACCGCAGGAATTGTGGCAACAATTAAAGATAGAAATAAGGAACGGTATTCCCCTGTCATTCCAGGCTGAGAAGGAATATCTGTACTAAAGAATGATCTGAACATTCTTAACCACATTGCTCCATAGACGATCAGAAGACCTACTAATGTTCCTGCATGGAGCATTACATCGAAACCCATTAGTGACTGCGCACTCAAATCTATTTTGAATAATGATTCAGTAATAACAAGATGCCCGGAACTGGAGACGGGAAGGAATTCAGTTAGGCCTTGGATGATTCCTAGGAATAGAGCTTGTGTGATTGTCATTGTATAGAATGATATTTAGTTAAAAGTTAAAAGTGAAGAGTTAAAAGTTCTTTTTAGATCACTTTTCACTTTTAACTATTAACTTTTCACTTTCTAAGCTTCCAATAACCAACCACCAACACAACACATCCTGCAATTAACCAAAATAATGCTGTCTGACTCCACTGCTTCACCATCTCCTCATTTTCACCAACGAAGTATCCAATCAATGCAAGTATTGTCACCCAAAGTCCAGCACCAAGTCCTGTGTAAACGGAGAATTTTCCAATGGGCATTCTGGCAATGCCAGCAGGAAAAGAAATGTATTGTCTGATCACCGGTATCAATCGACCAATAAATGTTCCAATCTCCCCATGTTTTTTTAAATACACTTCAACCTTCATGAACTTTTCTGGCGGTAACAATAGCCACTTTCCCCATTTCATAAGCGCCTTTCTTCCAATGGTAATTGCAATGTAATAATTAACCCATGCACCAATTAATGACCCAAGTATTCCCATACCTACCACCATTCCAATATGCATCTGTCCCTGTTGTGCTAAATATCCCGCAGGGACTATTACCACCTCACTTGGAAAAGGAAAGAAAGAACTTTCCAGTGCCATAAGCAAAACTATTCCCGGATATCCCAGGACTCCTATTGTTTGGACAAGCCAAGCTATAATAGTTTCAAGCATTGGATGTATATTACGTTATATACCACACATGCCAAGTGAATAATTTATGCAAGTTACAAGTTGAAAGTTACAAGTTCTAATAACTTGGAACTTGTAACTTGAAACTTTGCAACTACAACTTTTTGCAATATATAACAACTAAAGTGTACCATTTCATAAATATGAACCCTTCGCCCTTCCACGGAATATTTTCGTTTGGACAAGACGTTCCTCAAACCACTCCTGAAGATACTGGAGGATTTGGGTTTAACGAGGTAGAAGAAAAAACCGATCCGGAGACAACTTCTAAAGGAAGTTCATCGAAAGCTTCGACCAAGGGGCAGATTGCAGTCGACATATATGAACAGGACGGCTACTACGTAGTCCGTGCTCCAATCGCAGGAGTTACTTTGAACGATTTGGATATTGAAGTTGATGAAAAGGTGCTAACTATCAGAGGAACCAGAAAACTGACCGATGATATTCCGGAGGATCAGCACTATATTCAGGAATGTTTCTGGGGAGAGTTCGCAAGATCAGTTACTCTGCCATGTACGATTGATCCAAAAAAAGTAAAAGCTACGTTCAGCAAAGATTCAATCCTCAAGATAATTATTCCTAAAGAAGAGAAAGTCAAAATTGTTAGGATCGAAGGATCTTAATAACAATCGACAATCAACATTCAACACGCTCGCTACGCTCGCTTTCAACATGTTGACTGTTGACAGCCCGAAGGGCGTGTCGACAGCGAAGCGTGTCGATTGTTAACCAATCCTTTTTAATTTCCCATCCGCCTCCCCCGCCATCTTCTTAAGCTCTTCATAGACGTCTTCACCCCCCATATATTTCCAATCAACTTCTTTTAGCAGTCTCTTAAATTGCCTTAAGCACTTCCGAGCCTCTTCAACCTTCTGAGGACTTCTTACTCTTCCGTCCAGCACCTTCCAAACATCCATCTGCATTAGATATAAACTGTGTACTTTTGTTAATTCATCTTGTGGGGACATAGTGGTTTTTGTGTAAATGTTTCGGATCATTATATCGAAATTTAGCGTTTTTCGCAAGATTTTCGTTTTCACGTTAGTCCAATATCTCTAGAATTCCCCTGATGAATCTAAAACAAGCAATATTACCAGTGGCAGGGCTCGGGACTCGTTTCCTGCCCTGGACCAAATCAGTTCCAAAAGAACTGCTTCCTTTGGGCAATCAACCGATAATTGCTCACCTTGTTACTGAGTGTCTGGATGCTGGAATTACTGACGTTTGCTTTGTGATAAGTAGAGGCAAGGAGCTAATTTCAGAATACTTTAAGAATGATCCCCAGCTTGAGGCTGAGCTTGAAGGCAGAGGCAAGCTGGAGTTACTGGCTGATCTGAATAAATACGACTCAGTCAACTTCCATACAGTTTATCAGGACGAACAGCACGGCGATGGACATGCAATTCTTCAGGCCGCTGATTGGGTAGATAGTGAGCCCATAGCAATCTTGTTCGGAGACGATTTAATTGTGGGAGATGAAGGGGGACTTACGCAGTTAACAAAAGCTTATGAACTGATGGGTAACGAAGGAGTCCTGATTGCACTTGAAAATATTGATCGCTCTCTTGCACCTCGTTACGGCATTATTGATGTTGGAACAGAAAATGAAACTGACCCCAGACTGAAACAAGTACGTGACCTTGTAGAAAAGCCTTCGCCGGAAGAAGCCCCGTCAACCTTAGGAGTAGTCGGAAGATTCCTAATTCCAGATTCCACATTCCAGATTCTACCTAGTATTGGAAAAGAACATAGCGGAGAAATCAGATTAGTCGATGCTCTAAAATCTCAAATAGACTCAGTTCCGATTTTTGGATATGAGTGTAAAGGGACTAGGCTTGATACTGGAACACCAGAGAGTTACAGGGGAGCTGTACAAATATGGAGAGAATAACAATCGACAGTCAACACGTCCGCCTTCGGCGGACTGTCAACAATCAACAACTATGTCGATAATGAACTGTTGATTGTTGATTGTCGAAAGTGAGTCCCGCAAGCGCGGGACGAACGTGTCGATTGTTATCTTTGGCACCAATACTGATAGGGTGGAACTCTGTAGCTCGGCCTTCTGAATGAATATGAGTTACAGAAAATCTTTTTATCAATCTTTGGAAAGTACGCACGCTCAACAGAATACCTAACATCAGAAAGTCGCCTGTTCGAGTACCTTGCTACAATTGGATCAACCGGCGGAGAGTAGTATCTATCTCTGTGATAAGGATGGAGTGCGTGGGTTTTTGATCTATCTGCATGCAAATAGAAGTAATCTTTGTTGTAGCGATAAGGATCAAGTTTCTCAAACTCATAATGCTTTCTGGGGCGTACATCCCATGGATGCGTACCAAAGGAAATTGTGTCCGGTTCGCGGAAATAAGCGATTGCTGAGGGAACTGCGAGGGCAAAGGAGAAAACTCCAATTAGGGCTAGATTTGCTATTTTAAGCATAGGAAACAGATCCTAACTGTATTTGGGCAATAGTCAAGAAAAATAGACATTTCATTCCCCTCTCCTCAAAAGCTCAATTTCATCTCTAAGGTCCGCTGCCTTCTCGAATTCTAAGTTTTGCGAAGCCAGATCCATCTGCTCTTCCAGTTCTTCAAGGAGCCTCTTCTTCTCATCTGCCGGAATCTTGTCATGCCTTCTGCGTGGACGTTTGAGTTCTGCTTTTTTGCTCTCTTCCGCAATGTCATGAACTGCCTTTACGATGGACTGAGGTGTTATCCCGTGTTTCTTGTTGTACGCTTCCTGAATTGTTCTTCGTCGATTAGTTTCATCAATCGCCGCCTGCATCGCGTCTGATGTTTTACTTCCGTACAAAGTTACATGACCGTTTACATTTCGTGCACATCTTCCAATTGTTTGAATCAAAGCATCGCGGGAGCGGAGGAATCCCTGCTTGTCTGCATCTAAGATTGCGATGAAGCTAACTTCGGGAAGGTCGAGTCCTTCTCTTAGCAAGTTGATTCCAACTAAGATGTCGATCTCGCCAGTTCTTAGTTGCCTGAGGATTTCGACGCGCTCCAGAGTTTCAACATCGCTATGTAAGTATCTGACTTTATAGTCAGCTTCTTTAAGATAGTCCGTCAACTTCTCTGCAGTCTTCTTGGTCAGAGTTGTTATGAGAATTCTTTCTCCTCGTTTGATCGTCTCGTTCACTTCTTTGATAACATCATCAATCTGGCCTTTGGAGGGCTTAACCGTGACTGGAGGATCAAGTAGTCCTGTTGGACGGATTATCTGCTCCGCAATCAGCTCTTTTGGAGTATTGGCATATTCATATTTACCTGGAGTCGCAGACACGTAGACTGCCTGCTTTATTCGCTCCTCGAATTCTTTGAACTTGAGTGGGCGATTATCATGCGCACTTGGTAGGCGGAAGCCGAAGTCGACCAGAGTTTTTTTACGGCTGAAGTTGCCCTCATACATCCCACCGACTTGAGGAACTGATATATGAGACTCGTCGACAAATAGAAGGAAGTCATCTGGGAAGTAATCGAGTAGAGTTGAAGGGGGTTCGCCAGGCTTATTTCCTGCCAAGTATCTGCTGTAGTTTTCTATTCCCTGGCAATATCCGGTTTCCTTAAGCATTTCCAGATCATATTCAGTACGCTGACGGAGTCGTTCTGCTTTTGAGTTTTCCCCTGCTTCGAATAGTTCTTTTTCTCTTGTGTCTAAATCTTTGAGTATTTCATCTGACGCACGATCAATTTTTTCTTGCGTCGTAACTGTGTGAACTGCGGGGAAAATATTCACTTCATTTAGATCTGCAATAAGCTCACCGGTGAAACTATCAACTTCTTGAATTACTTCTATCTCATCAAACGGCATTTCCATTCTGATCACAGTGTCGCCTGCCGGAGGAAACACTTCAACAGTATCTCCGAGCACGTGGAACATTCCTTGTTTGAATTCAAGTCCACTTCGCTTGTATTGAATGTCAGTTAACCGTCTGAGCAACTGATCGCGCTGAACAGCTTCTCCGAGCTTTAATGTAATCGCCATCGCTTCATAATCTTCAACACTTCCAAGACCATAGATACAACTGACTGACGCAACAATAAGAGTATCTCGGCGGGTTAGTAGATTATAAGTTGCCGCATGTCGGAACTTTTCTATTTCATCATTTATTGATGCATCTTTCTCTATGTAGGTATCAGTCGCAGGCAAGTAAGCTTCCGGTTGATAGTAATCGTAGTAGCTGACGAAGTAGCTGATCGCATTGTTCGGAAAGAACATATTAAATTCTGAGCAGAGCTGAGCTGCCAGAGTTTTATTGTGGACTAAGACTAAAGTTGGGCGCTGAACCTCCTGAATTACATTCGCCATCGTAAAAGTTTTTCCTGTACCGGTTGCACCAAGAAGTGTCTGATGTCGCTCTCCTTTATCTAGGCCTTTTATAAGCTGTTTGATAGCTTTTGGCTGATCACCAGTTGGCTTGAAGTCAGAAACGAGCTTGAATGGAATGTCCTTAGGCATGTTCAGGGCATTGTACCGCGATTTGGTGCCTAATCAAACGGTTAGTGTAGAAAATGGCTTTTATGCCGCACCCAGGAACGGGTGCGGCTAATCGTTTCTACATCAAATTGAAATAAATCACCGTTTCCCTTTAGCCGCACCCCTTCGCGGGTGCGGAATCTAAAAGACACCCCTTCGCGGGTGCGGAAT
>CAZDKL010000014.1:21834-36441 GCA_964506185.1 uncultured Candidatus Peribacteria bacterium
CACCCCTTCGCGGGTGCGGAATCTAAAAGACACCCCTTCGCGGGTGCGGAATATGGTATTATGGACTGCTCATGACTCAACGTCATTACACCCAAAATGAGGCCATAATGCTGATAACAACCAATGTTCTGGATCGAGAACCAATATTTGCCAATGATGCATATGCCAGAGAGGTAATAGAAACCTTATACCGCGTTCAGCAAAATCAACCATTCTTTTTATACGGTTTTGTTGTTATGCCCGATCATTGTCATTTTTTAATCGAAGTTCCAGAGCCTGGCTCAATATCAAAGATAATGAATGTGTTTAAGTCTGGAGTTACATTCAACCTCGGGATTCCAAAGTTATGGCAACGGCGCTTCTACAACAAAATCACAAAAAATACCTATAAAACTCTCAAATACATCCATATGAATCCTGTCAAAGCTGGATTAGTTGAAAAACCAGAGGCTTATCCATGGTCATCTGCATCGGGCAGGTGGGATGTATCTGATCTTGGAGACTGGTAAATATTCCCTTTTATTTAAATTTTTCTCTGATGCGGAAACAAACTATCCCTCCTCCACCAAACCGCAGCAAAGAGGATAAACCCAAAAATCATCAATCTGAGCGGCCCCAGAAATTCTGCTCCAATCGGAATAAATCTAATTGCTTCTTTTAATGTAACCAACAGAACAGTGGCAATTATTGCTCCTTTATAGCTTCCAGGCTTGCCTGCAACGACAACCATGACCGAGAAAATCAGTGCCACAAAACTAAAATCATTCGGATGCATGTATCGAATGTAAGTATATGCAGAATAATTACCGAATATATTTGCCAACCCCAAAACTATAAAAGCGATTGTGTACACAAGCGCTTGATTCACTCCTACTGCCTGAGCATGCTCTTTATTATCAGCCAACGCCTCGAGCTGCCTTCCAAGCGAGCTTTTATAAATAAAATAAAATCCAAAAGTTATTAGTGCGGAGCTTGCGCAAATTACAAGTGCGAACATTTCTATGCTTTCCATAAATGGAAGTCTTGGAATATTTCTGATCCCAAGGGCGCCACGCGTAATAGAAGGCCAGTTAAGAATAACAGCAATGATTGCCAGATATACTGCCAAAGACATTACTCCCATAGCATCAGACTCAAGACGAAGGGATAACCAACTAAAGAAAGTAGAAATAACTATTGCCATTACGATGGAAGCAGCAATCGCAAGAGGCAAATTACCCGTTCTTGTAAGAGTTACTAGAAGCGAATAGCCAACCGCAGCAGATACACCCATCGGTCCAAAGTGAAGAATCTTTCCTTTGCCGAATATCAGATTATATCCCAGAATTGTGGGCAACCAGTGGCCGATTGAGATTAAGATGTGTAGGAAAAAATCCATATTCTAAGAGATTCTGGCTCTTCCTGCGAAAAGCCCGGTAGGTTTGTAAAGAAGGAAAAATATAATAAAGACCAAAGCAACTGACTGCTGATATCCGGCAGGTATGTAAAAAGCTCCAAACCATTTCACCCCAACCGCAAATTGTTCAAGCAGAGCAATTAAATATGCGCATATAATCGCGCCCCAGAAATTTCCTCTTCCTCCCGCAATTACCGCTGCATAGGCTTTGATGGTAATTGGAAATGCGAGGACGGGGGTTAAGTTCTGATCAATTCCAATGAAGATCCCGCCACATGTCGCAAGCATCCCGCTCATGACAAAGATTAGCCTATGCATTGCATATGCTCGGATACCGACTGACATCGCGGCATGATCATCTTGTACAACCGCGCGGATTTTTCTTCCAAAGGAAGTGGAATGCATAATGTATGCAAATGTAATCAGGAGCAGAAACGTAATCAGAATTAAAAGAATATGCTCCTGACCGATTCGCACTCCCATTACATCAAACATGTTCTTCTGTTCTGGCCAAATGCTTTTTGGGCGTTCTTCGAAGAGCAATAGAATTATGGCATCCAAAATCATGCTAAGCGCTATTGTTGTAACAAGCGGAAGAAATCTGTGCCGCTTGTAAAAGGGATCTACAAATATCTCAAACGTTAACCAGCTGACAATTGAACCAACTGCTATTCCTCCTATGATACTGACTGCCAATGGCAGCCCGAGCGATTGATGAAACCACCAGGTGACGTAACCCCCAATCAAAACCATCTGGCCAAGCGCAAGGTTAAAAACTCCAAGCGTGCCATATACCAAAGCCAGCCCTCCCGCGATCAGTGCCGCGAGCGAGCCGGCGATTAGTGCATTGGCAAGTAGTTGCATCAACTACTAGTCTACAACAACATCCGAGATTTTCACGAATTCACCTCCCTTAGCTTCCTTCAAAGCGTAAGAAACTCCTTTAACGTCTCCATTCTCATCAAACGAAATATCTCCTACAACTCCTTTGTACTTCTTCATGCTGTTGAAGTAATCCTTGAGAGCAGGATCTTCTGTGCCGGCTGATCCGATTCCTTGGGCGAGAACACCTAGCGTGTCGTATCCATATGCAGCCCATGCCATGTTTGCCTGAGGCTTGCCGAACTTGGCAGTGAACTTCTTTCCAAACTCCGTATCGTCGCCAATAGTCTGAACATTAATGACGTGCAATCCTTCGCTTGCATCGGGAGCGAGCTCAATAACAGCCGCCGTATCCATAACGTCTTGTCCGATTGCAAGTTGCTCGATGCCTTGCTCGCGCATGTGGTTAAGCATTGCGGCTCCAACAGGAGGCGTCTGTGCGTTTGTAACCAATACGTCGAAATCAACTTCTTTAAGTCTTGTCATCAAAGTGCGGAAGTCCTTTGTATCCGGAACCACAGCTTCGTCGAAGACAACCTTGTTCTCTCCCACGTCTGCCTTGAGCGATGCGCGGAATGCCTCGCAGAAGTCGGTGTTCTCTCCGATGATTGCAATCTTGTTGTATCCCTTCTGCTCAAAGAACCTTGCCATCGCGGAAGTCTTTAGAGCGTCGTTTGGGTACGTGCGGAAGAAGTACTCACCGGCTTCCGTGAGGTCGGGGCTGCTGGATGATGGAGACATCATCACAACTTTTGCCGCATTTGCAATTGGAGCAGAAGCCATGCTTTCACCGCTGCATCCGGCACCATGTATTGCAACTACCTTGTCTATGTTTACAAGTTTTTGCGCCGCACCAACTGCATCAGGACCTGCGCAACGACCATCTTCAAGAATAAGCTCGATTGGTCTGCCATTTATGCCTCCGGCAGCATTGATTTCCTCCATCTTGAGTTTTGCACCGTGCATAATGTCATTACCAAGTGAAGCGACATCTCCGGTAAGAGGAGTGATAAGTCCGATCTTAATCGGATCGCCATCGCCTGCAGGCTTGGTGCATGCACTTAGGGCGATTGCGGAAAGAGATAGGAAAGAAATGAGTTTTTTCATACGTAATAAGTGGTAAGAAACATGCCGAAATTAACATAATTCACATTATAAGCAAGAAATTGAACGATTAAGTTGTGGGGTCCGCTCCGAAGTAAATTGCCTGCAATTCCTTGGATTTCTGCACCTTTTCGGGCTTTCCTTCCAAAACAACCTTTCCAACATCCAGAACTATCACTCTGTCGCAGATCTTTGCGATGAAAGGCAGATCATGCTCGATTACGAGAACTGTCTTGCCTTCGTCTTTGAGCTCTTTGATTAAGCCTGAAATCTGATTGGTCATTTTAGGTGAAACTCCCGCTGTGGGTTCATCGAGGAGGAACAATTCTTTTCCGCACATGAGTGTTCGTGAAATTTCGAGCAACCTCATCTGCCCTCCGGAAAGCACACCCGCCTTTTTCTTTGCAAAACTTTTAAGACCGGACATTTCCAAGGTTGCATTTAATACTTCATTCAAATCTCCTATTGCCTTTCGCTGATCTTTTGGAAGAGCTTCAAGCGCAACCAAAATATTTTCCTCGAGTGTCATTTCACGGAATATTCCAAAGTTTTGAAAAACTCTTCCCATTCCTTTCTGTGCCCGCTTCGATGGTACTAATGAGGTAATATTTTCCTTATTGAATTTTATTGAACCAGAAGTGGGCTTAAGGAATCCGGAGATAACATTGAATAGAGTCGTCTTTCCGGAACCATTAGGACCTATCAGGCCAACAATTTCACCTTCCTTCACGTCAAACGAAATCCCCTGAAGGATTTTGTGCTTTTCAATTGTAAGCGAGATGTTGGAAACGGATAGAAGAGGCATATACATGAATAATATACACGAATATCCTTGCTCAAACCCTAAATTTAGGTAGCATTTCATCTTCTGTTCTTTTAAACCAAAGACTAAAGAAAATTGAAGTAGACGGCTCCGAAACCCAGTTTTTTGGCTCTTGTATGGAGGACAACAATGTCCATCTTCGTCACGGACAGGCCTCCCCAAATCGACGTTCCCACCAACTTGGTGGACAGAGCGGTTCAGGGGGAGGAGGACGGGCTTGTGCTCGTCCGAAGAAGAGTGCTCGTAGCACCGGAAGAAAGACCACTATTGACGTGGTCGCAGGCAACCAGTGTGTGGGGTAGCACAACCGCTCTGGCGGCAATTGAAAAAGCCGCTATAGCAAAACCATTCCACACACGACCGCCAGCCAAGAAGAGTTCCCTCGCGGACTATCTGGACTGGAACCGTGAATTCATCGAGTTTGCTCTGCAAAACGGCCTTGGTGATCCCATCGCCGCAGAGCACAAGATCTTCTCGGCAACGCCGCTTTTCACGCTCAAGGTCTATGCAAACTGTTACGCGACCGAAGATCGATACGGCGGTCTGGATCCGAATGACGTCAATGATCCAGATGCAGTCACCGCGGCAATCGAGCGAGCACAAATGCCGAAGCACCGTCTTGAACTGGTGCTCGGTTGTTCGCTCAAACCGTGCGAGCTGCCGAAGTACATGATCGGGGCACTTGCCCGCGAAGCCGATACAACCGACCTCTTACAGGTGCTTAGCCAGTTCGTAAGAATGGTCTCTGAGGGAGAGTCTTGACCTTCGTTATTCGTACGCTAACGCGTACCCAACAGTAGCGGCGGTCATCGGGGCCGTCGTCTACTTCAGTTTTCACATTCGCGCCTACGGCGCAAATGGAGTATTGGAGTAATGGAATATTGGCAACTTGTTTGTTGCCATCGATGATATAGAAATAATATCCCAATATTCCAATATTCCAATATTCCCTATTCGGGTATGCTATTTGCGTATGATTGACCTAGATGATCTCCGCCAAAGACCAGAGGCCTACGAAAAAGCCGTAAAGGACAAATTCCTTGATGTTTCTGTTAAGGAGTTTCTTAAACTTGATGAAGAGAGGAAGGGGAAGCTTGTGAAAGTTGAAGAAATGCGCGCTAAGAAGAATGAAGCCTCAAAGAAGATCCCGACTCTTAAGGGTAAAGAAAAAGAAGATCTGCTTGCAGAGATGAAAACTCTAGGTGATGAACTAAAGACTGAGGAGGATGCGCTCGGCACTGTTGAAGAAAATTGGAAAGCAATGCAACTCGATCTCCCTCAGATTCCACTTGATACTGTCCCTGTTGGGAAAGATGATGAGTCGAATGAAGAAGCAAAGAAGGTCGGGGATTTGCCAAAGTTTAAATTCACTCCAAAGGATCACGTAACCCTTGGTGAAGAACTTGATATCCTCGATATCCCAAGAGGAGTAAAGATGGCAGGAGCGAGGAGCTACGTTCTTAAAGGAGATGGTGCAAGGCTAGAGATGGCAGTACTTGCATTTGCGCTTGATAAACTCCGCGAGAAAGGCTGGACCCAATTCACTCCGCCTTACATGGCAACTTACGATTGCTTTATGGGAACCGGCTTCTTCCCCGGAGTGGATCAGGAAAATATTTACGCGCTCGGTGGACAAGCCAATAAGGATGATCCGATTGAGTCTGATAACTTGTATATGATCGGAACTTCGGAAGTAACAGTCGCAAGTTATCATTCAGGTGAAGTCCTAAAGGAATCTGATCTCCCGACTAGGCACGCAGGATACAGCCCGTGTTTCCGCAGAGAAGCGGGGACTTATGGAAAAGACACAAAAGGCCTCTACCGTATTCATCAGTTCCAGAAGATTGAGCAGGTGGTTCTATGTAAGGCTGACCAAGAGGAGGGACTAAAGATGTTTGATGAGATTCTAAGTAATGCGGAAGATGTTATGCAAGCCCTGGAACTTCCCTACCGCGTTGTAATTAATTCGACGGGAGACATGGGCAAAGGAAAAGTATTTATGAAGGACATTGAGACATGGATGCCATCGCGTGATTCTTACGGTGAAACTCATTCATGTTCTTACCTTGGCGATTATCAAGCGAGAAGGCTGAACATCAAGTATGAAGATGCTGATGGTAATAAGAAGTTTGTTCACACGCTTAACTCCACCTGCATCGCAACCCCGAGGGTATTAATTCCTATTTTGGAGATTTATCAGAATGAAGATGGAACAGTTAATGTTCCTAAGGTATTGCAACCGTATATGGGAAACCAAAAGAAAATAACTAGGAACTGAACACCAATGACAGTATCAAGGTGCTTGTCCTGAGCGACCCCGAGCGAACGAAGTGAGTCGAGGGGAAGTCGAAGGGTGGGTGGACAGAAGAAGATTAATTAAAGTTCGCTCTGCTGCGACTCACTCTATCTAGCATTCCATTTGGAATGGCTCCAATTCCACCACCTAAACTACCAGTAACGGTTTGGCGTGTCCCATCCATAACTTCTTGGCGAACTTCACTTACCGCTTTTTCCCCAAGAGGATTGAAGATCACTGCTGCTTTTTTTGCCTGTTCTCCTCTGTGAGCCATCCTGGCATCAACGACGATTTCACTTAAGCTTTTTTGCATGCACCTACTTTAATTGTTTATTTTATTGTGTCAAGTGCTTAACAATAATATATAATCACTAATCCATGCATATCCTCTTCACCAGGTTCCCACTAGAATCCGCTTACGGCGGGGCTGAAGTGCAAGTTCTGTCTCTGATGGAGAGGCTGATTAAAAATGGCCACGAGGTCAGATTTTTTGGCAGTTGCCCTGTTCTCCTCAAAGAATGCAAGAAAAGGAAGATCCCCGTAACTCAGCTGACCATTGGACCTCCGCCTGTGACTAAGTTCGGCGCCATCAGTTTCTTGTGGAGAAAAAAGAGGATGAAGAAACTGCTTGAACAAGCAATCGATCATTTACCCAAAGCTGACGCTATCATCATGCTTAGCCTTACTGAAAAACTTCTACTAACTCCTCCATCCCCTAACCCCTTCCTCCAAAGGAGGAAGGGGAATTCCCCCTCTCCTTTGGAGAGGGGGCTAGGGGGAGAGGAAATCTTCTGGCTCGAGCACGACCGTGTCGGACGTTGGCTGACCAAAAATCCATGGCTGAGGAGACTTAGGAAACTCAGCAAAAACGCAACAACAATTGTTGTCTCTGAACTAAGTAAAAAGATCTACATAAACTTAGGGTTTTCTGAGGATAAAGTGATCGCAATTCCAAATGGAATTAACATCCCTAACCCTAGCCCTAACCCTCATCCTCGCCCCCACCCATACCATCTCCACATCGGATGTATCTCACGTCTTACGAAAGACAAAGGTGTTGATCTCTTAATTGACGCTGCCAAAGATATTAAAGGCATTAATCTGACAATAGTTGGCTCAGGCCGCGATGAAGATAGTATAAAGAAGCTAATCTGCCAATCTGCCAATCTGCCAATAGCTGTTAAATCAAGAATCGACGATCTGACCTCCTTTTACAATTCCCTAGACCTCCTCGTCCTCCCTTCCCGTGAACACGATCCATTCGGACTTGTGGTTGCAGAAGCAATGATGCTTGGTATTCCCTGTGTTGTTACTGACGCTTGCGGAATTGCTGATTATCTTGTTGATGGGAAAGATGGAATTATCGTCAGAGCTGACTCGGTTAAAGATCTTAATGAAGGAATTCACAGGGTGATTGATAACGCTGACCTTAGATACTCAATTGCCAACGCGGGACAAAAGAAGGCTCAGAAGGAATTCACTGTAGATAAGATGGTAAGCAGGTATTCGAAGCTAATTAAACCAAACAGACAGGGAGCCTAGTGAACGCTATAATCATTTTCGATGCGACGCGCGATTATCCCCATCATTTTTGTTCTGGCTTTAATTTTCGCAACTGAAGCGGAAGCCAGAAACTCTGTCATGCGCCCAAAAATAATTTCGCGTGCAGAATGGGGAGCGGATGAGGAGCTCTTAACAAGCTCGAAGCGGGGAACAATGTCGCTGACTGCAAGCGACGTAGGAGAAACCGGCAAGCTCTCTGACAGAGCAAAAGAATGCCAACAATGGAAAAAGAAATTCCCCCAAGATTTTAAGAAAGGAAAGATTGTTACTCATGACGCTGACGGAAATAAGCTTAGATGGGCGCGTGAATATTCGCCGCAAGTGAAACTCTTAGTCGTCCATCACACAGCGCTTAAGCTCGCAGGCGATGAAAGATCTCCGACTGAGCGCATGAAAGCTCTTTACATATATCATGCTGACAAAATGGGTTGGGGGGATATTGGATATCACTATGTAATCGACGAGAAGGGGAATATCTTTGAAGGGAGAAGCGGAGGCAAGAACGTAATTGGAGGGCATTTGTACTGCGGAAATACGGCAACTGTTGGAATTGCCCTGATGGGCAACTTTGAAGTTGAGCGTCCGACTCAAAATCAGTTTAGAAGCCTTAAACAGTTGCTTGCCTACCTTGCGGGAGAATACGGACTTAATCTGAACGGAAAAGTCAGGTTCCACGGAAAACTCTCATCCCATATCGTCGGACACAAAGACGCAGGACACACCAAATGCCCCGGATATAACTTGGATGAGGTAATGCCGCAGATCAGAGTACAGACTGCGGCAGGGAAGTTTGGTTCGCTGATAATTTCACCTTCCACCAAGCGCCGAAAAGACAGCACCCACGCGCGCAAGCTTTCCAGGCTTTCTGACCTTGAAGCGCGTCAGCCGATACTTAGAACTCTGGGATCAACGGAAATTATCGGGAGGCCCGGCAGTAGTTTGTATATACAATTACAGTACATAGCAGGGGAATCTTCCGTACCAAGAAGAGCCCGCCTTGCCCGCGTAGAAAGAAGCAGTAACAGAATCGGAGTTTGGCAAAAAATAAACGGACGAGAGATCTTGGTCAGAAAAGAATTGATATCACCGAACAAAATCAAATCCCGCGATACGCAGATGATTCAATTGCGCGTGCAACTCCCCCGCCAGGCACGAGCTTACCAGCTTAAAATCGGAGACTTGAGCTTTACGCTCAGGGCAGAGGGCAGAAGAGTTCCTTTATCTGAATCCATAAGAGAATCCAGACAAAGAACTTCTTTAGCTAAAGAACGGGCAACGCAAAGAACTGAGCAAAATCAAAATGAAACAATAGAACACAAGGCAGTTGCCTCATCGGATAAGACAATTCGAATCAGACTTGGTTTTTCGGACGACATAATAAAACTTGAAACGAACACTCTTCCAAAAGTTAACAGCCAGCCCGCCGGAAGTCGAATGCTTACTTTACAGAAGGAAGGAAATAAATGCGCAGTCAGAACTCCGCATCGAAGTTTGGTCCCCGTACCAACTCCACAGCATGCTCAGCAGCAATACGTTCCACAACCGCAAAGTGCTCAGGATAGGGATACAGGAGGAATGTATCTGGCCAGTGAAGCCATTCGAATTGATCCGGGGTCGGGGATTACAACCGTAACCAACTGGCCGCGTTCAGCGAATAAGTTCAGAGGAGTTATTGAGTGCAGAGTTGTTGATAATGAATTAGTACTGATTAATGAGTTGCCACTTGAACATTACTTATGGGGACTTGCGGAAGAACCTGACTCTGAGCCTTATGAAAAACAGCGTGCATTTGCAATCGCCGCAAGAAGTTACGCAGCTTTTTACATGCATCCAAAGAACGTAAAATTCCCCGGCAAACCTTACGACGGCGATGACTCCCCTGCCAGATTTCAAGCTTACGGAGGTCTGCACTTTGAATCTAAAAATCCGCGATGGGTAAAAGCTGTGGAAAGCACAACCGGACTTATTATCAGCAAATACGGGAAGATTGTTAAGACTCCATACTTCAGTACTGATGATGGCAGAACAAGGTCGCCTGAAGAAAGAGGATGGCACGGATTCCCCTTCTCGGATGTTTTTAACAGCAAACCTGACCCATGGTGCAAAGGAATGACTCTGCGGGGCCATGGAGTTGGAATGTCCGGTTGCGGAGCGGAAGGACAGGCGAATGAAGGCAAGAAGGCTGAAGAGATACTCGATTATTATTACCGCGGGACGGAGATTAAGAAGTTGCCGTAAAAGGACTCTTGATTCCCCTGATTTTGCAATCAGAAACCTGCGTATATCTTTGCGTAGTCTTAATATTGTGATGCCCAAGAAGTTCCTGTACATAACGCATATCTACACCATCTTCCAATAAATGAGTCGCAAAACTATGTCTAAGAGAATGAAATGTGGCTGGCTTCTTAACTAAAGAATTTATTAAAGCTTTGCCAAAAATCATCTGCGCAGTTCTCGGAGATAATCTACCTCCTCGCTCGCTCACAAAAACAAACTCATATTTCTCTTTGTCTGCAATAAGCTCCGCTAATTCACCAACAATACTCTCTGGAATTAAAGTTAACCGATCCTTTTGTCCTTTTGATTTCTTTATGTGGATAGTAAGCGAATCCAGATCTAAATCTCCAATCTTTAAATTTACAGCTTCACTTACACGTAAGCCCGCACCGTAGGCAAGTGTGATCAGTAATTTATGTTTCTTGTTTTCTATGCAAGAAAGAATTCTTTGAACTTCATTCCTCGATAAAACAACGGGTAAACTGTGATTTTCTTTTGCTGGTTTTATATTTATAATTTTTCCAGATTTTAATACTTCTTTATAAAAATACTTTATTGTGCTTAATGCCAAATTTCTTGAAGAAGCACTTAACCCTTTTCTCTGCTTTTCGAGCAAATACTTC
Source organism: uncultured Candidatus Peribacteria bacterium (assembly GCA_964506185.1). Classification (GTDB taxonomy): domain Bacteria; phylum Patescibacteriota; class Gracilibacteria; order Peribacterales; family Peribacteraceae; genus UBA2144. The sequence goes on from CAZDKL010000014.1 coordinate 32,799, forward strand.
TTTATGCATTCCTCATCAACTACATCTAAGCTTTCCTTCTTCCAATCAATAAATGATTTTAAATTATTTGTATAGCTACTGATTGTTCTTGGGCTAAATCCCCTTAACCTAAGCTCTTGTGCCATCATCTCTAGATAATCGGGCATAGTGGACTACTGTACACCTTTCTTATGATTTTTCAAGCCGCAATAGTTCGTATAACAATCCGATTTGGTCTGTTATACGTAAAACATTTCGTATAAGGGGGAGTTATAGGAAATACAGCTTTTCCCTCCTCCTGCGGGAGACTACGCTTTTGTTTTCGTGGGTTTTTTTATGTTTTCTTTTTCGCCGTCCCCCCTTTGTTTTGTTTGTGATGTCTTGTATTTGTTTTGAAAGCCAAAACCTTACTTGTGTTTTTTAGGCTGCAACATTCGCCGATTCCATTTGGGAGATATAATATCTAAATGTCCTCCCGTTCAAATCTACTTTGTGATCGCTATGGCAGAAATATAGAACATCAAGTGTATGTAGTTCGTTGAGTAACTCTATAATCTTCTCTATCATTTTTGGAATAGATTGCAAAAGTTCATCCTTTGCAACGCCAACTCTTTTTGCGGCGTTTTGCATTGCTGTTCTCACATCAGCTACAACGGTTTGTGTACTTCTGCTTTTTGGAAGTATGGATACAGCAAATTCCAGATCATCAACTGGTTCGCAGATGGCCCTCGCGCCCATTAGCATTTCATGGGCTTCGAAGAAGTCGCATACTAATTCTCCTACGCGATTGATTGTATCTCCATCCAAATTTGTATTATGCACTCGCGCTCTTATATCATCCGAGGCATCGGTACCACTTCCATAAGAAATGAGTGTAGTTCCTTGGTATTCAGGAGTATCTCCTGAATATAGATTAAATTCACGTACACCAAACTGATCAGGAAGTAATTCATGTTCTTCCTCTTCCCCAGCACGAGCATAAGGAATGGTTCCCCCGGGCAGAGGATCACTTGTTGCCGCAACATATCGTTGGTCAAAATTCAGCTTTGCCGATTCTGAATTTTCATCTTGGGTGGGCAGCTCTGTTAAATTCGCATCTTCAACGGATTCTGTCGTGGCTTCTCCTAGCACCTCATGCATGTTCTTTTCCACCATATCTTTGACTGCTTCTAAACCGGGATTTTCAGGAGAGAGCCTTATTATTTCTTCAGCAAGAGCATCTCGTACATCATCGATTGCAGAACTTGCAGCTGTGTATGTTTCATGCGATTGCAATCCAACAATCGTTTGGAAGCATGTCTTGAGACTTGGCCTCTTTACGCCTCTCATTGCTTTTGCATATTCCCTTCTATACGCCTTTCTATTTGCATCCAATGATTGTGTTAGTTTTGCAAAAACACTTTCTCCATCTTCTACTCTAGTAAGAGTGTCTGGCTCGTCTCTCAACATGAACGCATCCGGGTGGCAAGTACGTTCACCCGCTCGTGCAAGAAGCCTCTTGAAATCAGATTCCGTTTTTAGCGGCTCCAATAAGTCTAATGCACTTTCAAAAAACTGGTCTTGTTTACTGCGAGGCGTGAAGCCAAATGGAGAGTGTGCAATCTCTGGAATCGCCTCAATCAGCATACCAATGCTCGAATTCAACACTTGTTTTACTAACTCCGAATCAGCTTTTTCTCCCGAAATGAGCTCTCTTAGTGTTTGTGGATTTCTTATGACCAGCCTTCTGTACAAATGATCAATCGCTTCTCCTAAGATTTCCATGTCGTCTTTGCTTGCAAACATATTTCCATAATCACCATCTGGACCATAATCGTATCCAATGGTTACAGTGCCATCTCTGCTGATTTCTAACCTTCCTGTGTCTCGATTGCTTGCACCCATTCTCTTTGCTTCGAGTCTAGCAAGCTTTAGGAATATGTGCCTTTGCATTCCTTCCAGATGCATTAGTCCGGAAATACGAGCGATTGCATCAGATGCCCTTCTTCTTTTTATTTCTTCCATCGATTTTTGCATAAGCCTTTCTGCTTCTTTATAGCTATCTTCGTAATTGTCGCCAGTATTAGCATCGTTGTGTTCACTCATGGTTATCTAAATGAATTTGGTACTACACATACTGTCTATCAAGTTTCAAGAATGCCCTTCACTTCATCGTGCAGAGTCGCGTATTCATCAAAAGGTGCTAATTGCATAAGTAGTAAATCCAATTTTTCTCTCGAAAGAAGCCTTAAAACATCCAGTCGATCACTCCTTTGTTTAAGCATGCGAAACCGCGCATCCATAATACTAGATGTTTCAGATGCATCTGGATCACGAATTGTTGCAAAAATTGCTTCGTCGGGTGACAGATCATCTTCTTCGACTCTTCTTTGAACATCATCAGCAATGTAGTCTCCTCCTTCGAGAGCTTGTTCAATTAGTTCGGCCATTTTTTCCGCTGTGAATGCCATAGATATGGGGGGTAAAAAAATTGAAAGGCTAAGTATTGTGGTATAATAATGTTATTATGTCAATAACTTCTATTCATAAATACAACCAAATCTGCCAATCAATGGTAAATATTATGTATAATATATGGTGTTACTACTATAACAACATATCATTATGCATACCTTTTTCAGTCAGCTTGGCCTCACGAAGAACGAGGAGGAGATCTACCTTTTTCTTCTGGAATACGGTGCTTCCATTGCCAGTACTACTGCCAAGCGGCTCAATCTGAAACGTGTCACCGCCTATGCATCGCTTCGCTCTCTTAAAAAGAAGATGCTCGTTACGACATATGAGAAGAACGGCGTCACGTACTTTGAGGCAGCCAGTCCAGAAGAAATCGTGCATTTTTGCAAGGAACGAGTTGCTGTTGAAACTAATTTGGAAAAGGAGGCGGAAGATTTGCTTCCTGAACTCAGGAGGATTCAGGACAAACAGAGCAAACCTGTGCTCGAAGTAAAAGGAGAACTAAAGTACTACCAGGGAATTGATGCAGTGAATTCGCTGGTGCGTGAGACTTTGGAAGAAGATGAGCCAGAGCAGTTGTGTTTTGGATTGAACAAGTATCACGTTGAACATGCAGGAGATGAATGGAAATCATATACGCAGAAGCGGGTTGATAAGGGAATGCGCGTACGCAGCATTCAACCGGATATTCCAGCAGCGAAGAAGTATAAGGAGCGCGATGAAGCCGAATTGCGAAAAACATTCCTCATCCCACATAAGCAGTTCCCAGCTGAGTGTGAACTTAATATCATCGGCGACATGATTGCTCTTTTCGTTACACACGGTGATAAACCTGCTGGAATGAAGATTTATCATAAAGACATGGCACGAGTTCTCAGAAGCTTGTTTGAGCTTGCATGTGTAAGCGCACGAACATTTGAAAATGGATGATGTTTGTTTTTTGTTTGTGTTGTTCTCCCCACCCCGGCGAAAAAGAAAACGATTAAGGTGCACGAAAACAAAAGCTACGCTCCCTTGGAAGTCGGGAAAAGCTGTACATCCTATAACAGCCCTTACGCGGCTCGTCGCGCCTCTTTTTTGAATTTTTTAGATTTCGGAAGTCGGCGCTCCTCGACCCATATTTGGCAGGTGTGCGCTGCCCGCCTCCGCTTCGCTACGGCGGTCATCGCGATATTTTACACCTGCCAAACATCGCGTAAGGGCAAACGTT
>CAZDKL010000015.1:0-36088 GCA_964506185.1 uncultured Candidatus Peribacteria bacterium
GAAACTCTTCCTCCGCCAGCTTACGCAGGCGGATTCTCGAAGGAATGTTAAAAGGGCGCGTAGCGCCCGTGTTAATTGTCGACTGTTATCCCTTATGCTGCGGCCTGTGCCTGTCTTTTACTCTTCCATCTTCATGAATCGGAAGAGGAAATTCTTTAATAACTTTTTCCAGCTTATCCATGAGTTTAGCCGGATCATCGTCCATCACCATGTTAGGCGGGATTTTTCTTAGACACAGTTCTTCAATAACATAAGGAACCGAGTTGCTGATTCCTCCCGTATTTGTAAGAACTCCATAAGGACGTCCTTCGTCATACGCAATTGTAAGCTCGTTTAAAGTTCCAACTCCTCCTCCGACAAACACAACGCCATCGGAAGATCTGATGTTGATTATATCGCGCTCCATGAATCCCTGACCCGTGTAGATAATCATATCATGCTCATGCGGAGAGTTGTACTCATGCATGTGCTCATAGAATGAGAAAGCGGGAGAAATTCCCATAGTGAAAGCATCTGTTTCTTTTGCTCCCATTAACGCATCATTTGGCAAACCTGGACATGCACCGTTGATAAATATGTGGTCACGTTTGCCGATCTCCTTTCCAAGTTCACGTGCCATTTCACGTGCGTGAGGATCTTCTATCTGAGGTCCGCTTGCGCTTCCCATTACTCCAATTTTTAGTTTGTGATTGTGCTTATCAGTCATGGTAAATATTATAAAGAAATATTAGTTTAATATCAGTAGTCTTCGTCATCATCTCCATCATCGTCATCATCAAAACGAGACATATCCATTTCCATCTGCATGTATTGATTGCCTGATTCAAATTCAACATTAACTGCAGGATACTTGCTCATTCCATCGGGAGGAACAACTGCGACCCATATAAAGAGGCCTAGGAAGAGGAAGAATGTTGGATATCTCATGTTATTAGTATTATACAACATTTATTTAGTTTAATCAATTCCTCATTTATGACCATATTTGAGGCCATATCAAGAATTACTAACCCTCACCCCCTTTTCAATTCCCCCCTCTCCCTGAAAGGGAGAGGGGGGTTTGGGGGGCGAGGGTTTAAGATTTTCTCCAAGACTAGCCAAAATCTTTGCACCACCCTAAACTGCCACCGATGTGGTTTCCCTTGGCACTTGGATCGGCGGTCTTGTACTCATTCATGTGGCTTCTGGCCAGAGGCAGCAGAGGCCTGCCTTCATCCGTAGTTACCGCTATAAACGTCTGTTGGGGGCCTTTTTTGCTCATTTGCTTTCTGCCATTCGTGGAGTTCCCATGGGACAAGTTGTGGTGGTACGGATATTTGATATTTCCATGGGTGTTGATGCCGCTCTCCGCTTGGATACTTACTCACGCATGCCAGAGGATAGATGTTACGGTGATTAATCCCCTATCTGCTTTGTCCACAATCGCAGCTCTTCTAACTTCTGTCGCTCTTTTTTCCAGATCGTTTCATCACATACACATACTTGGAATTGTGATTATTACAACGGGACTTCTATTTCTTTATCATAATCGTTGGCAGGCATGGAAGGACATGTGGCTCTGGCTCTCCATACTTGCAGTAATTTTTATGGGCGCAAATGCATCCGTTTTAAAAGAAGTAATTGAAGTGTTCCCGCACCCGATTGCAATCCTTGCAATTGGAGAAACCGGAGCATTTATATTTTTAACCTCGCTCTCTGCCAGGAAAGATTGGAAAACCATCAGATGGACCAAGCGCAACATACTATTAGTAAGCACTTTTTCGACAATCGTATTCGTTCAGGCAATCCTAATATTCTTCGCACTGGCCTTGGGACCTGCTCCGCACATTATTGCAATTAAGAGAACATCAATACTTCTTGCGGCGCTTGGGGGATATTTTATTTTTAAGGAGAACAATCAATCTCTAATTCGTCTAGTGATGTCCTGTGTGGTGGTGGTAGCAGGAGCGATTCTTATAAACATTTAATGAATAATGAATAGTTAAAAATGAATAATTATAAGGAAATTATTAATTATTCATTCTTCATTATTCATTTTATGTAATCAATCCTATTTAAATTATGCTCATTGTTTGTCTTGGCATAATGAATTTTTCCATCGTCCCCGTGCAGATAGTACCAATACTCCGAGTCTTCCGGAAAAAGTGTTGCTCTTATGCTTTTCTCTCCCGGACTTGCGATGGGGCCCGGAGGTAAACCTTTGAATTTGCGTGTGTTATAAGGAGAATTCGTATTAAGATCAGCGACAGTAATCGCACCTGTTGGCTTATTTATTATATATCTGACCGTGGCATCAACCCCCAATCCCATTCCTGCATCAAACCTCTTCCATAATATTCCGGATATGACAGGGCGCTCATCATCGGACAAAGCCTCTTCCTCGATTAACGAAGCCATTGATATTATTTGATGGAGACTATACTTAGAATTTTTTAATTGCTCCGGGAAAGCTTCTAGCACTCTTTTTCTAAAAGTACCAAGCATACGCTCAATAAAGAACTTTGGAACAAACTCTTCAACTTCTATGTAATAAGTTTCTGGAAATAAATAACCTTCTAACTTTCCTCCTCTTTCCGCTTGGCCCTGACCTGATGGAAGAAACTCAAACGTTTCAAAATCACATTCACTTGCGCACTTTATAATCTCCCCTTCTTCAATTACTCCTTTCTTCGTAAGAAGTTCATCAATTTCTTTAACCGTAAAGCCTTCCGGAATTGTGATGATCATTTCTTCTGCAATCCCATGCTTAAGGACCTCAACAATTTCTGCAATGTTCATTGAAGGTCTTATTACGAATTTTCCAGCTTCCAAATTTTTCTCCGCGCCATGAATCTTGGTAAATATCATGAACGCTCTTGGCGATCTGATTAGATTTTGTTTTTCCAAATGTTCAGCAATTGATCTAACTGACATGCCGGATTCAATTTTTACAGCCCTTCTGTCATCACTTTTTGAATCAACAGGTCGTTGAACAAGTTTGTACCAGGAAAAGACTCCCACTATTATGACAAGAACAATTATCAACAATTTTTTCATCGGACTAAAGCTAACGAAAAACTTATTAAATATCAAACTATATGGTTAGACCCCGCCGCGTGAAAGCGACGGGGCCATTCAGACTCGGATTCAGACTCAACCCGCCAGGTATTTACTGATCGGGTCGGTAATGTTTTCCAGGTACGCCGCGCACGAAGCTAGTAGCACAACACCGCTGCAAATGCAGGCGGCTATGCTCGCATATTTGCCCTTGCGGCTGGGCGAAAATACGCTTCCCAGAAACGTGGCACCAAAGAGTCCCAACACAACAAGAAACGTGGCGAGATCGCCAGTAACAGCAGCGGAGACGTTATCCAACATTATCTGCCCCTTTCGGGTTAGAGGTGACTGAAAGATCGAACCTGAATTATTATTATAGCATATTTTAGGATTTTTACAATCTGTTAAAAAGCCTTCAAACCCTTTTCAAAAGCTCATTGCAATTGATATCTAAGTTCTAAGTTCTAAGTTCTACTCCGACATTCCCCTCAATCCAGCCTCAGTCGGCATACCCATATCTCCCATAATCCCCTGCATCTTCTCGGAGGCAACGACCTGAGCTTTGCTGAGAGCTCTATTGAGCGCATCTTTGAGTAACTCAGGAATCTTCTCCCTTGGGACCTCATCAGCAATTTCAATCGAAACTATATCCTGCTCCGCATTTACGATGACTTTTACGCCCTGCGCTTCCGCTTCTACCTGAATTTTTTTAAGCTCCTTCTTCATTTTTTTCGCCTGCTTCTGGAGCTTGAACATGTCCCGTGCTTGAGATAGTGAAACCATAACGCAAGTATTATGCATTAATCGTTAAGTTTCAAGTATTCTAACCTGCTATTCCAATCCTATCCTCAATCTCCTGATCGATCCTTCGACTACGCTCAGGATCTCTATGCAAATAATTGTATTAACCAGCAATACCTATGCGATCTTCGATTTCTTGATCGACGAATACCTTCTTTCGACCATACTTCATTCTGCTGTACTCCTTTATAAGTCCTGCAAGCTTGTCGTTGCGATCCGACTCATCATAGATTGTCGTCAAAGAGAATGGACGAGACTGAACGTTGTTGATGTTGAGCTTTGTGTATGCAGAGAAGTTTGGAATTCCGATAACATCTTGTTCGGATAGAACCGGAGCGTATTCCTTCGCCATGTATTCCGAGTCTTCCGCACCGATCTTGAAGCTCATGATAGTACCGACGTTACCAAAGATTGCGTCTCTCATTTGAGTACTCGAATCTCCGTAACCGGAAGTTTTTCCTACTAATTGTCCTATGTACTGGTGAGCCATGATAAGCGCAAGCTCATATTTTCTGGCCTCGGAAAGAATTGTAACGAATGCATCCGTAACGAAGTTCTGGAACTCATCGACGTACAGGTAGAAACGTTGTCTTTCTTCTCGCGGTATGTCGGCTCGCGAAAGAGCCGCCATGTTGATCTTGTTAACAAAGATAAGCCCAAGTAGCTGGGCATTTGTATCCCCGATTTTTCCCTTGCTCAAGTTCACAAGCAACACTTTCTTGTTATCCATAATTTCACGGATATTGAATGCACTCTTTGGTTGGCCGATTATATTCCTCATTGTTGTATTCGTGATGAATGGCCCGAACTTCGAACTGAAATACGGGATCATTTCTTCTTTTTCACGCTGTCCTGTCTTTGCCATTTCATGTTCCCAGAAACTTCGGACTACATTGTTCCTGCATTTGGCTACTTTATATTGCTGAAACTCTTCATCAACAAACAATCGCGGAACATCCAGAATCGTTGCTCCTTCTTCTTCGTCATCCATCAAAGTAAGACATCCGTTTCGGAAGTAGTGCTGAATTCGAGGTCCGAATATTTCGTTTCCAAAGAGTTTAATAAAGATTTGCATGGCATCCAAAGACGCGCGGTCTTTCTCTTCTTCGGATTTTACTTCAAGCAAATTAAGCCCCATTGGTCTTCCTGCATCTGCGGGGTTGAATACAACGATATCCTTGGCACGCTCCTTTGGAGTATGCGCCAAAGCATCTTCAATCAGGTCTCCGTGAGGATCAACCATGCAGACTCCGTCTCCGTTCGCGATATCCTGCCGCGACATATACGACAAAAGCGTTGATTTACCTGAACCAGATTTTCCTATCACATAGTGATGACGCGTTCTGTCTTTCGGAATGAATCTGATTTTTGTCTCTACCCCTCTGTACTTATTGATACCAAGCACAATACCTTCTTTTGGAGGCGTAGGCGGAGGCGGCAGAACTTTGTACGTGCTCCACTGAATAATCGGAATTTTGTTATACCTGCTATCCGGGAAGTGGAATAGACCTGCTAATTCTTTTTCTCCCATCAAACATTCATTGGAGAAGTATCCTCCAATTCTATGCTTCCATAAATTATGGAAAAACCATGCGTTCCATTTAAGCGGCATAAACGGAATGAACATCCTCTTATTCTCGAGATAGTTACCATATAGATCCTTGAACGAATTAAATGCTACCTGCATGTTATTAGTTATTTCCATAGAACGGTCATACGTTTTGCTCGATGCAAGGATCCTGATCGATGCATGGTAAAAGTTCATACCTGCCTTTTCTCCCATTCGTTTGTAAAGCTCCTCTTCCGGCTGAAGCATCCTGACGTAACTGTCTCCACTGGAAGCACCAGGCGCATCAGTTGAAGCGGCCTTGGCAACCCCTCCAATTAAGCCCAGAAGCGGTCCGATAATTGGTACACCACTCCCCCACTTTGCTTTTTCTCCTTTGAATCTTTTGGAAGCAAATTGCCTTGCTTTGTAAGCCCACTTGTTAGAGAAGGATGGAGTTAGAACAACTTGCACTGCAGCTTTCTCGTCTTCACCAAGTTTACTTAGAACGTTTGCAATTCCATTCAACGGATCATCCTGCATTTCGGTATAACATCTAATCGGATAATAGAAATCTCTGCTGAATGTCATGTGATAGCCCATCAAAGCTGATCCTTTCGGACATACATCCGGCGTATCTTCCGGAGTAACTTCTGCATTCGGATAATAGGAAGTAACTTGTTTCTCGACAATCGAAGCAAGGCTTGGCTGGGTGACTACATAAAACATCAATTGGTTTTTTTCCAGAACCATCTCGAAACTCATGATGATGTGACGGAAAAACCAGAAGTGGATCATTTGTCCGAAGTTCAGATTTCTTACTTCCCACAAAGCACGGAACAGCTGTTCCATTATTGCAATCTTTTCCCGAAAGTCCTTCTCGGTTCTCTTATCCTGATCTATCTTGCTATCTCCTCGCGGAAGAATGACTTTGAGCGTGATCAATTTCTTCGACTTGTACCATTCGTAATAAAATCTACCCCAAAATCTAAACAACCTGAAGGAAATATAAATAACTACAACCGTTATAACTGAACCTACGGGATGTTCCATTATAAATTCCCCAAGCCCAATCCAGGAACGCGGATTTATTACTGTCATAATGACAGCTACGAATATCCATACGAAAGGCCAGAATGCGTACCTTAGAAAGTTAAACACTTATAAATAATGGATAATGAACTAAAGCATCATTTCCATGTAAGACTATATCTACATAATTAGCAGTTTCCGACTTACCTCTCCCCCTCAGAAGGGGAAGAGGGTTGGGTGAGGGACGATCAGGGAAGATTAACTGAGCCATTCGTAAGTCTTATCAGGAAGGGTAAATATAATCATACAATCCTTATATACTAGCACAAATCTGATATTTACGGTAGGGGTTGACCCTGATCTATTTATGTTGGTTGCTTTAATTATTGCAATCTCCAACCATCATCCTCATTTCTCTTATTCTTCCCTCTTTTGTACCCACTAAAATCTTATATTCTCCCATCTTTGAAGGGATAAAATGAAATCTGTCTTTCGGTCCTACAAAATCCTGCATTCGTACAAAATTTCCATCGGGATACTTAATTCCTCTGACTACAAAAAACTTATTAGCACCCAAAGAAACTTGCTTACCAGCAGTCCAAGTGTGAGGAACTCCACGATGGAATCTGACTTGCTTTGTGATTCTCTTTTGGAACCTTCTGGTCTCCTGAACACATTTGTCCACATACGAATTATCCCCAAGTCTCTGGAAAGTTGCTTTTAGTACACCCTGACCTAAGGGAGCAATCTCCCTGAATGCAGCAAGACTTAAATCCATGTTTCTGCCATCAACATAAGGACCACGATCATTAATTCTGACAGTAACGCTTTTTCTGTTATCAACATTAGTTACTTTGACCAAAGTATTGTGCGGGAGCGATCGATGTGCAGCAGTTATGTCGTGCATATCAAAAGTTTCGCCAAAGGCTGTTCCATTCCCATGAAAATCATCTGCGTAATAGCTGACTAAGTGAATTTGCTCCATCAACTTAGAATCTAATTTGCGCGCAAGTTTGATTACATCGGTTTGTGTAATGTGAGTGGTACTGAAGTTATCTTGAAATTCAATAATCGGATATTCAGCAAGCATTCCTGCAATGTTTTCCCTTCCCATGATATGCAAATCATCTCTGACATTTCTGGATCTAAATAACCACAAAAGAGCATCTTCCATGTTCAAAGAAGAATCAGGATCGAACTTTTTAGCCTCATCAATAATCCCTCGCATAGCAGCATATGTAATCTCTGTGTAACCATAATCTTCTTTTTGAACATCTCTGAATACTGGCTCACGCGGTTCAAAAGCAGAACGCTGAATGCTGTTCCAAATAATTAGGAAGCCATCACGCCTCGAAATGAAGCCTTCTTCTGCAAAAACAGAAGCGGGTACAGCAAGCGTAACAATGAACAGAATTATTCTGTGCATGGAGAACTAGACTGAAGGAGTCAAGACTCAAGTTCAATTGACAGGTTCTGAACCATGATTAAAAGGATTAAATGATGAACAGGATTAATGCAATTAGCTGCTTGTTTGCCAAACAAGAATGTCTTTCTTTGTAATCAAAGTAATCCTTCAATCATGTAAATCAAGGTTCAGACAATTTAATTCCTGCAATGAATTGAATCAAGCATTGCCAAAATACGATCTACTGTTGCATTTTCCTGGCTCACAGTTATTTCGCTAGAAACAAAACCTTCTTCATCCATAACTCCAATCTTTCCATCTACCACTGCAAATCCACAACATTTCTTTTTTACCCACTCTGCTTGACCACCTCTAATGGCTTGTACAAGTTCATTAGTACAACCATCTTTATTGTGATGCGCGCATACAATACCCGACCTTGCACAAAAATGCTCAAAACTCATGACGGATATTTTACTACTATATTTAATGTTGTCAACTACTATACTTCGGCTTCTAGATAACAAATACTTAAGCTCTAAGTTCTATAATACACGCCAACCCTCTCCTCTAACTCTTCGTAAAGTTGATCTGACTCTTTCTTTCCTCAGTGTATGCAAAGTTTTAGGACCGACATATCCCGCACCAGTATCATTATCTGACGTAATCAATCCGCGAGAAATCTGATATTTTCTAACTGCTTCTTTTGTAACCAGTCCAAAGTAACCACTGATGCGATCGGAAGGGAAGAATCCTTCTTGTGCTAAACGCTCCTGCAATCTGCGAACTTCTGACCAGCCCTCTCCTTCACCCAGGAATCGCTCAAATACTTCTCCTCTATTTGCCAACACTTCTTCAATACGTCTGCGATCTAGAAGCTTATCTACACGATCAACTACAAGTAGCCTGTTCCATTCTCCAAGAAGACGCCTGAGAGTTATTGGACCAATTCTACCTGCGCCCGGATCCTGATCAGTTCCAACCAGCCAGTTGTCTTGCTGGAATTTTAGAATTGAAGATGCAAGTTTTTCTGAATACTCTCCGTTAGTCTTCCCGTTGTAATATCCAAGAAATCTGAGGATTCTTTGCGCTTCCATTACTGTACTTGGAGCTGATGTTATATCTACAAATCCAGTAACTGGTTCGCGAGCTTCCTTTCTTTCAATGGCAGCAAGAATAAATGCTGCAGTGCGTTCTGTAAGTTGATCGGAGGGCTCATTCAATCTGAAGTCTCTGATGAAAGCCTTTAGAGATCTTTCCGTGTCTCCGCCAAAGTAGTCAGTCGTACTTCGCCTGAAGTATCCAAGTTTCTTAAGGTGTTCCTGCATTAACCTGACTGAGGGGCCACTGTCGTCGAGCTTTGGACGAACTGCCAAGAAGTTTCCTCCATCCGGCATATAAGGATTTAAGCGTTCATAGAAAGTTGGAATATTATCGAACGCGAAATTAACTCCGGGTTTATGGGAAGCCAAAGGATAAACCGTTCCTGTAATTCGCTGAACTCCGAATGATAATGCTCGTGCCAATCCTTCCTCTCCATGCCCTACCCAAATGTCCAAACGATGAACGCCGTTGCCCAAGTCTTTGATCGCGCCTCCCCTGTCATGCACTTCCAAAACTCCAAGTCCCGTCAATCTGACTCTAGTGCCAAACGGATAACTTGATGGAGCTGCAAGCATGCCAGGATACACTTCTGTACCATCAGAGGAAGTATGTCCTTGTCCATTTAAAATTCTATCTGCTTTAAGTCCGCCTTTTACATAGCAACACTGTCCGGGGATCGGAGAATAGTAAGCGGTGATAATAAACTCCTGCTCAAAAGCTGCTGAAGCTTTAAGCGGATTTTCCTGGCTGAATATATCTGCAGGAGTTGCGAAGGAAATCATCGCTACTAATCCCAATATATGCCCAGGAACACGGAATTGATTTTTGTTCATGTTATCGAATTATTATACCAGAAATTGTGGATCTTCTCTTTCTGTAGTAAATGACAAATATGTAAACTTTATTATCAAGAAATATTGTCCAGTATAGTTATCATTGGACTTGCATTTAACACATATAATCATAGACAATGATCCTATCCCCTTTTTCTTATGACAAAGCTTATTGCTAAAACATTTACAGGAACATATTTTTTCCTTGCTTCAACCTATAGCGCACTTGCTCTTGATATCGGTAAACCTGGAATTGGAGGTGCCAGCAATTTACGAGCAACAATAATTAAGATTGTGAAAGAAGTACTTCTCTTTATGGCTCTTGTCGCAGTCATAGTAGTTGTAATCGCAGGAGTACGCCTTGTGATTTCTCAAGGAGAACAAGATCAGATAGACAAAGCCAAGAAAACAATTATCTATGCAATCATTGGGCTGATCATTATTGCGCTTGCTTCAGCAATTGTTGCGTTTGTTGAAAAGGCACTGGGAGTTTAATCCAACAATCAACACGGCGCCTCTGGCGCCTCTGGCGCCTCTCAACAGTCGACAATCCACATTATTCACAAGTTGATTGTTGAAAGTCACGCGAAGCGTGACATGTCGATTGTTGATTGTCATTTAACTATAACTTCATCTTCTAATCGAATACCAAACTTCCCGGGAAGATATACGCCAGGTTCTATCGTAATAATTTCGTTTGGTAATAACTTGATCGATTTTCCATGCCGATTTAATGATGTGCCCTCATGAATATTAAGTCCTACTCCATGCCCAAGCGAATGTGTGAAATACTCTTCAAGTTCATATTCAGAAAGAACATCTCGTGCAATTTTATCTAGCTTGTGGTTTGTGATTCCTGATATAACTGATGAGGTAGCTTTTTGTTTTGCATTGCTGACTGCCTCTAAAACTTTTTGTTGAAGATTCGTTGGTTGGCTTGTGAAAAAAATCTGACTTTGGTCACTACAGTAACCTCTGTATTTTGACCCAACATCGATCTGTACTATGTGACCTTTTTTTAGTTTCCGATCCGTTGCATGATGATGTGGACAACTGGAGTGCGTACCGAAAGCAACTATTGGTTCGAAAGATAATCCTTCGGCTCCAAGTTCACGCGCCCATTCCTCAAATTTCCATGCCAACTGTTTTTCTGTGGGAAGAGATTTAAGAGCCGATGGCACTCTGCGCAAAAGCTCTTTTGTTATGCGCTGAGAACGCTTGAACTTTCTTATTTCATCAGGACCTTTTTGTCTTCTGAAATACTCAATTATTCCTTTCTTGCGAACAAATTTTGTACTCTTATTTTTTAGCTTTATATTGCGCATTTGCTCAACTGTAACATACTCAGATTCAAATCCAGTTTCTCCAAGTTTTTTTAGTGCTGAACTTAATTTTTCAGGAAGATGAACCCTGACGAAAGAGCCGGATTTTTTATCCGCCATTTCTTTGTATCTTCCATCTGCGAATAGATGGTAACTACGCGCAGTCACAAGTAGTGTTCCGGAACTTAATTTTATACCTGTCAAATATTCAATATTTGTTGGGTTTGTGACCATAAAGGACTTGGTTTTTGATTGCCACAATATCTGACTTGGTGAAGTGGGTCGCATAACTTTATTATAACACTTAAACAATGCTATTAAGATTGATGATTTTATGCTAAAATAGATCGAAATGAGTCTAATTCTTCGACCTTGGCAAATCGCAACCCTAACTGCATCATTTTGGATGATTAATGCCGGCAGTGCTTTAGCTCAGGTTTATTCCGGAGGAGGAGTAAAAGCCGGAGTAACTGCAGCTTCCAACACAGGGGTTAGCAATATTAGCTTAGAGTCTTTAATCGGAAATATTGTTGATGAAGCACTGTTGTTTGTCTCGGTGCTTGCAGTAGCCGTAATCATCATCGCAGGCTTTTATCTAATCCTTGGAATGGGATCAGACAGCTCACGCGAGACTGCAAAGAAGATTATAATTTATGTTGCAGTTGGATTGCTTGTGATAATACTATCCAAGCTATTCGTTAATCTTATCAAATCCCTCGTCTAACTATGGATAAAAAAAATCTAAAACAAAAAATGGCAAAAGTATTACTTCTAGCTTTTATCTGCACTGGAGTAATGTGTGTTTTGCCTGTGCAGTCAGTTGTCGATGTGCCGATTGCTTATGCGGCTGATCTTGGAGATGCGTCTGAAATTGGCGGCATTGACGACGTCGGGAGCGACGGAGGAGCTGTACGCGATAAAATTCGCGACATAATTCAGGAAATTCTTTTATTCGTAGCCCTGCTGGCAACGGTTGTAATTGTGATAGGTGGAATAATTCTAATAGTGGGAATGGGTAGTGACGAATCTCGTGAAAAGACGAAGAAAATAGTTCTGTATGCAATCGTAGGAATGATCTTGATAGCACTCGCGGAAGCTCTTGTTCTATTTATTACTGCAATTGTCAGTTAATGAAACAAAAATGCTCAACAAACAAACAAATCATTATCGAACATTGGTTATCACGGGACTTGCGGTCCTAGTAACCTTCACGGCAGGCCAGGCAATTACGGCACAAGTTGCTGCATCCGCCGGACAAATTGCCGTGAAACGCGGATCGATTTTGGAAGTAGTGCCCGTTCACTCCATGCAAAAGCCCAAAGCAAGCTGGGTGCTTGCCAGAGAAGGAACTTTTGTGGAAGCAAAGACGGTCAAACTTTTTAGAACCAGATTCATTGAATCCGGAGAGTACAAACTGGATACCGAGATCAAAGAAAGTGATGACTCCAATAGAAGCAGAGGAAGTATTCGCATAAAAATTCCTGAAAAAGCTCCGGAGAAGCAAACTCCAAAAAAAGATGAAACAATTGTCACTTCGTATCCGCGTCCAAATGATTCGGGGCAAATTATAATTAGCTCCAATGTCTCGGTTGTCTTGCTTACACCTCTGGAATCCATTCAGGAACCGATTATATTGGATTTGGACGATACAATTGACCAAGATGGAGATGGTGATGCACTGAATGACAATGGTGCAAGAGGCACTTATTTCTCCAAAAAAGGAACGCCAATCGCACTTTGGTTCTCTGACCCTTCCGGAGTTCATACTCTGACGTTATCAACAAAAGATGCTAGAGGAATAACTCAAAAGCAAACAGTGCTTGTAATGGACAAGAGATCATCGGACCAGATGCAAAGGGAGGAGATTGAAAAAACTGCGATAGTCGCGGAAGACTTATCCAAGGGGCGCTTCGCGTTTCATATAGAAGAAAAATTCAACATACCCACAGTTATCAAATGGGACTTTGGAGACGGAACACAAAGTCTTTTGGACGCGCCTGTTCACACCTATACGAATTCAGGAAGTTTTCGTGTTACCGCCGAGATAATTGATATACGCACCGGAGATGTTATAAAAGAATCATCCAAAACAATCAAAGTGGGGTCTTCCTCGAAACCGCATATTGCTGATGACGATGAGGAGGAAGATAAAGAAGATGATAAACCTTCGGAAATCGGAGGAATTATTAAGCTTTTGCTAAAAATACTTGCAATCGGATTGCTTGCACTTGCGATTGGAGGCGGGTTGGTATTCGCAATATCAAAAGTTGCAAAGCGCGGTCCATCCATAGAAGACAAACTTGCAAAAGCCGAAGAGAAACTTTCCGGTAAGGGTGGAGCAGGAAAAGATAAGGCTGACGTGATGGAAATAAAGGATGAGGAACCAAAGAAAGTTGAAGAGGCAGAAGTTGTTGAAGACAAAAAGAAACCTGAGCCTAAACCTGAACCTAAGCCCGAATCTAAGCCTGAGCCTAAGCCTGAGACAGCCTCTACACCTCCTCCTAAGAAAGACCGAGGCCCGGCTCCATCCTGGCTGCAACCCAGCGCCGGAGCGCAAGCGCCTGATGCAGGGCAGCCATCTGCAAGCGCACCCACACCCGTCGAAGACACTGAGCTAAGTCGAAGTGAACCAGCGAAGCCTGAGCCCGCACCTGCACCTACACCTGAGCCCGCGAAACCTGAGCCCGCACCCGCACCTGTCGAAGACACTGAGCCAAGTCGAAGTGAGCCCTCAAAACCCACGCCACCTCAACCACAAGGAAAAACACCTGACTGGCTGCAACCATCTGCAAGCTCGCCCACACCCGCACCCGAACCCAAGCCCGCACCCACACCTGAACCCAAGCCCGCACCCGGACCAACACCTGCACCAACACCCGAACCAACCCCAGGACCAACACCCGGACCAACACCCGCCGAAGGCCCCGAGCCGAGTCGAGGGGCACCTAAACCTCAAGAACCTAAGCCGGACAAGGCACCTGATAAAAATGGGCCGGAAGGACCTATGCCGGATTGGCTGAAACCGAATAATAACTCCACACCAACGCCTACACCCACGCCTGAATCCAAGCCCGCACCCACACCTGTCGAAGATGCCCCACAGGGTAAACCTAAGCCCACACCCGGACCAACACCTGGGCCCACACCAGGACCCACACCTGCACCCGGACCCACGCCCACGCCCGGACCTACACCAGGGCCAACTCCTGAACCAAAGAAGAACGATGACAGCACTGTGGCGTATCTGAAAGCAGAAGGAATAAGCGCTCAGAAACCTTCAAACCAGAACCAACCCAAAAAGAACAACGGAAGAAACCGGAATAATCGAAACAGGAATAGAAAGAATGGTAATAATGGACCCAAGCCTCCACCGAATGAGAATAATCAAGGCAACGGTCCAAAACCGCCTCCAAAAGAAACTAAATAGTTGTTTGACTTATAAAATTAAAACGTTACAGTACTGCCACAAATGCAGTGTGACATCTTTAAGTCGCGGGTAAACCTAATAACTCCACCACCTGGAGCGGGGCTGCATATGTAAGTTTTTCTTGAAACTTAATACTCAGCCTCACGCAAAGGAGGCGGTTTTTTTATATATGTAACAATTTTTAAATCATGGAATCTGATAATGAAATTATCGTAATAAAAGTAGGCACGGATACCGTGACCGAAAACAGCCATCTAAACGGAGTGGTAATGGCTCGCATCGCAAAGCAAATTGCTGAGCTTAGGGAACAAGGCAAAAGAGTGATACTCGTTTCTTCCGGAGCAGTTGGCGCCGGCCGTTCTCTTCTGCCCGAAGATGTAGACGAAAGCGTCAACGATATGAAACAGGGGCTTTCCAGTATCGGACAAACAATGCTGATGGATGAATGGATGCATCACTTCAGGAGGCATCGAATCATGTGCGCCCAGGGTCTTGTGAAAGAAGGCGACTTCGAAAACGGAGAAGGTGCCGAAAATATGAATCGCGCACTCGGAGAAATAGAAGCAATCGAAGCAGCCACCAAGCAGGGCATAGTTCCTATTATTAATGGAAACGACTTTGTAACGCATGGCGCTATCGATTATGACAATGATCATATTGCTGGACTTATTGCAGAAACCGTTGGAGCATCAAAGGCAGTATTTCTGACTGACGTAGACGGTTTGCACGATGGAGATCCTGAAGAAGAATCTTCCAACCTGATCCGAGAAGTGCATGCAGGAGTTGATGACTGGGCGCAACATATTGTAATTAAAGGCGACTCGAACTCCGATAATCACATGGGATCTAAATGCGAAGTTTCCGAGCGTCTTGCGATTGCAGGAATGGATGTGAATATCGGCAATGGATCCGTCGAAAACGCGATTCACCGACTCCTTAATCACGAGATTGGAACGAGGTTTTATGCTTAAGTTTTGTAATTCTGGGGCGAGAGATGGGTTTTGAACCCACGACCTGCCGGACCACAACCGGCCGCTCTAACCAACTGAGCTACTCTCGCCACGATATCCTTAGTTTAATGGAAAATACCAGTCATATAAACTATTTCCATAGCAAAACAGCACCAACCGAGGGGCCAGTGCTGTTTTTTTGCGTCCTGCTGTAGTCATCCTTGACTAACCGTTTGCTCGCTGGAATCAACCCGCGATGAGCCCGTTTAGCTTCTGCCGAAGATGCGGGAATTCTCGCCTGTCTTGCTCGAAACGCTCATCCGTATACTCGTACTTCGTGACTGCGTCGTAGGCCATTCGACCCGGGATCCATCTAATCTTGTCGTACAAGTCCCGGATTTCCCAAGCGAGTTCTGATTGGGCATCAATGCCCTCCTCATTCACTTCCAATTCCCTGAGGTAAACACATATGTCCCACATGACCTCATCGTAATCATCGCCTTTGAAGCGCTTTGGCGACGCATCGATGACATCCAACCTCCTCGAATACTCGCTCATCTCATATTGAGACAGGTGGGGCCGGGCAATGTCCAGCACTCGTCTGGCCGTTGGCCCTTGAGCGGTGCTTAGGTAAGCCTCGACATCTCTGCGAAGCTGTCCCCTTTCATCGAAAAAGTTGCTCACACCCAGGCCGGCAAAAATCAGTAAACAAAACACACCACAGATTGCCAGCAAGCTCAACGACACTTTCAATGCACTCTTCATCGTACTCACTCCCGTAAAAAAACAGACGTTAGTTACAACCGAACTACTTAAGAAAAATCACATATGATTCCTCCATAAGTAGTTCGGTATATTTTCAGGACAATACTGTAAAAGGACGTATTGCACATACTAGCATTTTTTTAATATTTTTTCAAGCCTCTCTTATTGGCTTATTCAAGCCCTTAATCAGCAATACCCCACATACAAGTATCATCAAATTCCTCAAATTCAAAACCAATGTGAACTTGAGCCCTTCCTGAGAAATAAGCTTGTCGTAATAAAGCGGCCCCAGCCATTGTGATGTAACTCCGAGAAGTACTAAGCTTAGAATCAATCCTAAAGTACATAAGCTGACTTCGCATTTTCTGAAAGTATCAATGACAATTATTATCAAGATCGGATAGAACCACATTACATATTGGGGTGAGAGTACCGGACTTGCAAACACTATCCACATCATCGTAAGTGGAATCCAAACTGAAGAGTCAGAGCGCTTTCTCTTCCACGCAAAATAATAAACTGCAAGTAATCCCAAAATCAGAACAATTGTTGAAGCGAATGTAACTGAACTACCAAGTTCTGCATTGTGATGTGCAACGTGATGAAGAGCAGTTTCAACCCTTTCTCCATTTAAGTTTTTAGCGAGCATATGTATTCCTGACCAAGTACTGTCTATCCCCACTCCCCTTTCGGAATGGTACTTGAGCATGTGCTTTGTATTATCAACTGACTGACTAAGTCCAATTACAAACAAAGGAATAAGAACAGAAACTATCGCTCCAACCACAACTCCATAACTTAATTTTTTCCTAGCGCTCTTTGGCGCAAGTATAAACAGGAGCGGGAGTAATACTATTGGAGTTAGTTTGAGCGCTGACGCAAGTATCAGAAAAAATCCGCTGTCCTTCCATCTATCGTTTAATATCGCACGCCATGACATGAAGATCAGAAACATGACAACAATATCGAAACGGGCAACTGAGTAGTGGACTCCAATCAGATAAATCGACACGAAGGTTGCAATTATAATTATTGGAGCATCTTCGGATTTACAAAATCTATAGGCATAAAGCGCCGCTCCAATCATCATCAGTCCCAAGAATATGAGCCATGCGGTTTCAAAAGAGAAATTGGGCAGACTCAGCGCGTAGAATAAGGATGAAGCCAGTGGAGGATATTCACTGGTACTGACCGATCCTGCAATCTTCTCGTATACGTCAATATCATTAGAAAACTGAACATATGGATAATATGTCGTAAGAATCGCCAAAAAGGCTATTAACAGCGCCAAGGCAACAGAAAGATGGAGCTTCACAGCACTAGTATCAACTTGCCAAACCCCCTTGGCAAGAAGACTAAAAGTCTGTACCCTGTTTTTTCGAATGTCCCAACCACAATTTAGAACACCAAAGGGTACCCACGATGTCCTTCCGGAGGATCATCAGTACATGACGTATATAAAGAAGGCTGTAAGGCACCGAGCCAGGCAAGCCGGTTACAAGAGGATAGAAACTCCGATGTTCGAGAGTATAAAGGTATTTGAAAGAGGAATCGGTGAACATACTGATGCCGTTGGAAAGGAGCTATTTTTGGTCAACTCAAAGCAGGCAGTAAGTGAAGGCAAAGAGGCTGAGTTTGCGTTAAGGCCGGAGACAACCGCCGCAACATGCCGAGCTTATATCGAGCACGGAATGAGCCAGTGGCCCCAACCCGTTGAGCTATATTCTTTTGGACCTAATTTTCGACACGACCGTCCGCAAAAGGGAAGGTACAGGCAGTTCCACCAATTCACTTTCGAAATAATCGGGATAAAGGATCCGAGTCTGGATGCTCAGTTGATTCTTGTGCTCAGAAAAATATTAGACGACCTGAGAATTTTGGATCGCCTTGATCTTCAGATTAATAACATTGGAACGGGAGATAACAGGCGCGCATATGTCGAAGCGCTCAAAGACTTCTTCATCGGAAAAGAAAGGAATCTGCCGGCAAAAGATCAGGAACGCCTGAAGACAAATCCGCTGAGGCTTTTGGATTCCAAGGAAGAGGATACTCAGATTATTCTAAAAAGCGCGCCGGCTATGGAACAGTTTATTGATGATGAAAGTAAAGAGTTTCATGAAACTCTCTTGGAGTATTTGGAGGAGCTTGGAATCGAATATAACCAGAATTCGACTTTGGTTCGAGGATTGGATTACTACACTCAAACTGTTTTTGAATTCTGGGATCAATCAACCGGAGCGCAGAATGCAGTTGCAGGAGGCGGAAGATATGATGGGCTGATTGAGTTGCTTGGAGGCCAACCTACTCCGGGAATCGGATTCTCCGCCGGAGTTGAAAGAATTATCTGGCACATGAAAGAGGCCGGAGTTAAAGCGCCTTTCAAAGATCAGGTTGATGTGTTTGTCGCTCAGCTTGGACCGGAAGCAAAGAAGAAGTGCCTCACTTTAATTTCCGATTTGCGCGATAGAGGAGTTCATACTTTGGGAGCACTGGGCGAAGCAAGTTTAAAGAGTCAAATGAGACTCGCTGACAAATTCGGATCACGTTTCACGCTGCTTCTGGGCAAGATGGAAGTGAAGAACAAAACAATTATCATCAAAGATATGGAAGCCGGTAAACAGCAAGAAATTAAATTCAAGGATGCAATTCCAACAATATTAAAATTGATTGGAGAAGAAAATTTGGATACATACACACTCAGAGATCAGTTTGTGGAAGTTGATGAAGATTAATTAAATGAATAATTAAGAATGAATAATGAATAATTTGGTTTAAAAAAGATTTCCTTTTAATTTTTCATTTTTAACTATTCATTATTCACTATATGTCTAGATTTTTAACTCCCTTCGCGTGCGTCTGTATAAACTTTCTGCGTGGAGCTACTTCCGAACCCATCAGGGTTGAGAATGTGGCATCCGCCTGCTCGGCATCTTCCATAGTTACGCGGAGCATTATTCTATGATCCGGATCCATCGTTGTTTCCCACAACTGCTCTGCATTCATTTCTCCCAAACCTTTGTAGCGCTGTATGTGTACTTTGGTAGTTTTCTTCGGTGATTCATCCGCCTCTGTCTCATCCGCCATCAGTTCCTGCATTTCATCGTCATCTGACGCTTCTTCCTCTTCTGATTCCTGCGCCTCTTCCAAATCCACGCCCCACTCGTTCAACAAATTCTTTTTCTCATCATCATCGAACACATATCTCTCATCTTTGCCTTTGCTAATCTTGAATAGAGGAGGCTGAGCAATATATAGATGTCCCGCTTCAATAACTTCCGGGAAGTACCTATAAAAGAGAGTAAGCAAAAGAGTTCTGATATGAGCTCCATCCACATCCGCGTCTGTCATAATCACAATTCGATCGTATCTGAGCTTGCTTAAATCTTTAACGTCACCAATACCAACTCCAAGTGCAATGATGAGTGATTTAATCTCGTTGTTGGCAAGCATTTTATCAAGCCTGGCTTGTTCGACGTTTAGAATTTTTCCTCTAAGAGGAAGAATTGCCTGGAAGCGCGGATTCCTGCCCTGTTTCGCTGAGCCTCCTGCAGAGTCTCCCTCTACAATGAACAGTTCTGAATCTGCGGGATCTTTTGATTGGCAGTCAGCAAGCTTTCCAGGGAGCGTCATACCCTCCAATGCACCTTTTCTAATAACGCTGTCTCGAGCAGCTCTAGCTGCAAGCCTTGCACGTGAAGCAAGCAAACACTTTGCCACAATGTCTTTAGCCTCCGAAGGATGCTCCTCCATATATTCAGCCAGTTTGTCATTAACCACAGTTTCTACTGCTGTTTTCATTTCTGCATTTCCAAGTTTGGATTTTGTCTGTCCTTCGAACTGAGGCTCTTTTATGCGAACCGAGATTACAGCCGTAAGTCCTTCACGCACATCATCAGCTGACAAGTTTTCATCTTTCTCTTTTATCAAACTTTGAGAACGAGCATAAGCATTGATCGTTCTTGTTAGGGCTGATTTGAATCCTGTTAAGTGATGTCCTCCTTCGGTTGTGTGAATATTATTTGCGAAGCTGACCACATGTTCTTGGAAGGACTTCGTGTATTGAATCGCAACTTCTACAAATCCATCATTAGTTTCTTTCTCGAACCAAATCGGAACTCCAATCTTATCTTTTGACTCGTTAAGATGTGATACATAAGCAGAGATTCCACCTTCGAAATGGAATCGGTATAGGCGAGGATGAACTTGATCTGCTTCGGGACGCTCTTTCCTTTCATCCAGAATTGCGATTGTAACGTTCCTGGTCAGATACGCCTGCTGTCGCATCCTGTTCATCAACGTCTCCATGCTAAAGATTGTCGTGTCGAAAATTTCCGGATCGGGCCAGAACTGGATTTTAGTTCCAGTCTTCTTTGTTGATCCCTTTGCAGTCAGTTTAGTTTTAGTTTTTCCTCTGGAATACTCCTGCTGATGGATCTTTCCACTCTTATAAACTTCAGCAACCATCTTCTCGCTAAGCGCGTTTACAACCGAAGCTCCAACTCCATGTAATCCTCCGGAAACTTTATATCCACTTTCATCTCCACCGAATTTTCCACCAGCATGAAGCGTGGTCATAACAACTTCGAGTGCCGGCTTTTTTAGCTTGGGATGGGGATCAATAGGAATACCTCTTCCGTTGTCTTCTACGCTAACCGAACCATCATCATGAAGCATGACAGTTACCATTGTGCAATCCCCTGCCATTGCCTCGTCTATCGAGTTGTCCACGATTTCGTACACACAGTGGTGAAGACCACGCGTGTCAGTCGATCCGATATACATTCCAGGACGCTTTCTAACGGGCTCCAAGCCCTCCAAAACCTGGATCTGCTTAGCTGTGTAATTATCCTTCTTGGGCATAACTTTGAGGATTTTACTGATATTTCAGACATTAATCAACGGTTTGATGCGTCTGATATTGGGACGGAAAATGGGATATTTGTATTCATGTTGTAGGGGCACAGCATGCTGTGCCCCTACAACGAACGATTGTATTGGTTGCCCATTTTCCAACCTTTTTCTTGCATAACATCCTAATGTTCCTTAACCTTCATCTGATCTATGGCAATTTATGCACATCGAAAAGGCTCCGAATCAAATGATGCTCTAATGCAGAGGTTCAAGAAACAGGTTCAAAAGACCGGTCTTATGAAGCTACTTAGAACTCGCAAGGCATTCAAGAAGAACGATTCGAAGCGAGCTACAAGAATGAAAGCAGTTAAGAGAGAGGAATACAGGTCAAAGAATCGCAAAAAGCAGTTCTATTCAAACATGTAATATCAGCAATTAGCTTGTTAGCAGATTAGCAGATTAGCTAATCTGCTAATTGCCAATCTGCTAATTGCTGATCGTAATACTAAGAATAATCACTACCTCAGAAGCTCCAACGCCTTCAACATCGGTTCATCTCTTTCTGACTTATATTCAACAATCAAATCTGGCTTGATCCCATTTTCATCAATCTTTATTCCTCTGGGAGTATGCCATTCCGCAATAGTAACCTTTAGTCCGGACTCATCATTGAATCTAACTACTTGCTGAACCGTACCCTTTCCAAAAGTATTTACACCAATAATGGTGGCTCGGTTATGATCCTGAAGGGCTCCGGCTACAATTTCTGATGCAGAAGCAGAGCCTTCATTTACAAGAACGATCAAAGGAATATTTTGGCGAATTGTCGGAGGATCAGTTGTAGTATCTACTCTCGTGCTATCACGGGAAACTATGCTAGCAATATCAGATCCCTTAGGAAGGAAATTGCTAAGCACAATATTAGCAGCCTTTAGAAGTCCTCCAGGATTTGAACGCAGGTCCAAGATGACTCCGGAAGGATTCTTGCTCTGCACCTGTTCCATCAAAGCTCTGAGTTCGTTCTCGGTGGTTTTTCCAAATTGCAGAAGTTTTACGACTGCAATAGTCCCCTGCCAAGTAATATCAATCTCGGGAACTTTTATCTCATCACGTTTAACACTAACTTCAAATTCATTTCCATTTCGCCTGATGGTGAGCAGTACTGTCGATCCTTTAGGACCACGAACTCTATCCACTGCCTCCATGAAACCAAGAGTAGTTAAATCTACTCCATCAGCTCTTAGTATTTCATCTTTGGGTTTAAGCCCGGCTGCTTCTGCAGGAGATGACCTGAGCGGAGTTACAATCGTCAGAATCCCATTTTTTTGTTCTACTTGAGCTCCAATACCCGTAACAGTCCCTCTTATCTGTGTTTCCAAATTACTTATTCCCGCAGGTCGCAGAAATGTTGAATACTTGTCTCCAAGAGAATTTACAAGTGCTTCAGCAGCCATGTAAGCCGCTTTTTCCGGATCAATATTATCCGGATAAACAAAATGCTCATTTATATAAGACCATATGGTTTCCAGAATTTGATATTTGGGTAGACGAGCAGATGAGCTTGTTCCAAC
The DNA here is from genome assembly GCA_964506185.1 of uncultured Candidatus Peribacteria bacterium. GTDB lineage: Bacteria > Patescibacteriota > Gracilibacteria > Peribacterales > Peribacteraceae > UBA2144. The sequence continues at coordinate 22,644 of CAZDKL010000015.1, forward strand.
TCCAGTCAAAGATACCTTTATAGTCTGTGGCTTGTTATCTTCTCCTTGAACCTGAGTTTTTTTGAAAGTTTTAGTTGGAGCAAAAGTTGATGATCTAATTGGCTGGAGTCTCTTCGGCACTTCTTTGTCGGGAATAACTTCACCTGTAACTCGCCTGAGTAGTAGCTTCGCCTCGCTTCCTTTTAACATTCTCCTAACGCCAAAGTGAGATGAACTCTGAGGCGTCATCCAATTAAGTTTCTGAGCAACGGCAATAGCATCTGCCTCTGGTGTTCCGCTTCTCACATCCCTAAAGCGTACTATATCCTTACTAGTCAGACTTTTTAATCGAACCAAGACTACCAACGCCTGTCCTCTGGTAATACCACGTGCGAGTTGCAAGTCGCTTCCAAAGCTTTCTAGAGCTCCACTGTCGTGTGCAACTTCTACGTAAGGCTTAAGTGCTTTTGGAACTCTGAGGTAAGGAAGTTGTCTTTTGCTTTTGCTTGTTTGATAGTCCAAAGCTTTGATTGCAGCTCGAACAAAATCTCCACGCGACACAATTTGATTGTCTTTTGCACTTATATAATCACCCGCGTTGGCAACCGCCTGAACTTGCGATGGAAAAACGACTGTCAGTACAAAAATTGATAAAAATAGCTTAGCGGTATATTTGGTCATAATGGTTTTGTTGGTAGCTAGAGCATTGTAGGGAAGGCAGGGGTGACTAACAACCGACAACCGACAACCACCTGATTTATTGTATGATATGTGTTCCGCTCGAGAGCGGAACGTCTTGTGGGGCTAAAGTAAGCCAATAAGTCTGAGTCATTAAAAGATTTTTTTGAGAGGGTATTGACGGGGATTTAGCGGCTGACACAATACTTACGACCCGCCCACCCTGAGTAATACCCCACCCCGGGGGGAGGGAACCATAATTACCAAGGTTAGTCACTAATGCAAACCAAGAATATTAAGCCTCCAACGCATTCCCCTTAACCTTCACAAAAGTATCAGTATTCACGAGCCTGCCTCTCTCTTTCATGCTCTCCTGCTTATAAAACAATGTAGTGAATATCCAGAATCCACCGACAATGTACATAAATGAAGGCAGCAGAAGTATTGGAATCAAGTGCAATACGTTTCCGGAACCAACATTAAACAGGTCACCAAATGTCTCGGGGTTATTTGGAAGCATATCCGGCAAGGTAACCATGAAGTTAAAGAATCCATGCAAGAGAGTTGCAATGATAAGTCCAACTAGCATTACCTGAACCCTGAATGCTTTCTTTGGAGGAATCCTGAATAACCAATAACTTAAGTCAGCAAATAGCGAAGCCTCTCCCCTCTTATGTACATCAGTGAGATATGATTTAGCAAAGATAGAAAGCCCAAGGAAGTATCCCAGCACTCCCGAAGAAACTATATGCACCATGGTGGTAAGTATGGATCTTCCCGAAACATTACCCAGGAATACCCACCACTGCGGTTCGGCTGCCTCGGTTAAGTATTCTCTGACGAATCCCAAGAAGTAACTTGGATTCAAAACGTTTTCCGCAAATGCGAATCCAATTGCCACGATTACCGCCATCTGTATCACATCATCGATGCTGGAGAAGAATGATTTTCCGCTTTTCTTAAGCACCCAAAGCTTGGATGATTCCTCGATGATTCCAACGATAATGAACGATATAAACATTGCAAGTATCGTCGACCTTATGCCTTCAACATGAACCAAGGTACCGGATACAAATGCATTTGAAGCTCTGCTGAAGTTTTCCGGAACAATTCTGAAAAGGAAGAATTGGAATTCTATTCCGCGCCTGACAAGCGCATCGTAGAAAAGTATCGGAGCTGTAGATAGCATTCCCGCAAAGAACATGAGTAATACAAAACTAAAATGCTGTTTGTGATACTCAAGGAAAAACCAACACCATACTAGAGCAGGAACAAGCGCGACTAAAGCAGCAATCAAATGTGCAACCCTTTCACTCGGGGCTTCTTTGAAAATAATATGCATCCCCATCCAGAGAATGAACGTACCAAGTACAGTCGCTTTTATTCGAGGAGACCAAGGTCCGAATAAAAACCTCCATAGAATTATGGTACACACAATTCCCAGTGCCATTACAAACGGATCTTGTTCAACTCCCGTCTGCAGTATTGCATGCCCCAATCCCATTAGCCCGAATGAAATACCGGATCCCATCAATATCGCGAATACATAATTTCTGGCTTTCTTCCATTTATACTCAGCTGCAACCATCAATCCCCCTGCAATAAAGAAATACATAAGCATTCTTGCTGGAGTTAGATTGTTGAATGGGATTACTCCCTCAAGAACTTTGAGGGATAATACAAACAAGAAACCTGTCGCAATAACAGTTCCAATCACAACCTTTGTAGTTGGAAGGTATGGCTTACGCTTCTTAAATGACTCAGGCGATTCATGGTCCATCAACATATGGTTGCAGATTCCAACCCAAGCTCTTGCAAGCCCGCATCCGATCAAGGCTCCAAGCGCAACCAAGCCAATTATTGTGAGCAGTTGATCATTCATTCCAAACACTTTTCCATCGTCACTGACTGCCGAGGCTGCAACTGGCATTCCCAGAAACAGAATTCCTACGGATACGTATGCCTGAAGTCGTCTTTTGATGCTTATGTATAGTTTGGGTATTTGGGTATTATTATAACATAAAATCGATGTTTATAAAAGGTTCAATCAGACATTGACTTATCCATCATATATTGTCATTATACCCTTCCGATCGTTTCACAAGTCGTTACCTCTAATAGGCTCAAAGGAGTCAGATATGGATGCTCAATGGGCTAACTTGATAATGCACGGGATTATCCTGTATTTCACAATCGTAACTCTTATTCGATTGGGAAGAACAGGAAGTACCGGCACCCCCATCTCCAGTGTCTGTGTAGACGACCCTGGCGATACCTTGCTGTACGTTCTCATCGCATCGTTCTGTGGGTTCATCGGAAATGGATACATGCTTATCTATTATCCTAGCTGACCCCACGAACAACGATCGTACCCCCGGGGCCCTCGCAACCAACTCGTGAGGAGCCCCTTTTTTAAAATCCTCTGTTTCATCTGTTTCATATGTTTCTTCTGTTTCCTTATCTAGCAATATTCCTGTACCTTATCCCCGATTATGCCAGCTGAATCCCTCGACACCCTCGTTTCCCTCTGCAAACGCAGAGGTTTCATCTTTCCCGGATCTGAGATTTATGGGGGCCTCGCAAATACATGGGATTACGGTCCTTTGGGGGCTGAGCTAAAGAATAACGTGAAACGCGAGTGGTGGAGATCATTCGTACACAAGAGACCCGATATCGTGGGTATAGACAGCGCGATTCTTATGAATCCAAAGACCTGGGAAGCAAGCGGACACGTTGGTACTTTTGCAGATCTGATAAGTACGTGTAAGTACTGCAATAAACATATTCGTGAAGATCATTGGAAAGACCTGATTCAGGATAGCAAATGGTTTAAATCGCTTGCAAAACTATATGAAGAAAATGGAGAAGTAACTCTCGACGACTTGAGGAATTGGGGTAAAAAAGATGCAAAAAAGCTCGCACCAAACTTGGCTATTGCACGCAATCCTGACGTTACTATCTCTTGGTTGTCAGAGAAGCTGGAAAAATTAAGTTGGGCAGAGACTGAGATTCAAAGCACGATGCTTGAATTAGTCAGATATCTTTCTTCCGAACAGCTTTCAAAAGAAGGATTGCAAACCCCATGTCCATATTGCGGAGGAGAAATTACAGCCCCAAAACCTTTCAATCTTTTATTCCAAACTCAACAAGGAATTATTGAAGATGACAGTAGGATAATATATTTGAGGCCCGAGACTGCACAGGGAATGTTTGTAAACTTTTCCAACGTTCTTGATACCGAGCGACCCCGTCTTCCATTTGGAATGGCACAGATCGGAAAAGCTTTCAGAAATGAAATTACTCCCGGCAACTTTACATTCCGAACACGAGAGTTTGAGCAAATGGAGATTGAGTATTTTGTTGAACCTGACGAAGCTCCCGGCAAGTTCGAAGAACTTAAAGATGCACAGTGGGAGTGGCTGACAAATTTGGGACTAAGTGAAGAGAATCTTAAGTGGCGTGAACACGAAAAAGAAGAGCTCTGTTTCTACAGTGACAGAACCATGGACATCGAATACAAGTTCCCATGGGGCTGGGGCGAGCTGACTGGAATTGCAAACAGAACTGATTACGATTTGTCTCAGCATGAAAAATTCTCGGGGCAGGAACTTAAGTACACAGATCCCAATGATCCAAAAAATAAATTCATTCCTTATGTAATTGAACCAACGTTTGGAGTGGACCGTTCGATCTTAAGTTTCCTGATCGAAGCTTACACTGAAGAAGAGCTTGAGAATGGAGACGTAAGAACTGTAATGAAATTTGATCCTCGCCTCTCCCCTGTCGATGTCGCAATTCTTCCACTGAGTAAGAAGGAACCTTTGATCGCAAAAGCTCAGGAAATACATAACATGATTCTGGATCAGACTGATCTGGTTACGGACTTTGATGTAACGGGATCAATCGGCAAGCGCTACCGAAGGCAGGACGAGATCGGAACTCCTAAGGCGATCACAGTGGACTTTGGCACGATTGGGGAAGACAAAGAGCAAGGTGGACTGAATACCGTTACCATGCGTGATCGTGACTCGCTTGAGCAGATGCGCGGAGGGATTGGAAAGCTTGTTGATGAGTTGGCGAAGATAAAGCCGAGTGAGAAGGTTTTGTAGCCACTCGTTATGTTCAAAAGAAGCGATGAGGAGGACGACTTAGGAGGGTCTAGCTTTTGTGTGCAATGGTTATTTTGCCATAAAAGTTCTAGGCAACGCCGTCTTTTCAGAAAATTCTACTACAAACCTTGACGCATCACGATCAGAAGAATCTCTATCAGTAAATTCCAGCAAGCTACGAACTGCTTGTCTAAACCAGATAAACTGCTTTGCCATTTCAATGCAATCCGCAAATTGCTCTGCATCTCCAGGCTCCAACTTTTCATCATCTTCCGCCAGCATACTATTTAGTGCCAAGTTTTCAGCAACAAGCCTAATTACATTTGAATCATTTGTCTGATCCATGAACTCATCGATATCACCACCACCCGATTCCGCTGCCGCAAGATCACCCTTTACTTGTTCTAACAACTGATCTGCTTCCGCACTAATTGCATCTATCTCTTCATCCGACAACAAATCATGCAATCTCTGAAGTGAAGATTGTATTCTGCTAAATACCCCCGGTCCATCCGTACCAACAACAAATAGTCCAATATCTTCCGCTGCATCAACACCTTTTGCATCTTCTAAGAGCCATTGCCTAATCTTATCTTTCATAATCTACAAGGAATTATATGCACATTAGATCTGTATATGCACACTGTGTCAAACACTTAAAATTGTTAATTCTTCAATAAATCCTTGCATCCACCCCACAAAACCCTTTTAATGGAGCCAAGTTCTTCCTGATCACCGCGGTCCTAGCGCATGAGCGCTACCCTGAGTAAGCCCCGAAGGGGCGCATCGAAGGGTGAGCCCACGTTTCCTCCGCAATATGGTGAGCTGATGGAAGAAATACTAAGGATAAAGCACCGAGTAAGAAACCTTACGTCTTAAGTCTTACGTCTTACTCCTTAACATCCTACGTCTTACCCCTTACGTCCTAATCTCATGTCTATTCCATCTGAAAAAGAACTATTCGAGGCAAACTGCCACATTGGCCACAGAAAGGAAAAATGGAACCCTCGCATCGCGCCGTACTTGTACGGATCACAACGCGGGATTTACATTTTTGACCTCGTGAAAACAAAAGAGCATCTGGAAAATATGATTGCCGAGATCAAGAAGCTATACAGCGAAGGCAAAACCATCCTCTTTGTTTCCACCAAACAACAGTCCATTGCTCCTATCGAAGCTATCGGACAATCATTAAATCAACCTGTTGTAACCAAGAAGTGGATACCGGGACTTCTTACCAACTGGTCCACAATCAAAAGAAGAATTAAATATTATCTGGATTTGCAACAGTCATTCCAAACAGGAGAAATTGAAAAGTACAAAAAGAAGGAACAGCAAATGCAAAGAAAGAAATTAGCCAAACTCGACACTGCACTTTCAGGAGTTGCAGATATGACAGAACTTCCTGATGCAATTTTTGTTGTTGATGCAGTCCGAGATAAGGTTGCAGTCCGCGAAGCCAAAAAGAAAGGCATCTTGCTTTACGGCATTTGCGATACTAATGCGGACCCAGATGACTTTACCGAGTTTGTCCCTGCAAATGATGACGCAGTAACTTCCCTTAATGCAATCCTAGACACACTTGAAACTGAACTTAAAGGAACTTCTTCAAAGAAGAAAGAAAAGGAAGAAGCTCTCGCAGCCTAACCCTAAGCTCTAAGTTCTAAGCTCTAAGTTCTAATCTATCCCCCCTAACATTATGTCCCCAATCTCAGCCTCCACCGTCGCTTCCCTCCGCCAGCGCACCGGCGTTTCCATGATGCAATGCAAGAAAGCATTGGAAGAAGCAGGTGGCGATGAAGAGCAAGCAATTGAAATTCTAAAGAAGAGCGGAGAAGCTCAAGCTGTTAAGAAGTCAGCACGCGATCAAAAAGAAGGTCTTGTGTTCATGGCACAGGAAGGAAACAAAGCAGCTATTCTTATGCTTCATTGCGAAACAGATTTCGTCGCGAGAAACGAAGATTTTCAAAAGTTTGGAGATGAACTTGCGACGAAGCTCTTAAGCGAAGGTGAAGATGCAGTTAAGTCTCATGCAGAAAGTGTAATAAGCGATGTTGTTCAGAAGTTAGGAGAAAATATTTCTCTTGGCGAAACTAAAATTGTTGAAGCTCCAGTTCTCGGAAGTTACATCCACTTGAACTCAAAGATTGCCGTTGCAATTGGACTTAACGAAGGTGATCAAGAAATTGCTAAAGATATTGCAATGCATGCCGCTGCAATGAATCCCACATACAAAACTCCGGAAGAAGTAGAAGACTCAGCAATAGAAGCCGAGAAAGATATCTGGAAAGATCAGCTTAAGTCCGAGGGAAAGCCGGAAGAAATCTGGGAGAAAATTATGATGGGCAAAGAAAAGAAATTCCGCGAAGAGAATGCACTAGTAACTCAGGAGTATGTAAAAGAACCAGGGAAGAAGGTTAGTGAGCATCTTGGGGACTCTGAAATCGTCGAATATGTCAGAGTAGCTGTAGAATAGCAGCCTGCCCTGAGCGAGTCCGCACAAGCGGACGAGTCGAAGGGTTGAGTACGTGAGGGTTGCGGTTGAATAAAATCCGATTTAGTCAAGCCTTCCCATTTCAGAAACGCCCTTATCTTCCGCTAAAGTTGCACCAATGGAAGTAGCAAATATTCTAATTGCCGAAGATGATGACGTTCTTCGAGACGTTTATACAAAGAAATTTACTATCGCAGGATACAATATAAGAGCAGTTGAAAACGGTAAGAAAGCAGTCGAAGAAGCCACCAAATTGGAACCTGATATAATGATTGTTGATCTGAATATGCCCGTGATGGACGGGTTTAATGTGCTTGAGAAGTTTCCAAAGGAAACTAGAAAGTTTCCTATTATAGTTCTAACCAACTTTGGAAATGAGGAAAACCGCGATAGAGCTATGAAACTGGGTGCTAACGAGTACTTTATTAAAAATGAAATGACTATCAGGTCGCTCTTGGAGATGGTAGAGAGCCTGCTTAAGGCTAAGAAGATGTGGGATAAGTAACTCCTAAACGATCAAGCTCGGTACACAACTTGGCGATATCATTTTTCTCTGTGTCGTGTAAATAAGTATTAATTCCCATCCTTTCAGGAACTACCAGATTTTTCTCCTGATTATCGATGAATACTACTTCATTCGGCTTTGCCCCGACAACCTCGAGAGCAATATCGAAAATGCGAGTAGAGCCATCATTTTTACTTGCCATTATCTCAGCCGAAACCAATACCGGATCAAACACCGCACCTAAGTTCATATCTTTTTTTATCAGATCCATACGTCTGCCGGATTGATTTGTAATGATCCCAACTTTGTATTTAAGCTTAAGAGACTCAGCCAGTTTAAGCATGCCTTCATTTGGTTCAATTAGCCTTAAGGCACTTTCCAGATCTGCGGTTGGGATATTTTTCCCAATGCATGCAACAAACTCATCCCATGCTGATTTGTTTATCCCCGGCTTAATAAGCAATGGTTTTATATGCGTTTTATAGCATGCCCTTACATCGTCCGATTCAAGATCCGGATATACCATGCAAAGATTCCTCCTTACATCACCACCCCCGCTGAAAGTGGTCGTTAGAACGCCATCGAAATCGAAAAATATCGCCTTAATCATGTAATTCGCACCAATTATACACGGTCATTTCGCCGATTCTATTCCGAATATTCATAGTCAATTTTTGTGCATAAATCAGGCAATTCAGAGCCTATTACGTCTGTTATGCAAGCGCATTTTGTGCTAAAATGGTACGATACCTCTAATGAATCTAATTGTTGCCATTATCGTTATTGCCCTGCTGGCAGGAGCCTTGCACTTGAGCTTATGGCTGTCACGTTTATGGCATGAAAAACGCATGGAACGCGATCTTGTCTTCCTTCAATTACTAACCCCGAAAAAGGAGAGCAAAGAGGATAAAGAGGTGGAATCTGAGCAATTCTCGACAGGAAAAGACTTTAAAGAAGTATTGGGTGTGATGGAGCATTTGTTTGAAGCACTGCATGGGCTTTATAGAACCAGAATAGAAAGATTTTGGATGGGCCAACCATTCTTCTCGGTTGAATATGCTGCATTAGCAGGGGAAATATTGCTTTATGTAGTTGTACCAAGAAAATTTGCTCCGCTTGTAGAGAAGCAAATAACAGCCTTTTACCCCGACACGATTATTGATGTTGTAGAAGATTACAACATTTTCACAGAGAACTCCGTGGTAGCAGTTCAACCTCTGGTACCAAAGAAAAGATTTACATCAGTATTTAGAACTTATCAACAATTAAAGAGTGATCCGTTCAATAACATTACTAACGCATTTTCAAAATTTAAAACAACCGAAGGAGCTTCAGTGCAGATGGTACTCAAGCCCGCTAGATCCGGATGGCAGAAAAAACTACAAAAAGAAGCAACGCAATTAATCAATCCAAAGAAGAAAGGAGCCAAATTGTGGAATCCAATTTCTTGGGCTTCAGCAGCCTTTAGTATCATTACAGGCGGAGATGATCTTGCGGAGTTTAAGACAGCAGAACAATCTACCGGAGAACGCGTATCTCAGATGGTAGAAGAGTACAGCAAATCCATGGACGAAAAAGCCGGGCAATCCGGATTTACATGCACACTCAGACTTCTTGTATCTTCTGATTCCGAAACAAGATCAAAAACCCTTTTGGAAACTCTTGTAGCTGCCTTCAGACAATTTGATTCAATTCGGGGCAATAGTTTTAACAGACCCCGATTAGTTCAGACAAACAAGACAGTTGAAAGATTTATTAGGAGATCTCCTCGACGCACAAAAAAACAGATTCTGACGAGCCCAAAAATGCTATTGGGATCAAGCGAGCTAACAGGCTTTTTTCATTTGCCTAATATCAAATATAACAAAGTTGAAACCATTAAGTGGCAAAACTTTAAAGTAGCCCCCGCTCCAAAGGACATTCCTGAAGAGGGCTTGTTCCTTGGTAACAACACACATCGTGGAGAGAAGACTAAAATTTTCCAGAATAACGAAGATCGCTTCCGTCACTTCTACATCATAGGACAAACTGGTACTGGTAAATCATCCATCATGCAATTGATGGCAAGGCAAGATTTCCATGACGGAAAAGGGCTTTGCGTAGTAGATCCGCACGGATCTCTCGTGGAAGATTTGATGCCATATATCCCGCGCGAACGGGCTGATGACGTCATCTACTTCAATCCCGCTGATGTCGAACGACCGATGGGCTTAAACCTTCTGGAAGGCAAATCAGCTGAAGAAAGAGACCTGATAGCTTTGGATGCGATGAACATGATGGTGAAGATGTTTGGAAACGAGATCTTTGGTCCTAGAATTCAGGACTACTTTAGAAATGGATGTCTGACTTTGATGGAAGATGAGGAAGAGGGCGGAGCTATTACTGACCTTGTAAAATTGTTTACGGACGAGGAATGGCAAAAATACAAAGTTTCAAAAGTAAGTAATCCGATTGTTAAAGCATTCTGGGAAAAACAAATGGCACAAACCGGGCAAAGGGAAAAGCAGGAAATGATCCCCTACTTCGCTGCAAAGTTCGGACAATTCTACACCAACACGCTGATTAGAAACATTGTTGGTCAAACCAAGAGTGCATTTGATATAGGTGAATGCATGAATAACGGAAAGATTCTTCTTGTAAACTTAAGTAAGGGACTTGTTGGAGACATTAACTCACAACTGTTGGGTATGATATTTGTTAACAAGATTCAGGTTGCAGCTATGCGCAGACAAAGGCAAAGCAAAGCAGAGAGAAAAGACTTCTTCCTGTACATCGACGAATTCCAGAACTTTGTAACTGAGTCTATCGAGTCTATCCTATCTGAAGCCAGAAAATATCGACTTGGACTGGTGCTTGCTCATCAGTACATAGATCAATTGGAAAAGGATGACAAGATGTCTGGTAAGACAAGCTTGAAGGGAGCTATATTTGGAAACGTTGGAACAATGATGTTCTATAAGATCGGTCCGCAAGATGCCGAAGTATGTGCTAAAGAAATGGCACCTGTATTTTCGGAGCAGGACCTTGTGAATATGGACGCATTCAAAGGATCCATGAAGCTATGCATTGAGGGCAAACCATCTAGGCCCTTCTCAATTGACGTTCCCAGGCCTTGGTTGGACACAACTTATCCGAAGGATCCACAAGCTGCTGAAGCCTTCAAACAGCTCTCAAGACTTACTTATGGGAGACAGAAAGAGTTCGTCGATCGTGAAATTCTTAGGAGAATCGGCTAATTAAGCAATCTAGTCTTTATCCTTATTTTCTGCTATAATATAAATAGATCCAAACAAACAAAATGAAACACAGAATCCATACCAAAGGTCTTACTGTTGGAATCGTTGCCGGCATTGTAGTCGGTGCTCTTTCTGTAGCTGGCTCAATTGGCAGCTCTACTACAGCATTTGTTGGAGTTAATCCCAATTACGCTCAGACTGCAGATGGAGTAAACCAGAATATTGATGTTAATGACGAACGTCACAATACGGGAGATATGAGAGAAGGATGGGAACGGATTCAAGATCGACTAGTGAATCAGAATAGTTATTACTGGAAAGAGGCGGCTGGTAAAAGTCAAATTCCAAAGCACTGCCAGAAACTCAGCCACGCTAGACTTGCCAAATGCATTGTCACCTACAGAGAAGGACTGATTTACCAAGAACAACAGACTAGAAAAAATTAATATATTAGTTCCCAAATTGAACCATGACCTTTAGTAAAAATACAAAAGTAGCTCTCCTAGCGGGAATCCTCGCAGGAGTCGTAATCGGAGCAAAATCTGTACAGACAAGCTCTACGTCCGCATTCATGGGCGTAAGGCCGGATGAGGCTATCAGAATGGAAAATCTAAAATGGATGGGTGAAGAGAATCCTAAATACAGATCCGCAGCAATGAAGCCAAGAGAGAATTATGTCGAACTTGACCCAGCTCCAATCTGGTTCGGTCCTGCAAAATGCAGACAATTTCACCTCGGACCCAGGTACACTAAGTGTCTCCTAAGTGTCCAAGAAGTTAAGCCAACTGAGCTTCCTTATCCTGACAAGAGTCAATAAATAATTGCTTAAACAGCACATTCGTGCTATTATAAACCTAACAAACATTTACTTCCTTAACTGTCCCAGTCATGAAGAACTGCAAAAACAAACATAATGTCGTTGTAGCATCGCTAGTCGGTGTAATAATTGGTGCTCTCATCGGAGCCGGAACTATGCAGTACGCACAGCTAGTCGCCTTCAAAGGCGCAGATCCTAATGTTATGAAGGATGCTGTTAACGTACGCGCAGCTGACGGAGTCGTGCGAGAACGCAGCGACGAAGGCGTATTCCAGGTTCCTGGCAAAGAAATCACTGAGCGCGAAGCAAGACTCAGGAGAGCAGAAGATGCCGGACACAGCGCTCCCCTTAACTCAGAAGATGAGAATGAGGGATGCAACCGATTTGCCTTCGGTGGCGCTCGATATGCTAAATGCACTGTCGAGAAGCGTGAAAACGACATTGACTATCAGCAGTGGCCTAGCGTGCCTCATTAAACTTTGTAATTTAAATATAAAAAAGAGGGTGGATTAGTTATCTGCTCTCTTTACTGCAATTGGCAGTTGGCAAGTTGGCAATTGGCAAAAAACCACTAATTCATGCAGCTAATAGCCAATTGCTAATTGCCAATTGCTCTTGAGTACTTGCATATTTTATCAGATTATGTTATTATATAACCAACACAAATATTTATTTCTTTCTCCCAAACAGCAATGAAATGCAATAGTAATGTTTCAATCGCTGTGCTCGCAGGTATTCTTGTCGGCACCCTTCTAGGCGCCGGCACTAGCCAGTACGCATATGTTGTTGCCGGTTTCAGACCAAATGATGTGAAGTCCGGTATCGAGACTTATCACGCCGCTCCTAGCGGAGTTGTTAGGTACACCAACACTCGCGCACTTCGCTTGAATCTCGACGAGGGCCTCACCGACAAGGCATTTCTTTACAGAAATCCTGATGTTGTTGGACGCGAACGCCCAAACTTCGATGAGAATAAATACTCAGAAGTACGTGGCTGCAGAGGCACAAGCGGCAAACGCCGTGTTAACTGCGAAGCGGGTAATTATGTAAATTAATCCCGTGCTTAAGCACAGCCTGCCCGCCGAAGCCCACAAGGCGTAGGAGGGCGAAAAGACGTCAATAAAAACCTTACGAGGTAAAAACCTTGTAAGGTTTTTAACAATTGACAGTTGACACGATCATCCGCCTACGGCGGATTCGCTTTTAACAATTAACAACTTCATTATTCAGAATAACGAGGTGTCAATTGTTAATTGTCATAAGTCCGCCGAAGGCGGACGTGTTAATTGTTATCGGAGTGCTACCGAGCTGACAGGAAGGGCGTGCAATAAAATAACTACGAACTCAAGATAACCTTATTAGGCTTATTGGAGCGCAAATATTCACGAGGTTTGGATGGATTATCCTTTACAGCACGTTTGACAAGACCTGGATAATCTTTACACCACATAAACTCTTCTTCTGTTGGAATTGTATCAATATCAGTTTTAACTTGCCGTAGAAAAGCACGAGGATCGGATGGATTATATACTGCAGCGCGTTTCACAAGTCCAGGATGATCTTTACACCATGCAAACTCTTCTTCTGTTGGAATTGTATCAATATCAGTTTTAACTTGCCGTAGAAA
>CAZDKL010000016.1:0-35304 GCA_964506185.1 uncultured Candidatus Peribacteria bacterium
TCAGGCTCCTTGTCGGGTGCGGGTGCGGGTTCGGCTTTAGATTCCTCAGGCTTGTCATCGCCATCTTCTTTCTTTTTCTCCACAAATGCTTCGTCAGCTTTTACTTCTTTTTCTACTCCTTCGGCTGACTTATCTGCCAGTTCATCACTTGTTGACCCAGATGATTTATCGGCATCTTCCACAGCAGCAAGACGTTTGGATCTCTGCTTCTTGGCAATTTCTTCGGGGTTTGTAGTAATAACGGCAGATTCTTGCGGACTTGCGATTATTTGAATGGCCACATGCCTATTACCGGCGAAGAACAATCCTTGTCCAACTTCGGATCCCAGAAGAAGGTACTTTTCACCATCGGTCAGATAAAATATTTTTTGAAGGTTATCAACCGCACTAGGGGATTGTTTAAGAAGAACCTGGAATGATGCATTCGTTATAATCGGTTTACCATACGGAGAGTTCACGAAGTCTTCTACGTCTTGAGTGATAGTCGTAACACCTAGATAGTATTTTCTTGCTCGTTTAATTAGTCCGTAAAGGAATCGTGCAGAATCCTCGTGTTGAATCAAGCTCCATGCCTCATCAATTACAAGAATTCGTTTCTTGAAGTCCGCGCGTATTCGGTTCCAGATCAAATTAATAACAACGTACATCGCAATCGGACGAAGTGACTCTTCCAAATCTCTGATCTGGAAAACCACCATCTGATTATTCAATTCCACATTTGTTGGATGATCAAATAGTCCCGTGTAGCTTCCCTCAGTGTACTTTGAAAGTGTTCTAGCCATGTTTTCGCCTCCATCTGTAGTCATTAGCACGTCTACCAGATCTCCCATAACCGGCACTTCTTTTTTCCCGGGATCCTCGGTTTCCAAAGTAATATTTTTTAGGGCATAAGTATCCAAAATTGCTTTATCCAGAATTCCATCTTCGGCAGGTGTTAGCGTCCCAAGCATCAATTTGAAAAGACCATGCAGGTTAATCACTGCAGCACGAAGTATTTCTCCTGTAGTTGCCTCATCTCCGCGGACGGCCATTGGAAGGTCGAAAGGATTAATACGGTTCGAGCTTTCAAGTGAAATTGGAATATGAGTTCCGCCTATGGTTTCACACAATTCTCTGTACTCATTTTCCGGGTCAACAACATACATCTCGGTTCCATACATCAGTGACCTAAGCATCTCTAGTTTTACCGTGAAAGATTTACCAGCACCAGATGTAGCAAACACAGTTGAGTTCGCATTTGGCAGGTCAAATCGATCGAATATAACAAGGCTATCATTGTGCCGGTTTATTCCATAAAGGATTCCATGGTCATCGGTAAGGTCAGAACTAGAGAATGGGAAGCAGGCCGATGCAGGAGTTGTGTTCATGTTTCTGTTTACCTCTAACTCGTCAATTCCAAATGGTATTGTGGAAATCCAGCCGTGCTCCATTTGCATAAAGGCTGCTTTAGTTATGACCAATTTTCCTCCAAGTAGAGACTCCATATCAGTCTGCAGCTTCTTGAGTTTCTCCTTGTCGTCCGAATATATGGTTACGTAAAGTCCAAGTTGGAAGAGTTTTTCTCTGCCTCTTGTAAGAAGATCTCTCAATTCCTCGGCATCCTGAAGAGCTGCTTCAAGCGCCGGGTCTCGCACAATCCCTCGTTGTTCCAACATGTGCATAGATGAACGCATTTGCGTAACCTTTTTCCTTAGAAGCTTTAGAACTGTTTTATTATCAGCAGGATAAATAAACTGCGAGATATTCATGTGGGCATCAAAGTTGATTTCCTCCGAAAGCCAGTTTGGATAAATGTAATGCGGCCAGTTAACGGCATACAAAGTCCTGGCATGCAGGTCATTTAGCATTATTCCGTCAGGGTTCACTTCCATGCCAGCAGGAGCGATGATATCCAGAGTTTTCTGCAGTCCTTCTTCATATCTTTTAAGTGCCTCCTGATCTTTTTCCGAAAGCGCTTTAACTTTCATTTTCTGAGTCGCTTTTAGTGTTTTCTCCACTTTCCTTTGCAGGCCCAATAGATCATCTATAGCCGCGACCATGGTTGTAACCATTCCGATTTTTACTTTAGGCGCAGTTTCAGCTGCTTTTTTCTTCTTCGAGGCGGCTGGAGCAGGTGTGCCTGCCTTAACGCTTTTGGCCGTGGGAGCTTTTGTTTTTTTCTGTGCCATAGTTCAATTAATCCTCTTATTATAGCCGAAATCTTCGATTTTGTCCTTTGCGAAAGGTTGCCTTGGATCAAAACTATTGTGTGATGTGAACCCCCTCTATTCTTCGATTACAATGCCCAAATCCTCAAGTCCCGGGACTTCTATGACCTTAAGCCCGGAAATCAGGATCTCTCGGTTCTTATCAATCGCTTCTTCTCTCTCCTGGCCTACTTTGAGCAGTTTGGCGGTTATTTTCTTTATCTTCTTATTCTGCTTCTCACGTGTTTCAATTTCAGCCAACTCGGCCTCCTGATCGGCTAATTCTTCCTGCTTTGGCCCTGTAGCTGCATAATTTTTGTCCTTGAGCGCATGTCTGATAAATCTTTCCAGTTCTCTGGTTACCTTCTTTTTGGCCCTCCTTTCTTCTTTTATTGAATCCGCTCTTTCTTCCAGCTCTACGATCTTCTCCTCAATCCTCTTATTCATTCCCTTCAATGACTCCAAATACCGATTCAAAGCCTTATCTCTGTCCAGAGATCTGTTAAGCATATCTATGATATCCACCTGAAGAACTGTCCCATATTCCTGTAACAGGGCGAAGGTCTCATCGGTTTCAATCGAGTTTGCTTGTGCAAATTTGATCTGTACGTCTATTCCTTCAAGAGCACTAAGCACCTTCATCATATGGTTCTGAGAAAGATAAAGACTTACAAAGGCGCCAAGGGACTGGCTTGGGCGCACAGGCCTTATTGGCAAATCGCTTATACCGGCGTAAATAGTGGAAATTACTGAACTTTTGGGTCCGCTTACCTTAAGCTCAGACACAGGATCCTCAGAAGCTTCATCACCTGCTTTTCCACAGCTTGTCAGAAGTACTACCGAGATAATTGCCAGTGAGAGGGTATGGAGGCCCTTCATAATGCTATTATAACATAATATAAGAATTAAATATAGTGCTTGTAATGGATATATCTAGGCAAATTAGGTGATTCGAATGCAGTAGGGACACCAGTTTAAATTAAGTAGGGGCACAGCGCGCTGTGCCCCTACTAAAACGATGCCCCTACTGCACGTGGGACGGCGCCGTCCCACGTGCGGCGCAAGTGCGCCGCATCGAACAATAAATATCTACAAGAATTTGAATATGATCACAAAATTTAGACTATTAATGGAATCTCTATTTACGCATACAAATTGTGTTCATGAAATGAGAATAATATTTGAGCAAGATAAAATTTTGTATTCAGGTGGAAAGGTCGTTGTTTCGTGGTACATTTCCCATAATCAGTGAGTAGCTTTTTTGTTCAGTAGCGAGTTGCCACTTGTACTTTATGGCCACATATCGTCGTCGCCGGCAGTCACTTTCTTCACCCAGACCCTTGGTTGCATTCCTATTGATTGCATCTTTTGGAATTTTGTTTGCCGGATGCACACCAAAAGAAGAAGAGCCTCAGCCGGAAGAATTCACATTCACAGCAGAAGATGTGGCAAGGTTTAAAGAGCTTTCAAACAAGGCAGAGGCTGGCTTAGATTCTCTCAATGATGAAGGCGGGCCAAAATTGCACTTAGAGGAGGATAAGGATGTTCCTGTGCTGGATCTGAGCATGGTAAAGAAGTACTCATCTATAAGATCAGGACCAGCAGCAACTGGTGAAAACCTGTACAGAGTTACCAATGAGTTTCTGAACGTAAGATCTGCACCAAAGGTTACAGCAGGATCTGTAGATCGTCTTGATCAAGGTGATATTGTGGAGCTTTTGGAGTTCACAGATGCTGCTTGGGCTCATATTAAGCTTCCAAATGACCGAGAAGGATATGTTGCCCAGAGATATATAGCAAAACTAACCTCAGAGAGTAAGCTTTCTGAAGAGAAAGAGAAGTTCAAAGATCGATATTTTGTTGATTTTGGCTTTTTGAATGTTAGAAAAGCGGCAGATACTCATAGTGAAAAATTAGGCGAGCTTAAAGGACAATCTTTTGTGAATGTTCTTAGTAAAGATGATGTATGGGCTCGAATTCCTTTTGAGGGAAAGGAGGGATATGTGGCAGTGGAATATTTGTCTCCGTTTTTGCCAAATTTCTTGGTTAGACAGGAGAAATTTACATTTCCAGTGCTAACTTATAGGGCTTCACAAAAAGGAGTGGTCGACTCTCTCCCGCAACACATAGATGCTCTTAAGCAGTCCGGCTTGCGGCTGATTACCATGCGCCAGTTCAAAGATCTTTTGATACGGCAGGAGGAACGGGATATTCGAATGGAGCCGGGGACTGTTGCCTTGGCTATCACCGGAATTAAACCGGAGAATGTGGAGGAGATTTCCGACGTACTAAGGGCAAGTGCAGTCAAGGGCACGCTATTTTTGGAAACTCAGCACTTGGGAATCAATGGAATTACGCAGAAACAAGTGTTAACGCTTCTGGCGAATGGGCATGATCTCCAATCAGCCGGCCACACCGGAGATGATCTGAGGTCACTTACGAATGCGCAGGTAGAATTGGAACTTAAACAGAGTAGAAAGATACTAGAGGAGTACACCGGCCGCGGAGTGTTTGCAATTGCGTATCCGATGGGCGGAGTGAATGCGCGCGTAATGAAATTATCAGAGGAGTCGGGATACTTGGTGGGAGTTGGTTCGGGGCAAGAGCGTACTTTTAACCGAGAGCAACTCCTTAGAATTCCAGCTTTCGCAATCTCGCCCTCAGCTTCTGCCGAAGAGGTATTGGGGCTTGTAAACGGAGAAGAATAAGGTCAGTAAGTATTAAAGAACTGTACATACAATGTATATACACTGTATGTACATAGGAGTTTTTACCTAACAAAGAAATTCTCTAACTGTTTTATAGCTTCGCTTCCTTGTTGCTCCGTAACTATTGCAGCTTGCTTGGCAGCTTGTTGTGCGATCTTTTCAAGTAGCTGATCTCCATACTTATATGCCCACCAGATGCTTCCGATTAATACGATGATAGGAATCAATCCAATGATGCCTTTGATAAATCCTCCAATAGTTCGCAATCGATCACGCTTGTCCATTAATCGCAGGTGCTCGATTATTTCATCAAGTTTATCGTTTGTGGACTTGGGCATTGGTTTGGTCATGACTAGCATTGTAGTTAATTTGTATAAGAAAGTGAAGTGATACTAAGAATCAGAGGAATCAGAAGAATCAGAAGAAGTGCTAGAAGATACTTCTATGAACTAATTCGAGTAAAAATCCTCTGAAGCTTCTGATTCATCTGATTCTTCTAAAAGCCTCTCTTCCACTTTCTATAAGTCTCAAAAGCTCTGGTAAGCTTATATCTTGAAGTAACGGGAACGTCCATACAATGAACTAGTTCAAGCATCTCTCCTCCAAAGCCAGTTTTAAACATTCTTACTCCTGCGAATGGATGTTTGCGGACGCCTTCAGGTGAAATTCCCCAGAAATTAAACATGCGATCTCCGCGTGCAAGTGCATCTTGTATTGCTTTCCATTGGAGTGCGTAACTTGCGGGAACTTTAGGATACTTATGAGTACTTGCACCATGGTGGTAGCTGGTTTCACCTCCAAAATGCATGTGAACCGATGCGGCAAGAACTTCTCCCTGATATTTTGCGAGATATAAAGTACATTTATCATTCTCAGAAAATCTTTTTACCTGCGATCGAATAAAATTATTCGGATACGGAACAAAATGGTGTCGCTTTCTGGTCTCATCATACAATCGGAAGAATTCTTCGATGTCATTATTAGGATCAGTTGATGCAGTTACCTCAACTCCGTCGCGCCCCGCACGCCTGATTAAGTTTCGATGGTTTTGTCGCATTGCCTTTAATAAATCTTCGGCCTTATACGACCTCACTCCCGACCCCTCTCCTTCCAGGAGAGGGGAGCTATGCTCGCCCTCAATCGGATCAGAAGTTACTAATGGTAAGTACCAAACATGCTCGGCTAGTAGATGGAGGGGGGACGATTTTGATTTTGGAATACTCAAAGATTTTTCTTTGGGCCAGAATGGGCTCAGGCGAATAAAGATACATCCATTGTCTTTCGCGATTTTCTTGAGCTCATCAACGAGCAAGTTGACTGTCGATTGTTGACTGTCGATTGTTGTTATGGGTCCGTAAGGAACAGCCAGATGTTTACCTCTCCTTGCCGGCACAATTATGGCTTGGCATATTCCTTTGACCTCAGACCCCTCTCTGGCCTCAAGTCTGATCGGCTCTTCTCCAATATCCCTATACACTTCTCCCATGGTCCAGCTTTGCAGAAAAGGGGAATAGGCTCTGGAAGCCAGGAATGAATCCCAGTCAGTCTGAGATGATGCTTCTTGGATAGTCATCAGGAGTATCGTAGCGAATTACTGCTCTTGAAGCACAGGATTAAGCAATTTTGTTAGTCTATTTGATTGTTTCAAGCTCATTGTCGGATGCGTCGGCAGGCTTAATATCTTCTCGCAGGCAGCTTCAGCCTCCGGATCAGATCCGGGAGTGTAATTAGTCGGGTCTAAATCAATTCCGGCAGGACAAACCACGCAACCATCCCACCCGTCCGATAGATGAATGTTCTTTTTCTTCAAATTAGCTCTGATGCCATCTGCCTCTTTTGTAAAAATGGGAAATTTTTGCAGGGGCAGGTCAGATTTAATGCCACCAACGAAATATTTTTTGTTTTCAAACTCAGTAACATACATGGACGTTAGTTTTCGTCGATGATCGTTGATGGTTCTGAGTTTATTTAATTGATTAAGCGCCAGATATGCAAATGCGTTGGGCATGTGTTTAGGAATAGGGGACTGAAGACCCTCTTTTTCTTTCTTGCTTAGCACAGGAACCATCCATCTGATCTTTTTTAGACCGAATAGGAATGCTTTTCCGACGAAAAGCCCGTAAAGAGGACGGGCAATCAGATAAACAAGGGGGTAAGTCAGTAGCCTAAGGATAGTAAGGCGATTCATGTTAACTGAGCGTGCACGTTCAGCTCTTAGCCTGAGTGTTGCGTCAGTATTTTTGGAAAGAACTGCTCCTCCGGTTATGCCGGAGATTGCTTTGTCGCGTCCGAAGCTGAAGAAGACGAAGTCGCCATGTGATGCGACGCTAGAAGGCCCCGATTCATCTGGCATGATGTGCGCACAGTCTTCGATAAAAGCGATTCCTTTTTGATCACAGAGCTCTTTGAGTTCAGAAGTAGGGGATGGAATGCCAAAAGTGTGCTGGCAGATCACAGCTTTGGTTCTATGGGAGATCATTTCTTCGACTGACTCAGCTGTCATGTTCAAAGTCTCTCGTTCAATGTCGCAATATACAGGAACTCCACCTGCGGCATGGATTGCATTAGGCACAGCGACACATGTGTAGCTTTGTACTATAACTTCCTCACCATTTTTTAATTGAAGAGCTCTTAAAAGAGCACACAGGGCTTCTCGTCCGGATGCAAACAGGAAAGTATCTGCAGAAAATCTTTCAGTAAGACTTTTTTCCAGGAGTTCTAAGCTTTTTCCTCTTCTCCATCTCCAAGGAGCCACTAGCATTCCGAGTGATCTAAGTGCGAAGCTTAGATTTACGTGTGGAGCGAAAGTATGATGTATTGGAATTAGTGGCATTTGAATTCAGAATACGGGTATTTCAGAGATAAGTTAACTAGTTAACAAGTTAACTAGTTAACTTGGTCTTTTGGAAGCATCGACTGGATGGCTGACTGTGGCATCCTGCCCACACAAACTAGAAGGGAATCGTTCGGTATAGATTTAATAGCTTTGGAGAATATTTCTGTGTCGCTCTCGTATCCATCTTCAAATGCATACGCTCTTTTCCTGTTTAGGAATACGATTCGATTAAAAACCCCTTTGGATAATGCTCCAAGTTCCTTATGTATATGTTCTTGAGAAGTTCCAAGTTCTATTAATCCGCTTGTGAGGAGCGTTTTGTGTTCGAAAGGTTGAGACTTAGCCCATGTTATTGCTGCTTTGAAGCTGGCTGGACTCGCATTATGCGTGTCATCCAGAATTATTATGCCGCCGTCTTTGCGCATTGCAAAAGTATGCATTGCGGGACGGTAATTTTTGAGTTTCTGTGCGATCTCTTCAAGTTTCATTCCTAGGTGAGAGGCAACGGCAACAGTAAGAAGTACATTTGTTACATTGTGAGTACCGTGGATTGGGACAAAGAAGCGAACATCCTTATGAGAGAATTCAATGCCATGCGAAGTCTCTTCAATGTCGAATGCTTCAAGGTCGGAAGGGCCTCCAGTGCTTACAAGAGTGGTATGGCATGGTGCTCTGTCTTTAAGCTGCGCACATAGTTCACTATCAGCATTTAAGAATGCATGTCCGTCAGATGGTAAAGACTCAATAAGTTCTGCTTTTGCATTCATCAAAGCTTCTTGAGATCCAAATAAACCAATGTGCTGAGTTCCGACAAAAGATATTACTCCAATAGTTGGCTTTGCAATTTTACATAGAAGAGAAATCTCGCCTTCTCGGTAAGCGCCCATCTCAACAATCATCACTTTAGCGTTAGAACTCTTTGGAAGTTTATTACTTATCCAAGCAGAGACTCCCATCTCGGTATTTACATGTTCAGGAGTAGAAATTACATTCATGTCTTCCAAAACGTGCTTAAGAAGTTCTTTGGTAGTTGTCTTCCCCACGCTTCCTGTTATTCCGATTATCGTAAGATCTGTTCTTTTACTCCTAATTATTTTAGCTCTATTCATTACACGTCTCTTAAGTATTTTATCAATAGGAGACCAGAGGATTGCTGAAGCCATTAGAAACAACGGCTGAAGTAATGGTATGAAAACTAAGTGATAGTGTGTGGTCTGAAGTCTGTGTGGCAAACTGGAAATAAAAGTTAGGATCAATGCTGTCGCGATTAGAGTAATTGCTTTTTTGGTCCAGACAGGTTTCGGATGTTTATTTAATAGGAGCTGAAGAATGCTAACTATTAGGTATCCGACTAAGGTTATAATGATCCAATTTGCAAGTAGCCCATAGTAGCCAAGTCCTCCACAAATAATCAAAAGTGTAGGTCTAAAGATTCCAAAAAACTGCCTCAAGAATCCCTCACTTCTAAGATGTTCCCTTAAGCGATCTATTCTCCATTCTTTAATTTGCCAAAGATATGCAAATATTACCAGCGGAGAGGCTGATGCTATCGTTGTGATGATGGCAAGAAGATAAGGACTCATTTGGAGGCACAGGATAGCTTATTTTAACCAATCTTTGACAGTATTACCTCTGCAATATTTTGAGCTTTATCCCTATGTAATCTATGTCCTATGCCAGGGAAAATGTGGAGCTCGCTTCCTTTAATTTCCTTTTTCATGATATGTGCATCGGCAATTGGAGTCATCTTGTCGTTATCTCCCCAGAAAATGTCGGTCGGAACATTAATAATATTAAGAACTGGTTTCAAGTCCTCCTGAGTCACCTTCACTAGAGTTTTTTGCATCAGAGGGGAAGCCTGTTCGTAGTCATGCACTCTCAGAATCTTATAAAGAAATGATTTAGCAACTTTTTTAAGAAGCCTTAGCCCGGGAATAGAGAGAATTGCATTTCCAAGCTTAGCAATCGTCAGACCAATTATTCTTTTTATGTGCTTTGGCCGCTTGATACCTGCGGCTGCACATAGAAATAAGTGGTTTATTTGAAGATTACCTCTGGTTACCAGCTTAATGGCGATTCGGCCGCCAAGTGAGTGGCCAAGAAGGTTTATTTCTTGAAGTTGATTTTCATTTATCCATTTTTCAACCCACTCAGCGAAGTCATCAACCGAAAATGGGTGGTTAGGTTCAGATTCAGATCCAAAGCCTGGCAGGTCAGGTGCCAAAACTTTCAAATTGGGATTATTCATGGCTTCTCGTAGCTCATTAAAGGATTCAGAGCTCCCTCCCCAGCCATGTAAACATAATAAAATTGGATTGTGCATACTGTATCAAGTATAGGGGGTCACGAGTCACGGGTCACGAGTCTCTCGACTTGAGACGCGTGACACGAAACACTCTAATGACAACACTACCGTAATCAAGTCAATATGTACCTTAATATCATTTTGGTAAAGTGCCATCAAATTATTACCACACTTCTAAAATATGAAAAACCTGCTATTCACAACCCTATTTGTCGTATTTGTTGCAGTAACTGCTGCCTGTGTACCAAATAAGCAACCTAAAATTATAAGCGATCCCAATGCCAGCGTCAGAGTGGATGAATCACTTACACCTGCTGAATTGAATCTGAATGAGAAGCGCGCAGTTATAGCTGAAGCCTATGCAAAATTGGATTCCGAGTTTGGCAAAGATGGGCAACCGCCCAAAGAGTTCCCAATAATAAGCAATTACCACAAGGTATTCGTTACTTTTATTGGCGATAACAGAGTAAGATGTTGTCAGAGTGGAAAAGGTAAAGAAGCAGACTCAAATCCGAGTCAGACAGACATTAGCACTGCTACAAAAAAATGTATTGGTGACGATCGCTTTGGAGGAGAAACCAAAAAGAGCGAAGTTGTTGACACCGAAATAATCGCAACGTATCTTTACAATAAGAGGGAAGTTAAAGGAGGACTAAAGGCAGCAAAAAAAAATATTGAGTTGGGGGTTCACAGTATAGAAGTTGAGCAAGGTTCCGATAATGCTTATTACAAGGCTTCAGTTCCTATCAAGAGCAATCTAAGCCACAAAAAAGCATTGAAAAAACTTTGCAAGAAAGCAGGGCTAAGCAAAAAGTGCTATGACGAACCCGCCACAAGAATTTATATGTATGATACCCTTGAATTCAAGGGAAACAGAAATGGAGATGTGGTAGATCTTAGTCGTCAAAATGTACTCTTCTCGAAAGAAGAGATTGATGAAGATATGGTTAATGAGAGACTGCTATTTGCTAGAGATTGGTTTGTTAACAATACTAATGAGGATACCGGGATGATCGAATATGCATACTATCCGAGCAAAGACGAATACTCTGATGACAACAATCATGTTAGACAGCTTGCGACAATTTGGGCAGTTGCGACTCTTAGAAATTATTTTAACGACAAATCTTTGAATGATTTGATCTATACAACTCTTGATCACTACTTGCAATATAAAAAATGTGAAAAGGACCATTGTTACCTCGACATTGATGGAAAAACCAAGCTAGGTTACAGCGCGTTCGTTATATTGGCTTTATTGGAAGCGAAAGAATATCCAAACTCGGAAGAAATTCGAGAAGAATTTGCCAGGGGAGTTCTTTATCAGCAACAAGAAGATGGATCGTATAGGACTTACTTTAATTCGGACAAAATGTCTGGTGAAGCTTTCTACCCCGGTGAAGCAATGCTGGCGATAATGAAGCTTTACAAGGAAACAGGGGACAAAAAATACTTACAATCTGTTGGAAATGCAGTTCCCTACTACATGGATTATTGGAATAAATCGAAATCAATACTCTCATTTATTCCGTGGCATTCTCAGGCGCAAAGTCTATACTACGAGGAAACCAAAGACAGGCAAGTGGCTGAGTTTATTTTCAAAATTAACGATTATTTAATAGATAAATTCCAGGTGCGTGAAAGTCCTTACAAAGACGAAATAGGTGGATTCCCGCCACTTAAACCTTGCTTCTTAACTCAAACTGATGCAGAAGGAACAATCGATGCTTACAGAGTGGCAAAATTGTACGGAGATAAACAAAGGGAAATTAAATATAAAGAATCACTTATAAACAGCTTTCGCTTCATTTTTCTTTCCCAGCACATTCCAGAGAACTCCTTTTATCTTAAGCATCCCAATAGGGCGATAGGAGGCTTTAGGCAGAGTCTGACTACAAATACTCAGCGATTGGATTTTACCCAACATGCTGTATTAGCTATGTTAAAAGCACTAGAGAACGGTGTACTGGAGTAATTGTGATTTACCTGCATCGACCATGAAAAGAATATTTACTATAATGTTGATTGCTTTCGCACTTACTTCGTGTGGTACAGATGTTGATGTTAGCGCTTCTCTGATACGTGAGGGTGCCCTCTTGCATCCTGCCAGGCTTAACATTTCTGAAAAGAATGCATTAATTAGGTATGTACGTAATATGTTGTATAGTAATTTTAGTGAAGATATTAAGTCGCCAGCTATGCCTGAGCTTATAGGATACGATAAATTATATGTAACTTTGTGGGACAATGGAGAAATAAGGTGTCGTAGGATAGGCAAAGCAGACAGAGAACAAGCGGGTTGGTGCAAGAAAGATATTTCTTCGGCGGTCAAACGATGTGTGAGCGATGACCGTTTTGGTGAAAAAAATAAAGAAAAGGATATGAGGAGTTGGGATGTTGAAATCACATATTTGTATGGAAGAAGAAAAGTAGATGGGGGCAAAGATAAATTGAGGGCGGAATTTGCTCTTGGTATAAACGGTTTGGAGGTTGAAAATGGAGATAAACGCGCAATTTTTAAAGAATCCGATCCCATTATTAAGCAATATGATTTTGACAAAACAATTAAAAAGATATGTGAAAAAGCGGGTCTTAAATCAGATTGTGATCAGAATAAAAATACTACATTCTTCTTGTATGATTCAATTTCATTCTTAGGAGATCAAGCCTACAAAGAACCGTTTGATCTATACCGTCAAAACATCATATTTCCTGTATTTGGTTTTGGGCCAAACGTACTTATTGATAGGTTGAAGGTTATTAAAAAATATTTAATAGGTAATATTAATCCAGAAACAGGAAGATTATGGTATGAGTACTTTCCTACCGAGGACAAATATGACGAGTCTGGAAGCAGTGAAATTAGATTTATGGCAACATGCTGGGCTATGGCAGCATTGCAGAATCAACTAGAAAGCGATGATTTAAGTCCAATGATTAATAATATGTTGGATTATTATTTGAAAGACATGAGATGCGATGTGGACAAAGAATTTGGCGACTATTGTGTAATTGATACCGATGGAGGGAAGATAGCAAGCAATGCATTTATTCTTCTTGCGCTGATTGAATATCCCGTTTATCCAAATTCAGAAGACATTAAGAAAAAATTAGCTGCAGGATTACTTCGCCAACAAAAAGAGAATGGAGCTTTTCTTACCAGATTCAACTCTGGTGGCGAGAGAGGAAAAGACTATTACCCAGGCGAGGCTAAGTTAGCGCTAATGAGGTACCATCAAGAAACAAAAGATTCGAAATATATGAATGCAGTTCAGAAGGCATTTCCATATTACAGAAAATATTGGCGTGGTAATAAAAACGCAGCCTTTGTCTCTTGGAACACCCAAGCATATAAGATTCTTTATGATGTGACGAAGAGTAAAATGATAGCTTCATTCATTTTTGAAATGAATGATTGGATTGTCAAAAATGAGCAAGTTCATGAAAGCTTGTACAAAGACGAAATCGGCGGTATGCCAAAGAAATCCCCTCGTTTTTCGACCTCTGTATATGTGCAAGGAATTAATGATGCTTACTCTGTAGCAGTAGCGGAAAGAGATCATAAAAGAACAGTTAGATATAGAGATTCCATAAAAAGTGGAATTAGATTTATATTATTATCTCAATATGTTTATTTAAATTCCTATTACCTTCCCAATGAAGAGAGGGCTTACGGGGGTTTTAGGTATTCTTTGACGAAAAATAATATGCGGATTGATTTCACTCAACATGCCATATTCGCAATACTTAAGGCGCTTGAAAACGGATTGTATGAATAGAATTTAAGTAAAATCCTCTGGACATATCACTATAGCCCCTAGTAAAGTGAGCTACTCATAATTACCAATTATTTATATGCTCAAGAAATCTCTCATCAGCTCCGCAATTCTTGCAGGAAGCCTCGTTAGTACTCCAGCTTTTGCATTATTTTGGAGCGATTTTCGATTAGATCCGCCATTAGATTCTAGAACAATGGCTATTCGAAGCTCGGAAGGTTGGCCCGATTGGATTGGAAAGCTTTACGCAGAGCTTCCTCCCGTCATTGTAGAAGCTGGAAACGATCAGGAGCCGGTCAAGGCTTCTGAAGATGAAAACGAATGGCCAAGTTGGATTGGACAGCTTAAGTAATATCTTTTATTTGGTGCCACGGGCTGGGATCGAACCAGCGACCTCGGGCTTATGAGTCCCGCGCTCTAACCAACTGAGCTACCGTGGCTGAGGTCTTGAATATAATAGAATATTATCAGTATATTTGCATATTGAAAAAGAATTAAGGGTTTTATAGGATTAGAAGTCCTGAGTATGGTTGATGTATTACCGCCACCACCGGTGACCGGAGGGGAATCGATGATCGGTACACCACCGCCAATATTTAATGAAGCAGGATTCGGGGAAGTTCCGGAGATTTTCAACGAATTTGGTTTTGGGGAGGTTCCAGAGATATTCAACGAGTTTGGCTTTGGTACTGTTCCGAATTTCGGACCGACTCCACCTCCACCTCCAGTTCCACCACCTATTATTTGCCCTGTAGATCCTGCAGTTTATGAGCCTGCTATAGATGCTGGGGCAGTAACAGTTACAAGTGATGTCGGTGTAATTGCTGCGGAGACGGAAGCGGGAGTAGCAAGTGTTGCCGGAGCTGAAGCCGGAGCAGTTAGTCTTGCTGGAACAGAGGCGGCTGCCTCAAGTGCAGTTGCGTTTGACTGTCTCGCTGTAGTAGGGGAGATGGCAGGGATTTTGGCTTTGTAATTATCTAGTAATCCATCCTCGTTTCCTCGCGGTCAGGCAACCATACAAAGTTAGCCAATAAAGAAAGCACTCATAGAACAGCATGTACTTTATAAGTCCCAAAATCTTATCTCGAGCATCAAAGACAATGAATATGTTCCTAATAAACAAGAATAGAATGCTTCCGGGCAGAATAAGTGTCCAAAAGAGCTGAGGGTTTAAGAAGACCGACAGCCAAACAGCGCATCTTATTCCAAGAGTCATGTAAGGCATGGTTAAATCCCAAAGAAAAATCTGTAAGAATAATAACTTCTTGTTTTGCCATGCATATGAGAGCGTATATGTCGCATCGCGAACATATCCACGCTTCCAGCGTAGCTGTTGCTTTAAATATTTGATTACTGTTGAAGGAGTTTCGGTAAACACTTTTGCTTTTGGGACATAAACAACGCTGTATCCACGTTGAAGAACTAGATTTGTTAAGAATCTATCTTCTGATGAAGTGCAAAGTGCTCCAAAAAAACGTTCTTCTATCATGTTATCCACGATTTCCTTAAATATGACGGTCTTGTGGGCGGCAAGTGCGCCGCTGCAACAGTCAACTATTCCGAATGAAGATTGGGCTTTGCGTCGTATATTCAGAGATATCCAATATTGCGCTCCAATCATTTTTGTAAGCCAGTTTTGGTTTTCGTTGCTGAGCCTTACATCTCCGGTTGCAGCTCCAATTTCGGGTAGTTTCAATGGTTCAACCACTCTTATGAGGGTCTCTTTCTCTACTTGAGTATCGCTATCGACTGTAATTATGAATTTATGGTTAGTTACCAAGTTCTTAGCAGCAAAATGTAGAGCTGATCTTTTGCCTTGATTGCTTTTAAATCGATGGACGGTTACATGCTTTCGTCTGGAAAGCTTAGTAAGTACTTTTCCAATGCTATTTGTTGACCCGTCATCAATGACAAAGACATCTTTGTTGCCGTCAGCTTTCAAAATTGAGGTTACGGTGCGCTCAAGTACTTTCGGAGGCTCGTTATAACAGGGGATTAATACTGCAATCTTTTCGTTTTTGTAACTAGGATACTTTTTACTTAGAACTTCAGTCAGAAATAGCAGAGTATAGTAGTACCAAGTAAAAATGAGCAGGAGAACGTAGTAAGTCTTTGTAAATATTCTCCAAAAAGCATCATTTGTACTTAAGAATGTAACAATAAAAACTCCAAATGAAAGAAAAGCAGCAATTATCAGTAATAAATAAAAGACATGTTGAAGAATTGCATGAGATGGAACAGCAGTTTTAACTGAGGTGCGCCGGAGCGGACAATATGAGTAACTCATAAATAGAAAGCGGAACACAATGGAAGGGAGTTATTCCGAAATCATCCTCAAGGTCTTTCAATTTGATAGAATTTTCTGTTCCTTCAAGAACGATAAATTCAGAATCATCGATTTCTATATTGCTAGTGCTCAGATTATAAATATCTCCAAGAGTTGATATTGAATCGTCAGACAATGTGCAAAGTTGTTTTGCAGGAAGCCACGATTTGGAGTTCGGGTCTTCGACAAGTATCACCGTATCGACATTGATGAACATTGCATTGGATCTAAGGGCCGATGCATATGCCTTATTCTTATTCCCGCCAGAAATATTCGACAATGAGTGAGATGTGAAGAGTATCAATGCACAGAATGCGGCCGACCAGATGAATATCCTATTTCGGGACATAGGCCGGACATGTTAATTATATTTAACAATATAGCAATTAATAAGATATGTTTATTTTTGCGAGTATTTACCTATTTATTCCATTTATCGAGAAAAAATCATTTTCGATAGAAATCAGAGATTTTTCAGTGAGCTCAATCTCGTCCATCTTGATCTTGATATAATTAGAGTACTTCACAGCACCGGAAATATACCCTTTGTATTGTTCTAACTTTGCTGAGTATCTTTGTCGTACCTCAAGCGCCTGTTGAGCCATTCCAGGTGCAAGCTCAAGTGCTTTTTCGCCCATAGTTTGAAGCGTCGCCTCAGTTTGATTCGCAGTTTCGATCATCTCCCTAAGTTTTTTTTCTGCTGGAATGCATGCAATCTCTCGAGGTGGCTTTGCGCGTTCAGGATCAGAACATTCGTCGTTCTTTAGAGTACATTTTTGCAATTGCTTAAGTTGCTTACCGCAAGTTGAAACTATCAAACATTCCCATGCGCTTTGTGTGCAAGGCGTTAGTCCGACTAATGAGCTTGCTGTGTCTCCATCTGACTCTGGTAGGGGTGCGTCAGGTATAGAAAATGCACGCGCGGATGCAGAAGTGCAATTTGGATACACAAGATTTTGATGCAACCTTGTTAGCATCACCAACATTTCTGCTCTGTTCATGTTATCAGCTGGTCTTACAGTCTTTGCTCCATCGTCTCCGCGGAGTATGCAGAGACTTGCAGCTGCTTCTATTCCATCTGTGTACCATTCTCCTCTTGGGGCATCTCTGAATGAAGGTGTGTTGACAGTTCTTTGCAGATTGAACGCCCTTAATAGCAGGATGGCAGCCTCAGCACGGTTGATTGGAGCTTCGGGATTGGCATTACATCGCGATCTTCCTACGCAATTACCTGCACCTTTAACTAGTCCAAGAATAACTGCTTCTTCGAAATGTCTGAAGTAGTCTCTTCTACGAGAAACATCCGAAAAACTTGTGTCTTCATAGTTTTCATAACGAGGCCCGCCAAGTAAATCTACAATGAGGGTGATAAATTCAGCTCGGGTTGCTCTATCTGACGGCCTAAAAACTCCATTAGCTGCAATGTTGTATCCAGCATCATGAAAAGCAGAAACTGATTTGGAATACCAAGCAGTTTCGGATACGTCAGAAGGAGATGTGTCTTCTGTGTAATCGAAAGTTGGTAATTCAGAAAAGACTTCCAGTATATTTGCGGTTGGTATAACAAGACCAACCAGTTCTTGAATTAATCCGCTGGTATGTTTTATCTCAGTCATTGCTGCAGCGATAGCAACGAGACGACCTTCGGAGTCCACAACAGGTCCACCGGAACTTCCCGGTCCAATGTTTGCAGAAACTTTTAGAAATCTGATTCTATCTTCTCCTTCAACCATCATGCGTCCTGCAACTCGACCCTCAGTTACAGCAACAGATCCGCTTCCTTGTTCAGTTCCCGGATAACCGATTACCTGAATGTCCATTCCGGTGAATCCAATAAAGTTAACCGGTGGCAGAAAAGAGGGTGGACCACCGCAAGGCAGGGTTCCCTTGGGCCAACGTGGAACAATGAGTGCAATATCATCCTTAGCACTTGCAACTATGTCTCCAGGTTCAACTGTAAAGCTGCATCTTTCATTCATCTCTTCATTATCTCCGGTCGGGACCACTCTAATTTGATTAAACTGTTTTCGAAAGCTCTCAATTACATGTCGATTTGTTAGTACCCATCCGTCTTCTGTAACAAACACACCACTTCCTCTACCTGCCGCTAGTCCAGTTAGGGGATCAGTGGCTTCCAGTCTGACAGTAGCTCGAATAACTTCCATTGGAGTGAATGCAGCACTGACGGGAATTGCTCCGGGAAGTACAATCAATGAAAGCCAAATGAATGTCCTAAGTGATAATCGCATTTACGAGTACAAAGCATAGCAAAAAATCGGATCTGAAAGAATTCATTACATACTTTAATCCCGGGCGGTCGATTTAACTCGACAGTGCCCGGGATTTTGAGATTCTTTGGCGTCATTCACTATAGCAATTGGAGTGTTGTGTGAGCGATTGACGTTAAGAATGTCGGAATCCGGGGCGAGCGCCGGTGCCTAGTCGACCCAGTCGACCTTTTCCCAGTCTCCCGTACCGTCGGACGATCGAATCATAGCGTCCACGACGGCCACGACGTTGCGTCCTTCCTTGAAGGTTGGGTGGAACAGCTCGGCACCGTCCGGCAGGCAATTGCCAACGGCCCAGCCCCAGGAATTCAGAAGCCGACCGTCGCCGTCGCCCCAGCCGTCCGAGTGGAATGCCGGCATGGGTTTCGTTGCGGCGAGATTCGGGCACCCGAAGCTGGCACGACTCTTTTCGACGTTATCCGGGCTCGAGTCGTCGGCGTAGTAGAGAATGTCCGGGGTACGCTGACGCCACCCAAGACTCAGACCGTCAAACATGTAATCCCAGGTATTATTGTTCTTGTTGCCCACTCCCCACTGGAGAGCGGAGAACTGCAGGATTCCATCGTTTTCGAAGCGCACTTGCCCGAAGCAGGTGTCTTCGGTTTGGCCGGACTCTTTGCCTTCGACGAACCAGCGACGCTCTGCCTTCGCCTCGACGATCTTCATGTCAATGACGAAGATGGCCTGATGAATCAGGTGAGCCACCAGATCGCCGGCCACGCCGGCCTTCCCGCTTTGGTTGGGATCCTTGCGCCATGCAGCCTGGTCTTTGCCTTCCTCGGCCGCCATCTTGGCGAGCAGCTTCTTCAGCCATTCCTGCCAGTAGCCGGTCGTGCCGAAGCGAAAACTCCGGCTCTTCTTCTGACTCCTGACGATGTGGCGCGCTTCCATGCAAGCCGCATGACCAGTGTACGACGGCAGGACGCAGGTTCTCTCCAGGCCGAACTTGATCCCGGCTTCGTACATTTCGTGTGCGCCTTCGATGCCATCGGCCAACGGTTTCTCGCTTGCGACGGCAACACCGGCATCCATGAAAGTCTTGGCGTGTCCGGGGTGCTGATTGTTACGCGATGCGAGAATTGCACCATCCAAATTGTCAGCTTCAGCGGCGACCGCGTCCTCCACAGTTCGGTAGATTCGCTCGGGCTCGAAACCGTACTCAACAGCAGTCGGCTTTCCGATCGAATCGAACCTGTCATCCGGGTCGACGGTTTCCGGAACGCAAACGTCCACGTCGAGACGCGGACTGCGCACAGATCTGGCCGCTGCCGTCTGGTTTGGTCCGATGAATCCGAAACCAACAACTGCATTGTTCAGTCGAAATCGCTTCTTCCTGTCGCGTGCCATGATGATCCTCCTTTTGGATTCTTGGCAACTCCTGAAAATTCCCTAAAACGATAAACTGTTTCGCGTGTGTCCAAAGACCTTCTGCAGCGAGGTCCTCAGACGAAGTCACTTAGTCCATTACCTTTCTTTTTGGACTAAGGGGTTAAAAGAGAGTTGTAATTTACATTTACTGACTGTCAGCTCCTTGGATACTCGCAAATCCCCAAAGAGCTAACGTCAGTAAAGTGTTTAGTCAATCGCTGTGATGCCAAAGAGCTATTCCGCTCCAACCAACCCACGCAAAACGCAGGCCAAAAAAGCCAGAGCAGGTAGTTATTCTCTACAAAAAGGCTCTTAAGTCAATAATTTATGCGCCGGAATCTTCTCCTTGACTTGATCACTTCGATGCCTCAGCCTACTATCCTTTTGTTACTTCCTTCCTAATATTCATTATGAAACGATTTAAGTTACTAGCAACTTGCTTCGCAGTTTCTCTATTAGCTGCATGTTCATTCACTGTAACAACAGATGTTGATAAGGGTGATGGAGACAAAGAGCCTCCTGCAGCTGAAGATCCAGCATCTGCACCAGCTGATGAAGAGCCAGCAGCTGATGAAGAGCCAGCAGCTGATGATGCACCTGCAGATGAAACGCCACCAGCAGATGAAACGCCACCAGCAGATGAAACGCCACCAGCAGATGAAGAGCCACCAGCAGATGAAGCTCCAGTTGATGATACAGCAGAAGAAGAAGATGATGAACCACCTGCGGAAGAGCCAGAGCCAGAGGCAGGGGAGTTAGATGCTCAATAATTATTATTTTGAGTTACGTAAATGCCAATGAGCTATTACTAGCTTGTTGGCATTTGGCTATTGGCATTTGGCGCTATATGAAAAAGCCTGTTGCAAATTGCTAATTGCCAATGGCCAACTATCCTCTCCATGCAATGTAAGCGATATACACGACGTAACAACTAACAAGAATTATTCCTTCCCATCTTCGGATGATGTAGTCCTGACTTTGTCTCCACCAAAGAATCAAACGTCGATGGGGTACTCCGTTGTGAACAAGGAAAAACAGTAGAGTTGTGGATAGAATTACGGTCAGCAAATCAAAATTTGTTGTTGGTTGAAATGGCAAAGGTTTAATTACAGAAGAAATACCAAGTATCCAGAAGATGTTAAAAATGTTACTTCCGACAATATTTCCTACAGCAATGTCGGCTCTTCCTCTATATGCAGCAACTGCAGAGGCCGCAAGCTCCGGTAATGACGTACCGATTGCAACAATAGTAAGTCCAATAAGTGCTTCACTAACGTTCCAAAGCCTTGCAATAGTAATTGCACCATCAACTACAAGTTTTCCTCCTACTGCAAGTCCAAGGCAACCAAGTATTACAAGAGAAACTGCAATCCATGTGTTTATCTTTGGCTTTTCTCGTTCTTCTTTGCTTTCTTCATGTCCTGAATGACGTATTCCAAATGTGTAATACAAAAATATTACGAAGAATGCCAGGAATGCCATTCCATCGCTTCGACTGAGTTCAGATCGTGCGTATCCATCTACCAGCATGTCGTTTGCCATTATGAAAAGCGTACATGCAGCAAGAAGATTAAAGGGTATTTGCTTAAGAACGGTAGATCGTTGAACAAGCAAAGGTGCGATAATCGCTGTCACTCCGAGTATCAGTAGGGTGTTTGATATATTTGAACCCACAATGTTTCCAATTGCGATATCGGCAGACCCCTGAAAGCTCGCGAAAATATTAACAATAAGCTCTGGAGCCGATGTTCCGAATGAGACTACTGTCAGACCAATTACAAGCTCCGTTATATGCATTCTTCTTGCAATAGACGATGCGCCACTGACCAGCCAATCAGCGCCTTTGATCAGAAGTACGAAACCGAGGACGATTGATAGTGAAGCCAAGAGCATATTGCTATGAGTATACCATAATTTTGTGATAAAGTAGCGCATGATGACCGCTCAGAAGAAATCTTCAAAGAAGGCATGCACCAAGTGCACTCAATTGCAGTCCGAACTTGAGAAAATGAAAGATTTGGCAGGACGCGCTCAAGCAGATTTGCAGAATGCTAAGGATCGCATGCAAAGAGAGGGGGATGACATCAGGAAATTTGCTCTCGAAAATACATTGCTCGGCCTTCTTCCAACTATCGATCACTTTCAACGTGCCTTCGATCATCTTCCAGAGGAATTAGCAGACAATGATTGGGTCAAAGGAGTGCAAGCGATCGAACAAGATCTTATTGGAAAGCTTAGTGCGCTGGGTCTTGAAAGAATTGAGTGTTTAGGTGGGTCAGTTGATCCAGAAAAACATGAAGTACTTCAAACAGGCCCGGGAGAAGAGGGGAATATTACTGAAGTTGTTGAAGATGGGTATGTGTTTAATGGAAAAGTAATTAGGGTGGCAAAGGTGATAGTAGGATCAGGAAAAGAAACAGAAGAAACAGAGGAAACAAAAGAAACAGAAGAATAATTTAATAACACAAACAAGAGCACGTCTTTTTATGGTGAGCTAAGTCGAACTACGACGTGCGATGAGAATAAAATATATTAATTCAATATGCATCTTCGGAATTCATCTCCGCGTTCTTCAAAATCTTTGAACATTCCGTAGCTTGGAGAGGCTGGAGATAACAAGCAGATTGGCAGATTAGCAGATTGGCAATTAGCTTTTGCTGTTTCAACAGCTGATTGTATGTTAGATGCTTCGTAAAATTGAACGTCAGCTCCGGCTGATTCGATTGCATCCTTAATTCTTGGTCCACTTTCGCCCATCAAGATCACTTTTTTAACCGAACTTGAGGCAATTCGTTTTCCAAGATCAGAAAAATCGTTACCGCGGTCCTGGCCTCCCAGAATAATTGTCTCAACCTGATCACCAAGTGCATCAAGGGCTGCAATAGCAGTCTCCGGTGTTGTAGATATGGAGTCATCAACCCAAATTATTCCATCTTTCTCTCCAAAGTTCTGTAAACGATGGGGGAGTCCTTCAAAATTCTTGATAGCTTCGATTGAATCAGCTTTGGAAACTCCTAAGTGTGTTGCGACAGAGTACGCGGCAGCAATATTATTCAAGTTATGCGTACCTAAGAGCATAGTTTCGTTAAGTTCTAAGGGGGAGTTGGACTTAGAGAAGGAAATAGATTGACCTTTACTCTCATCAGCGACAGATTTCGTTTCCTCATACTCAGAATTATAAAAAATCACATCAGCTTCACTCTGAAACCTTGCAATATTCTTCTTGGCTTCCAAATAATTCTCAATTGGAGAGCCGCCTGTGGTGAGCGAAGTCGAACCATGGTAATCCAGATGCTCCGGGAAAAATGAAGTAACGACAGCGATCTGAGGACTCGTTGTGCATTGCATCAGTTGGTAACTGCTCATTTCCAGAACAAAAATGACGTCAGACCCCGCTTCAGACACATGAGTTATAGATGGTTCACCGATATTGCCGACTAAATGAGAATCTTTTCCTGCATTTTTAAGTATTTCATGAATCAAACTGACCGTTGTACTCTTTCCTTTG
This sequence comes from uncultured Candidatus Peribacteria bacterium, assembly GCA_964506185.1. GTDB lineage: Bacteria > Patescibacteriota > Gracilibacteria > Peribacterales > Peribacteraceae > UBA2144. Next base: position 23,302 of record CAZDKL010000016.1, read on the forward strand.
GATCCGGTAACTCCAATTACAGTCGAGTCCGCTTCCATTACAGTATCCAAAAAGATTTGAGTGGAATTAGTTAGTTTATCTTTGACTGCATCAAGCTCATCACATGGTGGAATACCTGGGGACTTAATAACAACATCATATTCATCGAGGTTTTGAAGATAATCTGAACCAGACACAAATTTGGAATTTGGAATTTGGAATTTGGAATTCTGATCGCCGATTGTCACATCAGCTTCAACACCATTATCCTCAATTGCTTTGAGCATAGCTCTCCCTTCCCGGCCGAAACCTAAGATAATTATCTTCTTGCCGTTAAGATCCTTCAGGTGCATGCAAAGCAGTTAAGAATTCTTCAGGGATACCGTGCTCAGAAGCAGGGCTGATTTCCTTCTCCTTAAGCTTATCAGGATCTTTTATTTGTGGAAGCACTTCCTTAAGAAACATTTGCATTACCGGAGTATCGTCGAAATCACCTCGCTCGTGTGCAAGTAGGAAGGCAGTGCGCATCTCGTCAATTGTACCCACGCACTCAAACGGCTTGTTTCCGGCCAACCCTAATAGTTGCCTGTAGAGTATTCCTTGAGTCTGATCCTCGAATATATTTTGACCAAACATTTCTATGAGCTGCTCTTTTGGAATGTATGCAGAGAACAAAGCGAAGGTCGAAGCGCATTTTGAACACTCACAACACCATCGAGAATCCGATTCTTCCTTTATGATCTTCCAGTTCTTGTTACAACTTGTAACTTTGGAGAAGTGCTGAGGGAGTTTGGAGAAGTATCTGACGATTCCTAGTTCGCTTAAGTGCCTTAAGAGACTGAAGTACTTGATATCAGGCGTTATGAAGTTTTCTATGTAAGATGAGATCATCTGTTCAGCTTGCCAGCCCTTGCTCCACTGGTGATTTACTGTACGTCCCCATTTCTTTAGATTTCCTTCGTCTGCAGATCGCTCGTTACTCATCACTATAGATTCAAATCCGTAGATTAAACTTAAGAAAACATTTAAATAAGATATGTAAGCGGTAATAGGTACGTGGCCATTCATTGCATCTTGCTCATTTAATTCAAATAAATTTTCCGAGAGTGTTCTCTCCACAGTTAGGCATGGGAGTTCAAGGTCCTCCACGAGCGCATCAATAAGTGGATGACCCCCAAGTCTCATCAAAGTTACATCGAATCCAGCTTTTTTTAGAATTTCTATTGTAACAATTGAATCTTTACCGCCTCCAATAGGGACCAAGACTTTTCCTGGTGTGTATGGACGTGTTAATGGTTCTAGATAATCGTTATCCGTTGTGGCCGGAAAATCGATAATACCTTCAGGATTTAATTTGTTTTTAAAAAAGAACTCCATCAATCCATTTTCGTAGACCTTGTCCCAAAATTCAGCATGGGTTTTGGTTAGTTGTCCCGATCTAATCTCTATCTTCTTTGGACAATAGGTTTTGTAGTAACTTGTACCGGCTATCATGTGCAATGCCAAAAGAGAGCGGTCAATTAATGCAAGCGGAGTCTGCTGGCATTCCATTCCGCCCGGTAGGGAAAGAGATTCCATAAAAGGTATTTCACCGTCTATGCTATATCTTAATTCCAGATAAGCCCCATCCTGATCAAATGCGCAAGAGTCGAATACGAATTCAGAGTATTTATCCATGGGCGTATGATAGCGAAAATCAGATCAGAATAATATTGTCTTGCATTTTAAGTCCTTAGGGGAGTATAAAGTTGTAAATGTCAGCTGAGTCGCCATCAGAGTCAGATGATGATGGGCATACAGAGAGCCCTGAGGAAAGGGAGCAAAGGATTTTAAGAGCCGTTAGGCGTGAATGGATGGCTGCCTTAAATAATCCCGAAGTTAGTAAAATGTCGGCATTTTTCTTTCACCATATTGTTACTACTGTGTGCAAAGATCAGCCTGATATAACAGGAGCAGAAGTTTACAAAGTAATACATCTAATTGATGATGGGAAGGTTGGTATTGAAGATGAGAAGGGGTGAAATTAGTAATAATGTCTGATAATATTGGGAAAGAGCCGGAGTGGCGGAACTGGTAGACGCGCACGACTCAAAATCGTGTACTCGCAAGAGTGTGAGAGTTCAAGTCTCTCCTCCGGCACCAGTCTGAACCATGATTCATAAGATTTAAGGATTAGCTTGATTACGGAGAATTAGCCTGTATGTACAATGTACATACACTGGTCATGAACGGAGTATCTTTAAAACCTCTTCATCTCCAACTTCTGTAAATTCCCTATAAAACTGCCCGACCGCATAGAAGTCCTCTGGCTCAGCTAGTATATATGCCTCATCGGATTTCTCCTTTAGTCTAAGTCCCGTATCAGTTGGACACACCGGAAGAGCGACAATCAGCTTCTTTACTTTAGCGTTTCTAAGATCGTCCATTGCGGCATAGATTGTTGAGCCTGTTGCGGCGCCGTCATCAGTTAAAATCACGGTTTTGCCCTCAAGGTCAGGTCTAGCCTGAATAAGATATGCTTCTTTCCTTCGATGAAGCTCTTGCTCTTCCTCTTCAATCACATCTTCAACAGCATCCCAATCGACTGAGTGCATTTGCATAGCTTTATCGTCCATAAATGTTGCTCCACCCTCTGCAATTGCTCCAACAGCAAACTCACGATGCTCTGGATGGCCAATTTTTCGGACAATGTATGGAAAAAGAGGGAGATTTAGATCCTTACTGAGTACTGAGCCCACGACTACTCCGCCTCTGACCAGTGCAAGCACTAAAGTATCCTCAGAATTCTTATAAGAATATAATTTTTTGGCCAGAAGGGCGCCGGCAGAGGCTCTGGAGTCGAATGGAAGAGTATTCACAGACTGATTCTACTCTTATTTTGTTAGAAAAATCACAGTTGCATGGGACAAAAGAAGGTATATTCTTGATAACAATCAACAATCGACACGCTACGCTCTCAACAATCAACTATTCACTATTCACTTTTAACTTTTCACTTCTCAATTATGCCAACAACGATAACAGAGTCAGACACAACAACAACTACTTCCACTCCTTACACCAGATTCAAGACGACGCTTAATAAAGTTCTGCCAAAAATGGAGATGACAGAGAAGGAGACAGCTTTTTTTGCTGAACCACAACACATTCATAGGAAAGAAATTGCTATAAAAAAAGATGACGGTACTACTGCTACTTATCCATCATTTAGAGTGCAGTTTAATAATGCACGCGGGCCTTACAAAGGAGGAATCAGATACCATCCCGAAGCAGATGAGGAAGAAGTGAAAGCATTGGCTGCCTTGATGGCAATAAAGACTGCGGTTGTTAACATTCCATTTGGAGGAGGTAAGGGGGGTGTTCAGTTAGATCCCAAAAGTTTAAGCAAGAAGGAGCTCGAGTCAGTTTCACGCGCGTATGTCAGGGCTATGAAGGACTACATTGGATCGGATATCGACTGTCCAGCTCCGGACGTTAATACAAATCCGGTAATTATGGCATGGATGAGAGACGAGTATGAAAAAGAGACAGGAACATTCAGTCCATCTGTTATAACTGGTAAGCCAATGTCGTTTGGAGGATCGATCGGACGCGATACTGCGACTGCGAGAGGAGGGTATTTCATTGTTGAAGAGTTGATTGAAAGAACTGCAATGGATCCAGACGAACTCAAAGTTGTAATTCAGGGATTTGGAAACGCCGGAATGCACATGGCGCACTATTTGCACAACGCAGGTTTCACAGTTGTCGCAGTTTCAGATTCACACGGAGGAATTTATTCACCTGATGGTATCGATCCGGTCAGAATTGAAAAACATAAGAGAAAAACCGGTGAAGTTACGGGTGAATATTGTGAAGGGTCGGTTTGTGATCTAAATCGAATGAAGTTTGATAACGTTGAGAGGGTTACGAATGAGCAATTACTTGAAATTCCATGCGACATTCTCATCCCAGCGGCGCTCGACAATGTAATTACTGCAGAAAATGCTCCAAGAATTCAGACTAAGTTTATTCTTGAGCTTGCAAACGGCCCGACTACTCCGGAGGCTGATGAAATTTTGGATAGAAGAGGAGTCAAAGTAATACCGGACGTGCTTGCGAATGCGGGAGGAGTAACAGTCAGCTATTTCGAATGGACTCAAGGGCGAAGCGGTGAGCAGTGGACAGAGGATAAGGTGGATCGAGAGCTGAAGAGGATTGTCTTGGATGCATATAAGTCAGTTCGTCGTGAGGCTTACAGACAAAAGATTAGTTACAGGGAAGCTGCCTTCCGAATTGGCATAAAAAGGATGGTTGAAGCAATGAGGGCTCGCGGTTGGGTGTAACGACAATTGACAATTAACAATTGACAATTAACAATAGGACTTATGTATGACACAGCAATCATTGGACTAGGTTGCGCTGGTTACACCGCGGCCATTTATTCAGCCAGATATAAGCTAAACACTCTAATAGTAGGTGAGACTGAAGGTGGAATGGGTATGACTGCGGCGGAAGTTGGAAACTGGCCGGGCAACATAGATATTAAGGGGCCAGATTTGATGGAAAACTTTAAAAAGCATGCTGTCAGTTTCGAAAATGTAACTCAGAAAACTGCGAGAGTTGAAAAAGTAGAGAAGTCAGGAGAAGGTTATAAGCTTACATATCAGAACGGAGAGACTGACGAAGCTAAAACGATAATTTTTGCAACCGGATCAGATAAAAGACACTTGGGAATTCCTGGAGAGTATGAGTTCAGCGGGAAGGGGGTTACATACTGCGCAACGTGCGATGCATTTTTCTACAAAGGTAAAAATGTTGCGGTAATTGGAGGAGGAGACAGTGCAGTTGAGGGTGCTGCAATCGCCGCACAGGTCGCGAACAAAGTTTATTTGATTCACAGAAAGCCTGAGTTCAGAGCCGAACCGTTTTGGGTCGATGAAGTTAACAGCAAAGACAATGTTGAGTTTGTTTTAGAAACGAATGTGATCGAAGTATTGGGAGAACAGGTCGTGACTGGGGTAAAACTGGATAAAGAATTCAATGGATCAGATCAGATTGCAGTCAGTGGAGTATTTATAGAGATCGGAGCGATACCATCGACGTCGTTGGCCGAAAGCATAGGTTGCGCATTGGATGACAGGAAGCACCTGAAGGTTGGAGAAGATATGGCAACGTCAGTAAAAGGTGTCTTTGCTGCGGGGGATGTAAGCTCAGGCTCAAATCACTTCGCACAATTCGCCACGGCGGCAGGGGAGGGATCAGTTGCAGCGAATAGCGTATTTAATTACCTGCAAGCCGGATAATTTAGGTTTTTTTCTTGTTTTTAAGCCCATAATCCGTATCCTACACGGGATGCCAAGAGGAAAACGCACTGTATTCGCCATGTTCTGCAAGAAGTCGGGAAACCGGCTGGGGACTTTGCGTTTCCATAAGCAGGATAAGAGGGGCAAAGGTTGGAAGGAGCATGCTGAGGGGCTCAAGAAATACTGTCCAAAGTGTAGATCTAAGGAAGATGTTAAATTGAAGGAGGAGAAGCACTCTTCAAAGTAATACGTTATGCATTCGAAGGAAGAACGAACCGGCGAGCTGATGCTTATTGGTGCGTGTGTTCTTGAGGGATTATTTCCGATAGTAGCTAACAGGGCTGCAGATATATTTCCTCCATTATTTTTCCTAGGATTTTGTTCACTATCAGCAGGATTATTATTTGTATTGCACAGTTTATTGACTGGAAAGTGGAGTACAAAAATTAGGCATAAAGATATTTTAAATATATTGGGGATAGTTGTTTTTATATTTTCAGCTTTTGTGCTGATTATGATTGGGACAAAACACACGTCTGGAATAAATACAGCTCTTCTTCTTAAGGCTGAGATATTTTTCACATTTATATTTGCCACTCTAGTACTTCATGAGCGTTTATCCAGAATACAATTTGTCGGAATGATTGTAATACTTGCCGGAGGACTTCTAATCGCATTCAATGGAACGCTTTCAATAAATTTCGGGGACATGTTAATTATCTTAGGTACTGCCTTATTCCCATTTGGTAATACATATGCGAAAAAAGCTATGAAGTCCTTACCAATCAATATTGTATTGATGCTCAGATATCTGATAGGTGGAACTGTGCTAATGATTCTAAGTTTGTTACTTGAAGATATACATCTAATTAGAAATGTAGAATTGTATTCAGCGGCTTGGATTTTGATAACATATATAGTTCCAATTCTGATTTTCTCTAAAATACTTATTTATGGAGGCTTCAAAAGAATTCCTCTGGGTAGGGCGATTTATATTGTGTCATCAGCGCCCGCTTTCAGTCTAATATTCGCTTTTTTCATCCTTAAAGAGTATCCGACTCTGTATCAGGCAGGAGGATTTGTGCTGACAGTGCTTGGAGTTTATCTTCTGATGGCTAAAAATAAGGTCGTGTCGTATAGTAGTTAAGATGGAAGATGTTTATCGTGCTTGCTCATCGATAGTTGTGTTTAAAAAGAATGAGAATCCTACAAAGATTCTTCTTTTACATAAGCCAAGGAAGAAGGATGCATGGCAGATACCGCAAGGAGGTGTCGATGAAGGTGAAACGCATGAGGAAGCAGCGCTAAGAGAGCTAAAAGAAGAGTCAGGTCTGGTTGGTAAGCTGGTGGGGAAGAGCGAGACTGTCTATCAGTATGATTTTCCGGATTCTTACCGCAGATTCAGGCCGGATAATGTATGCGGCCAGAGGATTGAGTTCTGTTTTGCCGTAATAGAAGGCTCAGATGAAGTATTGGTGGATCAGTCAGAAATAGATTCCTTTGCATGGGCGACCAAAAATGAGATTGGCAATTACATTAAACGAAAAGAGTACCTGGAATTGGTCAAAAAGCTCGTCGACGAGGGTGAAAAACTGCTAGGATCTGCGTAATGCGAATCAAGTCTCTCAGCCTAGAGAAATTCAGAAGCTTTCCGGAGCTTGAAGTAAGCTTTGTAGATGAGAATGTGTACGTTTTGCTTGGTCCTAATGGTGCAGGCAAGACTAATATACTCGAATCAATTTCAGTCTTATCAGAAACAAGGTCATTTTTAGGTTCAGCTGAGATAGATTTAGTTCATTGGGGAGAAGAATTCACTCGAGTTAAAGCAAACCTCAAAAACGATCAGTCAGAAGAGAGCTTTATAGAGGTAGTAAGTCAGATTGCACCAAGAAAACAGAAGGCCTGCTTCATTAATGACGTAAGAACTCAAGTTGCCGATGCAGTCGGGCATCTTCCGACGGTATCTTTCCTCCCGCAGGACCTGGAGCTGTTCTCAGGCTCTCCTCAGGCCAGGCGAAAGTTCCTGGATTCACTACTAGGTCAAGTCAGCCCTGAGTATTCAAGGGCACTGAGCCAATATACGAAGATACTTAAGCAGAGAAATTCATTGCTTAGAAAGATTGCTGAGGGAATTGCAAAAAGAGGGGATCTAAAACAATGGGATCAAATGATTAGCGAAGCAGGAAGCATCCTTATCCTCAAGCGACTTGAACTTATTGAAGTTTTCCAATGCACTCTTCTTCAAGAGCTTAATACGTTGGGTGAATCTTGGGGTAAGGCAGAGCTTGTGTATAAGAGGAAAGGTAGGGCGAGGATAGAGGACGAGATTATGATCGAGCTTATGGAGCATCTTCAGCATTATCAGGAGCGAGACATCATGCTTCAGTCCACAACAGTCGGTCCGCACCGCGATGATTGGTTTGTTGAGGCTGATGAAAGAGAGATTACGACCTTTGCGTCACGCGGACAGCAGAGAGCGGCAGTTCTTGCTTTGATATTTCTTAAAGTTTCATTTCTTGAAATCAGGAGAGGGGAGAAACCGATTGTACTCTTGGATGATGTCTTCTCTGAGCTTGATGATAATCACCAGCGGGCACTCCTTAAGTGCTTTGATGATTATCAGGTAATTATTTCAGCCACTCATGTGCCGTCAGGGATAAAAGATGCGAAGGTATGGAATATGGAGGAAATAGTTGCATCAAAAAAGTAAGCTTTCCACTTGAGGATATTATATAGATCATTAGTGTAGGTGGTCCGGGAGTAGCTCATGCGGGTGATCATAGGTAATGTGGCGATGTGATGTTGCCGCGAAGATCCGATTGATTTGCCTGCCGAGTTACTGGGCGAGAAGAATTGAGCCTTTATGGCTGATGAAAACAATTGTTCTCGCCCGTACCCGGGCCTTTTTAAACAAAGCTTTTTTGGTGCACTCCAAATAGTGCCAGTGCAACTGCATCAGCCGCATCATCGGGTTTTGGGGAGATAAAAAGTGGAGTAATCGTTTGACCAATTAAGTAAATAGTATTTAAATATTCGTGGACCGGGACAGTGCTTGGATTGGGCCTGTTGGCTATGGTGGTTTCGTTGATCTAGACAAGGGAGCCACGATTGACGCCACGCGTCCCCCAAGTTCCTGTATTAGGGCCAGGTGCGACTCGTCGCGGACTAGGGCTAACGCCTGTTTGTCCAGACACATGACGCTGACCCTGGGCCTCCCGGCCCGTTTTTATATTGCCTGAATTAATTTATGTTGATGTACTCCAAGCAAAGCAAGTGCTACTGCATCAGCTGCATCATCAGGCTTGGGGGGCTTATCGAATTTTAGCTCACGCATTATCATATTTTGGATTTGAGTTTTATCTGCCTTGCCGTCGCCTGTTATACAGGATTTAAGTTCGAGTGGAGTTGGTTCCAAGATTGGAATCTGACGCGACTTCAGTGCTAGGAGGATTACACCTCGGGCATGAGCAACATCAATCGCTGTTTTTTCATTGGTTGCGAAGAATAGCTTCTCTACAACAGCAAGATCAGGTTTAACTTGCGTTATGTACTCTCTCAGATCGTTCTCAAGCTCAACCAAGCGGTCAGACAGGGGAGTATTGGCTGGTGTTTCTATTGTGAACCAGTCAGCGCTGATTGGACCTGATTCATCAGTTTCTATGAGTCCTACGCCTGTAGTCGCTAAGCCAGGGTCTATGCCAAGTATCTTCATTAGGCTAATTATAGCCTAATAACTGTTCCGCTTGGGAGCGGAACGTCTTGCGGGGCTTTGGGATGGGAAAAAGTTGAAGTCAGGAAAAGTTTATTTTGAGATGGGGTTGACGGGGTTTCATGGCTGACACATTATGAACTGCCGGCCCACCCACCCAAGGATTACCCACCCCAGGGGGGAGGGTGTATTTAGAGAAGCGATTAAGTCAGTAAATAACTAATTGGCAAGTATAACATACTTAACATAAATACCACTTTTCCGCTATAATATAAGGAAAACACATGACCGAAATCATACGTCGCCATAGACATCTTTTGCTGGCTCCGCTTCTGCTCACACTGGTTGTAATCTCATTACCAAAAGAAGGGGGATTGGAAGCCTCAGCGGCTGCAAATCAAGATGAAAAGGTTATAGAAATACAAGATGGAACATATGTAATACCATCAGAAGGCTCAGATTTTGAGTTAAAAGATGGAGAATTCAGTATCAATGAGGGTTCAATTCTCGTATCGACTGATGGCAGAGTAAATATACGATCAAATTCGTTAAATATCACAAGTGCAAAGGGAGCATTTACTGTGCATGTTATGGGCGGTAACACTACGGTCGTATCAATTTCGGCTCCTGTATTGATCGAGAGTGGCAATCAGATGTTGCTAGTTCCCGTAAATTATAGATGGAAGGGGAGTGGCAAATTGGCTCATTTTCATGCCGGTCTTGAAAAGTGGATAGAAGCAAGAGAACTAAAGAAATTCAATTTGGATTACAAGCTTGATCAGTTGGAAATGCTAAGGCTTATTCCTATCGATGAGAAGAACACATCAAAAAGCTATCTGGATGACTTAAATAAACTAATTTCCAAGGCATTAACTCCAATCAGATTTCCATTATCAAAAGAAAGTGCAGAGCAGATTAAACTTAATCAAGAGATTGAAGATTTAAAAACTAGTGTAGAAGAAGGAGATTATTCTTCCGCACTTAGAAGCATTCGTTCAATAAATACTAATGGAAATTTGGATTGGCTTTTGAGGATTCTTCCGAGCGAAGATAGTAATCCAGAGTTTTTGGCTGAATGCCTTTCGAAATTGATCACTGATTCTAAGCTTTGGTTAGTGTTCTCCATTCATCCGGACTATCAAAGAACGACTTGGGCTCTTGATAGGCCTGAGCTCAATCGAGAGGAGCAATTGGTTGAGCTAATCAGTTTTCCGCAGTCAGATATCTTGCAAGAAGCGGCGCCCACAGCGGTACTAAGCCGTTGGGTAGAAGATATTAAAGAAGTTGTCGAATTTGTAGATGATGATGAAGAGCTTGTAAGGGAGATATCGGAACTAATCATTGAAAGTATTGAGTTGTATAAACAAGATGGATATCCGCAACGTGAAGAGAATTATTCTCGTGTGTTGGCTCAAATAGCAAATGAGTATGAAAAATTGCTAGATGAAGAGACTGCAAAATCCATTCATGAATTAGTTCGCTCAAAAAGTATAGTTGTACCGGAGATGGAGGAAAAAGATGTACCAGCCGAACCTTCCGAAGTTTCAGATCCGGAGCAAGAGGAACCCGAATTTACTCCGGATCAGGTCAAGGCGCAGGCATATCAGATCTTACGTAATAACGGGGCACTATTTACTGTAAATACAGTCATTGAGCCAGTGTCATCAGAAGCAGCAGAAGTTAATGGTGTGATCTTTGGTAATGAGGCACGCAATTTTACTTTGAATGTAGTCAGCAGCGAGGTTTTTGATGTCGAATATCAAGGCAAAATATTGCCATATAGTTTGGGTGTAGAGAAGTATGTGGAGTGGGCAAATGCATTTAGAAATTAATTCTCATAATAATGAGAATTGATGATGTAGAATAGGAGCGATATTTTTTTAACCAAAAGCTTAATGATTAGAGAAGTAATTCAGTATTTAATGATAAGGGGTTTTGGGTTGGTGCTTCTAATGTTTCTGGCAGTAATCGGAATTTATCTGGTTTGGAGGATTGGGGGACAGTTTCTTATAAATTATTGCCTCGAAAAGAATAAGAACGCGCTATGGCGGATTAGAGCACAGTCAAAGGCAATTATTATTGGTTTGTTGATTTTAATCACAGCTTCATTAATTAACGTAGCTTGTTTAAACATAGTCATGTCACCGGATATAGATCCAAAAGTGATTTCTGCGAATAATAATATCCTTATGGAGTACGACCATAAACTGTATGGGGTTTATCCTACTTTGTGGATGCAAAGTGAGGAAAATCCATTCAAGCCGATGATTGATGCTACAGTTCCGTTCTTCATATTCATTTATAACTCGCTCTCATTTGTTTTAAGCTTTACTCTGATACTCCTGTTCTTCTTTAGAACGCGTTTATGCTTAGAGCTTATATTGGCATTTTGCCTATGCTCACTTGTTAGCATGCCATTTTGGTACATATTCCCATCGATTTCCCCTGTAATCGCATATTGGGAGCCAATACTATTACAGGATATACCGGTAAGCATCCGGACAGCATTGGATTCGTATGTACCCTCAGATCATCTTTCTGATTACTTGCAGGGCAGATTTGATTTTAAGAATTCGATCAAGAGTACGACTTTGATTGTCACTACCATTCCGAGCATGCATATAGCTTGGAGTTTTCTTTACATGTATTACCTAATTGCATATTCCCGGGTTCTTTCTATTGTTGCGGTTCCTCTTTTTGTTTTCAGTAGTATTTCAACAGTTATAACTCTTCAGCATTATGCAGTTGATACTCCTGCGGGGATTCTGGCGGCATTAATTGCCATATATTTGGCTAAATTGATTGTGGATCGAATAGAAGTCTCATTTGATCCCATTAAAGTGATGGTTGAAGAGGATGTGGGTAAATGCTGTAAGTGGGTGCAGAGATCAACGAAATAAGCTTTATTATTGACCCGAGCTTAAGTCACCCTTAATCTAGCTAAAGTTAAAAGGGCGATTAGCTCAGCTGGTTAGAGCGCGACACTGATAATGTCGAGGTCGGAAGTTCAAGTCTTCCATCGCCCACCAA
>CAZDKL010000017.1:0-2317 GCA_964506185.1 uncultured Candidatus Peribacteria bacterium
CAGAGCCGAGAGAGTAAACTCCGCTTCCGGTGTAGGCATTGCCGTTTGCGAGGCTCTCAACTTCGGAAGAGGAGAGAGCACGGTTGTAAATGCGGACGTCGTCGAGGAGGCCAGGAAATTCACTCGCATGCCAAGATTCTTGCTCTGCAATGGTTAATGATTGCACATTGCTGACACTTAAGGCTACATCTGCATGAGTTGTTGAATCAACTTCAACTCCATTTGAATATAGTTTATTAGTATTACCATCTCTTAATGCAACTATATGATACCAATTGCCGACTGAAAGTGTGTTAAAATTGTCGACATTAGTATTTCCCCAACTGCTTTGCCCTGTGTTCGCAAATTCAAATCCATAATTTGTAGCACTTCCACCGCCATACGTGCTTGATTCAATTACCCATCCGACCGAGTTCTGATAGCTAGAAGTTTTACTGATTCCCCCCATCTCACGATTGGAGGCAGTAAGGTTATTAGCATTGACCCAGAAGGTAACTGAGAAGTTACTTGTCCCCATATCGAGTACATCGCTAACATTTACATAATCATTACTTCCATCAAAATCTAATGCATACGGATTATCAAAACCTAGTGGAGCAATGTCTGTAACCCAATCCGTTGCGGCATCCATATTCGTCATCGTCCCATCATTACCATATCTACTGTAATCCTTAACAGTAGTTCCAGCCCCCTCATCCATCTTCCAGTATCCAACCAAGCCATTATCCAATGTTAGATTCGAAAATGCATTTGATCCGCTAAGTGTAAGACCTGTTGAGCCTGTGCCCATAAGAATTACCGTATTCTCCTCAGCCGAGAAATTACCTGAACTGTATTGTATCCAATCCTCCGTAACAGCCATGTCATATCCTCCGGTGCTAAGAGTTCCTCCGGAAAGCACGACCGACCCGGAAATACCCATTGGTTGCGCAAGTGTTAGGGTTCCATCGTAATCGGATCCAAGCTTGAGCCCTCCAATTGTAGTTGTGAATCCTGTATCGAATGTTGAGTTGTTATCGGATGATCCATCGAAATATACTAGGTCATTATCAGTTGGAATTGTGTCTCCATTCCAGTTAGCTCCGGTGGACCAGTTAGTATCTCCTGCACCTCCACCATCCCATGTTTTTACGTTTGATGCGGCGTCGTTTGCGATTTGCCAGGCGCGTTGTTCGATGTAGATTGATCCGGGTTTCTTTTTGGTCAGCTTCTCTACTGACCTCACCCCTCCTTCGGCTTCGCTCAGGACAGGCTGCCCCTCTCCTACACCACCATCTGCCGTTGAATCAACTGTCTCCTCGACAGCTCCAGTAGAACTTCGGACCTGCGAGGAGAGGGGAGCTACGCTATCGGATACATCAGACTCTGTACTTGTTGTTAGTTGTTGGTTGTCAGTTGTTAGTTCATTCTGAATCTTCTTTATTTCTTCCGCTCTTTCATTCTTTCGTTCTTCCTTTTCTTCCTTAGCCTTAGCTTTAACTGCTCTACCAGAAGGCCTCGTATCGACTCTCCTGTAGCTAATTAGATTTGACAGGGAATTGGGAGGGGTGTACGTTAGTCCTCCTGTGACAATCCCTTCACTTAAATTATCGGCTTCTTCTTTAAATGTAGCATCATCAGTTTTCTCCAATTTATCTGTGGTCACAATAGTTTCATTTTTTGCTTCAATATCAAAAGGTTTATTACTAATATCAATCGGCCATTTTATTTTGTCTATACTTTTTATTACATTCGCGCTAGAATTTGAGTCTATTCTGTATTCAGAATCATGAACATTGAAAATTTTCTTAATCTCGAAATCATTGGCTTCTCCCTTACAATTATCGCTGCTGCACTCGTCTACATAGCTCATGTCATAGGCAAGAGGAACAGAGGTCATTAATGAATAAATATCCGACCAATCATCAACAAGTCCTGAGACTGTGTACTTGGCAGTAATGATGCTTGCTTCTGGTTCATCAGGGGTGTATGGTGGTTCACCTGTGGAATTTTCAGACTCAAGACTGGACCGACTTTCATCAATACTGTCCGATATTGGCCAGGTATTGCTAGCAGGTGTATTTTTGCCGTTAATACTTGAATCAAGCTTGTTGCTTGCATTTTTTGGATTGATATTTTCATCACTATTCTGGATACTTTCTGTTGTTTTAACCCGTTGATTATTATGGATTTCGACATCGCTTATATGCTCTTCTACATTGCCATGGGCCTTGTTGCCCTTACTGTCGCCATCCTTTACCTCGCCCACGTCATTGGAAAGCGGAATAGGGGACACTAACCCCTTCTTCTCCTCAATAATCTGCCTTCTGCTTGGTTT
>CAZDKL010000017.1:2417-11948 GCA_964506185.1 uncultured Candidatus Peribacteria bacterium
ATAGAACTCAGGGCTTATATCCGGCGCGTCATACATGTATTTGAACTCATGTTTTTCGCCTTTATTAGCATCAATTTGCCATCTGATAAGCAAATCTCCGCTTTCTGTTGCCTTTTCCCATGTTCCATCACCAGATACCTCTACAATTTCGAATGAACTTGGGACCGTATCTATCACATAACCCTCGAAATCATTAAAGAATTCGACTTCTACAGTCATCGGAGATGGTGCGAATGGCCATAGTCTAGTGGCCGCTTCTCTTCGTACTATATAAGGAGGTAGAGGATCGACCCTGATCTTGGAAGTCATCGTCCTTATTCCGGCAGCTGTTTCGGCTGTCAGACGCAATTTATATGTTCCTTCTTCAGGGAATGTGAGGAATGCCTCGTAGTCTGGTCCTATAAATCCAGCATTCTTTAGACCGCACGTACCTGTTATATCTATTGATTTATCCTGAGTGTTTAGCGTGAATAGCTCACCTGAAGGCGTTTCTATATCAAGATTAAGTTCGGCATTGCAGACAATTTCTCCAGCGTCATCCAAAACTCCAAAGTCAAGACGCGCTCTGTCACCGGGCATATAAACATCTTTGTCTGGGTTTATAGCCAAAACACCCCATGTAAAGTCCTGTTCCAGAACTTGCTGCTCTCCGGTAACAGGATGAGTGATTGTCATAACCACGTGGTACTTTCCCGGTTTGAATTTCCTTTGAGGTTCAAGAGCAAGAAGAACTGATCCTGGTTCAAAGTGGAAGTCTGCATCTTCTATTTCCTCTCCGTCACCATCAATTAGTTTAATTGAAATTATTTGTGAACCAGTTCCTGAGTCCAGTTGACTGTTGACTGTTGACTGTTGATTGTCGGTTACACCCTCAACGACAGTTTCCAGTACTCCTGGTTCTGTTTTAACGGCTTCTGCAACCACATCTTTCGCATACTCTGTAAGCTTATCGTCTGCATTTTCAAGTACTTTAGTTACCGAAGATCCGCTTCCTTGTGCGACTGCAACAATTTCATCCAATACATCATCCTCAACTTCTTTGGTTATAATTTGATCCAAGAGTGGATCAAGCTCTACGTTTTCTGCCATTGCCTGAGCAACTTCGGTTTGAACATCATCTTCTTCCAGTGAATCTTCAACAATTATTTCAAGAGCTTCTTTTCTTGTGCTTCTCCTGCCTGATTTTTTCATTGCGATATTCTGTACAGCGCTTACACCTGTAGCATCTTCCAATATCGTCTGGGCAATCTCGGTCTTGCTTTCCTCCAGAAGCGACTTAAGGAACGCCTGCTTTATGTCCTCCTCAGAAACAATTGCTGACGCGATTTCACGTAGAGCTACTTCTTCCTTTAGATTTCCGGTTTCATCCAGCAATGCCCCGGATGACATATCGATCGAAGTTTTGTCAAGAAGCCTGAATGTGGGAGCGGCGTTTGCGTCAAAGCTGTCTCCACCTTCGTTCTTAAGTGTTATTTCTGCGTCAAAAGCATCTGTTTTATCAACTACCTTTCTGACTATTTTAAGAGACAAAAGCTGCCATCTTCGTTTCTCAGTGAATCTGAGAATCCTTGAAGAATCTATGGTATTCGCATCAATTTGGGTATTCAACCTATTCTGATTTATGGTGTTAAACCACAGAACAGACGAAGTATCTCGCCTTCGAACCTCGTCAATATTACTAGTAATTTCAACCTGGGCTTTTTCTTCCCTGACCTTTCTTTTTTCATTAATTATCGAGCCAGAGGCTATTGAAGCTTTTCTTTCTGCTGCAAATTTAAGTACTGTTCCTGTTGATACCGGTTTTCTGATCTTAGAATTGTCACTTACAGATGGAAGCCTTCCCCGCTCTATGAATTCACTTCTTCTTCGTGGCGAAATATTGCTTACATCAACATTATTAACTTCTGAATCGCGTTTCTTATTCACATAAGCGCTGAATGTGGAACCACTGGAACCTGTCAGGTTCGCTCCTGAAGAACCAGTCACTACGATCATCGGAGGCAAATTGCTTTGCGCAAGCAGTTTGGATTCTTTGCTTGTTAAAGCAATCTCGGAAATTGCCCATGTTGTCTCCATTGATCGGATTGCAACAGGCGTTTCCAAAGGTTTTGGATAGTTATTTGGAATCCAAGAAAAGGAAACAGAGGTTTCAGAAGAAACAGAGGAAACAGAAGATGTCTTTTCAATAACAATAAGATCCTCTGTTTCCTCTGGTTCATCTGTTTCTTTTGTTTCTTCATCATCGCTTCCTGTCTTAATCAATTCATCTGGTAATTCGTCTTTATTCAAACTAAGTATCTCTAAGCAAATATTATTTGAGCCTGTCTTGACTATTTCCTTTGGCAACTCTAATGATACCAATATTCCAGTATTCCAATATTCCTGTATTCCATTGTCAAAACATTCAATAACGTTAGATATCATCTGAGCTTCACCAATCCATGCCATTTTATAAGGCTCAACATAATGTCCTAATGCAGATAAAGCCGTAGCTAGACTAAACTCAGGATTTAGGGATTTAAAGAGTGGAACAATATCCTCAGCAAGAAGAGGCCTCTTGTGCCTGCTGGCAGATAATGCAGCAGCCATGCCGAATTGCGGATTCAGCGTATCGATATCCACCTCTTCGATTATTTCTTCTTCCACGATTACTTGGTCTTCCTGAGGAACTTGTTCATATTTAATGCCAACATTTGCAATTAGATTATTCAGATTAATGCGTGGCGGTTTATTTCCAGCTATAGATCTGAATTTAACATTTAAATCTTTGTTGAAAGATTCCAGCCCAGAGCCAGTAGATGACTCTTCTTCCTGAGTTTCTTGTACCTCAATTGTCGCGTCAATTTCGACTGCAGATTCTTCTTCTGTTTCATTAGTTTCTGACCTCTCTTCAGCGGCTTGCCTTATGCTTCTTGCATTAGGCGTTGTTTGAACTTCTTCAGGAACGCTTGATCCTGTAGATGTATCAACTGCTCCATCCACAGAAACTGGCGGATCATCGGTTTCTTCACTATCTGACTGGCTTGATTCGGTTTCTGAAGTCTGAGATCCGGTACCTGTAATTACATCAGAACCAGTTGATGTATCCACAACTGCATCCAGAATTGCACCTGTTCCAGAATCTTCCTGCTGAGTGGTACCGGAACCTGTACTTGTGCTTGAACTACCGGTTCCTGCCTGCAGTGAGCTTGCCTGTGGTGAGCTTGTCGAATCCATCGAATCTGTAGTAGTCTGAGAGCCAGATGCTGATGAGGTACCGGTTCCTGTGATTGGCGATACTGTCTCGATTGTTGTTCCTGTTCCAACAACTGCACCGGAATCTGACTCTGGGATAAATCTTGGCAGAGTTATCTTCTCTGGTTCCAGATCTTCCGCATATCCTTGGGCCTTAAGCGGACCAAAGAGTGAAAACATTGGCTCTTCATCCGGAACCTTGACCGTGTAAGAAAGTTCAAGCGGTATATTGCTTACGAAACGCCTTTGCCACTTAACTGTGCTAGCACCTGTCAGACGGCTTTCTGAAATAACTGCCGGAGGATCTGTTGATATGATTTCGTATCCCTTTGGAACCTTATCCGAAACTTCACCTACAAACGTGTTTGTAGGAATGATAGTTATCGTCATCTTTTCTTTTGCCCCAGGGTATGTTCTGGTAACAAAAGAACGCTTTATATCCAAAAGATCAGGATCTTCTTTCACATCCAGACTATGAATTAGTGTAACTCCATTTTCCGCCCCGATTCTTACTTTGTATTTTCCCTCTGAAGTTAATCCTGAGGTAAAGCTGTAGTCCGGCAGGGGAGTAATCTTTCGAAGTTCACATCTTCCAAGTGATTCTATAGATTCGTGCTCGGTTGCGTAGTATTTCCTTTCACCATCTGGATCTTCTACCATTGCCCTGAATATTCCATCACAAACCGGTTTGGATTCTTCGTCCATAAACACAACGTCCATTTTCATTCCCTGCCATTGAATGTACTGAGGCCTGTCTGTGTTATAAGCGACAGTTCCCCAAGGAATGTCGTCTTCGTACAGAATAATATCGGACTCTGCCCCTTCCCCGGTTTTTCTAAATAGAGTTTTTACTTTTCTTGTCTGTCCCCTCAGGGATTCAAGAACTACCTGTACATGATAAATGCCAGGCCTAAAGTTGTCGTTCGGGCCAATAGTCACGAGATATCTTGTCTTTTCTTCTGTGATAGTACCCTGGGCGTCCACTTCTAAGCCCTTTGAGTCCGTCACTTTGATCTTAACGCGATCCAGGAATTCTCTAACATCAGTTATCTCTTTGTGCTTTGGAACCGCAAACGTTGGATGCGTGTTTACGGAGAATGGTAGATCAGCACCTTCGAGCAGAGAACCGCTTAGGCCCTCTAGTTCTCTTAAAGGCTCATCTTCTTTTTCTTCGATTCCATATATCGTAGTTCCCGTCCCGATTGCTCCTGAAGCTGTAAGTGCTCCTGACTCTGAGGATACATCAAGAACAACTCCAGTTTCTGTTAGAACCCCCGAACCCGCACCCGCACCCGATCCCGTTAGGGCTCCCGAAGCAGTTATAGTAGTGCCACTTCCAACAAGGGCGCCTGTTCCAATTACAAGAGAACCCGTATCTGTTCTTCCATCAATCACAATGTTCAGGGATCCTGATGAAATCAATATACTTGTATCAGGCTCTTCCTCCGGAAGTGACAGAGATCCTGTTTCTGTTGATGCATCAAGTGTGATATTCAAACTACCTGACGCTGTATCTACCTCTGCCCCTGTTCCAGTCTGAACTTCAACTACAGTTTCACCAGTTCCAGTATCTTCCTCAGGTGCTGCGACTGCTCCTGTCTGAGTTATGACAGTAGTAACCTCAGTCTCTTCTCCTTCCTCAGCATCCTTTTTCTCTTTTTCTTCTTTTTTCTCTTTTTGCTCTTTTTTGTCGGGCATATCGAAGAAATCATCTTCGTCTATTACCTCAAGAGCTTCTTCAGCTTCAGCTCCAGTGCCAGTAATAACCTCAGATGCTTCTGAGGCTGTTTCTAATTCTGCTATTTCATCTTCCGTTTCTTCGATAGCTGATTCTGTTTCTGCATTTAATGCTGGAGTTTCTTCTGTATCGGTATCTGATCCTGTACTTGTTTGAACTTCGATCTCTTCCACTTTACTTTCTTTCATTCTTTCATTCTTCCTCTCTTCCGTTCTTTCGTTCTTCCGTTCTTCCTCTCTTTCGCTCTTCCGTTCTTCTTTATTTTTAGCTTCGATTCCTAAACCGGTTGACAGGGGACTGACTTCGATTGAGGCATCCAATTCTACTTCAACTTGCTCATTTTCAGACACCACTTCCTCCTCAGCTGCAACCGCGGACCCCGAACCGCTAATTGCCATCGCCAAAGGCGGATCTATTTTGGCATCGAATATGAATTTGAGTTTGTCATTGTTGAAATCTTCTTCGGCAACATCGGTAACATCTTCTTTTTTGTCTGATAAATCAAACCCGTAGAAACCATTCGGCATATTACCCGTCGACATCAGTGTAACCTGCATAACAATTGCAGCAACAGTTACGAATGCGATCCACTTTTGTGAAATAACAATAAAAGCAGGCCTTCCCTTTAGCCTTCCTTTAACCGGATGTTCGAATTCATATTCGTTGTACCATCGTTTCAATTGATAGCACAAACCGCCGAGTTTGGCTCGGACAGTTTTGTGCACTCGTCGCGCGCGATTAGCGCCGGTGATTCGCAACAAGCCGCGGAAAAGCTTACTAATGTCGGGATACATTGATGTTTGTTTGAATCTAATTATTATAGCAGAATTCACCTTTTCTGTTGAGAGCTATATATAGATATATGAAATATTCTAGACATAGTGCAAGTTGATCCATTTACAGCAAATTATTGTTAGAAATGGGCTTTAAAGAACGGAAGAAAGCAAGAACGAAAGAACGAAAAGAAGATTAAAAAAATAGAAGATTAAAAGATTAAAGCATTATCTTCCTTTCAGCCTTCCTTTTTCTATTTCCAGCATTTCATTCTTCCGGTCTTTCGCTCTTTCGTTCTTCCTTCCATTCTTTCTCTCTTTCGATCTTTCGTTCTTCTTTTTTAATTCATAATTCGGCAACGACCGAAGCCTTCTGTGATGTCAGTCACTTCACAGTAGTAACCAGCAGGACAAAGTACTCCCGCGGTACCGCCGCAAGGAATAACAGAACCAGTTCCCGTTACTCCGTTATCAGGTAACGGGTTAGTAACATCAGACAATTCAATACTTCTTAGTAGTGATAACCATATACTCCTGAGCTCCAGTAAGTCAGCGTCTTCACGCGGTGTAAACATGAATACTACGTGTGATATATCGTCGCCAATGTAAACTGACTCGCTATTTTGTTCTTCGTTAATAACTCTTACAGCTTGTTGTCCATCAACTGATATTCCAATGCCTTCCGGCAGGGGAGAATCCTTTTGTAGGTACACTGTGAGCACTGGTTTATCCTGGCCTTCAATGAAAAAATGCAGCTCAGAAGACGATCGTACACCGCGTATTTCGGACGGAACTTGGAACTTTATTTTGCTTCCGGGAACTTTCCAATCAACTAACTTTTCTTTGTTAGACTTTAACGAAGTAACAACTAATACTGGTATATCATTTTTGTCTGTGTTGCGTTCAAGAGTTCCAGTTAGCTCGACTGATTTTCCTTCGTGAGCACTCAAGTTCACCACCTTACTTTCGACATAATAAACAGGTACCCCATCCATGTAGAGCATGTGAGTACCGCGTCTAACGAATGATAGTTCGGTTAATTCCAAAATGCCGGTAACAGTTTGCTCACCTTCTGGGAGAGGGGAGAGTTCATTACCATCTCCACATGAGACTAATAACAATGCTAGTAATAACAATCGACAATCAACACGGCCCTTCGGGCCTTTCAACAATCGACAGATTCTAAATAATCGATCAAACATGCTAAATATTAAACTTCAAAAAAGTGGTTGAGAGCGTAGCGTGTTGATTGTTGATTGTCGAGAGCGTAGCGTGTCGTTTTACTTTTTTCCTGTGTCAAACGCGTAGACAGCTCGTCCAACACGCTTGAAGTAAGGCATCTTTTGCAGATTAAGCGAAATAGTGCCTACTTTTACGGTTCTCTGCTTAGCTACCTCTGCAATGATTTCTTTTTTGCTCAAAGGCCCTTTATCTTTAAGAATGCGCTCTATAACGTCCGCAACAGTTCCTGGCTCATATCCCCAATTCTTAAGAGCATATAGGCCTCTTCCTACAAGAACGAACTGAGGATAACGGATAAGCTCGTTATGTACTGCCTGTACGGTTACATTCTTGTGGTCAAAGCTGGCCTCTCGAATCCTGTTGGCAATCTCCATAAAGTGGAGGGGCTCTCCGGCTTTCTTTAAGATTATCTCAACTTTATCGCGAATTGACCTAGGTCTCACAAACCTCCATTCAGTTAGACCCCAACCTTCTGTGATTTCCTTTAGACGCTCGTCAATCTTCAAGGAACCTTGAATTAACTCAGCGCTTGGAACACGTCCTTCGAATAGATTTAGTTTCTGAATTGCAGATACCAACTCATCACTCTCCATACAGCTCTTTCTCTTCTTAAGTATTTTTACGATACTGTTAACAATCTTCATTATATCCTCCATAGAGAGTGATTCTAGCCTCCAGAAAGGAACAAATGTGTTGCTTCTTGTGCCTGCATTCATTTCACCATCAATAGTGAATGATAGCCTAAGGACTGCTCCATCTAGCTCTGTGCTTCCCTTAATTCTTGTAAGTACAGCACTTATAAGATCATCCTCACGCATCAAACCGCCATTCTGATTCAGGATAGATCTAGCTATCTGATTAACTTCATCAAGCTTTGTAGTACGCACAGTTCTTTTGAGCTTTCCAAGAGCAATGCTCTCAATCTGACGTATTCTTTCTCTTGTAACATTGAAGTGTTTGCCAATCTTATCAAGGGTCTGCCTTGGTTGTCCTTGGAGTGCAAAACGGCGTTCTATTACCTTTGCTTCCTTTTCTGTTAAGACGAGGAATAGGTTTTTGAGCAACTCATTTAGATCAATTGTTAGTTGCTGGCCCTGTGAAGTACTTGTAGCGGCGTCAGACATGAATTGGCGGGGAAAGAAACAACCCTCTTTATACCAGACATTTGACAGATTAGATAGATTAGCATTGGATTCGGGTAGACGTATATGCCCAGTTATTGCTTGCTAAGAATTGGTAAAAAGGAGTTGTCTAAAGATCAAAAGGATAGTATTTTAAGGATATATAGACATATGTCAAATTTTTTGTCCTTTTAGCTTATTTAGCTCTTTCGAGGTATATATTCAATATTTTGACAGCTGAGTGTGCATTGGGGTCAGAATCACTAGTTTTTGGCGTTGTATAGCGCTCATCTATCATTTCTATCTCAAATCCGTCGTTTTTAAGAGTATCAGCTATATTACTGGAATATTTGGCTTGTTCACCCTTATTACCTGAAGGCAAGAGGGGGAGGCCAATTATGAGCTTTTTACAGTCTCTTTCTGAGGCAATTCCCCGGATAGCCTCAAGAAGCTCGGCATCGGATTCATGATCTATGGTATCAAGCGGCATGGGGATATTGGTTTCTTCGGAATAAAAGGCGACTCCCGTGTGTTTCATGCCGATGTCTAGGGCGATTAAGTTCATATATATACAATCAACATTCAACACGCTTCGCTTTCAACAATCAACAATTTGTTGATGGTTGACTGTTGATAGTTGATTGTTATTCATTATTTACTAATCATTTTAGATACATTTGCCTTCTTCCTATCTGCATTCTTTCTATGGATTATGTTCTTTTTCGAAGCTACATCTATTGCACTCATTACTTCAGGAAGAAGTTTTACGGCTTCATCCTTCTTTCCTTCTTTAACCAAAAGCTCGATCTTTTTGATCATAGTTTTCATCGTCGTTCTGTAAGGGAGGAGCCTGGCCTTTCGAACGGTGTTCTGTTTCGCACGTTTAATTGCGGATTTGATAATAGGCATGCCGAAAGGCTAAGGGATTGTTTTATGTTAGTCAATTAATATAAGTAATTATTAAGAACGGAAGAGCGGAAGAATGGAAGTGCGGAAGGACTGCTTCTACTCTTTACAAAAATTTCATTCTTTCGTTTTTTCGTTCTTTCGTTCTTACTTGGCCATTTTGCCATTCGGCAATCCATTATTATGTAAGTAATAAGTGTTTAATTCGTCTTTAGAATTGACTCATCTTAAAATATTCATAGAATAACTCCATTATGTGCGGAATTTTTGGATTCATTGGCAAGAGGAATGATGCTGGAAGTTTGGTGATAGATGGACTTAAGAATCTAGAATACCGCGGTTACGATTCCTGGGGAGTTGCATGCAAGATCGATTCAAAGGTAATGATAGAAAAAGACATTGGAAAGATAAGTACGATAAATAGTTCGGATTTTGCTGATGATTGCTCATTGGCTATTGGCCATACAAGATGGGCAACTCATGGTGGAGTTACTCCTGCAAATGCTCATCCTCATGC
>CAZDKL010000017.1:12048-19790 GCA_964506185.1 uncultured Candidatus Peribacteria bacterium
ATGAATCACTCTCGCTTGGTTCAGTATCTGGACGATGGAGAGATGGTTGTTACTGACGGAAACAGTATTCTTTTCTCTAAATTGGAAACTGGTGAAGAGATCGAAAAACGCGAAATCGAAATCACATGGTCGGTCGAAGAAGCTCAGAAGGGTGAGTACGATCACTTTATGCTCAAGGAAATCATGGAACAGAAAGATTCCATTGCACGAGCGGTTAACCAAGATCAAGAACAGATTATGACCCTTGCTGATGCAATCAGAAATGCAAAGGGTACCTTCTTGGTTGGATGTGGTACCGCTGCCAAGGCTTGCATGGCCGCTGAGTATTTCTTCTCAGTCATATCCCAGAAACACGTAAACTTTGCACCAGCAAGCGAGTTCAAACTTTATCATCATTTCTTAAAGCCGGAGAGTCTTCTGATAGTAGTCAGCCAGAGCGGAGAGACTGCCGATGTGCTGGAAGCTATGCAAATTGCAAAGTCGAAGGGATCTAAAGTTCTGGCAATTGTTAATGTTGAAGGTTCAACAATCGATCGTGAAGCTGATTATTCTCTCCTTATAAACGCAGGACCGGAGCGCGCAGTTGCATCTACAAAAGCTCTCACAGGACAGATGGCAGTACTGATGCTAATTGCATACGCACTTGATGGAAAACTTAAGGAAGGTAAAAAAGTCTTGCTGGAGACTGCATCAGAAATAAATGACATGTTAAATCCCCGTTATGTTGAGTTCGTAGAAGGGGTGGCCGAACGTATTTCCGAGCAAAAGGACTTATTCATAATTGGCAAAGGATGGAACTATCCGATGGCTCTGGAAAGCGCTATTAAAATACAGGAAGTCAGTTACGTTCATGCTGAAGGATTTGCAGGAGGGGAACTTAAACACGGGCCAATTGCACTCATAGAAGAGGGGACTCCTTGCATTGCATTGGTCGGTGATGACGAAGTTAAGAATGATATTATTTCTAATGCAATTGAACTTAAAGCACGTGGAGGATTCATAATCGGAATTGCACCGGAGAATAATGAGTCCTTTGATGTCTGGATTCGCGTTCCGGAAGCGGGGACTGCTCAGGCTCTTGTAAACATTATTCCTGTTCAAGCACTTGCATACTTCCTTGCAGTTATAAGAGGCAAGGATCCGGATATGCCAAGAAATCTTGCAAAAAGTGTAACTGTAAAATAAATAAATTAAGATCGGAAGTGCGAAAGAGCGGAAGATCGTAAGAAATTATTCATGTTGATTATAAAGAAACAGGGTGTACTATAGGACACCAATGAAATATTCAGATAAACCATTTAATTTCGAAGAGAGATCCAGGCTTTTTGCAAAGAATGTTAGTTCATTTATTGGAAAACTTCCTAGAAACATTACAAATATTGAGTACTCTAAACAATTAATAAGATCTGCTGGGTCAATATGTGCGAACTATATAGAAGCCAAAGAAGCTCTTGGAAAAAAGGATTGCCTGATGCATTTAAGAATATCTAAAAAGGAAACTAAAGAGAGTAGTCACTGGCTAGAGTTAGTCGACACGTCAAATTGTGAAGCTTTAGACAATGAAAGAAATACTTTGAGAAGAGAATCCAATGAATTATTTTCTATACTTTGTTCAATGATTGGAAAAGTATTTAAGAAATAATAATGCAGTTTCCGTTCTTTCGATCTTCCGCTCTTCCGTTCTTTCCAAAATTCCTTTCGTTCTTCCATTCTTCCGTTCTTTCTCTCTATTCTTCATCCGGCGGTATCCCATAGTACTTAAACAAGAACGCTGCGATTTCTCTGAAAACCGGAGCTGCGGATTCGGATCCATATTCGACTTTATGCGGCCTGTCGAACTTAACAAAGATCACAAACTTGGGGTGATCGATTGGTGCATATCCTGCAAATGATGTGATGGTGGAACCTGTTCCTGTCTCATATTTGCCACCAGGTCCTGCAATCTGGCTTGTTCCTGTTTTGCCAGCAATTCTGTAGCCGGGGACCTTTGCGGGTTTTGCAAAACCATTGGAAACAGCGCTTGTAAGCATGGCAGTAATAGTCGCAGAAGCTTCCGGAGTAATTACACGATCAATAACGCGAGGATTAATTGTATCTTTCGATCCGTCGCTATGAACAATGCTATCGATAATAATTGGTTTCATCAGTTTTCCTCCGTTTGCAATTGCTGAGAACGAAGTAGTGACCTGAAGGGGAGTAGCTGATATTCCCTGTCCGTAAGCTGAAGTAGCTAGAAGTGCCGAGCTCCATTCTTTCCATGGAAGCACTTCACCGGGTTGTTCATCTTCCAAAGCAATGCCAGTGACTTTTCCAAACCCAAATCTATCCAGCATTTTCTGGAAGAGCTTTCTTCCCAACTTATCAGAGACACTGGTCATACATGTATTAACGGAAAACTCCAGACAATTAGTCATGTTCACTTCTCCATAATATGTATTTAGAGCGTTCCTAATTGTGTACTCATCAATTTTTAATGGACCATCATCTTGGTATGTATCAGTAGGAGTTATCTCACCCTGATCCAGTGCAACAGACATTGTCACCGCCTTTAGAACTGAGCCTGGTTCGTAGATAGACTGAATATTTCTGTTTAGGTAAGAACCAACACCAATGTTATTTTCATACTTAAGCCAAATATCAGAATTAACAGTGGGGAATAATTCTATTCTCTGGTTTTCACCCACATATAAATAGAATCTGGTCACGTCTTCCAGATCATACATTTCTTCCAAAATTTTGATCTTCTGCTGCTTCTCTTCAGAAAGGCTTTCGCGGCCTTCTTCAGAATACACATCTCCGATGTAAGCTTTGAGTATGTACGCGTTTGTATCCGGATGAATTATTTCTACAACAATTTCTTTTTGTCGTCTTTCATCCAAATACATAGGTTCTCTTGCAAATACATTTCCATAAACGTTACTGTCGAAAAGAGGGGCATTTGCCATAGCAAGAATTCTTCCTGTAAACGGATCCATTATAATTGCCTGACCGCTTTCAGCTCCATATTCTTCAACGCCCTTGCTTAAAGTTTCCTCTACAAACTTCTGAATCGTTCTGTCTATAGTCAGAATAATAGTATCTCCGTCTTCCGGATCTACAATCGTTTGTTGAGCTGTGAGAATCTGGCCACCGGAAGGATCACTCATTGCACTTATTAATCCCTCCTGTCCTCTAAGCTGAGGATTGAAAGTTCTTTCGATTCCATACTGTGCTTCCTGATTAATATTCAAAAAGCCAACTACATGAGAAGCAATGTTTCCATCGGGATACATACGCCAGTGCTCAGGTATTAAGGCAATTGATCTGAGCGGATCCAAAATCTGCTGTGCCGCTTCGAAGCTTGAAGCATTCTTTTTTCTCTCCCTAGTTGCCTTTATAGAATTGAGTTTGGTCTCCTTGATTGCAGATGAAATTTCGGGGGATAACCTGCGCATAATTGCAACATATCTCAAGGGCCTGCTTCTGAGTGATCGCTTGAGTTGTTCTGTGTCCATTTGAACAGCATTAGAAAGAAGTTTGGCTATCTTGGACGCTTTAAGTTGAGGAACCTCTTCGGGATTGGCGTAAATTAGTTTTTGATCTCTTACAACTTCAATACCTGGTATTCCAATTTCTTCTATTGCCTGCATCTGAACTTTTGTTGCACCATAAACCAATGGAACATAGGTGACTCTCTTTTCTTCGATCCTTCTTTCTGTGTTTCGAGCAAACCTTCTTCGCACTTCCGTTATGTCGGGTAAATCTTCTGCAGTATCTTTTTGCCCAGCCACTCGCAAACGCTGAGGCTCGAGCAAGGCCCCCGTAAAAGTGGTCTTAACCCGTGACAATGGATCGAATACAGCCGAATAGTAATCAACAAGTTCGCGCGGGCAATCATTGCTTGCCTCAAGGCAGAAGTTATGGACATTTTCGGTAATTAACACATCAGACAAAGTCTCTGCTACAAGAGTCGGATCGTCTGTAATCAACGGATCGACATAGACCATATCAAGAGTTGTGTTCGTGGCCAAAATGCTCGTTTCGCCCGTCTTACTGTTTCTCGAAAGGATCTCCCCCCTTTTGGCAGGTAATACTACACCTCCAAAATGCTGCGATTGGGCTACTTCTCTATATTCTCTACCTCGAATTATCTGAAGCTCTGCAAGGCGCGCTACAATTATCAAAACACAGATGAATAGGAATATATGAATAGCCAGCATTCTTTGTGATAAAGAGCGTTTTCGCTGTGTTTCGGAGGGATGAGAATAATGTGGGGTCACGAGCAGGAATCTTACACTAGGTTGTGTTTCTTTGATACATTTTGAGGATTTGAGATCTTCCACCAAACACCCATTTGTGCTATAATTATCGGATTAATTTAAAATGACAAATACAAATAAAAGGACGGCCAAAAAACTCATAAAACGCTCAAAATTAATGACAAAGGAGCGAAAGAAAGAACTTCTTAAGTTACTTAAGACTTTATCTGATGAAAATATAGCTGAACTAATAGGAATAATTGAAGAATCAGAGAAGGAAGACTCAAATATTGAGGAATTGATTGCTTCGGCTGTAGAAAATAACCAACTTGAGCTGCTGGATGAGCTTGTGGCATACATTAATGAATCGAACATAAAACTAAGAAAGTCCGAGGAAGCATCAGAAAAAGAGGGAGAAGAAGAAGATCTGGAACATTTCTTTGATAATGCATAATGGCGATTTCAAAACGTCCAGACAGGCGAAACAGAGAAGCTGAAATTCAAAAGAAGCAGCAGGAAATCGATGCATATGACGAGAAGTTGGATTCTAAGATTGATATTGGTGAATCTTCTGAGGAGAAAGAAACGTTATTAACTCAAACATATATTAAGAAAGTAAACGAACTTCAAGGAAGGTTGAATGGACTGAGAAAGAAAATTGAAGTGCAAAAAGATATGAGGGCGGATAATTGGCCGGAATTAGAAAAAGCATGCAATGAAGTTGAAGCCGGATTATTTGAGCATCTTCAGGATATTAACAAAAAGAATTTGGTTATCAGAAGAGAGAATTTCGACGCAGCATTAAATATATTTATAGAATCTGTTGAATCGCATGAAAGCGGAATCTCAAGTCCGGAAAGCGCGGAGAAAGAAAAGGGAAGTCCAACACCTGGAGCTGAACTATTAAAAGAACTTGGTTTACCGGATAATGAAGAGACAGACAAAAAATTAGAGTCTCTTACAAAAGAGCAAGAAAGGAAAATACGTACAGCACATGCAAATTTGAAATTCCTGGAAAAAGTTCCTGATGGCATACACGAAACTTTATTTGGAACTTCGTCAGTTCTTTTATCTGCAGAAAAAGGAAAAACTAGCTTCATTTCTGTACTTCTGCTTAACGACAAATTGGAGGGTTCAGATTATGGATATCTACTAGATAATCCCGAAAAGAAGGTATCAGCTGTAAGAGAAAATGCTAAGGATAAAAGTCGAAAGCTGGTTACCAAAATTGAGGGATTGCGTGACGAAGAAGAAAACATGATTAAAATCATCTGTAAAGAGACAGGGGGAAATGAGTATAACTTACTGGATATATTTACAGATAAAATTGAACATCAGAGTGAGAGTATACAAGCCGGTATTGATAGTATTAAAAAGACACGTGCAAAAATCTCAAAAGTTGAAGAAGAAAAATATCCCATTGATGCGATTGTATTGAAGCTTGATTTGGCTCTGGGCGCACATCATGCATATGAGGCTAAAAATGAAGGAAGAGAAGAGGAGGGAAATCGAGCTCTTTTAAGGCTTTGGGATGAACATGGATCCGATGTAAAAAAAGTGGATTCTGATCTTTGGAGAGAGATGGGTAAAGCAAGTGGAGAACTAAGACGAAATGGTAAGTTTACTGAATTTGAAGAGAAGTTTTACAGCAATGATGCAAGTTACAGTGACAAAATGGCTGAGGCCATTGAACAAAAATCTGAAGTAAGCACCGCAGTCGATATTGCAGATCAGGTAAGGGCCAAAGAAACATTTGTAATTGATAAAATGAAACTTACAGCAGACAGATGGAGATACATTCCGGAATACAGAGGCAGAATCCAAAATCATCTTAAAAATCACCACATTGCAAATCTTCAATACAGACATGGGGAAAGTCTTGAGGTGATGTTGTCTCCGAGTGCCAAGAGCGCTCTGGATGCATTGCCTGAAGATGCGCGCCCCGTTTTGTTAAGGCCCGTGAAAAGCATGAATGTTATATATCATCATGCCGGCCGCCCGCGTCCTACTTTTGCAAACCAGCCACGTGAATTTGTCGTACAAGGATACGAGATAGGTTACGTATTAAATGGAGAAGTATTTCAAAGCGGTGCGGGGAAAATTGACACAAAAACTCACGAACATGGAAAGCATATCGAATCACAGTTGCATACGAGAAGAGGTTTCGACGTTAAGAAATATGTCAGAACGTCATTCCTTACGCATGGCAGTGAAAACGAAACCTACAAGAATGATCTTTACAGCATACGAACGCAATCCGGTAAAGAAGTAAAGGGCGTTCAGATTTCCGATGAAGCAAAAGCATTTATGGACGAGGAGCCACCAGAAGGCATGACTACGGTATTAAAACGCGTTCCAAAAGACATAACGCTTAGTGCGGGGTTCAGCATTCCGGGAAAAACCGGTGGTCGCAAAAGGGTTTTGGCTACGGATACAATTCAAATCGATGATTTGGCGCATGCTCGAGTTGAAGGCAGTGAGCTTGTTATGCAGCATGCAGGACCGAAGGGGGAGGAAGCAAGAGAGGACTTGCGGGAATCGGATAAATCCAGAAACGAGAAGGCAAGAGATGTGCTTCGTGTATTAAACAGAGATCCTGCCATAAACAGAATGAAGAGTGCAGCCGTAAGCATTGACAGTACTGTCAATCGTTTACAGAGCTTTTTGCAAGCAAAGGATATGGGATCAGCGCGAGAGAACTTTATTAAGTTCGCACAAGATGAAGCTGCACCCATGCGAGATTTATTTAAAAATCCTAAAACAAAAAGTGATTTAGAAGATACAAGGCAGCAACTGCACCAACTAAAAGAGGCTGGCAGCGGCGTTGCGCTTGGGGGGGTTGAAAAGGAAATTGATGCTCAAATTAAAGCAATAGATGGATTTATTAAAATGCTTGATAACCCACAGACACTTAATTTTTTAGAAACCATAACAGATGAATCTAAGTTTAGTGCTGATAATTGGGAGAACTTCTTTAAAAATGAGTTACCTATGATTGTCGGTGCAATACTAGTTGCGACAGCTTGCGTAGTTACTGTAATTGCAACATGTGGAACCGCCGCACCAATGTGGGCGATAGCTGCTTCTGGTGCTGTTGGTGGAATTGTTGGATCGGAACTAGCATCCGAAGCTGTGCACTACAGCCACAGGTGGTTTAATTCTGACGTTAAAAGCGGTAAAACTACTTTTTCGCGGCGTTCTAAACTTGGAAAGTTGGGTGCCGGCAAAGAGATATATAATCCGGAGACAGGAAAATACGAGAAGATAAAATTGGTTAATGTAGCCACGGAGTATGGCAAGGAATTTGCATTCAGCTTTGCGATTACATATGGAACTCTTGGTCTTGGGCAGATTGCAGGATCGGGTCTAAGTAAAATTCTGCAAAATCAAAAGGTAATGGAATCAATGGCAAAGCATACAACGCTTAGATTCGTGGCAAGACAGCTCGTACGTATTAATACAAATCCAGAGACGTTGGGGCGCGCAAGAGGCTTAAAAGAAATT
>CAZDKL010000017.1:19890-34377 GCA_964506185.1 uncultured Candidatus Peribacteria bacterium
ACGTATTAATACAAATCCAGAGACGTTGGGGCGCGCAAGAGGCTTAAAAGAAATTTGTAAAAGATTCATGAATGGCATGCCAAAAGAAACGCTAGAGGAATTCAGTGATGAAATGCAGGAAAATATTCTGGAGAAAGCTCTTACTAGCATGAGTGCTTCATTGTCTGTTATGGAAGGCCACCAAGGAAAAATTGGTTGGGGTAATGTAGGTGCGGTATTTTTGGCCGGTATTAAATGCACACGTCTAGGTAAAAGTAGAACGCGTACTTATCCAGTAAGTGTTGATGGCAGATCAGAATCAATCGCACAGACGTCAGCTGAAATAAGATCAGACGCAGAGTCAAGAGGAGCAATCGTTACCGACTTCGGAGGGGGAGTACTGTCTATTCAACACCAAGCTGTTGATGCGAATGGTGATCCAACAGGCGAATATGTAACGGAACAATTCAGGCCGCTTACGAAGAAGGAGATGAAGAAGCTTGATAGGCAAGCTCAAGAACATGAAATGAGTCAAGACGTTGAAGAAAAGATGCAACGCGAACGTGATGCAACACTCGAAATGGCTCAGGAAGTAGAAGGACTACAAGATCTTGATCCGGAATCTAAACTGGCTGACGCAATCTTCGAAGCACATAGTGTTGAGCCTACAGGAGTACGTGAGGATGGGAGCAAATATTACACAGCTCAGGATATCGCAGAGAAAGCTCGCATTGTTCAGGAAGCAATGCAGCCGGACGATGGTTCCAAACTTACTCCGGAACAGAGAGCTAAAAATAAGAAGATAAGAGAAGATCTTATTCGTGGAAGGATACTTGGGAATCCAGAGTTTATGGTGGATTCCGAAGAAGTACTTACCGGGTCGGAAGGGCTGAGGGCATTGCTTAAGGAATATGGTATATACCAAGGATTTACAGCTGATGAAGCATTACATGAGTTGATTATAAAACGAGCAAACTCTACAGAACCTTTAAGTGTTGATCATAAGAGACAAGCTGAAGAGGTTTATCGATGGACTTTAACTCTTGCTTACCCGGAAACAGTACGCAAGTTTCAGGAAGTTTTTGATATTTCAAACGAGCGAGCACACGAAATTGCAGTAGAATATGCTAATAATGCATATCAAGAAGAAACTAGATTATTCCAGGAAGGAGGTGAATATAAGCATTTACATACATCAATGCTCGATAATAAATTACATAAATTAATTGAAGATCATGGCGTGAGTATCGATGAAATAGATGGGGTAAGAGAAGATGCCACCTCCTTATGTGATGGGATAGGCAATGCCGTTGGCATGGATACAATAAATAGTAGAATGGGGGAATGGCGTAGGAAGCAGGGCGATGCAGGTAAAGATAAAATAGTTGATTATCAGTTGCGTGCTGCTGTGGCAGAAGCTGTAAGAAGAGGTGATAGTAAACTTTTATTGAATTTGGAAAGTGCCATTGAAACACAACAAAAAAGCTCTATATATTTAAATCAGTTAGCTATTGAAATTAATCTTCATTCTGAAGAGGAAGGATCCGTTCTGGATTTATCTTTGGATACTAACAACAAGATGCTATGGAGAAAATTATATAGAAGAGGTGGTAAAGAAAAAGCTGCTGCTATGAGTGAATTGAAAAAGTGTCTTAATTCATTTGGACTTAATCCGGACAGAGTAACTAGAGCAATTGAAAATGCATCAACAACAGAAGCGGAAATCAGACAAGCACCAGATGAATACAATGAAGACTATGTTTATGAAGGTGTTGCAATGAGAATCGTGGACAACATAACTACTTTAGAATCTGAGGTAAAAGGAGCTGTAAAGCATTTTCATGAAAAACGCGGTATCAATTTATTCAACAGGTATCCAACTGAAATTTTGACTGAAATATACGAACAGGAAACAGGAAAAGCAGCACCAGGTATGAAAATAAAAGGCCACATGTTGATCCTAGATCCTGAAAGCGACTATAACGGTGCGTTTGAAACTCCTGATCAAATTAGAAAAATAGCAAAAGAAGCAAAAGACAAAGGTTTTGCTTTGCACATAGCGGAATCGGGGACTCGTTATAGCAGATACCGCCAGCTTGTAAGGTGCAGAAGGGAATTTGGACCTCTGCATCACGCAGTAATTGGGGGACACACTTCAGAATCACAAATAATGCAACTTGGTCCTAATCCAGAGGATGTGATCACAGGTAAAGAACTGCAGAATCTAATAAAAAAGAAAAAGAAAAACAAATTAAGCGAAAAAGAACAAAAACTATTAAACAAAATAAAAGAATTCTTTGATCCTGATGCAGTTATATATTTCAAAGCTTGCAGTAGTGGATTGGCAGGCGGAATTGCAGATAGATCATCCGATTTAATCAATGTTAGGACAGTGGGTCCGGAAAGCCCCACGAACATTAAAACAATAAGACTTGATCTTGGAGAAGTAGAATTTCATAAAGGAATCGCAGCCAAGATGTATTTCCCAAGTGCCGAGAAGCAGGCAGAGTATGAAGCTGCGGTGGAGAGTACAGCACAACGTGCAGAGCTTATGGAATTGGCTCAAGCTGCCCGCTATGGAAAACCAGAGCAACTTAGAGCAAGATTAGAAGCTGGACCTGAAATCGATCCTCAAATGCACAGTGATCTTATACGGGAAGTAGCTTTTGATGAATACACGGTATTCAGTGAAGAGGAAAAGCAAATGCTCGACAACGGAAATATATACGATGTGATCATTTCTCAAAGATTGAAAGGTGCACGCAAAGATACTGCGGATGATGCTGATCATTCATACGCTAGATACAGAATGCGTGACCTTGCGGATTCTGGTTTGATTACTGCAGAGGATGCTGAACATGATCTTAATCTCACATCAGAATCAGAAACTTCAGAATCTACAGTAGAGGATGCAGAAACCGATAGCGAGACTGTTGTCGACGCAGATCTGGAAACCCAATGTACGAGATGCAGAGAGAGACTTAGTAAAACAGATGCAGAATTACGAGAAAGATTCATGCAAGAAAAAGCAGTAATAGAACTAGAAGGAGATCCTGCTGCACAGAAGAAAATGATTGAAAGCAGGATTAAAGCATATCGAGATTCAGTAGATATGATCTCTTCGCCGGAAATTCAGAGAAGAACAAGAAAGGTCTTTGAAACCAAATTTGGAAAAGTAGAAATGTCTCCGGAGGCAGAACAAAGATTAATGGATCATATAAACGAGCTTGCTCTCGAACAGCAACTCGACAACCCTGAGCAATATGTAAGCCATGGTTTCGACCATTCATTGAACGTTATGGATCAGATAGAAAGAACTGTAGAAATGAATCCTAAAATCGCTGAGTACATGCAAAATATGTACGGACTTAGCGCTGCAGAATCAGCATTTATGTTAAAAATGGTTGGAGTATTCCATGACTTCGGATATCCGGAGCTAGGCAAGCGCGGTGATGGAGGTCTTGGAAAAGCTCTTCACGCAGCAACCGGCGCGGAGATAGCAGCAAATCCTGAGCTTAGAGCTATGATGCGCGAAGCTCTAAAAGTGGGTGAAGCTGACGGTATCAGCGAAGCTCAATTTGAAAAGCTAATGCATGATTTTCGAGATTCGATTCTTTATCACTCTGCTGATAAGGTTGAGGTATTTCGTGACACAAAAATAAAGTTAGGACACGGAGAATTTATCGTAGACTCAGAAAATATTGTTGATATTTTCACGGAATACTATGCAGAAAACCAGCAAACTGAAGCGATTACAATTCAATGCTCCGAAGAAGTGGAGGCAAAAATACGAGAACGACTTGGACCGGAAGGGGTTGGGGATATCAAATTTGAGCGCCCAAATGAGAGAGATCTAACAATGCATGAGGGTCAGCAAAGATTTCGTGGACGTTCTGTAGATCTGAGCACAGGTAAAGATGAGATGCTTGGAATTCAATATAAAGAGGTAGGAGTCGATGAAGATCCTATGAACTTTATCATACGACTTACGGACAACTGCGATATGACTCCGGAACGTTTTTCTGCGCTTCAGAGAACAGAGGCCTTTAGTAGTCTTTACCGAAAGTTATTCCCATTTGAAGGACAAATTCCTCCTACAGGACAGGTCATGGAAGTACTAGAACAAAAAACTGCAGATACAAGAGCAATACTAGATGAGTTTGCCGAATGTCAAAGAAGTCTAAATAGTCCTGAACTGGATGCAATTGTTAAAAGAGTACAAAACGGAGAAAGCGTTAGCGCAAAAGAATTAAGAAATGCATTCAAGAGCGCTGTTATTGATAAAGTGATGATAGAAAATCATGACGAATTGGTCACAACAGCTCAAAGGCTAGGTATCGATCCCGAAATTTTCGCAACAAAATTCCGCAAGATAGGCATGTCTCAAAATACACAAACAATGCGACACTTTGGTGGATGCGAACCTGTTCAGAGTGTCGATCTTCAGGAAAGAACGGGATACCCCGGCGAAATGGAACTATCTGTTACTGTGGATAGAGAAACTTATGAAAGGCTTAATAGAGAAACAGTACAAGAAAAATCTAGCGATACAGATGGGTCTAGTGTTGTTGTTAATGTTTCGCTCGGCGATTACCAAATATGGCGTGCCTACGAAGCATTTCGTAGTCTCAGGCAACCTGGTGGCAAACCTATACGCATAGTAGTCAGAGATCAAAACGGTCAACCAATGCATGGAGAGGGGACCGACTTTGAATCACATTTCCAAGCACAAAACGAACTACCACCTTCATAATTTTTGAATTTTATATAATATTTACTTGGATTTCCCAAAATAATATGAACGCAGAAACAGGAGCACCACCGTCGGAAGCACCAAAAAGAAAAATGACTCTTAATGAAATGTTGGCAAAAGGAAGAGCTGCAGAGAATGCAGATACATTTCAGGGTCAGTTACTTGCAAGCCTAGAAGAGCGTGCTGCTAGAGAGTCCACAGTAGCCAGATGGGAAAGTGGTAAGTTTGGAAGAGATACATTCCATTATGGCGATGATACTGCTCTTATTCAGTGGCACAACGAAGGTGGTACCATGAAGGACTATGCACAAATGCTCGATATGCAAAAGGGATGGTGGCGCGAGACTTACTTTGAAGGGAAGCGTGGTGGTGACTTGGATAGAATTGGATTAATTGCTCCAACCTTTAATGAATTACTATCTTTCTATGCGACAGACAGAGTAGAGGAGTTTAGTCTTCCAAGGCTACTTGCAGATGCAGGTAAAAGTGATGACTCAGTCACTTCGCAGTACATCGAAGGCGATGTGACTGTTTCGGGAAGTACTGACAACCCTGGTAGGGTAGCCACCGAAGCAATTGCCAAATTCCTAGTTGGTATCATGCCTTCCGGATATTCCGCTGAATTCAGTAACGGAGGAGGGGATACTATGTTGGCTTTACGAATTGTACCGCAGAATAGAGATGCTCAGCTGGCGGTTATTAATGGAGGAAAGCCCATTGAAGAAGTAGTTGATAGCATTTTATCAAATCGAGATGCACTTGTTGACTTTCTTAGAGAAAGTCTTTAGATATGACCTAAATCTTTAAATAAAACACAAATTATGATATAATCAAATGATGGAAAAAAATTGGAAAGCCATGGACGGCTCCGAGCTACTCGACACCCTGCAGCAATACTCTGTAGAAGAGGGGATCGCTGACATGCACTTCTCGCCTGAAAAAACGTTTGTAAGACTGGAAGTTCGTTTACACGGAGTTCTAAAGAAGCTTGATGAACTAGAAATGAAGAATTACATAGAGCTTGTTAGACGAGTAAAATTCGCATCAAAACTAAAATTGAATATCACAAATATTCCACAAGATGGACAATATACATTCGAAGCACCAGGAAGAACCGTTAACGTTCGTGTTGCTACCATACCCTCAAGATTCGGAGAAACACTTACTCTTCGTCTTCTTGACCCTAATAAGGGTATTGTCCCTCTGGAAAAGCTCGGATTTCCCAAAGAAATTCACGAAAGCTTGGATGCTCTTGTAAAACTTCCAAATGGACTGATTTTGGTAACGGGACCTACGGGATCCGGCAAAACTACTACGCTCTATGCACTGCTTAAATGCATGGCCGGTAAGGAGAGAAACATAATTACTCTCGAAAATCCGATTGAGTATGAGTTGGAGGGGATAGTTCAAAGCCAGATTGATCACGAACATGACTACACATTCGCAAGCGGGCTTAGATCCATACTACGTCATGACCCTGATGTTATTCTTGTGGGTGAGATACGAGACTTGGAAACTGCACAAACTGCAATTGATGCGGCACTTACGGGACACTTGGTTATGTCGACTCTGCACACAAACTCAGCTATTGAAGCAATCCCAAGGCTTCTTTCTATGGGAGTAAGTCCATACACATTTGCTCCATCACTCAGAGCCATACTTGCACAAAGGCTTATCAGAACGCTTACTGATGAATGCAAGAAAGATGGTTCAAATTGCGATCCAATGTCCCATGAGACATACGGAGGACAAATGGCATTGCCAGAATTGCTGATAATCACTCCAAGTATTAGGGAATTGATTCTATTGAACGAAACAGCTTCTACTATTAAAAATCAGGCTGAAAAAGAGGGGTATATGACAATGAGCACATGGGGAGACAGACTTGTAAAGGATAAAACAACGTCAATGTCGGAGGTTATGAGAGTTAGTATATAGCAATTAGCAAATTAGCAGATTGGCAGATTAGCTAATCTGCTGTTGGTGATTAAGACTTGCAAAGCAGTATACATATCAAATAACATGTAATACCTTTATGGTCAGACACCGCCACCGCCGGGGTTTTTACCCGCTGGCTCAGACTTCTACACTGCCTTCCGTAATGAAGAGAGTTGTGCTTCTTATCGTACTGGGAATTTTGTTTTTCTGGATTGGTACAAAAATACTTTCATCTTTCGGAGTAGGAAATACCATCAAACAAAATCCTGTCAGATTATCAGTTGAAGAACAAGGGTCGGTAAGCGTATCAATAGAAGGAGAAAATCCGAAAAGGGCGGAAGATCAATTAAAACTTTATCCGCGTGATCGCGTTCAAACAGGCGGAAGGTCTAATGCAGTACTTTCATTTTTCGATGGCACTATCGTGCGTATGGACGAGCAGACAGAAGTTCATATTCATAAAAGCGCTCATGGAGAAAAATCATCTGAATTCTCACTGGAATTGCTTAATGGTTCTATATGGGTAGCATCTCCCTCAAAGGAATCTTTTACAGGAAGTATTCTAAGGGAAATTACCACATCTAATATTAAAATGAATATTCCATCAGGGACAGAAGCTATGGTCAGCCCAATATCATTAGCTGTATTTTCTTCAGATGATTTAGGACTTATGGTGTGGCTTACTGGTAATAAAGAAAACATAATAATTGGTGAGGGGCAAAAGATAGTAGTGCCCGACAAAGAAGCTATAACCGGCAATGGTTATAAATACAGGTCACCGTTGGATCCTACGGTAGTTCAGTCCCCATTTTTGGAGCAAAGCAAACGCGAGTATTCAATTCTTAGCCAAAAGTCAGATGAAAAAGAGATTGTAACTGAGCCTGAAATCGAGGAGCCCTTGGCAGTATCTCAGCCTCAAGACGGTATTACTGTATCTACCAGTACGATTAAGATATCTGGATCTATTGGCCCAAATGTAGCAAGTGTTAGAATTAATGGATATAACCTGGTTTTGGAAGAAGGAGAAAGAACATTCACACAGGACCTTTCACTGCCTGATGAAGATCAAGTGAGTATATTAATCGAAGCCTTAGACTCTGATGGAGTGGTGCTTGCTGAAAAGCGTCGATCAGTGCGCAGAGATCGGGAACCTCCGGCACCACCTGTAATAACTTCACCGGCAAAAGGAGGAGAAACATACCTGACTTCTAAAGAGGACATTGAAATAACTGGAAAGGTAACAAAAGACATTATCGGTATCGAAGTTAACGACTACAGGCTTCAGCTTTTTGAACAGGGCAACGACTCCTGGAGTTACTTGGCAAGTAACAAACTTGGCAACTTTAAATTTGGAGAAAATGTATTTACCATTACTGCAATTAATAAAGGAGGATATAAATCGGAGCCAACCGTTCTCACAATAATATTGGGAGAAGGTGAGGAGGGGATACTAGAAGAAACACCAGCCTCCGCCGAGGCTACGGCCGGCAGGGAGGAAACAGAAGAATCAGAAGATTCAGAGGAGTCATTAACTCCTGATGACGACGCAGAAGAGTCAGCTTCAATAGACTACACCCCACTAGCGCCCGGTACTCTGCAGGTAACAGGGCCAACTCCTGGCACATCTCATACAGCAACAGGTAGTTCATTCCTATTGGAGGGTACAACTGTCCCACAAACCCATAGCGTGTATGTTAATGATTATAAACTCAGGCTATATGAATCCGGAAAAGACTTCTGGAATTATATTGCCGACACAAAAATGGGAACGCTTCACAGGGGAACAAATATATTCCGAATTACATCTCGAGATATAGATGGGAAGTTGCTAGATGAGATTGAATATATGGTTAGGTATGATCCTCGATCTAATTAGGAAAATGCTTATTGATATCAATAGGAGCCTCAACGTCAATCCTTTCGTCTGACATTGAGCTAAATGAAAGCCTTTGAGCATGTAGGCATAATCCTTCGATTCCAAGCTTAGCTGAAATCTTCTTACTCTCACTTGTTCCATAAGAAGAATCACCAAGTATTGGATGTCCAATTGATCTCATATGGACTCTTATCTGATGAGTCCGACCTGTATGGAGATCACATTCAACTAAAGCTGATTCTTCTCGTGATTCCAAAGTTCTATATGAAGTCTTCGCATCTCTGCTTGATCTCGTCTTGAAGATAGACATCAAAGTTCTATTGACCAAATTTCTTCCAATCGGAGCATCGATTATTGCCGACACAGGAGAGGGGATTCCCGAAATTAATGCTAAGTATGTTTTCTTAACAGTTCTTTCAGCAAATTGTTTTTGAAGGAATGCAAGAGACTCCTCTGATTTTGCAATAAGGAGACAGCCAGTAGTTTCTTTATCCAGACGATGAACTAGAAATCCATCGGATCCTAAGATGGAGGTGACTCCATTCAAAATCGTATTCTCATCTTTGCCCATCGTAAGCGACGGATGGACTGCAATACCGGCAGGCTTATTAATAACCAAACAAGAGTCATCCTCATATAAAATATCAAGATTAAGATCTACTGGATTGATACGCTCATCTGAGTCCTTCTCAGAAATTTTTTCACATTTAATTTCATCGCCGTCTTTGACTACAAATGCCGGCTTCTTAACAACTTTACCATTAACCATTACCTGACCATTCTTGATCATCTTACTGGCTTTTGATCGACTCAGGACTATCTCTCTTTCCGCCAATGCAGCATCTAATCGCTTTTCCATCTTGCCTATTGTGCATATAAAAATGAAAATACGGAATCAAATTCTCAAAAACATCAATTTTTCTTTAAGAATGCAATTTACTTTTCCTTATCTCCTCTCCCCCACATATGGGGGAGAGGGTAGGGTGAGGGGGCTGTGAGTTGAGGAAATGTATAACCTGGTGCGGAATTAACCAAATCTGTGCTATTCTTTAGGCAATGAATTCTGATGAACTTCTTACAAGGGCTGTAGAAAAAGTAATTCCTGAGGATTTGGCAGAAAAGAAGCTTAAATCCGGCAAACCTATCAGGATATACCTTGGGATTGATCCGACAGGCAGCAAGCTTCATATCGGACATACTGTGCCACTAAGGAAGCTTCAGGCCTTTGCAGAAGCCGGTCATGAAGTCATATTTTTAGTTGGAAGCTTTACTGCGATGATAGGGGATCCTTCCGGAAGAGATGAAATGAGGCAGGCTCTAACAAAAAAGGATGTCGAGAACAACTTCAAGACTTATAAGGAACAGGCAAGTAAAGTTCTCGACTTCAAGAAAATAAAAGTTACTTACAACCATGAGTGGTTAGAAAAATTAACTCCTCAGGATTTCCTGAAACTCGCCAGCTTCTTTACAAAACAACAGCTCGAACAGCGTGATATGTTCGTAAAAAGGGAGGAGGAAGGCAAGCCTGTCTATGTAAATGAACTGATGTACCCACTACTTCAGGGATACGACTCGTCTCACATGGATGTTGATGCAGAACTGGGAGCAACTGATCAGGAATTCAACATGCTGGCCGGCAGAACTATGAATAAAGCACTAGGAAAGCGTGAGAAGTTTGTTCTGACCGTAAAGATTTTGCTCGGGACTGATGGAAGGAAGATGAGTAAGACTTATGACAACTGTATTTACATAGAAGATGAGCCCAATGACATGTTTGGCAAGGTAATGTCGGTTAATGACGAACTGATGGGAGATTACTTCGAATGCTGTACCGATGTTCCGATGGATGAAGTTAAAAAAATCATAAAGGGAGATCCTCGTGAAGCAAAAGTCAGATTAGCCAAAGAGATCGTCACTCTTTACCATGGAGAGAAGGCCGCCGAGTCTGCATCCGAAGCTTTTGATAAAGTTTTTAAAGATAAGGAGGTGCCTGATGATATGCCTGAAGTTAAGGTTAAGAAGGGTACTAAGGTAATTGACGTTATTACTGAGAATAAGCTCGTAAGCTCAAAATCTGAGGCTAGACGGGTGATTGAGCAGGGCGGGGTTAAACTGAACGATGAGGCTATTGATTCAATCGAAGCTGAAGTAGGGGAGGGCCTGGCCCCCGAAGACATGGCGAAGGGGGTGGTCTTGAAGGTTGGAAAGAGGAAGTTCTTAAAAATAATCATTTAAGCTGAACCCTCTCATCATCCGTAAACACTGTAAATGTGTAATCACAAGGACACATCCTAAGCTCAGGATCAAAGTAGTCTACAATGCTCGAGAGTATTAGAAGGTGTCCATCATTACTTCTTAAAGCAACAAGCTGCCTATCTTCTTTTTCCTCCTGTGCCATAATCCTTTCATAGCCTAATTTTTTCAACTTATCGCCGGCAAGCATGAACTCCCAATAATCATCATCAGCATATTCTGTCTCCTCATTCAAAAGATCCATATTGAGGCTCTGTTCAAGTGTACCCTGAATCTCCCAGCCATTAATTGTGACCTCACTCCCTTCCCATGTAAATGTTCTAGAAGATTCGCGCCGTTCATCCCAATCGACAAGGGGATATAGCGTTAAAGCCAAAGTCTGATTCAACTCGTCAGTTTCGATTGTATGTACATTGTATGTACAGTTTCCGAGCAATAATGACGCGAAAATCGTTAAAATATACCTCTTCATGGTGTATTTATATCACAAAAGCAGAAGTGATGGTACGCTTGCTGCCGTTACAACAATTGCAAGTGACGTTAGAAGCGCAAGGCCGAGGCTTTTGGTTTCTGCTGACATGTTTCACTTATATAGACGAAAAAGTAAGCATTTTGTTACTTAGATTGGCTACCTTATTTATACAATATTCTAAAGTGCCTTGAATTAAGCCCTGCATACAGTTTTCGAGGTAACAGTACAACCAAGCATTTGAAGAGTGGTGCGAAGTGAAGCGGTAGGGGAGTGGTTGAAACGACGCGGAATGTATACGTGAATATCCCCCTTCCTGGGATAACCCTTCAACCACTCCACCAGATGATGAATGTTTATTTCTTTTTCCTGTGACCAGTCAACGGTAACGCGGGGTGGGTTACTTTTGCCTTTATTGGTGTTGATTACTGTCACAGACATAGTGTACATACGTTCACCTTCCTATTCAAGTGTTTGCTATTGCACAAATATACAATTGCCTTTTAACAATCAACACGCTCATCCGTTATTGCGGATTCGCTTTCAACAATCGACAATCAACCCGTTGAAGTTGAAAGTCGATTGTTGATTGTTGACAGTTCGCCGTAGGCGAACGTGTCGACTGTCAATTGTCTAAACCAATCCCGCTCCGTAGAAACAAAGAACTCCAAGAACAACGCCAATGATGGCATGGACGGGGAGTGCTCCTTTATTATTAAGCATTTTCATCTGCATAGGCTTAATAGATTTCGGAGACCAGGCGATAACCAAACCTTTGATAAACATTGACCAAGCAAGCAGTCTGAATAGCCCGGAGGCATCTGTACCTATTTCGACTCCTTCTTTAAGAACCAAAACAGAAACAATTACATAAATTCCGCCCCATGTGCGAAGCGAAGTGTCGTCTTCAATTACCTTCTTTAAATATGCTACGGTTTTTGCAGGAGATACAAGCATAGGAAGACAGACCAAAAACATTAACGTGCCGATGATGTAAGCGAAAGTTGAAAGTTCCATATGAGACGGATTATACGATAATATGGTCAATAGAATTGCTTGCTGAATGCAATATATGTAGTATTTCTATCACATTACCCCCTATGAGCTATGTCGTTCTTCTACATTATCCCGGCTGTAATTCTGCTCCTTTCTTTTATAAGACAGATCAACCAATACGAAAGAGGAGTTGTACTTTTTATGGGTAAATTCCAAGGAACATGGGATCCCGGTTGGAAAATCGTAATTCCGGTATTCCAAAAGCTAATTAAAGTGGATATCAGGGTAAAAGCTGTTGATGTACCGGATCAGGAGGCTATAACGCGCGATAACATCCCCATAAGGATCAATGCTGTCATC
The DNA here is from genome assembly GCA_964506185.1 of uncultured Candidatus Peribacteria bacterium. Classification (GTDB taxonomy): domain Bacteria; phylum Patescibacteriota; class Gracilibacteria; order Peribacterales; family Peribacteraceae; genus UBA2144. Next base: position 32,515 of record CAZDKL010000017.1, read on the forward strand.
TATTACAAAGTTCTGGATGCAAAAAAAGCAGTACTGGAAGTTGAAAACTTCTATCATGCAGTCAGTCAGTTGGCTCAAACCACAATGCGTAATTCGGTAGGTGAAGTGACATTAGACGAACTGTTAAGTAAAAAGAAGGAGATTTCCGATGGTATAAAGCAAACTGTCGATGCTGCCTCGGACGCATGGGGGATTGATGTGCAAGCTGTGGAGCTTAAGGACATTGTTCTTCCTGACTCACTTAAGAGGACTATTGCCAAAGTTGCAGAAGCACAACGCGAGAAGCAGGCAGTTATCATTAATTCAGAAGGTGAGGTTGCAGCAGCAAGTAACATGGCAGATGCAGCCGAGACACTGGCCAAGCAGCATGGAGCATTGCATCTGCGTACTTTGCAAAGCATTAATGATTTAAGCTCGGATCAATCCAATACAACGATTTGGATGGTGCCAATCGAAGCTCTGCGAGCTATCGAGGGAATGACTAAGAAGTAAAAAGCGGTCGGCCCCAGAAGGGGGCCGACCAACGAGCGATCCCAGAAGGGGATCACCCGTGTCGTGAGATGCGACACAGCAACTTTACTGTTTACAAGAATTATTGCAAGACTTACCATTAACTTATGAACTTCACAATATCCCCCAAAGTCTTTGAAAACTATCCCGATCTGGCAATTGGCGTCATTGTCGCATCTAATATAGATAATTCAGGAAGCTTCCCGGAAGTTGCCCAGATGCTCAGAAGTGAGGAAGAAAACATTAGAAACTCCATCGATCTGGATACCTTCAAAGAACATCCTAATATTTCTGCATTGCAGGAAGTCCACAGAGCATTCGGAAGCAACCCGAACAAATTCCCGCCCTCAGCTCAGGCGCTGGTTAAAAGAATCCTAAAGGGGGGAGAGCTTCCTACGATTAATCCCCTTGTTGATGTATATAACGTCATTTCACTCAGATACATAGTCTGCGCAGGTGCTGAGGATATTGATGCCTGCAAGGGCGATGTTCAGCTTGCATACGCCGACGGGTCAGAAACTTTTAAATTGATCGGAGGCGAAGAGGAAGATCCGCCTGATGAGGGGGAGCTGGTTTACAAGGACGACGTAGGAGTCATCTGCAGAAAACTTAATTGGCGGGAAGGGGACAGGACGCGTACGACTGAAAATACCAAGAACGCAATTGTTGTTATTGAAGGCTTTCCTCCGTTTAGCAGAGCTGACCTTGATCAGGCATTGGCTGAGGTCAGTGAAATGCTGAAGCAGTATTGTAAGTGTGAGACTAGGCTTGAGGTTCTGACTAAGGAGAAATCAGAAATAAGCTTATCCTAACCACGATGAGAGCAGGTCTTCGACCTGCGGTGTCGAGATATGGTACTATGGTCTGCTCATGACACAACGACACGAGATTCAGAACGAATTTACAATGTTTGTTACTACAAACACATACAAACGTAATCCATATTTCTTAAATGATTCTCATGCACATGAAGCAATAGAACAAATTTATCGCGTACAAGAAAGAATGCCATTCATACTTTATGGGTTCGTGATTATGCCCGATCACTGCCATTTCTTACTAAACGTTCCTGAGCCTGGATCAGTATCATCCGTTATCAGAATGTACAAAATGGGCCTAAGTTTTCAAATTGGAATATCTCCTTTATGGCAAAAAAGGTTCTATAACAAAATTGTAAATAATACGGCAAAGACATTGAGTTATATTCACAATAATCCCGTTAAAGCTGGCATATGTGAAAACCAGGATAAATACAAATGGTCATCAGCATCAGGTAAATGGGATATAACAGAATTGTCATGGTAATACATCGCACGTCGAAGACGTGCTCTCCATGAGGTTGTTATTGTTTTA
>CAZDKL010000018.1:0-33898 GCA_964506185.1 uncultured Candidatus Peribacteria bacterium
AAAGCGCTCCGCGCAAAATTCTACCATCGCCATACTTCGCATAACCGCAGACGTTATAGGAAATTGAAAGAAAGCTAATCTACTTCTTTGTTTAATACATTCCTAAATCTGAAAAAAGTATCAAGGAGTTCGTTCAATAACGAATCTCCATAAGCCATAACATAGACACAAATCCATATTTTTTCAGTAGACACGCCTTGAGCCTCAAACATCGCTACAGCACCCTTAATTGTTTTCATGCTCTCAATAACATCATCGACTACTATATATGGCTTGCTCGTATCATGAATTTTCGGACAAACCTCCTCTCTGGTTTTATTCCTTTGCCCAACAGATCCGGGAGGAATGTATTCGAGTACATCATTAAATGAAATACCAGCATGTGACTTTAGTTTATGAATTAAATGTCTTTGCTCTTTGCAAATAGAGTGATTTGGAATCACCACTACTCCCACATCACTATGTTGGCTCAATTCCGAAGCAGCCTCAGATAATGAACGTAATTCAAGCATTTTCATTTAATTAAGTAAAATATAATACTATAAATTCGCTTTCTTTCAACTTCATACAAGGGATTAATGAAAAACGACTACATATCTGAGGTATGAAATTGGAGGTTAAAATGCTAGAATTACGCTAGTTCTAGCCAATTTCCCCATATTCACATGCAGCAAAATTTCAATGCAATGATGTTCAGAGATAAGGTTACAAGGAGCCATAAGTTCCTTTTTGAGATGGAAAAAGTCATCCCATGGAGCAGGTTGATTGACCTCCTCAAGGAATGGAAAACCTCGGAAACAGGCAGAAAAGGATATACAGCAGAAACAATGTTGAGGATGTGGTTGATACAGAACTGGTATGGGCTTTCCGATGAGCTTACGGAGGAAAAGTGGCCAGCAGGAGGAATTATTGCACTGCTTATGTACTCTCCATGGATGTATGCTGCAATAGCTACTGATTTGAGTGAATTTTATGGGCTTGCATTACCATCAATCATCGGATTGCCAGGTATTATCTTGATTATGCTCACGTGCAATTACACTCCGACCTGCACATTCCCACCAGTGCATGACCACAGCTACGACTATCTAATAATCTCGCTCTCTGTTTCCATCACGGCGTTTATTATATTTCTTATTGGCATGGCAATTGGACATGTATGCACAAATGCAAAACATGATGAATCTCATTAGAAATAAATACGGAATACCAATTGATCCCACCTCAAGCAAAAAATTCTTCGCACAAGCCGAAACGTTAGATGCTACAATCAACAATATGAATGACGACACCTCAGGTTTCGCAGATGATGAAGCCGCAAGCTGGGATTATGCTGAGCTTTGGGACAAGTTCCCTGTGCCCGCCAGGCCATCTGAGGAGGAACTGCAATTATTGGAAGAAGATATGTCAGGCATTGATAATGAAAAAACTCTGATCCTTGGATCGACAATAGAATATCGATCACTTTGTAAACGACTTGGAATTAAACCAAACGTTGCAGACTTTGAGCGTTCACATTACGAAATCTTAACTAGTTACTCGGAAGAAAAGTTTGAAGGTGAGAATTTTCTGGAGATTGATTGGCTGAATATCGAAGATGAAAACTTTTATGATGTAATCATCGGACACAGAGCAATCAACGTTATTGGAAAAGAAGTACTGGAACAATTCTTTGAGAGAATGCATCGATCGCTCAAGCCTGGAGGAATTTTCTACTGCAAAGGAAATATTCTTTATGACAATGAATCTGACCGTTTTGATGAACTAATAAGTAATTGGGCCTTTAAAGAAGGACGCAAGTATCCCCTATTCAGTTACATAGAAGTTGACCTGTATTTCCATACAGCTGACAGGAATGGGTACGTTGAATACCCCAAGGCCCGCGCAGTTGTAGATAAATTGATTGAGGATAAGAGATGTCCAAAAGAAGATTACGATCTGATAAAACTTCTGGTTTCCATGTCCGAAGATGCCCGATTCCGTGGTCTAATTCAAGAAAAAGAAATCCGCGATATCATCAGTAAAGTGGGGTTCTCCAGTAGTGATTGGATCACTCTTGATAAAGATATCTGCAGTAATATGCCGATTATAAAACTGACTAAATAATTTCACCTCCAAATCCACCAAAACTATGGCACTTCATATTCGGCTTGTCGTGCATCACAATCTCGGAAACATTTTTTGCATACTTGTTCATTTGTAGCACCAGTCATAGATGAAACCATATAGACAATTTGACCTGCGTGGTCATGCTCCTCAAAGCCACCTGCAACGATAGGGCAATCTTTTGGCATAGTAGCTCTAACGTCATCCTCTACCCCCATTGCCGTAACCCTTTCTTGGAAAGGCTTTCTTAATAAAGTATGCAATTCAGACATCATTTTAACTTTTATTAAATATGCGAATAGATCAAGAATTAACAGCTACTTCTTTTCTCTGCACCGCACTAAGCAATTCCTGAGCCTTATCCGTCTGCTCCCATCTAACGCCCAGATCTTCTCTTCCCATGTGCCCATAAGCTGCAAGCTGGCGGTATTGAGGCTTAAGCAGATCCAGATCGCGATTGATTCCTTCAGGAGTCATATCGAAGGTTTCTTTTACAGCTTCTTCGATTGCGCGGTCGGGGACTTTACCAGTTCCAAAAGTATTAATGTTCACTGATACAGGCTCGGGGTATCCAATCGCATATGCAATTTGTATCTCACACTTTTCAGCTAAATCTGCCGCGACAACATTCTTTGCAACATAACGTGCCATGTAAGCTCCGCTTCTGTCCTGCTTGTTTGGTACTTTTCCACTGAATGCACCTCCGCCGTGCCTTCCAACTCCACCATAAGTGTCAACGATGATCTTTCTACCAGTTAGTCCCGTATCTCCATGAGGTCCGCCAATGATGAACGTGCCGGTCTCGTTAATCAGATACTTCGTATTTGCATCGAGCAAGCTTCCGCAAATAGGCTTTATTACATGCTCCAGAATATCTGACCTGATCTTTGTTCCATCGATGCCATCATTGTGCTGAGCTGCGATTACAACAGTATCAACTCTGAGCGCCTTGTGATTATCATCGTATTCAATAGTTACCTGAGTCTTTCCATCAGGCCTGAGGTAGGGAATTGTTCCGTTTTTTCTGACCTCAGCTAAGCGCTTGGCTAATTTGTGAGCCAATGTGACGGGAAGAGGCATAAGCTCCGGTGTTTCGTTGCATGCGTATCCAAACATCAGTCCCTGATCTCCCGCTCCCTGTGCTTTATGCTTACCATCTTCTGACGCTTCCCCCTGTGCAATGTCCGGGCTCTGCTCGTGAATCGCGTTGATAACGCTGCAGCTCTTGTAATCAATTCCAAAATCCGCATCGGTGTAACCAATTTCTTTAAGCACATCGCGCGCGACTTTTTGAACATCAACATAAGTTGTAGTTGTAATCTCACCACCAACTACGATGAGCCCTGTAGTCGTGTAACACTCGCAACAGCACGCGCCATTGGGATCGTCAGTAAGTACTGCGTCTAGTATTGCGTCACTGATCTGATCGCAAATTTTATCAGGATGACCTTCGGTTACGGATTCAGAAGTGAAAAAGTAAGACATAATAATTTGTTGGAATAAATTAGGAGACAATCGACAATCAACACAGCGCCTTCGGCGCCTTTCAACAATCGACTATGTTGATTGTTGATTGTTGACAGTCATGCAAAGCATGACGTGTCGATTGTTGTTTTAAAGAACTCTTCCCTGCAGAGGAAGAGCGATTTTCAAGCTATCTTCCCATTTAGGGTCTGGATTTACCACTTACTTCGATTGAAGAGTTGGTGGGCGATTCATTGGGCCAGATCCCTAAAACGCCACTCTTGATAGGACGATGTTGTTGGACATACAGTACTCGAATTTGGGATGGAGACAAGTGAAATATGAGGGAATTTGGGCTAATTGTGAAATATTGCAAGTTTGTTATAATACTACTATATATGAACGACAAACCACGTCAAGATAGACCGCATGCGAAACAAAATGAACCGCATAAGACCGACCCATTTAAAAGAGGTTCTCCAGTAGAAATCCCTGCCAACACTATGGTAGAGCTTGGACGCAATCGAACTGCTTCCCTCATAGAACCATTGCTTGGCATAGTATCCCGTAGACTTGATTCCCAGATTATGATCGCATTATCTGGCAAAGCTGCAAAATCAGTAGGTGAAGATTTTATCTGGGTAGAAAGGAGTGATCTTCAAGCATAGCTGCAAGTAGTTATCCTGATTTATTTAGACTGCATCCACTTTGCATTGTTCGGCATGAGCACAACTTCCTTTGAACATACATTTTGCCACATTATGTGTCGTATCAAATTGAATAAATCTGCGTAACGCACTTTCGGATCCGCGCGCCTCTCTGCAATGATGTTGACCCATTGCCAAAGCTTTTTCTCTTGGCCTAAGTAGATCCGGCCGCCTGCTAAGCAATAGGCTTAATTTCTGTTCGTCATGTACCGCGCTTCCCTGCTCGCTTAATAGCATAATCGATGAGGGTTAAATCATCATTGACAATAATCCTTAGCATGTCAGACTTCAATATCTCTAACTTTTTAGCTTAGACTAAGGCTAAATTGACAGTAGACAGAGTTGTACCAGATATATTTTAATTAACATTTGCATTAACAATCGACAATCAACACGGCCCTTCGGGCCTTTCGACAATCAACTTGTTGACAGCGAGCCGAAGGCGAGCGTGTTGATTGTTGACAGCGTAGCGTGTCGATTGTTAACTTCAACAATCATTGTTTCTACAAAGGCAACCTAAGTCTTCAGACTATATTATAGAACCACGCGAACAACCATCCTCCAACGAATCCATCTACAAGACCGGATCCCGCTCCCATAAATGCTCCAAGCATTGTTGGGTCGTATCCTGGATATACAGAACCCATCAGACTGACTAATTCCATTCCATAGCCAAAGTAACCAGCTGTTACACCCAAGGCCAATGTGCCAATGAAACAGACAGCTCCAAGTGCTAGCCCAAAACGGACGGGATTTAGTTTTTCATTTCCTTTCATAATAAATAAGGGTAAGAATGTCATATATACTACAACAGACGAACTTCATTTACCATATATTCAGAATCATCAATTATGACCACAATAACGAATACTTCCTTCAGCCTGATAATTTTCGGAGCGTCCGGGCATCTGGCCCAACTTAAGCTCTATCCTGAGCTTTATGTGCTGGCCTTAAAAAAGAGAATGCCCAAAGATTACGCAATTGTTGGATTCTCCAGAAAAGAAATGAATGTCGAAGAATTCAAGAAGCTCGTTGAAGATTCTGTCAGAACCAACATGCCAGCTGTAACAGAAGATGCTCTCAAAGATTTTCTGACGCACGTTCATTACCATCAAGGCCAATATTCTGAGGAGGCGGATTTTTCTGCGTTTAATGATGAGCTGACTAGAATTGAATCGGGATGGAAGGACTCGGTCAGGCTCGCTTATTTTTCCGTTCCACCCACAGCGTTTTCTGACGTTGCCATGAATTTATGTAAAGGTGGAGTTCACAAAAAAGAAATCCCCTTTCGTTGTATTGTAGAAAAGCCAGTCGGCCATGACTTGAAAAGTTTTGAGGAAATTAAGAAAGAGTTAGTCGGTTGTTTTAAGGAAGAAGAAATTTATTTACTTGATCATTATCTTGGTAAAGAAGCTGTCAGAAATATTTTTTATTTGCGTTACGCAAATCCAGTTGTTGAACATATTCTTTCTGGAAACCTGATACACCACGTTGAGGTTACTGCCTTTGAATCACAAGGATTGGAGGGGCGTGCAGGTTACTTTGAGGAAACCGGAACATTTCGAGACATGTTCCAAAGCCACATGCTTATGATGGCATCATTGCTGACGATGAACTTGGTCGAAAAAGAATCATCTCTGACGAAAGCCAGGTCCGAAGCACTCAAACAATTCTATCTTCCTCCTGCATCTAATCTTGGAGACGTTGTTTTGCAGGGCCAATATGATTCTTATGCTGACGAGGAAGGAGTTGAAAAGAATTCTAGAACAAATACTTATGCTGCACTTAAACTTCTGTCGCGCAACAAAGACTGGCAAGGAGTCCCCTTCTATTTTCGATCCGGAAAAATGCTCAAGAAGAAAGAGACTCGTATCTCCATAACATTTAGCGAAGGTCCTGAGGGATGTGAGGGAGCGTGTGCGAACTGTTTGGACATAATATTGCAGGGAGAAGCTGGAATGAAGCTCCATCTCCAAACCAAGAAAGGAGGCAGTAAACCGCAATTTAGGAAGCTTTTGCTGGAGGACCCGTTGGTCTGCGTAGGAGATTGCCTACCAGAACACAGTTTATTGATGCTAGAGGCAATATACGGCAAAAGGCAGTGGTTCCTGACGTTTGATGAAGTGCAGACCGCGTGGAGACTCATTGATCCTGTTCAGACCTATTTGGATGAAGAGAAAACTCCCCTATTCAAATACAAAGCGGGTACTAACGGACCGAAAGAAACTGACGAGTGGATCGGGAAGGATGGAATTACTTGGACCCCTTAGCTTGTTTGTACTTAGCCTTAACAGCTCCGAAAGCAGCCTTTGCTTCTTCGTACGCTTTGCGTGACTCAGTTAGTGTTGCCTTGAATTCCTGCCTTAAGGTAACTTTATAGTCCTTATATTTCTTTCGAATTTCCTTCTTAAGTTTCTGATACTCAAGTCTTAACTCTTTCTTTTTATTACGAGCCTCTTTGTACTCCGATTTGAGTTCCGCACACTTCTCTTTCGCACCTTCTTTGCGACACTTCTTATATTCTGCCCTTTTTTGAGCAAAGACCTTTTTGTAATCATTATATTCGGTTCTTGCTTCTGCTTTTTCTGCCTTATATGCACCAAAAGCATCCTTCCTTGTAGCTTTGAACTTACTTCTTTCTTTAACCTTGATCGCTTTGTAATTCCTCCATGCCTCAGCTTTAGCCTTCTTTGCTTTCTTAAATTCTGCTTTTAACGCCGGATCAACTTTACCACCGCCCTTCTCAACACAAATCGGTTGCTGATCCTTCATAACACATTTCCTGCCCTTCTTTCTACACTGTTTCTTGTTTGCATCCGTGCACCTAGCATTACCGCCTTTCTTTGCCACACAAACCGCCTGCCTATTTTTCACAACACACCTTTTTCCTTGCGATTTGCACTCCTTCCTTTTGCCTCCCGTACAGGCTTTCGCTCCTTTAAATTTTCCTCTGCACATTTGCTTACCACCCAATACAACGCACTTCTTGTTCTTATCTAAGCATTTTCGCGTCTTTGCTGCAGAGCATTTTTCTGCCGCTTCCGCTATTGGCACAGCACCGAAGTAAGCCGGTCCGGCTGCAGCAGCAAAGATTAATAAAGTGGCCAAGAGAACTATTTTTTTCATAGAGTGAGTGGGGAAGATTCTTCGAGAAGAATATCAAAAGGCTGCTTTAATTGTGATTGACATAAATCATTTACCTTTAGACTTTTTATAAGCTTGTTTTGGTTTATCATGTCGTTGATGGAAATAATAAAAGCTAATTCTGACTCTGACTTCACCTCCAAGGGTGTTCAACTTTTATCTGACTCAATCAATCGCGCTTTCGATCGTCGTGGTCACTGCACACTCGGACTCTCCGGTGGTTCAACCCCGCGTCCAATTTATACCGAGCTTGGAAAAGCTGAACTTGATTGGAACAAGGTTTCGGTCTTCTTGATCGATGAAAGATATGTGTCACCCGATGACAAGTTCTCTAATCAAGGAATGGTCCGTGACACCCTTTTAAAGCATGCGCGAATCCCCTCTTCTGAGATTTTTTTCCCGGACACTTCTCTTAACATTTCGGATTGTGCCCAATCGTACACTTCTGATCTACAGGAGCTCTTCAGCGAATGGCTGCCTGATGTGGTACTGCTGGGAATGGGAGAAGACGGCCACATTGCAAGTTTGTTTCCCCCACTCCCCGACTCTGCCGTTTCTGATGAGCACTTCACATTGCATGCAACTACTGATGTGTTTGATGTTCATGATCGACTGACTCTTACGCTTAATGTTATCGGATCAGCAAGCGAGCATATCCTCATACTTAAAGGTGATAAGAAGAGGAGAGTATTTGAAGAGATGATGGAGAGTGATGAAGATGAGCAGAGATGGCCATTGAAGAGGATAGTGGATTCATCGAAGCAAGTGACTGTATTGATGTTTTGAGGGTAGCAGATTAGCAATTAGCAGATTAGCTAATCTGCCAATCTGCTAATCAGCTAATTTGCTGATATACCTTTGTAATGATCAACAACTGACCCGCCCGCCACACAAATCACATCGACTCTTGTTCCCTCCTCATACTCATTTCTAGAAATCCATTTGTTTTTTGCTCTGATCATTTTCTTTTTCTTAGCGTGAGTTAAATTCATAAGTGGAGAATAATTATTCTGACTTTTCTTCCGTGTCTTAACTTCTACAAAAACCAATACCTTTTCTTGCGTGTCGAATGCAATGATATCTATCTCGTCATGTCCTAACCTGACGTTCTTTTTGTATATCAGAAATTTATTTTTTTTAAGGTATCTGACAGCAATATCTTCACCTGTTTTTCCAAGTTTTAAGTGGGGTGCCAAAGCAGGGGATTCGTTACTAATTGTTTTAATTTGTTTACGAGGGGCGCTCATACACTCATGGGTACCAATAGGTGAACATAGGTTCAACTTTTTGCTTGATATATGGGTGTACTATAGTACACTTAGCCACTATTACACAAATCCTATGCTTGCAAAATTAACATCCTTTGCCTCGTTTGGACTTCAATGTGAAAAGATTGACGTCGAAGTGGGTGCAACCAAAGGCGATGAACCCAATATGCACATTGTGGGCCTGGGTGACACAGCTGTTAAGGAAAGTAAACAACGTGTACGCATGGCTTTGCGATCTAGCGGATTAAAGTATCCATCTAGCAAGGTGATCACTGTTAACCTCGCACCAGCTGACCTAAAGAAGTCCGGTCCGCGCTACGACTTGGCCATCGCGCTCGGCATGGTAATGATCGACGGATCACTCTTGGTGGACAATCATGTTTGTAACGACATGGCATTTCTCGGCGAGCTTGCACTCGACGGTTCACTTCGACATGTGACTGGAGTGTTGCCTGCAGCAATCGCATGTAAAGAGCGCGGCATCTCTACACTTGTTGTCCCGAAAGTTAACGCATCGGAAGCCGCGATTATTTCCGGACTTAATGTAATCGGAGTTAGTTCGATCTCTGAACTTGTTGATGTGATCATGGGAGAAGCAACTCCTGAGCCTGCGTTGCCTCCGCCCGAACCCGAATCCGAAAACCGAACCCGAAATGGGATTGATTTCGCAGATGTTCGCGGACAAGAGCATGCAAAAAGAGCTCTGGAAATCGCAGCAGCCGGAGGACACAATGTGCTCTTAAGCGGAACCCCTGGGTCCGGGAAAACGTTATTAGCTAGGGCTTTTTCGGGCATTCTTCCCGCTCTGAATAACGAGGAATCTATCGAAGTTACTCAGATTTATTCGATCGCGAACAAGCTTCCGGCAGACACTCCCCTAATTCAGCAAAGACCTTTCAGGCTTATCCATCACACAGCAAGCGGCGTGAGTATTGTTGGAGGCGGACAAATCCCCCGCCCCGGTGAAATCACTTTGGCACACAGAGGAGTTTTGTTTTTGGATGAGCTGGCTGAATTTCCCGCACAAGTTTTGGAAGTTCTTCGTCAGCCTTTAGAAGATCGCCAGATAACAATTACACGCGCGCACGGCAGTGTAACTTTCCCCGCTGACTTTATTATGGTCGCCGCTATGAATCCTCCGGAATTTTCTGCAGGCAACGCAATTAAAATTCAAAAGAGGATTTCCAAGCCGCTACTTGATCGAATTGATCTGACGATAGATGTTCAGTCCGTACCGATTGAGGATTTGCAAAAGGCTCCCGGTGCAAATTGTGAAACAAGTTCGCAAATACTTTCGCGCGTAACAAGCGCGCGTGAAAAGCAATTTAAAAGATTTAGAAATGCTCCGGTTTCACTCAACAACGAAATGAATGTTAAGCATCTTGATGAGCTATGTGTGCTTGAAAGTGAAGCTATGACGCTCCTAAAAGAAGCCGCAGTGAAGATGGATATATCAGCACGCGCATATCACCGGGTTATTAAAGTAGCCAGGACTATCGCAGATTTATCAGGTGATACAAATATTCATACTGAGCACATAGGAGAGGCTCTGCAATACAGACAAAACATAGGTATATGACGCAAACGCATTATTCACAGCATGGCCTATTCCATATTACAACGAACACGAAAGATGGAATTCCATGGTTAACGTTAAATGGAGTGCCGACAATATTAATTAACAGCCTGTTTATTAATCGTGACATACAGAATGCTCAGGTATACGCGTTTTGCATCCTCTCAAATCACATGCATATTCTATTAAATCCGGGAATAAGAGGATTATCCAAGTTCATTCAATCATTCAAATGCAATAGTAATCGAGACTTCCATGCGTCGCTAAAGCGACGCACGCGGGACGACGGGGACAATGCGGCGCTACCGCGCCGCACACGCGACGGCGCCGTCGCGTGTGCAGAAAGCGAAGCTTTCTGCATCCACCCATCAGACCTATGCTGGAAAAAAGGGTATTATGATCGCCATATCAAAACCAAAAGACAGAGAGCAAACTCAATCCGCTATATTCATAATAATGCTCTCCATCACAAACTCGTATCTGACTCCAATGAGTGGCCTTGGACCTCATTAAATTTCAAAAATCTTATCGATCCGCTGGATATTTGGCTCGAATAATTGATACCATACGCCCGATGCATTTTACTGACGCCTTAACAGCAAAATCCAAAGATAAATCTCCGATCTGTGTTGGCCTTGATCCTAATCTGAATAAACTGCCTGAAGGAATTTCGAAGGACCCTGCTGGTGTCTTTGAATTTTGCATAGGCATCATTGATTCAATTGCTGACACAGCTCCAGTAATCAAACCTCAGCTCGCTTACTTCGAGATAATGGGTTGGGAAGGAATGAAAGTATTCTGGGAAACATGTGAATACGCGAAGACAAAAGATCTGCTTGTTATAGCTGACGGAAAACGCAACGACATCGGTTCAACATGCGATGCATATGCCGATGCTTATTTACATAAGGAAAGTCCGGTTGACGCACTGACAGTTTCACCTTACCTGGGGTCAGATGGAGTTAAGCCATTTATCGAACGCTGCAAAGAAAATGACAAAGGTATTTTCGTTCTAGTTAAAACTTCAAATCCAAGCTCAGGAGAGCTTCAAGATCTTCCAACGGGGGACGAGAGTATTCATGAACACATGGCACAGCTCGTAGAAAGCTGGGCAACTGAAGTTTTGGGGCCAGAAACAAGCTTAAGTGCAGTTGGTGCAGTCATCGGCGCAACTTATCCAGAAGAACTTAAATACTTGCGCACTCTAATGCCACACTGCCCATTTCTGATTCCGGGATATGGCGCTCAGGGTGGGGGAGCGGCTGACATTGTAAATGGATTTATTCCTGACGGAACCGGTGCGATCGTAAACTCATCAAGAGGAATAATCTTCGCTTCGAGTGGGTCTGACTGGAAGGATGCCGCTAAAAAGGCTGCTGAGGATATGGCAGAGGAGATTGGTAATGTGATAAATTCGGATTGATGCGTCACTCTGTGACGCATGCGCGACGGCGCCGTCGCGCATGCAGAAAGCAAAGCTTTCTGCATTCAGTTTCGATACAATGAATACCAAAGGTCCCATAGTTCAATGGATAGAACAACCCCCTCCTAAGGGGTAAATGTAGGTTCGATTCCTACTGGGACCACCATCTAAATAGTTCGTTTTATTTAGTTCCTCCTGAACCATTTTAGGCACGCGAAGAGTGATTTTCATGTCCTCTCCTTCCAGTCGGACTTCTTTGACGATTTGCTGTAACAGCTCGCGCTTCTTTTCATAAGTTAGACATTTTAGATTGCTGTTGAAACGCTTCCTGAGTTCTTTTAGTGACAACACCTTGTCTTCCTTGTCCTCTTCGATGCGAAGTTGTGAATCTACCGCCGACAGTTCAGTTTCCAATTCTTTACTGTCTTTCTCAATCAACTCCAAAGTTTCAATAAGTTCCTCCATAGTGATGTGTCCCATACGATGCAGGCCCCTGACATCACGCCTTGTCTGGCGCATTTGTTCCAACTTCGCAGTTACTTCCTCTCGTTCTTCTTGTAGTGCCTGATACATGGAATCCTTCTGCAATTCATCTTCGATTTCCTGTAAAACCTTGTCGGGCTTGGTCAGGCATCGTTCTACGATTTCCCACACGGGAGGAAGTAGCTTCTTTTCAGAGATTTCTCTGGCGGTACATTTGGTGGTAATCACCTTTGTCCGATTTTTCTTAATGCACCTGTAGCCCTTCGTACCCTTTGCCGATGTGTATGCCGCATAGGCGGAGCCGCATTCTCCGCATCGGATTTTTCCGTTCAGTAGATATTGCGTTTTATTAGCGTTATGCCTGCTGTTACTGACAGCCAAACGCCTTTGTGCTTTTTGAAACAATGGTCTTGAAATTATGGGAGGGCAAACGCCTTTCTCCCATTCATTTTCGGGTTTTTGAATACGGACACCGTCAATCTTTGTGTGTGTTCCAAAATAGTAATACCCGATGTAGTTTGTAGCTTTTAACATGCCACGAATGGTGTCTGGATTCCAATGACAGGGTGGAGCTTTCTTCAAAGGTTTTTTTGTAACCTTGTTCGTCCGCTTTTTCTTGTCGAGTCGTGTTTGCACATTCTTTGCTTTTAACGCCTCCGCAATTTTTTCTACTGACCAATTCTTATTTGCAAACCAGTCGAACATCTTTCTGACCCACTTAGCTTCTTCTTCATCAATAACAAGTTGCTTGTTCTTTTTCTTGCCTTTGGAGGTGTACCCATATGGCGGTCTTGTGCCTACCCAAAATCCAGCTTTAAGTGCCGTTATTTTTCCTTCATAAGTTCGTTCCTTAATGTTGTTCCTCTCGAACTCAGCCATTGCTCCCATAATCTGGAATAATAACATGCCAATTGAAGTTGAGTCATATGGTTCTGTTACAGACTTAAAGTCCACATTGTGTTTACCTATTTGGTCTACGATTTCTAAAAGGTTTTTTAGTCCGCGACTTAAACGGTCTACCTTCCACACAATAATCAAATCCAGTTTCCCCTTTCGTACGTCTGATAACATTCTGTCCAACTCTTTACGGCGCATTAATGACCCCGACACTCCTTCGTCTCTGTAGGTGTCTACCAATTGCCAGCCATCTGCTTCGTGTGCAGTAACAGTATTTTTTATGTGACGAAGTTGCGTCTCTAGTCCATACCCCTCTCTGGCTTGGTCAGATGTTGACACTCGAAGATACGCCCCGATTCTGATATTCTTGACCATAAATAGAAATATATTGGACTTCTGGGAATAGACATATGGGTTATATTTCTTTCGTTAAAGTCCACCTCTTGTTATTCGGAATCTGTAATCATAAGTACTTCTATAACTTATACAACTTTTATGATTTTTGCTTGTATAAGCCAAAAAGTGGACATAACCTCTCTACCAGACATAGACACAATCTTACATACTTTTGATTAGAGCGGACTTAATATAATTTTGGGATAATGGAGCGGATTGAAAATAAACTCCCCGTAAAACACGAATAAATAAGAAATGATTACACGGTTATTTCACTTAATCTTGTATTCCTGCCAAACTGTACATCAGTAACTCTGCAAAGGCGCAGGTATTACTCATCCTCATCTTGCTTTAGCACCTTGTCCTTGTACTTCTTTCGAAAGTCTCTTTTGTAATCATCCCAATAATGGAAGTTGGGTGGCTTACACTGTTTGCATAGCTTGTACTTCTTCCTGTCCCAAGAAAGCGTGTCCGAGTCCGTAGATTCCTGCTTCTTTGCTTTGGTGAGGTTCGGACATTGTGGGTCCCAGTGCATGGTACGATTTTTTCCAGCTACACCAAACCAGAAGAGTAGTTCGCCATCTTCATTGAAGAACGGAGGTAACTTTACTTCCTCCTCAAGAGCCTTAGGTGCTTTTGCAACATCTTCTTCTGTGCTCTTAGTAACTGACACTGTTGCTTCTCTCAATTGAGTAATTTGTGCCTTTAGTTTGTCTGCTACTTCACCAATTTCTTCAGGGCAATTACCAGTCTCACGAATGTGAGTTAGAACATCTAGTGTAAACTTCTTAAATTCTTCTCGTAATTCAGATGGCACAGCCCCTCCACTTCTGTCTGTTAAGGTGAATAGGTACGAACTTAACTCTGTACACAGTCCTCTCAGGCTATCCTGCGTTTTCTTTCTGTACCCTTTCTTCCAGAAAGCGTTAGAAATTTCAAAGAGAGTGGCATTGAGTACTTGGAACTCCGTTGGTGCATTCGTGTCTTCTTCCACATCTAATCTCCCACATACACCAACTAAAGCATGTCTGTTAGCCCTTCCGACAACTTTTCGACCCATACGTTCGGCTACAGCAGCTTTCAGGTACGTTACCGCATCACCATTTTGACCGTCGGTCTCAAATTGTTCCATCTTGCTATTGAACTCGCCCTGAAGTGGTATGAGATGACGCTTAAACTCTTCCCATTGAGCATAGATGTACGCAAGATGTCTGTTAGCATTTGCTGTACCAGTATTGAGGTAGGCTTGGTAGTAGTGCAATTTTTGCGGGTCTAGGAAACTCAATCTGCTACCATCAATACCCTCAAAAGTAAAATTCATCTTGTGCTTGCTTCCCGACGGTTCAACTTCTGAAATATGGCCTAAGACGTTCCAGTCTGTTCGAGAGAGAATTGCTTGCATAAGGTCGGTGAAGAATTGAGATTCCGGTCTGTCATTTGGAACAATGAATACAAGCTGTCCCTGATACCGATTCTGTAACATAGAAAGTGATTCAATCATTCCATCGAGGTATACTTCACGGTCAACAACATCGAGTTGCTGATACGCAACTTCGGTGGAGCTTGTGTCGCCATCGAATATGTAGCAGTGCGGAATGCCAATTCCATCTTCTCGTACTTTCATAGTCAATGCAGGTGTTTCGGGCTCTATGCGTACACCTTCACGCTCGGACGATGTAGTTAGTTGGTAATCGTTTAACTTCTCCTGTCTTTCGAGCGTCAGCGACAAGCCTTCTAATGTTTCTGGACTAACAACAGTTATAATACCACCCAGCTTCAGCAGGTCAGACATTGATGAGGCGATTGAATGGTCGGCTTCAGTCAGGTCTTTGCACTTTCCCTGTGCATTTTCAACATCATTCGTTGTGCTAATCAACTTCCTGATTGTAGTTTGTGTAAGAACTTCTGGGTCGACGAACGAGTAATTGCCTTCTTCTGCAAAGAACCCCGCTAGTTTAGTCGTTGCACTTGTTCTTTGCTCTGGAGCACCAGTTAAGTAAGTACAGTATTCGGATGTAAGCACTTCGAAGCGTCGAATAAATTCACGCAGATTTTGAGGAGTATTCCTCAATAGGTCATGTTTTATAAGAAGGTCGTGAAATTCTTTTTTTGGCAAAGCAAAATCATCAAATCCGATTTTACCTTTAAGTCTTGGATGAATAATGTACAAGCTTGATGCTAAATCTTGCCACGTATTGGCATCCCAGTTTCCAGTATGACCGCCTTGTACAAATGCATCACTTTCTACATCAGCACCCTTGCCCCTTTCTCCTTCTGCCCAACTGAGCACCAATTCTTGGTTGTGTTCTTCTAGGTCCTTTTCCATGCCTACCAGTTGCATTCTTAATTTGCCCTCATCTTTTTCCAAATCATCTTTTGGTAGTTCTCTTATGAACTCTCTAACCATTTCTTTTTGAGTGAAGCCAAAGACACCCAATCGTAAATGGCGTAAGTTAGCAAAGTGCGCCTTTGTTTTCTCCTCTTTGTTTTTATCAAATTCAGGCAGAATCCTGAACAGCTCTTTTTCCGAAAGTGGGTTTTTACTCAAAGTTAATTTCTCATGTAAACGCCAAAAAACGAGGGCATTGGTACTATTAACTTTAATCTCATCAGTACTTTGGTCTTCATACTTTTCAGGGTTGTAACCTACACTTATAAATGCTGGTAAAATCTTTGACCTAAATTCTCGGGCAGCATCTAGGTCACCACTGCTGATTCTTGTTGTCATCTGTTCTAAGTATTCATTCAGTTGTGTCACAGATTCATAACCACAGCGTTGAGCAATAAATTGGTCAAAGCGAGGGAACTCTCTTGTGTCCATGTTTAGGTAAGTACCGTACCTGTAGCACAGGTGCTCATGATGTGACTCCATAAAATCAATAACAATTTTTGAGACATCACCACTACAGCCCAACATCTCTTGAACACTTCTCATAGTTCCATCATCCACATCAACTTCAACATCGGTATAGCCAGACACATCTGTTTCTCCTCCACGTCCTCCTGCCCGAGGTTTCTTGTTTCGCCCAAATCGAGTAAACATTCCTCCTAAGTACTTTAGAAGATGCACTTTGCGGAATAGTCCTACGGAATCAATAACAGAGAGATTGGTTTTGTAGGGGCTTAAGCGTAATCCTCTTCCAATACCTTGCATGAATCGAATAATGGAATCCGTGTCAGCCCAGTTCAGCAATACATTGATGTCTGGAACATCCACACCTTCGCGGAAAATGTCGACTGCAACGGCTGAGGTTGGCACAGGTCTACCTTCGTATTTACTTCCTTCAGGCCATTTCCCAGCTTTCCACGCTTGGTAACTTTGCTCAAACCACTCTGGGTCCTCGTTTTTGTGTTGAGAGGTCAAACATGTTGAAACGATGTCTGTCTGATTATTGAGATAATTGTTAAATCGAATTGCTGATGCAATGTTTGGAGCCAATACTAATCCTCGTGGCAGAGGATGTTTTTCCAATTCGCGATTGTAGAGACCGGAAAGGTAAGGAAATCGAGATGGGTCGTACCTTCTCTCTCTGTATGTTTCATAGAGGTCGTGCTCTGGCAAAATCGGACCGACCCCTCTTGGATTAATGTCGCGGTCCCCCTCCTGAATACGCAGAGGTGTAAGGTAACCCTCTTCCCATCCATCAGCAACTGAATACTCATAACCCACCCGCCTGTCGAAGAATGCTAGTACGCTAGCTTCGTCTGGTCTGATTTCCGTAGCTGTAAGACCGATGAAGTCTGTATTCCAGCCCCTATCCTGACTTGCTCCTCGTAGTCTTTTTAGTAATTGTGCGTTCTGTGCTGCGGGTAGATGGTGCACTTCATCGAGAATCACTGTTCCAATTTTTCCAGCTTCAAATAGGCGTTGTAGTCGCTCAATGGAACGCAACGAAGAAGGTGTGGCGTATGTCATGTCTCCCATTTGCTCTACACCTTCATAAATCTGACCAACAGAAAGCTCGCCACCCATTTGACTCTGAAATTTCTCAGCTGCTTCACTAAGAACGATGGTATTGTCTACAAGGAAAAGAGTCCGTCCAGGGTCATTTTGTTGCCGTAACGAATGTTCTCTTCTGCGTTGTGCAAGTTTATGTGCAACCACTGTTTTACCAGTAGCAGTTGCCATGACTCCAAGTGCAGAACCTTTTTCATCCAATGATTGAGACAATGCTTCTTCGGCATCTTCTTGGTACTCTGCCAGTACAAGAGTGGTGCTGGAATGTCTTGGATGAAGAATAGGGTCTGCTATTAATGTGCGTCGCCATCCATTTCGGATGTTCCTTAGTTGCTCATAAGTCCATGGAGGACGAGGAATGGTAATCTCATTTACCTCTGTAAGTGATGGCTCACCGACAACCACTTCTCCCTCCCCGTTGAGAGTGATTCTATAACGAAACCTATTAGACATTCCTTTGTGTTCGGCATCGTGTTCTATAGAAAGAGTGGGTGGTTCGTCTTGGTATTGTAGTTCTATATGCGCAGGTAGCTCGCCAGAAACTGGTTTAATAATTGCTTCAATCAGAACATGTTGGAAATCAATCTGCTCGGCATTCACTTCTGTGTCTGAATCATCTGCAAAAGTTTGTAACACTTCTCTAAGGTCTACATTAGTTACACTTGCTATTTCTTCTATGGTTGTCTGAGAAGGCGATTCTCCTAAATCACGTAAGGCATAGAGACAGACCATTGCCTCCCTGAATCGCATCTGTTGGCAATATTCTCTAAACAGTGCTCGGTAGTGCTCTAGGGCATGGGGGTTAACTTGTAATCGCTCTTCCCTGAGAGCCAAGCAAATGCGAATTTGCTCTCGTACATCTTCTACTGAAATGTCGGTTGGTTGACTTGCTGTTTCAGTGGAAATTCCCTGTTGTAGGAGGCCGTCAGATTCATTTGCGACATTTGTCATATTTCATAAATATTATACTATGT
Organism: uncultured Candidatus Peribacteria bacterium; assembly: GCA_964506185.1. Classification (GTDB taxonomy): domain Bacteria; phylum Patescibacteriota; class Gracilibacteria; order Peribacterales; family Peribacteraceae; genus UBA2144. The sequence goes on from CAZDKL010000018.1 coordinate 18,397, forward strand.
TATTTAGGAATTTCAATAGAAATTTGGCTTCTTTTGCCTCTTCGTAGAATATTACAGTGACAGAGCTATTTTCATAATTAACGCTTTTGCATACAAACAAGCGTCACATGATAAATATTTTGTTCTATTTATGTCATAATCAGCGATTCTGTCGCCCTTTGAATAATCGCCACATTCGCCATGACACGGCTATTAAAATCAGCCCTCAAGCCTGTTTCTGAACAAAAGCACCTTGGCACTCCAGCTTCCGCGAGTCGGGCTTCTATTGATGTGTCGTAAATGTTGTATATAACTGAATCCTCAACTGTCATTCCTTCGAGCATTTTTTTACTGACTAATGGCAAATATTCTTCTGCTGATTTTAATAACTCCTGATAATAGCTTTTGTATTTTCTGTTAAATCCGAATCCGTAAACATGTCTCGACATCCAATCCTCATGCAAACTTATTACGGCATCTATTTTCTGACCATAAGAATAAAGTAGGCACAGAGTTTGTTCTGGTTGAAAATACCAATGACGACTTCGGTTGAGGTCTTTGGATTCCCAGTTTTTTCTTGTTCCCTCTGATAGGGCACTCGGATTAAGACAGGGAAAAATAATCAGCTTCACAGGATATTTAGATTCATATTCCCTAAGAAATTCCACAACTGCTGAAACAGGTGCAGGCTCCGTTCCTGAATGGACTCCAGAAATGACTAAGAGGGTCTTGAAATATTCAGGCGGTTCAATTTTTAACCGTAATAAAGGATACTGTCTGTCTTTGCCGACTTTGCCTACTTCTGAGCACTCAAAGCCTCTCTGCTGGCAGATTTCTTTTATGTCTCGGCTTAAGGACTTATAATGCATTATAACTTTGGTTAATAAGGAATCCCTTCAACCCTTTCCTGAAGGTTGTCTAGTCTGTGTCTTGTATAGATAGCGGTCGTATTTATGTTCTGATGCCCTAAAATCTGGGCAAGCCCCACTATGTCGCTTGGATTAGCTTGCAAATAGGCATAAGCAAAAGTGCTTCTCAGGGAATGACTGTGGGTCGTCTTAAGTCCAGCTTTTTCTGCGTAGCGTTTCACAAGTTGTTGAATACCTGCGATTGAAAGCTCTCCTCGTTGACCGAAAAATAATTTGCCAGTCGGCTTAGTAGTCTCTATATACTTGGTCAGTAATGCCCTTAGCTTCGCGTTAAGGGGAACTTGTCTAGTCTTGCGAGCCTTAGAGTGTCGAACATCTATATAGCCCTTGCGTTCGCTTATATGAACATCCTGAACTTGAAGATTAGATACCTCCGAAACTCTTAAGCCCGCGCCAATCATTAATTGGACTATAAGCATATCTCGCAAGCTTCCCCTTAGTTCAATTTCTTTGAGTAACTTTCGAGCTTCTGGTTGTGTTAATCCTCTGGGAGCTAAAGTCTGTTGTGCTAAGTGCTTCACAGATTCCGCAGGATTTTTTTCTATTAGCCCCTCGGACTTAGCAGTTTTAAGAAATTGCTTGAGAGTACAAAGTTTGCGGTTCACACTGCCTACAGCCAACCCCCTATTCTGACAAAAACTTCTAAAGTCTATGATGTCCATTGAGGAACATCTTTTTAAACTGAACGGTTCGCCGTTAACATCTTCGAACCATTTGAAGTAACTCTTAAGGTCATGCGCCATTCCGATTCGAGAATTTTCTGAGTAGTCTCTGCAAAATAGAGCCTTTAATGCCAATTCAGAGTCGGTGCAAATATTATATTGTGACTTTTTAGCAGGATAATGCCCTGTTATTGGAACGATTTCGGTGCTGTATTCTTGATTCTTCATAATATAAATATAATTAAAAGGTCGGATTAGAACTCCTCGACTGGGAGATTTGGGAACATGTCTGCGACCACTTTGGTGCATTGTTTATATTCTTTGCCTTGGTAGGTTGGATTGGTATGCCAGATTTTTAAAGCGTTTCTGAATCCCTCTTGGACTTTCTTCTTGGCGTACTTGTCCTTGTCGTTTGTTGATTGGCTAGGGGGTGTCCGCATTTTTGCGGAGGAGGTGTCCGCATTTTTACTTAGACCCCCCTGTGATTCCTTGGTCTGTGTATTTATATATTGAAAGATAGGATGGGGATTAGACATAATAGAAATGGGTAAATAAATAAGAATTAAGAGCCTGTGATGTGGAGTCGTGCATAATCTGAAAGGGTTAAGAGTTAAATGCGTTTTAAATCTTCCTGCGCTTGAGCCAAATCCTTCTATACTCCGCTGACAGCTTCTTTAAGTGTTGCCTACCAAGCTCCGCGGCATGAGCTTTTTTAAATGAAGCTTCCTGTTTGTCCTGAATCCTTAATAAGTCCGACTCATATTCAAGCCTGTCAATTTCATTTTTGCATTTACGCATTTGGTTCAGAAGTTGAATTTCTTTGTCGGTGCGCTTAGAAGTTTCTGACATTTACCTATGATGAACAGACGCTAAGTCCCCGAAGTCAGGGTTGCGCCTTAAATAAATATAATAAAATTATATATATGAGTCTGATAAAAATAAAGGCTTTTTTGGCTTACTTAAGCACTATTCATCATCTCCCAAAAAAGAATCTATATAGTCGATTACCTTTTGTCTGCCTTCTTCATTCTGGATTAATTCTTCTCTATTGCGTTCATAAATTTCCATTTGTGTCTCACCTTGATTATATTTTCCACGGTTTTTCTTACTGGCATTCCAGCCATTGTTTTCTATAATTTTCTGAAGCATATTTGCCATAATGCGCTTTGTATATTGAAATTCATATGGCGAGAGGTTGCCAGCCTTCTCTTTCTTTCTTAAGAGTGTTGCAAGGTCTTCGTATAGTTTTTGCAGTTGTGCCAGTGCGGCTTCACGTCTTCCATAATCATATGCTTTGGCTTCTGCCGCTGACATTGGATGACCTTGAAAGTGTTCTGAAATAATCCGCTTCACACTTCTTTCCGTTGCCAGTTCACCCCAACCAGAACTTTGAGCAAGCTTGTTTACATTTTTAAGAATCGTAGTTGCTGTATAGCCAGCAATATACATTCCAACTATAAATTCATTACGCTGTTTGTTCTTAGATAATTGAATTCCAGGTGACCGTCCTCTGGACAATTGGAGAGCAGTTTCTGACATGAAAATATTAAGAGTAAGCCAAGTACTGACCCCAGTATAATATGCATTTAAGACAAAAGAATGTACTTGGTCTTGCCCAATTCTTCATTAAATTTTTAGAAGTTTGAGAAGTTACAAAAGTATAATTTTACTTTCTGACCAAGGCGAATCATAAATGCCAGTGATGAATAAGTTTCTAAGGTCATCGATGTAAAAGAATAAAAACTTATATAAGTTTTTGTTTTAGTGTTGGTATTTCTATACTGATGCTAGGCAGTATTTCGCTTATTTAAGCCAATAATATGCAATACCACTCCGAGGCTGACTAGATGGATGCAAAGAGTGGAGTGGAGTCTTTGTTGTGTAACCAGTGGGGTAGAACAGACTCCTCGACTCCGTTCAGTAGCACTTTCATCAGTCTCATAGAGCCGAGAGCTGTAGCTCTCCTGTCCATGCTTGTAGCCTTTCCAATGAGTGCTTTGGTAATCTCTAATTTATAGTAATTGTTGCCGACCAGCTTATAGCCTCTGACTAAATACATTCCGTTATTGTATTTTTGAATTTGACTAAATATTTCAGTCTTCTTGTCTGTGCTTTGGTTGCCTAATTGGGAAACAAGATGCAACGCCCTCGCACTCTGGGTCATTGCTAAAAATTCTTTTGGACTGACCCTCTTTTCTTCTAGCCGACTGAGATTCCTTTGCAGTCGCCCCCAAACCTTGAGTTCCAACAACACGGCTAACTCCTCTTTGGTCAGAGAGTTTTCATCATCGTCATCTGCTACATGAACAGTCTTGTCTATAAACACTCCTTGCAATAACTTGTCGCATTCTACAGGAGAATATTTACTAAAAACTGTTTCTGACAGATACTTCACATTCTCTGCATGTTGTTGTCCGAATCTGTCGTTGCGATATAGTCTTTCAGAATATGTAGGGTCAAAGTCTCTCATGTTGTTTTATTGGTAATTGGAACAACATCTTCTTCTGCGCCAATGACTGTCTTAATTGCATTCACAAACGCATCCATCGACTCCTCATCGTTGTCGCAGAACTCAATTGTCAGCCGGAATTTTGGTGAATACTCTTTGCGTGACATTGCAAGAAGTATTGAAACCCAATATGTAACTTTCTCTAATGGGACTTAAACGTTTCGGTATTCTCCACCCGAATTTTTGTCTTAAACTAGCGGATATTCTCTTCTCCAAATATTCTCCGAAAATCTTTTAAGTCTGTTCTGACTTCAGATAGGTTGTAAGCTGCAAATTCCTTATTGAATGTAGAAGCAGCCCTTTTAACAAAAGTCTCTTCTGCCTTCTTTCGTTTCTCTGGTGGTAGTTTTATTAGTGCAGGATATTCCTTTGCCAAAGCATATTTCTCATCTAGGTTGTTTATTGGTTTTACCTTCTTGTACTCCACATCTGATTTACTTTTGGTAAGTAGATTCTTTCCTTCTTCTACCGCTTTCCCTACTTGCCTTAATAATTCACGCTTGGAGTCGGCACTAAGTCTTTGGGCAACTTCAACTGAAACGGTAAGATTGCCCTCTTCATTTTTTCGGGGCGGATGTACAGTGAAGGGTTCCGGTACGAATTGATAGCCGTAGAATATGCAACTAAGCACCCATGTTGCATCGTAAGGTAAGTCGTAAAAATCGATGATGTTTTTTTGAACATACGCCTGAACTTCTTTGTAATAATACTGCTCGTCTGATGATGCATCAGTCAGTTTTCGTAGTGCATCTTTTGTGCGTGTTGTACAAGTTTTTCCTCCTTCAAAGCGCAGAAGATATTCATCTTTTTGAAGCCCCATCATCTCGCGCGCCACTTGCACATTCTTACTAGATTTTACAATCTGGTAGTAACGCAATAATTCGGAATTTACAGTTATTTGCATCATGTCTATAGCTTGTCTAACAGATTAAATTTGAGCAACATAAGTGGTATGAAATTTGAAATATTACAACGAATAGACTGTTCCGTTCCGTCTATAATAATTCAGCACCGTGGACTTCTATAGGCTTCGTTACTTCAACTTTTGTAACATCGCCACCCTCAAGATAATACTTCTGGAACAAGCCCCCACATACCATTAGAAAACCAATGGCAAAAATTGCATAGTACCAACCTCCTTTGCTTAAGATACTCCTTTCTGCGATATGGTCTTTGGTTCCTCGATTTTTCTGTTGCTCCAAGTATTCTATATATGCATCGTGCTGCTTTTTCCATAGCTCTTCGTTTAAGGGTTCTATTTTGATGAAATCATCATATGCATCAAAATACGGATTCACTATTTCTCGAACTTGTTTAGAGGCTTTTTCAAAATTCTTTATATTAAGTCGTCTTTGGTGCCATGCAGCCAAAATACCTAGAATAAAAGCATTTGCTACTAAAATACTTAAGCCAAATAGAACTAGTTCATTCTCAATTGAGCTTGGGCTAAAGCTGAGAACTGCGCCTGCAATACCAAAAGAAAGAATGTTTAAGTTTGCCTTCTCATCTTCACTCAATTCAATTTGCCTCTCTCTTCCTTGGCTATACATTCGAAGTGCTTCGTCAGTATGCTCCAAAACCTGCAATCTTTTTTGGTAAGCAATTTGGATTGCTTCTTGTGGAGTTTTTTCCATATAAGTAGCGTACACTTAACGAAGTCCTTCTCAAAGGCTGTACTGGCTTATAAGAATACTTAATGGAATCAATAGATTTGCCCCTTGTAGTCCAGAACATCAGAATATACTCAAACGAACCATTTAGCTGACCATTACTTCAAAACAACAACCTCCCTCCCTTCAGCCCTTCGGCAAGCTCAGGACTTGCTGGAAGTAATGCATGTCTCATATTACTTGAGGACTACGACTTCACGACCTTCAGCCTTCAAACTCCCCCTGCCTTTAACTTTGAATTCTTTTTCGGGCGCGCTACCTTTGGCACCGCACTTATCAAGAAGATCAGCATAGGCATCTTTATCTTTTGTCTGAATTGGAACAAGAGCTCGTGGATCCAATTGATCAACTATCTTCTGTCCAAGCTTCGCATCATCGGCAGGCAAGAATAGAACATCAATGTCACCCAGTAGTTCAATTATGTGATCGGAGAGTTCTTCAAGTGGTGGGGCAAGAAACGCGCACCTTACGTCTTCTACATCTATTACATATGTAACTCTATCGCCTTCGCCATGTGCAATCCCTCGAACTGCAAGTCCATCGAAATCATATTCGCCGGGCCAGGAAATTGTTCCCTCTTGTGGCTCATCCTCCGGACGAATCAGAAGAGATAAATCATACTTTGAATCGGCCTTATCCGGAAACACGATGCACTTTTTGCCGCCGTTAACGACTTTGATTGTGCCTGAATTTTGAAGTGAGAATGTAAGCATATCGCGGTGCATAATAATGAAGTTGCAGACTTGTGTACAGAAATGCCTTAACAAAAAGCAGATTGGCAGATTGGCACGGGCGCTCCGCGCCCTTTGGCAGATTAGCTAATCTGCTAATCTGCAAATCTGCTAACTGGCTATTCGTTCCATTTCGGCCCCCAACCCCCTTAATTTTTCCTCGAGCCGATCGTATCCCCGCTCAATGTATCTGACGTCTGTGATTACCGTTTCTCCTTCCGCACAAAGTCCGGCAACTACCATTGCGGCTCCTGCACGGATATCATTACTGGCCACTGTGCGTCCTCTGAGCTGCGTAGGACCGAGTATAAGCGCCTGATGGGAGTTCAGGACCTCTATGTGCGCTCCCATCTTCTCAAGCTCGTACAAGTACGCCATACGGCCTTCATACAGCCTCTCAAATACTTTACTAACGCCGTCTGATTGCGTCATAACGACCCCAAGGGTGGGGAGAAGGTCTGTTGGAAATCCCGGAAATATATTGGTTCTAACTTCGGTTGCTTTGAGTGATGATAATTCACCATCAATAAATAAAACTTTTTCCGCTTCATCATACTTCCAAACAATTCCCATGCGGCTAAGAGCTCCAAGGAATGCAAGCAAATGATCGAATTCAACGTTATGAAGTCTGACCTTCCCGCCGGTAACAATTGCCGCACATGCAAGCGAACCAACTTCCAGATAATCCGACGTAACTTTATGAGTAGTGCTTCGCAAAACTTGTTTGCCTCTGACTTTAATTGTATGTGTTCCGATTCCATCAATTTCCGCACCCATAGAAATCAACATTTTGCATACCTCCTGAACATGAGGTTCTGCAGCTGCCATATCAATTTGTGTTTCGCCCGGAATAAGAGCTGCAGCCATAACTGCATTCTCTGTCGCAGTAACCGAGAACTCAGGAAGTATCACACGCGAAGGCTTTAGCTGGCCTTGCAGGTGGAGTACATCATCCTGACTGGAATCGACTGCTCCCATTTGTTTGAAAGCCTCTAAGTGCGCATCCATAGGACGCTTGCCAATTACATCCCCTCCCGGATATGCCATCTCCACAACCCCGAATCGCGTCAGCAGAGGCCCCATTAATACGCTTGATGCTCTTAGTTTGCCGACGAGATCGGCAGGTATTTTTTTTGAATGAATGGAGTGCGCCCTTATCCGAACTGTCCCATCAATAAAACTTGTTTCAGCTCCAAGGTAATTCAAGATCTCAAGCATCATCCTTACGTCTCTCAAATCCGGAACGTTTGTAAGCACTGTTTCTCCGTCGCCAAGAATGCTCGTAGCAATTAATGGCAATACTGCATTTTTCGATCCGCTAACATTTACATCTCCTCTAAGCGGATTACCTCCCCGAATCCTGTAACGAACATCAGCCTGAGTTGCAGCTGACTTCACAGCATCTGTAATCGCAGACTTAGAAATCTGCTCGGCCGTTTTTTCAATTGTGTGGGACGGATCCATGTAGGGGAAAGGTATTGTAGCGCATCTTTATCTCTTCCAAATATTTTATTTCTTTTTTACCACCATTTCCCAAAAAAGAACTGCAATTCCCACTGTTATACAACTATCTGCCACATTGAAGACCGGAAAATTGCCAACCTGAAAGAAATCCGTGACCGTTCCATCAATCAATCGATCAATAATATTTGCCAATCCTCCGCCAATTATCAAACCGAATCCGACTTTGCTTGCATTTGTCTTGGCATCCTTGGATGCATACCAAGCCACAAAGAACAGAGCCAGAAAGATCACAAACATCTGGAAGTGCTCAGGCAGATTTATTCCAAATGCGACTCCTGAATTTAATGTGTGCTCCAATCCAATGAATGAGCCAATGATCGCAATCCGTTCAGCCAGAAACTGATCCGCCAAAAGTGCTAAAGCAATGCTTGCAACCAAAGCCGATAGAATTGTGATCCAGAGTGGTCTCACACTGATATATTAGCGTTATTCCAGTTTGACATTTATTAATATAATTGTAAATTAAATCAGCTTCAGCACCTCTGGCCGTAGGTGATTTGGGTGAAGCCTTAGGATAGACATCCTATCACTTCCTAAAGCTTCGTTGATACTGGTTGGCTTCCTCTTGAAGCCAATGCGGTTCCCTCCTAAAAGAGAGAGAAGAGAATTGCGTAGTAAATGGTATTTGGCGGATTGGCTGCCCCCGCCGACAAATACCGCCTGCGCCTGAAGCACGCTGTGGATCCCAATATTCTCTCATCCACAGCACCTTTTTACTTGCTTCCTGCAAAGAAAGGTGTACAATAACAACGTAATTAAGTTTCACTGTCTTGTGATCAAGACGGTGATTTTTTTCAAGAATCATTTTCCACTTTCTCTTATGAGAGCTTCATTCCTCGCCGCCATTAACCAGATTTGTTCAGAAAAGAACGTGAGCCCGACTCAGGTTCTGGATGCTGTAAAGATGGCAATCGCCACCGCTTACAGAAAAGACTTTGGAAACAAAGAGCAGGAAATACGCGTTGACCTTGAAGAAGGCCGCGACATGCCGACTATCTTGTTGGTCAAAGAGGTTGTTGATGATGTTGAAAATGATAACTTCGAAATTTCTGTCGCAGACGCAAAGAAGATCAAGCCAAGTTCAGAAGCTGGAGATGAAATAGAAATTGATGTAACTCCAGTTGGTTACGGGCGCATCGCAGCGCAGGCAGCTAAGCAGGTGATACTTCAAAAACTTCAGGAAGCAGAGAAACAAAGTCTGTACGAGATGTTCAAGGACAGAGAAGAAGAATTGCTAACTGCAAACGTTACGAAGGTTGAACCCAACTGGGTGACTTTGGAAATTGAGGGAATGACTGTCTCGCTTCCGTGGAGAGAACAGATTCCGGGAGAGCACTACTACACAGGAAAAAGGATCCGCGTTTACTTGGATAAAGTTGAACTGACCGGAAAGGGACCGCAACTGAGAATTTCCAGAACTCATCCCAACCTTGTTCGTAAATTACTTGAACTTGAGATTCCTGAAGTTAGGAATGGCGACGTGGAAATAAAAGGAATCGCTCGCGACGCAGGATTCAGAAGTAAGGTTGCAGTGTTTAGTTCTGATCCCAGGATTGACCCCATTGGAGCATGCGTCGGACAAAAGGGAGTGAGGATCCAGGCAGTTATGGAAGAGATTAATGGCGAGCGAGTAGATATGATCGAGTGGGCGGAAGATCCGATTAAGTTGATTTCAACTGCTCTCCAACCGGCTGCAATTTCAGCTGTAATAATCGTCAACGATCAGGAAGGAGTTGATGAAGAGGGTAGAAAGATTAAAAAGCGTGCTGCAGTTTTCGTGGAAGAAGCCCAGCGCCCGATGGCGATTGGAAAGAAAGGGCAAAACATCAGACTTGCAACTGACCTTACGGGATATGAGTTGGACATGTATAACTACGAGGAGCTTCCTGCATTCAAGGCAAAGCTCGCTGAGCTTCAGGGTAAGGAAATCGAAGTGATTGAGATTAAACATGACGAGGAGGAGGAAGACGATGCACCAAAGGCAGGAGCAAAGCCGGGAGCACTTAAGAAGAAGGAGAAGAAAGAACCCAAAGAATCTGACGACTCCGAAGCTTCAAAAGAATCCGATGACGATTCTGTAGCTGCGACTGCTGAGTCGCAGTCTGCGCCAAAGGCGCAGAAAGACGAAGAAGATGCAAACGCCGAGTCGCAGCCTGAGCCGGAGGCTCAGAAAAAGAAAGATTCGACTTCCAAAGAATCTGAGGATGCTAAGCCCGCACCCGCACCCACACCCGAGCCTGAAAAGGAGGCTGAAGAAGAGAACCAGGAGTCCGAAGAACCAGAAGAAGACGAAAAGAAGCCAGAGGAAGGAGGAAAAAAAGAGGATTAATATCCTAATATTAAGGGAAGACAGTTCTTGACTACAATATTTACTATTGTATAGTATCGCTCTATGGCAAAATCTGGAGAAGAGTTCTACGAAAACCTCGGCATTCCAGCAAATATCCTTGATGAAGGATATGAGCCTGAAGATAGAGCACCTGATGCATCAACTGATGTTATATTCCAAATGATTCGTGGTGAGCTAGATCGCACTGCCACATCACTTGTTCGTAAAGCTATTGCGATTTATCCAAATTGGAGAGATGCATATCGTGAGGTACTTGAAGATGACACTGATTTTGAAGTAGCAATTGAACGCATTCGTGGACATTTAAAAGAAGGAGGACCTCCGGTCGACTATGCTGCAATACATCTATACGAAAGAGGTGACCTGGACGAGGAAGAAACACGCATCGTACGTAGACGCATTGTGACATGGAAAACGTGGAATAATGCATATTGGGAAGTTGCTATTACTCTTATAGACGATGAAGATGATACTAAAACCGTGCCACCACAATCAGAAACTGATGTACCTGAGTGGGTTAGAGAAGTTGTACAGGAAAAGCTGCAGAAGATGAGAAAGGAAGAAGGCGAAAAGACTACAAGCTAATAGCTAAAAGCTATAAGCTAGTAGCGTGAAACTCCCGCCATTATCCTTCGTCGTTCTGGACACCGAAACAACCGGTTTTGTGCCGCGTGCTAACCGCGTGATTGAGTTTGCTGCAATACGAGTGGAGAACGGAAAAATAGCATCTGAGTACGAGCAGTTGTATTCAATTCCGACAGAGATTCCTCAGACAGTTCAGGTTCTTACTCGAATTAAGAATGAAGCACTGGAAGGAATGCCGGAGTTTTCCGAAAAACAAACCGAGATTATGGAATTCATCGGTGACGGAACTCTTATCATCGGACAAAATATTAACTTTGACATCGGAATGCTTAAGGGCGAGGGAGTTGATCTATCTGAAAATCCAAAACTTGATACTGCAATGATCGCATCGCTAGTTTTTCCTGAACTTAGAAGTTACTCACTTGGTTACGTCAGTAACATTTTGAAGTTGAAGCACGAGCCTGTTCACCGAGCGATGGGAGATGTGAATGCAACGTTGGAGCTACTGAGCAAGTGCTGGGAAAGACTGTTGGAACTTCCACCTGAGTTACATGAAGTCAGCAAGCTAATCATGGGAAAGAGTTCACCGGGATACGAAATGCTCTTCGGCTCTTTACCTGAGCCAAAGCACAAGAAGACTCCAAAGTGGTTCACAATTCCTAATCCTAAACTAAGTTCATCTGCACATGTTTCTCCGCTTGCAGAAGCAATTTTCCAGAAGCCAGAAATCGGAAAGATTTCACTCACAGAAGAGCCAATGGCCCCAACAACAATGCAACAGCTTTTGGACGCAGCTGTTTCGCGTGAAGACACTGTCCATTGGATTGCAGTAAAAAACTTGGAAGCCGCACTAAGAAGGCTAACGATTCCGGAAGGAGTTAGAGTTCTTCAACCACCTTGGAATTTATATGACTTAAAAGCCGCAGCATCGTTTGCACAACAAGATGAATTTACAGCCGATGAAGGCTCACTCGCAGTTAAACTTGCATGGTACGAACCTGATAACATCAGAAACTTTCCAATTCACGGAGAAGAAAAATCTGTTTGGAATGGCAAGCTTGCATGTACCGATGAATCCGATTCATATACTGCACAGTTTGATGATCTCCCAGGGGTTGTACTTCTGGATCACAGGCAACTACTTGCCTTTCTTGGAGATCCTGAACATAGAGCACACGGAGCACTAAATGAGCAAACTCATATCATCATCGACGACGCATCGATGCTTGAAGATACGGCAACCAAAGCTTACGGCTGGTACTGCAAACTAGATGATATCCGAGCTGGATCCGAGGGGAATGACGATCTTACAGGATTTACTGACGGAGTTCAGATGTGGATAGAGAAAGTACGCGAAGGTCAGGACAATCATCCAATCACTCGTGCAATGCTTCAGACACCAGAAGTATCCGGATTGCGAGATAGATTAAATGAAATTATCGGTAGGGGCACAGCGCGCTGTGCCCCTACGAAACAATTGGAGAATCTATCTCGCATCCTTGATCAAGACCAAGTTCACGGGCGCATTGCATGGATCGACATCCGCCAAAACGGAAGCCAATCGCTTGAATCAGTCCCGGAGTTTATAAGCGAAGTGCTGAACGAAAATTTGTTCAGCAAGTTTTCAACAACTCTTCTCATTCCTCCCTCTTCCAATGAAACATTGACTGAAATATTGCCGAAATCCTTGGATACAATTCTTTCTGCATCGGAAGATACGGATCTTGATCGCCCTGCAATAACCTTTTCTCCCGACAAATCCATAGAAACCTATTTGGTAAAACCGCAAGGGAGCAGGCAGATCATATTGCTTCCAAGCAGAAGGCTGATCGAAGATGCATTTATTAAATACACGGAAGAATTGGAATCAAAAGGAACTTCGCTTATTTGCCAGAACCTAAGCGGGGGACTGGAGCGCATGCAGGCTGAATTTATCGCCGCAAAAACTCCATGCATTTGGCTGCTTACTCCGTGGACTTATGAGGGCGTTACTCTTCCTCCGGAAATGGTTGATCAGCTGATTATTCAGAGCCTTCCTTTTGACTATCCATCCTATCCAACGTTCGCAAAAAGATCGGAACACTATAAAAATTCTTTCGAGGAGTATTCACTTCCCCGACTTGAACATCGAATCTTCAGACTTCTTAGAATGTTCTGCAGGCACAGAACTCCTGACGGGAACGTAACTGTTCTGGATAACAGATTGGACAAAAAAGCATACGGAAAACGCATAAAAGCTTACATTGAAGACCTATCACGATCCGAAGAAGCACCTAAGCCCAAAAGAAGGAAGAAATCAAAGAAGGCTGAGGATATTCATGAGGATCAGTTATCGATGTTTTAATCATTCTCTTTCGAAAGCATAACAAAAACCGTTCTCCAAATAATCCAGAGATCCATTCCAACTCCCCACTCTTCCACGTATCGGAGATCAAGCTTAACCTCTTCTGCGAACTTTAGATTCGATCTTCCTGATACCTGCGCAAGCCCCGTCATCCCGGGCTTAACCGTGAATACTCTGCGCTGATACGAAGTATATTTTTGAACTTCATCAGGTAAATGCGGGCGCGGACCCACCAAAGACATTTGACCGATTAGCACATTGAATAATTGCGGAAGTTCATCCAGATCAAAACGCCTGATAATTTTTCCGACGCGCGTGATCCGCGGATCATCTTTTATCTTGAACAAAGGCCCATCGTCTCTTTCGTTTTTCTTTTTTAGCTTTTCCTTAAGCTTGTCTGCATTCTTTACCATTGACCTGAACTTGAGTACGAAAATTTCTTTTTTACCGTATTCTCCGACTCTTTTCGAAACATAAAATATCGGCCAGCCTGTTTCTATATACACAGCACTTGCAATCAGAATCAGAATTGGAGAAAGAAGAATGAGGATAAGAATGCTTCCTGCAAAATCAAAAAGCCTTTTGAATACTCTTCCCCATCCATCAAGCGGAGTAGGTTGGAATTGCAAGATAGGAACAAGCCCGAGGCGCTCAACTCTAAGCTGATGCGGGACGTCTGCAAAAACAGGAGGGAGAAAAGCGTAAGCAATGTGATGCGATCTGCAGTAATCGATTAACGATAATGTTTGCTGGCTGCCGGGAGACGGATCAGTTTGCAACACAAGATCAGGATGGCATTTTGGTTCCAAAGTTTTTAAGTGGTTTAGATTTGGAAGATGCCCCAGATACTCGTAGTGAATGTCCCCGTGCAAAACTTCTCGTGCTGATCTGGCTATCGGATGTTCTCCGACCGATGCAACTAATCTGACTCCGACTCCGAGTTTCAAAAATGCTCTCTGTAAAATCACGACTGCGGTTCTGCCCATCGACACAAAAACGATCAGGAAAAATACCGAGTGCGCCAGAAGTATTCTCGAGAAGAAAAGTTGTTTAACAACCAAGAAGTACCACGCGGTTACGACCGCAACCCAGAGCAGAGATGCTATCGCGATCCGCCCGATTTCGCTCCAGCTGGAAGAGGTTGTAACAAGCGAATAGAGCTTGAGCATAGCCGCAATTGCCAGAAAGACGACGAGCCAGGGAATGACGAATCCTGAAAGGTACTCAGAAAGCCCTGGAAGCGTTGGAGAAGGCTCCAGTAGTTGTATACCGGGTATCAGATCAATATTGGCCTCACGAAGCCTGTAGCTCAAAAGCAAGGCTGCCAGAGCCGCTACAGTATCCATTGGGATCCTAAGGAGGCCGAAAATGATCTCTGAGCGCTTCATAGGAAATTGGTAGTATAATGTAGACCGATGCGCAAGTTCTTGCCAGTCATCTTAATCGTAATAATCACTTTTTTGACCTTTTCGGGATCCCTGGGCCATGAATTTTTGAGCTGGGACGACAAAGCATACTTTGTGGAGAGCCATTTGGTGAAAACCTTCTCACCGGCAATCTTCTGGACTTACGATCCGGAACTTTATATTCCCATAACTTTTCTAAGTTTTCAGGTCAACTACGCGCTTTTTGAGCTTAATCCTTTTTGGTATCACTTAACGAATCTGATAATTCACATTTGTAATGCGCTTCTTGTCTTCTGGTTAAGTTTGATGATCTTAAAGAAACGATATCTTGCCGTATTTGTAGCGCTAATCTTTGCCGTGCACCCGCTTAATACTGAAGCAGTTGCTTGGGTAAGCGCGCGGAAAGAACTGCTGAGCACGCTCTTCATGCTGGGTGCTCTGCTTACTTACATCAAAGCTGACAGCAAAAGGTGGATGATTGTTCTCAGTTTGTTTTTGTTTACGTTGGCAATGATGTCCAAAGTAACTGCGATTGTACTTCCTGCAATATTAATACTCCATCATCTAACAACTCCCACCCACACCCCCGCCCGAACTTTCAAACTAACCCTAACCCTGACCCTAACTCTTTCCCTCATCTTCGCCGTTATAGCCGTCGGCGGAAAATCAGAGGCCATCGGCCAGCTTACAATTATGCAGATGCCTATGCTGGCATTCCGCAGCCTAACCTTTTATCTGCAAAAGTTCCTGATCCCGACAAACTTTTCCGCTATCTATCCCGCGATTGCCTGCACTGAGCCTGTCGAATGTGAT
>CAZDKL010000019.1:0-33598 GCA_964506185.1 uncultured Candidatus Peribacteria bacterium
GCCAATATTTTAGCTCAAAACCCCATTTTCTGCGCTAGCTGGGTAGTCATTAAATATTTTTCTTTAACTGCTCCCTTTTTATCCTTGTACATTTTATACACTTTTTGCGTATCTTTTTTATATCGCTTGTAGTGTTTTGATTTCGCAGCCTTGAAAACCTTGTAATATTTTGCTTTTTCTTTTTTGTAATCTGCATAGGCTTTCTTCTTTTGTTTTTCATAACCCTTCTTGTTCCAAACCTTAGCTTTTTTGTACGAAGTCCATCTTCTGCTCTTTGTCTTTTTCTTGAGCTTAACATCTGTTTTTAATTTCTTTAATTGGTGATCCTCTTTCTTGGCCTCAACTACAAATACAGCAGTTGGATTTGCATCAGACAAGCGGTAGTCTAGAATATATCCGAATTTTGCAACTGCAAATACGGCAAGACATAAAGTACCGGAAAGAATTAGCTTTTTCATAATATGTAGAGAGAGACAGGATTGATGGCAATTCTATCAATAGGTCTTATTAATTGTGATTGACAGCTGTAACAAGCATTATCTCATTTTTTCTTATCTCTCTTCTTATTTTGCTCTCTTTCGTATGCCTTCTTATACACTTCATACTTTCTTTTTGCCTGTTCATAATTCCTCTTCAATCCCAAAGTCTTTTTATCGCATTTAACCCTGCCTACATTCCTCATTCCATCACGCTTTCCACGCGCCTCTTTCCTGTCAGCCTCATAATGTTTCTTGGCTCCTTTCTTCAGCTTTTGGTAATCCGCCTTCAGGCTCTCTTTTTTCTTCTGGTAGTTTGCTTTTTCCTTTTCTTTTACACTCAGGTACTTCTCTTTTTTTGCATTTTTTGTTGAACGTGATTTTTTATAAGCCTTTTTTTCATCACTGCACTTCGGCTTTTTCTTTTTCGTGCCTCTGCATGATTTGTAATCTGCCCGGTCCTCCTTGTATTTAGCTTTTGCTTTTTTGTATGCATCATATTCCGACTTCTTATTTTTCTTGTAATCAGCAAAAGCATTCTTTTTCTTTGATTTGTAAGTAGTAAGAGCTTCTTGTCTTTTCCTTTTGTAGTTCTTTTTTATCGACTCCTTATCCTTGTTATATTGCTTATCAGCTGCATCAGGTTTCTTGTTTTTTTCCCTCAATTTCTTACATTTAACTTTTTGTGCTTTATAGGCTTTTTTATACCGATTCTTTTGTTTTCTCGCGTTTTTAAGCTGTCCTTTACTGATATGCAACGGATGTGGACCTGCACTTACAACTGTAATATTAATAGGACTGGAATCGGACAAGCGGTAGTCAATGATGTATCCGAACTTAGAAACAGCCAATAAAGCAATGCACAAGCCGATGGTAATAATTGATTTTTTCATAAGGTATTAAGGTATTAAGAGAAATATTATTTTCTCGCTTTCTTAAGAGCTGCCTTTGCAGCATTGTATTTGGCCTTTGCACTGTTATAAGCAGATTTTGCTTTTGTATATTTTGCATAAGCCTTGGCTTTGTTGTCCTTGTACTTTTTCTTTAATTTCTCTTTCTTCTTGTCGTAATCTTTCCTCAACTTTTTCTTCTTCTTCTCGTAATCCGGTCTGGCTTTTTTCTTCCTCTTTTTATATGCCTTCTTGGCTGCCTCTTTTGCAGCTAGATACTGAGCTTTTAATCCTGCCTTAGCATTTGAATATTTGATAGCCTCAGCATTTCTAGCCTCACGAGCTTGAACATATGCATCATTGGCTTCTTTGCATTCATCTCCTCCTCTTTGACACCCCTGATACTCACCTTTTTTCGCCTCATAGAAATCCTTTGCAGCTTCATAGATTTTTAAAGCAGCATCTCGTGCTTTTATAAAAGCATCCTTCGCGTCTTCCAGTGCTTGCTTATAAGCCTCCAAAGCATCTTTCTTTTCCTGCTTATAATCTTCGTAGGCTTGTTTTTTGTCATCCTTATATTTGTCCCATGCTTCTTTTTTGCTATCTAAATATTTCTGCTTACCCTTAACTTTAGCATCCTGATATTTCTTCCATGCTGCTTTCTTTTTTGAATATGCTTTTGCTTTTGCCTTCCTCGCTTTATCGCGTGCTTTCTTCAACTTTTTTATTTTCTTCTTACTGGCCTTTGCATGTGCAACTGTAATGAAATTTGGACCAGAATCTGACAAACGATAATTAACCACATTCTCACCGCTTGAAACTACAATGACTGCCAGACATACACCGAGTGCGACAACAAGATTTTTCATTAAAAGGAAGGGATTGGCGGGAGTATAGCAAAAAAAATGGACAGACAGCTATCGCGTTTTTGACTGTGGACTTGACTATATTTGCATAATTGATTTTTTTGAGCGTTCCAAATGTATGTCAAAAAAACACCATCAATCTTCTTTACTACATATGCATCGATCTGTAGCCTACTGCGGAATACTTCGATTACACTCAGCATAAAATGGCAAAACAAGTCACCAAAGTTATTAAGGCCCAAGCACGTGGAGGACAAGCGAATCCTGCACCTCCTCTGGGACCAGTTCTAGGCCAAGCCGGTATAGATATAAATGCATTCTGCACTCAATTTAACGATAGAACGAAGGATAGGATGGGACAGGTTATTCCGGTTGTAATTGAAGTTTACGAAGACCGCACGTTCTCTTTTAAGTTGAAACAACCACCTGCAGCTAACTTAATAATGGAGAAAGCTAAAATACAGAAAGGCAGCGGCGAACCAAACAAAACCAAGGTTGGGAAGATTAATAAGTCACAACTCAAAGAGATTGCGGAGATCAAAATGCCGGACTTGAATACAAATGATGTTGAACAGGCCATGAAGATACTGGAAGGAACTGCGAGGAATATGGGAGTTACAGTTGAATGAATAACACTAGCTTTTAGCTTATAGCTAGTAGCTTGCCTAGCTTCTGTAGGTGCAACTCTGAACATACATAAAGCGGAAGCTAATGAAGCTAAAAGTTAAAAGCTAAAAAATTGACTGAGCTCATCAGAATCACCTCCTATTTAATATATATCAATGTAACAATGTGGCATTGTGACAATTTAATTAACGTGCAGTTAGCATTCGCCTTCCGTAAGCTATTTTCTAATCCTTCCCAATATACGATTATGGTTGAACAACCCCTGGCAACCGTCTTTGGTTCGGTAGGCGTAGTCTACGGCCTTTTGGTGCCAATAGTACTCGTCATACTGTTCTCATTCTTTTTAATCGCCAGCTTAATAAGTAACAATGCCAATCCTTCCCGCGTAGCACAGGCAATCTTCTGCTTTGTGATGATGGGTGTTGGAATCTTGTTAATGACTATCGCAGCACTACCTACAGTCACCAGTGTCCTTGCAGGAACTTCCTATGCAAGCGCAACTTATGTCGGGCTATTGATAGTATTTGCAACCGGCGGATGCATCTTCTTGTGGCATGACCACTGGGTGCACTCACTGGATGCAAGTTCCCGCCTCGTACCATCTTTGATATTCATTTACACAGTGAGAGTTATTGGGAGTCTAACCGGATTATTAGCCGGTCTTTCTATTGTACTAACGCTTGTTTTGGGAGGAGCAGAGGAAGGATGGTGGATAATGCCTGTGGCTCTAGCCTTGTATGGTTTCGTCCTATACATGAGCACAAGAGATGAAAAAGCCCCTGTACCGCCCCTATTCTGCGGTGTATGCAAAGTACCCAAGTTTGCCAAGCCAAAGATGCCACGAATGCCGAAGGTTAGGCCCAAACTTAGGGTTACAGCTGTAGCAAAGAAGGCTACGAAGACTAAGAAGAGGAAGAAAGGCAGGAGTAAAAAGAGGAGGAAATAATTGCATATCATAGCTCAGTACTCCAGAATCCACGCAGTTCTTCTATTTGTGGGAGTCAGCATTGCTGACATTCGCACCACATACCCCTTATTACCATGACTGAACAGAAATCAGCCGTTGCTAAGAAGCACGGAAAGAAATATGCGGACGCGTCCGCTCAAGTAGAAAGCAAAAAATATCCAGTTGATGAGGCGACTGCTCTTTTAACTAAAGTTTCAACAACCAAGTTTGATTCTACTGCAGAGCTCCATATCAGGATTAATGCTGACACCACTCAAGCTGATCAGTTAGTCAGAATTACTGTGAGCCTACCTCATGGAACCGGAAAGAAAGTCCGCGTAGCTGCTTTTGTGCCTGACGATATGATTGATGCCGCGAAAAAAGCAGGTGCTATTAAAGCTGGTAATGAAGATCTTATTAAGGAGGTTGCATCCGAAAAAATCGACTTCGACATCGCGGTAGCCCATCCAAATCTTATGAAAGATCTTGGTAAAGTTGCAAAGATCTTGGGCCAACGCGGGATGATGCCGAATCCAAAAGCGGGAACGGTCACCAAAAATATCGAGAAGACCATCGAAGACCTGAACAAAGGAATGATTGAGTGCAAGATGGATCCTCAGGGAAACATTCATACGATTTTTGGGAAACTAAGCTTCGGAGAACAGAAGCTGAAAGAGAATCTGGAAACCATCATGAAGGCAATCAAAGAAGCCAAACCTGCCGGCATCAAAGGAACCTACATTGCCTCAGCCACCATCACTCCAAGCATGGGGCCAGGGATTAAGATTGAGGTTTAAGAATTCTTATAACATCCTCAACTGAATCAACTCTAACTAACTTAGCCCTAAGCTCTTTTGCCCCGTCAATTCCTTTAACGTAACTGGCTAAATGCTTTCGCATTTCCAGCATTCCCCTCTTTTCACCTTTGAGTTCTACCGAAAGTTCGCAGTGACTAATTATCTGAGGGATTTTTTCCTCGAACGACATCTCGTCAATGGTTGATTGAACCTTTCCTGACTTGAGGACTTCGCAAATATCCTTCATCACCCATGGATTACCGAAAGTCCCCCGCCCTATCATCACTCCATCTAAGTTCTTGAGTTTATCAATGGCATCTTGTGCGTTTCTGACGTCACCATTGCCGATAACTGGAACACTGACTTCTTTCTTAAGTTTATAAATAGGTTCCCAGTCAGCCTGACCTGAATATTTCTGACTGTATGTCCTTCCATGAATCGCCAACGCATCAGCTCCCGCTTCAACCAGTCTTTTACAGAATGGAATTAGTTCATCTGATGAACTCCAGCCCAGTCTTGTCTTAACACTAACTGGAATTTTGACTGCTTCCTTTGCTGACCTAACGAGCTGAGCCGCCAACTCAGGATTTTTCATCAAAGCTGAACCGTGACATGAGGAAGTTACGCGAGCTGCAGGACATCCCATATTGATATCTATCCCATCAGCTCCCATTTCTTCCACTACTTTTGCGGCTGAAAGGAAATGCTCCGGATCTTTGCCAAATATTTGTACTATGAATGGTCGTTCCTTCTTCGGATCAAAGTGCATCATCCCCATTGTCTTCTTGGCACCATAATGAATCGCGTCAGTGCTTAAAAATTCGGAATATACAATAGCTTCCGGAGCTAACTCCTTAATCAATTGTCTATACGCTGCATCCGTTACACCTGCCATTGGGGCAAGGGCTACTATCGGCCGATTAGCTATTTGCCATGAGAACATAAATCCAACTATCAACAGTCAACACGCTACGCTTTCAACAATCAACTAATTTGTTGATTGTTGACAGCCCCGCTATTGCGGGGCGAGTTGATTGTTGATTGTTTTTCCATATTGGATCACAATACGTCGCAGTATGCTCAATCTAATCTTGAGCCTTATGGCTCCCTTATCCGCTAATGCCCAGTCACTTATACCCAAAAGTGGTCAGGTTGGAAGTTGCAATTTTATAACCGGAGGCATACACGCATGGTGTATACCTGATTACATAGCTTATCTTCTGGGGGTAATATTTATGTTCATTGGTGCGATATTCTTGCTGATGATAGTAGTATCCGGATACAAGATTGCACTTAGCTCGATTGGCGGAGACAAAACTGCAGGATATGGCACTTTAAAAATGGCAGTGTTGGGCTTTATAATATCTGCATTCTCGTTCTTCATAATTGACTGGGTTGTTTGTACTATTGCAGGCACCTGCTAACCCTATTTACATATGGCTAAATCTTCAAAATCTCAACCATCTTTTACTTCCCTTCGCATTGTTGGAGAAAAAGCTCAAGGCCTTCTAAAGAGAGCGCGTAAAAAATCTAAAGGGACAAATACAAAGAAGTTTGCTGTACCAAAAAAGATTGAGCATGAAGAAATATTGATTCACATCTCTGTTAGCAGTGCAGTTAAAGCTGCGTTTTCGATATTGTTGATAGTTCTGGGGGTTTTTGCAGTCTATCACCTGCGAGACAAACTTATTTTGCTCTTTTTGGGTGCTTTTATTGCCGCTGTAGTAGATCCAGGTGTTGTACGAATGCAGCAAATTGGAATCCCCCGCTCCATTGCAATACTCATTCACTATCTTGTTGCCCTGTTCGTAATTTTCTTCCTGTTCTTCTCCTTTATTCCAATAATTGCAGATCAGTTGCAAGATATTGCCGCATTTTTGAGCATAGAAGTAGATGCTTTCTTGTCCAATCCACAGGTTTCTATTCCATTCATTCCTGGTGAGCTTAATCACAGACTTACCATTTTGATGCAGACTACTCTTCAGGGGCTTTCAATTACTGAATTCAGCGATGCACTTAGCCAGATGGGTGAAACTCTTTCTACGGCTGCCCAAGGCTCAGTTTTGTTCGTTGCAAAGATTGCAGGCTCTGTTGCTAAATTCTTTGTTAGCCTGATTGTTGTTTTGGTATTCGGCTTCTTTATTCAAATCGAAAAGGAACGAATACTCAGATGGATTATTAGCTTCATGCCACCAAGCTACAGGAATTACATGCACTCCAAATCAGAAGCGATTCATACAAAGATTGCACAGTGGGCTCGTGGAGAACTATTGTTGATGGTTTCCATTGCTACTCTTACCTTTATTGCTCTGATTATTCTTAGAATGCCATATGCACTAACTCTTGCAGTATTGGCAGGATTCTGTGAATTTATTCCAGCAGTGGGCCCGCTTATCGCAGCAATACCTGCAGTAATCATTGCACTCTCAACAGGAGGATTCCTATGGGCACTTATTGTCGCGGGCGTCTATTACATCATTCAGTGGTGCGAAAATAATTTGCTTGTTCCTCTGATAATGAGAAGAGCTGTGGGGCTCTCCCCCGTTGCAATACTATTTGCAATGATGGTTGGAATCAGCTTCCCGAATACAATCCATCCAGTGGTTGGAGTTATGCTTTCGATTCCACTAGCAACAATTATCGTCCTGTTCCTCGAGGATTGGCAGAAATTGCATAAATAGGTGATGAGGTGAGGAGGTTTATAGGTTGTTAGGTTCTTTTAGTCTCTTAATAAGAACAAATAGCATTCTCATAACTTCATCTAACAGCAAATCTACTTTTTCAAAGTTTAGACCCTTTATACTTTCTAATCTCTTAGATAACTCAATTTGAGTCTCCATTTCTGCACCAGCTGAGTAGGCTATTTGAATAAAATGCGCATAATCCTTTTTTGTGCCTCGGCTTTTGCCTTCGGCAATATTGGAAGCAACGGATATGGAACCTCGCCTTAACTGAGAAGTGAGGCTATATATTTCCGTCTTTGGATAATTCTCAGTAAGTCTGTAAATCTCTACAACCAAATCCATAGCCTTCTGCCAGACTACCAAATCCTTATATGAACGTATTATTGTATTTTCCATATAAAATGAATTACTAGCTAAAGCACTAAATCTACAAAGAATATCCGATTGTGTCTACAAATTTAAGTAATAAATATCGAACCACCCTATCAACCTAACAACCTCTAACCTATTCACCTATGTCAAATCGTCTTTTCAATTGGTTACTAGCTAACAAATTGTTGTTTACCGTGAGTGTATGAACTCCGTTTTCTTGATAAAATATATTGATTCCAATCGACACTTAGCACTCTGTATATTAGACTGCTAATGTACATCTTATCACTTACGTTCTACTCCCATGCACCCCTTCGATAGATTTACACCAAACGCAAAACTTTCACTGCAGATTGCAGAGCAAGAAGCAAAAAATATGAAGAGTAGTTACATTGGAACAGAGCATTTGCTACTTGGACTTCTGAGCATTCCAAAATCTTTGGGATTCTCTCTATTTACAGGAGCAGGAGTAACACAAGAAAACGTCAGGATTCTTTTGAAGGCACTCAAGACAAAAGACATCGAAGGAAAACAAATTAAGCACGGCCTTTCCAATTATCTTCATAATGTAATAGAACAAAGTGTCATAACCGCTCATAAGTTCCGGCATGCGAATGTGGGGACTGAGCATCTTCTGCACTCTCTTGTATCTACCGGAAAGAATGCAGCCACAGCAATATTGGAAGAGATGCAGGTAGAACCGGAAGACCTTAAATCCCATGTCGAAGAAATGTTTGGGCAGATAAGCCAGTTCAAACAACAGAATAAAAACATGGAACAATCTCTGGAGGCATTCTTTCAGGGGCTTCAGGGAGCAATTGTCGGAATGCAAGGAGCAGGTCCGGGAGCAGCAATGCTCGAAACTGAGGGAATGAAAAGGCAAAAAGGTGACGGCAAAAGCAAGACTCCGGTTCTGGACTACTTCACAGATGATCTTATTGCTCGAGCAAAGGAAGGTAAAATCGATCCGGTTATCGGACGCGATGAGGAGATAGAAAGAATGATCCATATCCTTAATAGAAAGACAAAAAATAATCCTGTGTTGATCGGAGAACCAGGAGTTGGAAAAACTGCAATCGTTGAAGGTCTGGCACAAAGGATTTCTGAGGGCAAAGTCCCCTCTTCTCTTCGCTCAAAGAGACTCTTGGTCCTAAATATGGGTTCACTCATTGCAGGAACAAAGTATCGAGGAGAATTTGAGCAAAGATTCGATGATTTGATTAAAGAAGCGCTACAAAGTAACAATGAAATACTTCTATTTATTGATGAAATTCACACAGTAGTTGGAGCAGGGTCTGCCGAAGGTTCTTTGGACGCTGCAAACATACTTAAGCCAGCACTAAGCCGTGGTGCTTTGCAGATAATTGGAGCAACTACAACGGATGAATACAGAACCGTTGAAAAAGACCGGGCACTGGAGCGTCGCTTACAATCATTAATGGTAAATGAGCCTACAATTCAGGACTCGGTTACAATTCTGCAGGGACTTAGGGACAGTTATGAAGAATTTCATAATCTTACTATTACCGACGAAGCTATCGAAGCTGCCGTGAGTCTTTCCAAGAGATATTTGGCAGAACGCTTCCTGCCAGACAAAGCAATTGACGTATTGGATGAAGCCTCAGCAAAGAAGAGTCTACAGGGCGCAGAACCACCTTCTGAACTTAAATCATTGGAAGAGAAACTGGAGAAGCACATCTTGAAACAGCAAGAAGCTGTACGAGAACAAAAGTACCACGTTGCGCTTAAGCTCAAACAAGAACAACAGAAAATGCAGGAACAGATAGATGCAATCAAGGCACAGGTTGATGGGGATCGCAGAACTCCAATGAGCATAGATGAGGATGATATTGCAGATGTAATCGGCCGCATGACTGGCATTCCCGTTACCAGATTGATGAGATCCGAAAAAAAGAAACTTACAAACCTGGAATTGTTAATGAGAAAGAGAGTTGTAGGACAGGATAAAGTAATCAAGAAAGTAGCCAGAGCAATTCGCAGAAGTAGAGTAGGTATTTCTGATCGAAAAAGGCCAACAGGTTCATTCCTATTCCTTGGTCCTACCGGAGTTGGAAAAACTGAACTCGTTAGGACAATTGCAGAAGAGATATACGGCAAAGAGGATGCTCTAATTAAGATCGATATGTCTGAGTTTATGGAGCGGCACAACGTTTCCAGGCTCACTGGAACTACAGCAGGCTACGTCGGATATGAGGAAGGAGGACAATTGACCGAGGCAGTCAGACGAAAACCATATTCAGTTGTTCTATTCGATGAGGTAGAAAAGGCTCACCCTGAATTCTTCAATATCCTTTTGCAAATTATGGAGGATGGAACACTTACTGACGGACAAGGTAAGAAAGTAGATTTCACAAACACAATTATCATAATGACCAGCAACATTGGTGCAGATAAGCTGACTAAGCAAGCTGCAAAAATTGGATTCCAGCTGGAGAGCGAGATAAAGCAGGAGGAAATGGACTACGAAGAGAAGTGTGAGGAAGTAATGAAGGAACTCAAGGATAAGCTTAGACCGGAGTTCCTGAATAGAATTGATTCAATCTCTATTTTCAACGCCTTAAGTCAGGAAGATATTCGTAAGATCGTAAAAATTCACGTTGGTTATCTTCAGGATAGACTTAAAGAACAAAAATTTAAGATTGATGTAGATGCAAAAGCACTTGGTGTCTTGGCAAAGAAAGGATTTGATCCAGAATATGGAGCAAGGCCAGTCAGGCGTGTCATTCAGGAGATGCTTGAAGACGAAATTGCAGAACACATTCTTAAAGGCATCTTCAACGAAGGAGACACTATTAAAGTTGTAGGCAAAGGCGAGGAAGGAATTGATTTGTTACCCGCGGCTGCCTCCAAAAAGCCTACCAAGGTCGTACGAAAGAATACGGCGAAGGCTTCCAAGTAATTTGCCTTTAGGCTTGAAAGGATTTTCTCCCTGTGGATCTATTTCAAATGGACTGTCTCCTGCTGATTTAGTTTGATCTGATGGTCTAGTTCCTGTTGCCCATAAATCAAGACCGCCATCTTCACTTCGCCCATAACTAACTACATTACTACTTTTTAACGATTCCATTCTAGTTACCTCTCCCTGAACTTTTGCGTCTGGCTCAGGAGCATCTTCGCCGATAAAAATTGGTTCTGGATCTGCAGAAGAAGTTTCGCCTGGTCCAATGGCTTCTGCGATAACTATCTCATCTCCATCAGGATTATCGCAAAAAGTAACCACAGCCTTTCCATTTAGATTCTCGGTTTCATTTTGAATAAGGCTTATCAAAGCTTCCCGTAACTCAATTACCCATTTTGCAATTTTTCTGTTGCCTTTTCTGGGACGCATCACATCAACTTGTATGCCTGGTACACTTTCTGAGGCCTCTCTACTTGTGCTATTTGGGGCTCCAACTAACATCTGAGCATCACCGTTTTCATCCACAAAAAGAGTTGCAGAAGAAGCCGGAGTTCTTTCGGCATCTACCACCTCCTCTCCATCAGACAAATCGGACACTAATATCCCATAAGCACCGGCTTTTCTTTCCTCTTCAAATAGTCTCAAAATCTGGTTTTTGACCCTATCTAGCCAATCTCTGGCACTATTAACATCGCCAGTCTCACATTCAACCTTTAGCCTTATTCCCGGATTCTCATTAGTCACACTTATATTCTATAATATTTGAGCCATTAGTCAACTCCTCCAACAGGCTCAAAACCCTATTTTCTGCTATAATAATGGGATTCACCTGTAATGAGCCCGTCGAATTATTGAACATTTTGAACTATGCCCATTGAACCCGTAAAAATTCCGCAGAACGTCCAAGTTGAGGACAAGCTGATAGGGCCAATAACGCTCAAGCAGGTAATCATATGCCTAGTTGGTGGAGGTACTAGCTTTGTTCTATGGAACATTTTCCAGAAGATGGGGAACGCAAATTTCGTTTTCGTGATTATTGCACTCGTGCCTTTCATTATCTCTGCAGCTTTTGCTTTTGTAAAAGTCCATGGACTAAGCCTGCTAAAAATTATCCTTCTAATGGTAGAAAAGAACCAAAAACCATTCGTGAGATCCTACGGTCCTCGTGCTGGAATTACTATTAATGTTAAAACATTCTTTCACACACAAGAACACGACAAAACCTCTACAACCTCTGGAGTTGGAGTGGATAAATTCCAAAAACTAAGTTCTTTGTTGGATGAAGGAAATCCATTGGATGAAGAAAAGGACTCTGCCAAGGATAAAGACGGTAAAGATCCAGCCAAACCTGTTGATCCAAGCAAAGTCTCGGTTGATCAACCAGAAGGAGAAAACAAGCCCGCAGTTGACAGCGTAAAACCCCCGGATGGATCTCCGGAGACCTCTGAATCTTCCGAAGTAGTACGTGATATTTCTTCCCCCCCTAAACAATAATGCCTGAAGAAGAAAAGAAACCTTCGGCTCCAAAGAAGGCAACTGGCAAGAAAAAGTCAGTCAAAAAAAAGACGGCTAAAAAGAAAGTGGATAAAGAAGAAAAGAAAGGCTTGATGGGCATGCTTACAAAAACTATGCGTGGCCGAAAGCGCAATGACAAAGCTACAACACAACGATATCTACCAATATCAGAAATAAGAAATGACACAGTCATTCTTAAGAACAACGGATTAAGAGCAGTTCTTGAACTTGAACCTATAAACTTCAATCTAAAAAGCGAAGATGAACAACAGGGAATTATTGTTAGATATCAAAACTTCTTGAACACACTCTCGTTCCCTATTCAGATAGTAGTAACATCCAAAAAAGTAAATATTGATCCATATATTGATAAAGTACGAGCTAGATCTAGAACTCAAAAAAATGAATTGCTGAAGAAGCAGTCCATCGAATATGCAGCTTTCATAGAAAAGCTCGTGGACGTTGCAGATATCATGCAAAAGAAGTTCTATATTGTTGTCCCTCAGGACGATCAGCCCCCAAAGAAAAGCTCATTCACATCATTCTCGGAATGGATGAAGACAGATGATTCAGCCTCAAAAATTAGCGGAAGAAATCAGCGTTTTCACCAACGCTGCATCTTGCTTAGAGATCGTGTTAATCTGATTCAATCCAGCCTGCACAACGTTGGAATAGCCTCGAAGCGTATGACGACTCAAGAGCTGATTGAGCTTTATTATGAAATGTATAATCCAATGTCCAGCCAGGAGCAAAAACTGCCTGGGGACTTGAATACCGAGAAGCTCGTAATATAGAAGAAACAGAGGTTTCAGAAGAGCCAGAGGAATCAGAAGAATTTATCTCATGATTCTGTATAGACATAGTCCTCTGATTCTTCTGCTTCATCTGATTCTTCTGTTTCCTTCAATTATTCTTGACACTGCTCACTCAGCTATGAGATCCTGCTTTCACTGAGTTTGTTGTTGCTCGTGCAAGGGCAACAATCTCCATTCCTTTATTCTTACCACTTGCACCAAATCTTTAATATGGCTACAACTATCACGAAGAACACAGTTATGGAGGACTTGCTTAAGAGCGTCCCTCCTATTTCGCGAATGCGTCCCGGAGAACTGGTGGAAGGAACCGTCGTATTCCGAGGAAAGAATAAGCTTTTAATGGATCTTAAGGGCGGAACCACTGGAATTGTCAGCGGTCGTGAGCTCAGAGACTCCTTCAATACCTTCCGAGCATTAAAGATTGGAGATGAAGTTTTCGCAATGGTTCTGGAGGAAGATAACGATGAGGGAATGGTTGTCCTTAGTCTTCGAATGGCAAGCCAACAAAAGGCCTGGGATCATTTCCATGACCTAATCGATGGCGAAAAGACGATGGAATTTGTACCACAAGAAGCAAATAAGGGAGGACTATTGGCAAATATTGATGGAATCAGAACTTTCCTGCCTGTCAGCCAGCTCGCACCTCTCCACTACCCAAGAGTTAATAATGCCGATGCAATGGAGATTATCAATAGACTCTCTAAATATATTGGACACAAGTTTACTGTGAAAATAATTACAATGGACGAGGAGTCTGGAAAGATAGTGGTTTCTGAACGTGAAGCAATGTCGGAAGAGCGAGCCAAATCTCTGGAAAACCTGAAAGTAGGTGATGTTAAAGAAGGATTGGTCACGGGTATTGTTAAATTCGGTCTCTTCGTTGCATTCGAAGGATTGGAGGGATTGGTACACATATCAGAAATTGCATGGGGACACGTTAAGAATCCTGCGGAATTCTCTGAACCCGGCGATCGCTTGAAGGTTAAGGTCATTGGATTGGATGGTGACAAGCTTTCTCTGTCAGTTAAACAATTAACAAAGGACCCATGGGAAGAAATTGCAGAAAGATATCCAGTTGGAAAGAAAGTCCAAGGAACAGTCGTCAGATTCGCTGACTATGGTGCGTTTGTTAAGCTCGAAAATGATATTAATGGTCTTGTTCACCTAACTGAGCTCGCACATCACAAAGTTACCGATCCTTCCGAGGCCCTTACGATCGGTGAAAAGATTGACGCTCAGGTTATCAATATTGATATTGATGAGAGACGCATTGGCCTTTCTGTAAAAGCACTTAAGCCAATTGATAAAGCAACACTCGAAAGAATTAAGAAGGAACGTGAGGAGGAAGAGGCTAAAATGAAAGAGGAGGCAGCTGCAGCCAAAGAATCAAAAAACGACTCCGTAGACGCGACTCCTGAGTCGCGTCCTGCGCCGAAGGCGCAGAAGAAAGAGGAAGAAACATCCGCTGAAGCTGCCGAAGGAAAATTCGTAGCTTCCAAAACAGGCAAGAAGTACTACGCCGCTGACTCGGCTCAAGGAAAAAAGATTAAAGATGAAAATCGAGTGTACTTTAAAGATGAGAAGGAGGCAGAGAAAGCTGGTTACAGTGCCTGATCACTCATCAAATGCAAATGCAGGTAGAAAACCACCTGCCCTCCTCCCTCACCAACGTGGAATGTAAGTTTGTACCCATCAATCCCCTTGCTCTTAGCAAATGCCTGAGCTTTTCTGATAAGCATCAGAGGGACATGCTCAGTCCCCTCAGTAAGATCCGCAATTGAAGGCACGAAGTCCTCTTCTTTCTTGGCAATGATAAGCAAGTGAGTAGTAGCTTTAGGATTTATATCCTTAAAAATAAGCACATCGTCATCTTCATAAACGATGTCTGAGGGTACTTCTTTTCGAACGATTTTATGGAATATGGTGTCTTCGGTCATAGTTCCTTAATTGTAACACCTGACAGCATTTCAAGTTAACTCAACATTGACTTTTTCGCGTAAATAAGAGAAAATATACAGGTATGGGCAAAGCTCCTGCTCACCCAGAAAAAGGCAAACAGCTCACCGAATCAAAAGAAACATCCGGAGCACTAATAGTGGAACAACCCCAAAAACTGGAGGGCTTAATCGAAACTATTAATTTGCTTGGAAACATTTCAGAGAGAATGGGAGAAGACAAATCAGGCGATATGGGCGGAGGCGGCACATCAAAGAAGGGCGGAAAATCCGGTACAGGAGATTCTTCTCCTCGTAATCAGGCCATAAAGAATATTCCAGTTGAAAAAGTGATACGAAAGGAACTTGCAAAGCACATAGAAAATGAAGTTAAGACTCTTAGAAAACAAGTTCGCCACGCGACTCGCAGAATCTCTAAGCCTGGTAATGCGCATAAACTCAATGAGTTATATTCAAGAATAAGAAGGCTAAACACATTGCTTGCAAACATGTTCGAAGCTTCTTATGACGTCGTTAAGAGACTATTTGTAAGAGTATTCATAGACAAACAACCTATACTCTAGAACTGAGATACTGTTTCTATCCTCTCGATAATATCCGCAATGAAGTCCCCAAGCATTGGGACCCATTCAATGTATTGCAATATCCAGACAATCAATGGAATTACGATTACAAAAGCAAACAAGAAGCCCAATCCATACATAACACCTCTCAGGAAATATATTCCGTAGCTTTTGCTGGACTCTACAATCGCACGAGATCTTTTTGAGAGTCTCTGTACTGAATCGTTTAGGTGATCTATTGAATCAATTAGTGCAGCTTCTATAGTAGATGGTGCTTTTTTCTTTGGCATAATAAAAAATGGCTAGGAATTATTATTTCTTTTTACCCTTTTTACCTTTTTTGCTTTTATTGCTCTTCTTTTTCTTCTTATTGTCCTCCTCAATGTAATCAGACACCCACTGGAAGACACAATCCGCCATTGATATAGGTTTCATAATTACCTCCTCCACTTGGCCAGTTAAGCCATCAATACGCTTCAGAATTTTTCTTAAATCCACAGCAATGAAAAGGGCGTGGTATAGAAGAATAATAATCAGAATAGCAACCGAGATCTGAAGGCCGGCCAGAACTTGTTCCAGAGACATAAGCAAGGAGGAAGAGTATACTGATTCTACATTCCTATATCCCTTTTGCGCAATCCGATATTGTTACCACGAAAGGCTGCTGTGAAGATGATTGAGTTTTACCAGAAAACTCTTTCGCCTGATCACGGACCCCTCAAAGATCTGCACCCCTTTGGTTACTGCCGGCACACTCCCACCTGCTCGCAATACAGCAAAGACTCAATCGAGAAGAAGGGCTTGATTATAGGAGCTGCATTGACTGCAAAAAGAGCTCTTCTGTGTAATCCTTTTCGAAAACTGAGTGATGAAAAGATCAAGGAATTGGCTAAAAAGATGTGAATTTACCAATATTGCATTAAAACTATGCTAATGTTCCCCTGTAAGCTTAGTTTTGAATGAGGTAGAAATGCTTCTCTCAGAGTTAGATTTACATTTCTACTTTTTTTTCACCATATTTTTATGGCCACAGGTACAGTAAAGAAGCTTTTAAATGGCTTCGGTTTTATTGCTCGCGAAGGAAGCGACGACATTTTTTTCCACTCAGCCGATCTGGTTGATGTAGCTTTTGATGATCTTCAGGAAGGAGACACCGTTGAATTCGAAGAAGGCAGTGGAGACAAAGGTCCCAAAGCCGAGCAAGTTAAAAAGGTTTAATTCCTTTAAAATCAAAGAAGCACACGATATCAAAATCGTGTGCCTTTTTGTTATTTGCGATTCCTTTTTTTAAGCAGCCCTTCTTCCTCTCCTGTGATCCATTCCACGCTCTGATTGATAGACATCCTTATCTCCACGTCCACGCCTTTCTCCATAGGCCTGTACTGATTTTCTAAATGAATCACCTTTACCTGCTGCATCCAGAACCGCCTCAAGACGATCCAAGACATCCTCAATTCCATCTTGAACTTCTTCTCCCCCAGATTTTTTGCCCATATCTCTTCCTTCTGCAAGGAGACGCTGTGCTTCTGCTGCATCTCTTTGATCCATATCTTCAAGCATTCTGCTTACAGCAACGCTTGCGTCACTGAACTTATTGGCTACTTCTTCTACGCGGTCCATATGTATGTTTGTTAAGACATATACAAGTATATTATAACATTTTATTAGATATCTTACAAATGTTTAAATTTCAGCTTTGTTAGCCATTTCTAGCCACAATTTGTATATTGGACAAATCAATATTGATACTTAATTCTTCCAAAAGTATTTGTCCAATAAATGCCAGATTTACCTATGCCAATCTCGTTATAGGAAGGAGACAAAACATTCACTTTATGACCCTGAGAGGCCATCCACATATCCATTGCATGTTGGGCATTTTTTGCTTCGGTAACGTTTTCTGCAAATGAATAAGCACAATTGCAGCCTGGATATCCTGCGCGCAACATTCTTTGTTGTGCTGAACTTCCATCAGCAGAGTAATGACTCAGGCGCTTGAGCGAATTCATCTCGTTGCTGTGTAACTGTGCAGCGATTGTAAGAACTGGATTCTCTCTTAATGCCTGTAATCCATACTTAGCCCGAACCGAATTTATTAATGGCAAAAATTCTGCAGATAAAGAAGATGGAGCAGCCGGGCGCATCTTTTCGCCAGATAGTTCCTTGTAAGTAAGAGAGGGCTTTGTTGTCTCCTGAGTTAGTAATCTATATAAGACTTCTGCCAGATCCCCTCTTGTAAGAGAAGAATTAAATGATTGTATGTTAGTTGGAATGGCATTTCTTTTAGCTAACTCTTCCACGTATGGACGATACCAGGGGTTCTTTTGTTCTACTTCGAAACCTAAGACTCGTACAAGCATTGCAACTGCTTCCACAAACGATACTGTATTTCCTGGCTTAAATGTTCCATCCGGATAACCCTTCACAAGCCCATTAACTTTTGCAGCACAAACATATGGTGCATACCATTCATTTGGATTCACATCATAAAATTTCAAATCATTAAGAGATTTACATGTTTTGATTGGACCACGTTTTTTAGCAAGGATAACAACTATTTTTGTTAGCTCAGCTCTATTAACATAATTTCCTGGTCTAAATGTTCCGTCACTGTAACCGGAAATAATTTTCTGTTCAGCAAGAAAAGATGCAGGCTCCTGTACAGGATTGCCAACCGGTAAATCAAAAAACACTTTTGCAGTAAGTGAATTTGAATATCTTTGATAGATCCCAATGGATCCAATAAGAAAAACTAATGCAGAAACAAAAATTACACGCTTTAAAGAGATGATCCTTCTCATGCGTAAATTATAATGTATATAATTGGAGCGGGCGAGCGGAATCGAACCGCCGTCTCTAGGTTGGAAACCTAGGGTAATAACCATTATACGACGCCCGCATAATGTGAAAGGATTCTACCAAATCCCAAGCCAAATCCCAATAATTTCAACGATTCCTTATAGATAAAAAAACATCTGACTCATTCTTTTTGCAGTTTTCAACCTGTCGAATTTCCAACAGCAAATACTGGACTATATTTAGTGTTATTGTACAATTGATGACCTTTGTCAAAATCTACCCTGGGATTAATGAAAAACCAATAATCTGACCTACTCCTCAGTTTTTCGGGTATTTTTGTGGTATTTGCGTTTGCTTTTGTGTGTCTTTTTCTGTCTTTATATATGTTTTCTCTGGATTTCACGATATCCAGATACAGTTACCCCGTGGAAAGAAATACTCCTCTTGTTACATAGATGTTGTGCAAAGCACATAGTCCGAGTAGATGGGCTTTGTTCTTTTCGAGTCCTACATATCTCGTTTTAATGTCACCTCTCCTTCTTTGAGAACGTAAACATTCTCTACCAGATCTTGCGGAGTGTAGATGAACTGCTTTTTATCAAGCTTGGTATCTATAACGCCGGATACCATTTCGTGCATATCTTCTTCACTAATTCCTGCGAAGAGCTCGACGCTACGTAAGTACCAAAGGGGTGGACGTGGCATAGTGAAATGAGTGTAAGCGACTTGCATAGTGCTCGCAATCATATCCGTTGGTTATATAAATCTCTGTGAAGAAGGTTACATAATAACCCTCATCCCCCTGCCCTTCTTCCAAGGGAGAAGGGAGCTACGTCGAAGTAGCTCCCCTCTCCTGGTAGGCAAGTGGAGGTGTAAGGAGAGGGGTCGGGGGTGAGGTCATGTGAGGTCAAAATACGTCCACTTAGCAAAATCGCCAACCGTGAGGAGGGCGACTTTGCTAGTTCTTCCCAAATAAATTGGGGAGGACGAGTCAACAATTCATAAACTAAATTAAAATAAATTAAATTAATTAATCATTGAAGACATAAGTATTATAACAAATTTGACCCTATTTCTCAATGCCCCAAGGAGCCCTTATGTATGCTATTTTGGCTCTATCAGGCTCAGAGGTACAAAATTTACCGTTTTTAATGATTTACAAAAAAAGCCTTGTCAGGTACTATCCGCCTCCTGAGTTCGCTCAGTTTTTTGGAAAAACGCCGAAAATTGATTTTCCGCGGATTCGGGATGCTCTTTGACACCTACGATTGGTAATAATTTAACTCCCAAAGGCGTTGGCATATGGGGCATCCGAGGATGCTTCGCATGTCAACGCACTTTGATTGGAGTAACGCGTGTTGCTCGTACGACTTAACCTACTCTGTTTGCAGGATAAAGGCCT
The DNA here is from genome assembly GCA_964506185.1 of uncultured Candidatus Peribacteria bacterium. Classification (GTDB taxonomy): domain Bacteria; phylum Patescibacteriota; class Gracilibacteria; order Peribacterales; family Peribacteraceae; genus UBA2144. The sequence continues at coordinate 19,628 of CAZDKL010000019.1, forward strand.
GCTAGAAGTTTTGCGTTTCACGGAATGAGTCCGCCTCAGCTGAGTGGACTCGAGGAGAAGAGCGAAGAAAAGTTTCGAAACGTAACTTGGACCGGGCTCGTAAGAGTCCACACACTCAGACGAAAGGAATGAAGACCGATGACTGAAGACGCGAAGAAGAAGTTGGTGCACACTGACGCTGCATTCGACCCTGCGGTCCATGCGACGCCGGAGTACCTGTCGGGCATGTTCGCGGAGAAGCCCTGCTACCACTCGTCTAGGGAAGGCGCTCAATTCGGCGATCAGACCCTCGAGCAGTTCGCAGCGGATTCGAAGGAATACGGCGCCGCTGGCATTCACCCGTGCTACCACATGCTGCTCGAAGAAGACGGCGTGACCATCAAGTCGGCAGCAGACATCAAAGGCCCGCACGAGAGGCACGAATTGAAGGAAGACGGCTGGTCTGCTCACGTTCTGTTCTGGGCCCTCCTGATGGCAAAGCGCTGTCCCAAGGAAATCCGGCAGTTTCTCCCCGAAGTGGCTTGGAAGGGCAAGACCCCTGAAGAAGTCCAGGCCTGGGTCGAAGCACAGATCGAAAAGCTGGCGGACAGGGCCGTCGAGTGCGGCGTTCATCAGTTCGGCATGTTCTGGCCCGACTGCTACGAGGGCAGCGCCGGCAAGCGCTACCGCTGGGGCATGATGGATTGGAAAGACAAGTCCAAAGTCGAGCCGAGCGGTAGCTACGACTACGTCGCCGAGGCGTTGGACATGTTCGCGAACGGCACCGAGAAGGTCCGCAAGATCCTCAACGACCGCAACCTGGTGGCTTGCCACGAGGTGCACCTCGGCAGCATGGCTTCGTGCATCCAGGAATACCGCGCCATGCAACGGATCTGCGACAACGATCCCTGCCTGCGGAACATCGGCGATCCCAGCCACTGCTGGCTCAAAGAGCTGTGGTCAAGGCGTTACGGGAAAGCCAAGGATGGCGGCATCGGTGAAGAGACCGACGTCGCCCACTGGAAGAACTTCAAGTTCATCGATGGCAAGCCGCTCTTGGTTGCCTCCGGTGATTGGAACGATTCCGGTGTCGTGTTCGCAGGTCTCGAAGACCCGAATGGCGAAGTCGACATGGTCGGTTACGGCGAGCTGCTATATCAGTGTGGCTATCCGCACCGCTACTGCTTGGCCAACAAGACCGAGACTGCGCCCGCCATCGTGGAAGCCGAGAGGCACGTGGCGAGCCGGTTTGTCACCAGCAAGAACGGCATCGTCTACGTCAACCAGAAGATCTGCATCCCCATGGCGGGATTGCCGTTCGACAGGCTGATCGGCGAGGTGGCGGCCTAAGTCGACCGTCCGAGAGTCGAGACAGACGCTTTTACCAATCAAGTTGAGGAGTAAAAAGAGCCTGTCTCGCCTTTCCGGCGTCGCGGGCTCTTTTGCTATATAGAAATCTTTTCCGTCACTTTATCCAAGAACCGATGTTTGTAATGCACCATTTTCAGGCTATCCACTTTCAATGTTCCAACTTCGAAGCTTTTAAGCTCCTCGCAAATACTTCTTAAGCTTACTCTCCCCTCCTCATCAATCTTGCTGACCCGTCCGATTATGCATTTGATGGTTTTTCCACCGAACTTAAGAGGGCTTACACCCGTGAGCTGACCAATCTTCCCACGAAACCTTTGAAGTTCCGGCGAGTCGGAGACACTTAGTGCGACTGCCCCCATCCCAAGTATAGATATTCCCTTAGCCTTAAGTTCAAATCCCTTAAACTCAGAAAAAATCTCCTGCAACGCAGGGACTTGCTCCTCCATTGCATGCCAAGATTCTTCTCCGCGATACTCAGTAGGAATTACAAGCCCATAAACCGTCACGTGAAATGCGGAGGCATCTTCTCTCCACTTAATTGGAACACTTGTACCAATTTTTTCTTTAAGCTCCTTGAGCTTAGCCAAAACTGACTCGGGAAGCGGACATCCAATCACAAGCGAAACTCCGTGAGACTCTTGAAGATCCTTCTTGTGATTCTTTTCCAGATTTTCGTTGAGCTTTTCTATCGGAAAAGCCCAAAATTCATTCGAGGTAGGCATTTACTTAACCAAGTGAACAGTTCGAGTCGGGAATGCCATCTCGATCCCCTGCTGAGCAAACTGCTCGACGATTTTGAAGTTGATATTCTCCTGAGCATTTGCAAAATCCATGTAATCATTCGAATCAACATAATAAACTATCTCGTAATTTAAGTTGGAATCACCGAACTCCGTAAAATGAACCCGGTCAGCTTCCGATTTGTTTTCCGCATTAACAATATCGGTAATCATCTTTGGAATAGCTTTTAGTTTCTCGAGTGGCGTGCCGTATTCAACCCCGATATGGAACACGACTCTTCTCTTTTTCAGCTTGCGATAGTTCTGAACACGCGCAGTTGTAAGTTCAGTATTTGAAATAACTATTTCTTCTCCTTCCAATGCCTCAAGGCGAGTTGTTTTGATACCGACATGCTTCACCTTGCCTTTGTCCTGACCAACAACTATGAAGTCCCCCTCCTGAAACGGCTTATCAACTGCAATCGAAAGCGAACTGAACATATCAGCAAGTACATTCTGGAGTGCCAGTGAAATCGCCAAACCTCCAATACCTAGTCCGGCAATCAGCGACGTAACATCGAATCCCAAGTTGCTTAAAATCAGAAGCAAACCAATCGCCCATAGTCCAAACTTAATGAAGATCGAAAAGACTCCCGAGATCTTCGCTTCTTCCGATGCACTCATACTCTTGTGCTTGCTCATGTTCTTCACAAGGAAGTAATGAATCACGCGATCAGCCAATTTAATTACTTCGGAAACAACAGCAATCAAGAATACTGCCTTGATGATGATGTTCACAGCTGGAGAAAGCGCCAGAGACTGAACCGATACAAACAAAGCAACAGCTATGTAGAAAAGCGCACCTACACCTTCCAAAACATCCAACACAACATCATCGGCCTTCATCTTTGTCTTCTTTGCGATAGCTCTTACTCTCTTTAATAGAAACTTCCACAAAATGGTTGTGGCTATATAGACCACAACAAACGTTGCAGCAGCGATTAGTAAACCCATGATAGTATTACCACCAATGGACATTTTTAGAATGTCAGCATAGTTTTCCATATGGCGCTGATTATACAGACCTGTACGCAAAAGCAAACTTGCCTTACGTAACAATTGACAATTTAATCCTAACAATCGAGAGTATTTGTATGAGACATGTATTATTGTGCAAGCCTGACGGGAATGTAATTGAAACCTGTAGCAGAGAAGAAGCTCACGAAGGTGATGGTAAACTGCATAGAGCCTTCTCGATATTCGTATTTAGAAACAATTGGACTGAATTACTGATACAAAAGAGAGCTCAGAACAAATTATTTGGAGGATTGTGGGCAAATACATGCTGTTCTCACTTTCAGGAAGAGGAAGATCTGGAAGGTCAGGCCGAGAAAAGGCTTGTGGAAGAGTGCGGCTTCGCATGTCCGTTGACCGAAGTCTCCTCCTTTGTATATAAGGCGCCTGATCCCAAGGGCAAAGGAGCTGAACATGAGTACGACACAATATTTGTCGGAGAAGTTGAAGAGGATATTGAATTGAAATTGGATCCTGAGGAAATCTCTGAGGCCAAGTGGATGGAATTGGGCGAGCTGATGGATGATTTGAACGCCAATCCAGATAATTACTGTCCATGGTTTCCAATTGCTTTAAAACTTATACTTGAGGACACAAATGACTGATAAAAATGCAATCCATCTGGGTATTATTCCCGACGGCAATAGGCGCTGGGCAAAGTCGCGCGCTCTTAATCCTTGGAAAGGGCACGAACAAGCGATCGAAAACTTCAAATCTATTACAGAGTGGTGCAGAAACGATCCGCGCATCTCGATTCTGACCGTTTGGTGCTTCTCTACCGAGAACTGGAAGCGTGACCCAAAGGAAATCGATATGTTGATGAAGATGCTTGAGGATTATTTGAAGAAGGAACAGGAAAGCTTCATCGAAAACAAGACTCGTTTCTGTCACTCCGGTAGAAAAGACCGAATCCCCTCCTCTTTGGCTGACCTTATTAAGGAGGTGGAAGAAAAAACCTCTGATCAAACCGATTTTACTCTGCACTTGGCTGTTGATTACGGCGGAAGAGATGAGATTGAGAGAGCTGCAGATGTCATCCTGAGCTCGTCGAAGGGTGACATCGGAATTCAAGACTGCTTTGACCATCCGGAACTGCCTGACATTGATTTAATAATACGAACTTCCGGTGAAAAAAGAACATCCAACTTCTTTTTGTGGCAGGCTGCTTATGCAGAGTGGGATTTTCATGAAAAACTTTTCCCTGACTTCAATGTTCAGGACTTAGAGGAGTCAGTAAATAATTTTTCTGACCGTAATCGCAGATTTGGAGGATGAAAAATTCCGCATCAGCTCCGGGAAAGATAATTCTCACCGGTGAGTATGCTGTTGTATTCGGATATTCCGGCATTGCAATCCCCTCTCCGCTAAAAATGAAAGTTGAGTTTGAAGATGATCGAAACTGTGAAGGCATTGAAATCAATTGGGAAGGTATTAAAGGAGATGAAGGCTGGAATGCATACTTGAAAGACATCTTGAATCAGATTCAGAAGTTCAAAGGCATGAAACTTCAGGGTAATCTGAAAATAATTAATGAATTACCGCTCGGAAAAGGCATGGGGTCTTCCACTTCTCTGGTAATCGCGGTCAGCCGATGCCTCCTTGCAGGCGGGACGGCGCCGTCCCGCCTACGAGACATGGCCCTCGCGATTGAAAATAAGCTAAGTCCCAATAACAGCGGCATCGATTTCAATGTAATTTGGGAGGACTCCCCCATCTTTTATAAGAAAGATGAAGGATGCAAACCGATTGAACTGCCAACTGATCTTCTCGCTGACTCAATTTTGATTGATACAGGCAAGCCGAATGAAACAACAAGCGAACTTGTAAAAATAGTCACTGAACTTAAGGAAAAAGATCCCAAAATTGAAGAAGCACTCAGGTCAATCGGTGATTGCACTCAAAGACTTGCGGATGGGGATGACCTCGAGTCTATTATTAAGGATAATTATCCTCATCAACTTACTCTCGGAATTGTTCCTCAGTCCGTTCAAGATCTCATTACTCAAATTGAAGAATCCGGAGGCTCAGCGAAAGTCCTTGGTGCCGGAGGACAGACCGGAGGAGGAGGAATGGTTCTAGCAATTCATAAAAAGTCTGGATTATTGCAAGACATTACTTCCAAACATCAATTAAAATATCATCACCTATAAACCTATCAACCTTTTTACCTATTAACCTATTAACCTATGATCACAGCTTCCTCCTCCCCCAATTCCGCATGGATTAAATACTGGGGAAACCGAAATGATCCGCTTAGGATTCCGATGGCCGATTCATTCTCGATGTCACTCGATGGTCCTACCGTAGAAATTGATATTGATCATTCGCCTGAGCTTGTCGTGCATTCCTTTAATCCTGATGGGACTGAGAAAATCCTTGGAGAGAAGCACGTAGCTCGGTTTGGAAAGACTTTGGATAACGTTAAGACTTATCTTGCAAAGCTTGGAGCACCTGATGCAATCCCCGCTTCATGCAATATTACAGTCAGATCAAATATTCCATCTGCCGTAGGTATTGCATCATCTTCCGCAGTATTCAGTTGTCTTGCAAAAGCAATTCAAGGACTGATCGCACCGACTATTGAACTTACTGATGATCAAACAAGCGTAATCGGCCGACTCGGTTCCGGTTCCGCAGGACGAAGCGTGCACGGAGGTTTCGTTGCACTTGTTGCAGGCGAAGGGGAAGAGATCGACAGTGCATACGGAAAGCAATTCGCTGACGAGAATCATTGGACTCTGCATGACATCATCGTTGTTCCAACTATGATCGAGAAAAAAGTCGGATCAACAGAAGGTCATCCAACTGCGCACTCAAGCCCACACTACTCTGCACGTGTTGATGCAATTATGAATCGCAGACAACAAGAATGTATTGATGCTGTACTTGCAAAAGACTTCGAAAAACTAACTGCAGTATGTGAAGAAGACGTTTTGGACATGCACATGGTGATGCAAACAAGTACTCCGGAGCTTCATTACTTAACTGACGACACTCATCGCATTACCGACGGAATAATTGAGCTTAGAAACTCCGAGCACCTTCCAGTTTTCTACACAATGGATGCAGGACCAACTGTTCAGCTTGTTTGTACTGATGAATGTGTTGATCGAGTACGTGAGTTTGCTTACGCACAAGAAGGCTGCAAGGTATTTGAAACGAAGACCGGAGCAGGTGCCAAGATTATCAAAGAATTAGCAGCCGTTGCTTAAGCTTTTATCTCTGTACATACATTGTATGTACAATGTACATACACTCAATGGACTTAAGATCACTGCCAACAGGCTTAAATTCTTTCGACCGTTGCGACGAGCGACGCAAGATCATAGAACGTGAGCTTGGCTCTGACCTTAGTGCCCTTTCAATTGATCCCGCTAAGCTTGGTAGTGCTGAGGAAAGGAATTGCGAGCAAATGTTTGGTCACGTTCCTATCCCTGTGGGCCTTGCAGGCCCTTTGAATGTTCATTTTTCTTCAGGCAAGACCGCTGATATACATCTACCCCTCGCAACAACCGAAGGCGCACTTGTTGCAAGCGTAAATCGAGGGTGCAAAGCACTAAGTTTGGCTGGTGGAGTTAAACTTGAATCAATTTATCACGGTATGACACGGTCGATCGCCTTTAGAATTCTCAATTCTCAATTATCCATTCTCAATTCAATACAAAAACTAGAATCCGAGTGGAAAAAAATAGGAGAAAGCACCAGTAACCACTTAAAGATAATTAGTTTTTGTATTGATGAAGCTGATGATCATATTTTTCTGACAATTAATTGCGATACGGACGAAGCAATGGGAATGAACATGGTTACAATTGCCGCGCAAGCTATTGGTGAATGGATTGTATCTAACATTGAAGGACTTGAGTTCGTTACAGTTGCAGGAAATGTAGACTCGGACAAGAAGCCGAGTAAAAGAACGCACGATTTAGGAAGAGGTTACGAAGTAATTGCGGAAGCAGAACTCGGTGAAGACATCATCAGAGAAGTCTTGAAGTCCGATTCTGAGTCTTTGATGAAAACTGCACATGCAAAACTTGATGTTGGATCAAAGTTAGCCGGTGCGCTTGGTTCAAACCTGCACGCCGCCAACATTATCTCCGCATTGTACTTAGCAACAGGTCAGGACGTTGCTCATGCCGTCGAAGGATCGCTGGCTGATACGATGGCTGACGCTGTCGTACACGGGACGGCGCCGTCCCGTGTGCACCTGAAGGTGCATTGCCCAGCTATCTTGGTTGGAGTCCGCGGCGGCGGCACATCCCTCCCCGCTCAAAAGCAGTGTTTAGAATTGCTTGGGAAACCAAGCGTGAAGGAGCTTGCTGAGATCGTTGGAGCCGCCGTTCTGGCAGGTGAAATTTCCCTCCTTGCAGCCCAGGCAACGCATACTTTGGCTAAGGCACATAATGAACTAGGTAGAGTAAAGAATAATTGACAATCCCCCATTTTAAGCTATAATTCTTCAGTCATTCTCGTATTGAGAATGTGATCATTCCCATTTTGGATAGCAAATGAAACGGTAGTATCCTCTGCGGTTTACCGCAAAGAATTCTACCGTTTCGAGTTACAGTGTTTCAGTATAAGGAAGAGAGTCATGCGAAATATTGTTGCTGTAGGTCTGGTTATCGCGATAGTGGGCTGCTTCATCTATGGGATGTGTTCGCTCGCACTCAATGAGGGCGTGATCGACTATCTCCGCTTCTCAAACGAGCACGAAGTGCTCCAGAAAGAAGCCGCAGTCTGGGAGAAAAAGCTGGCGGAATCACAAATTCCGCCTGAGGGTGAGCCTTCTGCCGAACGACTCAATGACCTCACCAAGCTGCTCTTCGAGGACAAACAAGCCCTCAACGAGAAGATCGAAGAACACAACAAGGATCTGATCCGTCACATGTACGACAGACCCTACCCCAGTGGCAAAGTGCCCAAGGGCGAAGAAGTGTTGTTCCAGATCGAACAGGTCGACACCTAACCACCACCGCTATCCATCGGGAATGCCCGGACTCCGCCGTCGCTGACGGCGGAGTTAATTTAACATGCATTTTCCACTTTCTATTTGCCATTTTCCATTAGAATACTTCCGATGTCTCACTCATCCATCATTTCCTTCGGCCAATACATCCCTTCAAAGAGAATTAAGACTGAAGAGATTGCACGAAGCCACAACCAAGATCCTGCTTCTTATATAAAAGGACTTGGCGTCACGGAAAAAACTGTTCCTGACCAAGGAGAAGATGCATTTACGATGGCAGTTGAAGCCGGACGTCAGGCCCTAGCAGGCGCGACGGCGCCGTCGCGCCTGCGGTCATCGCAGATCTCCGCAGTTTTTGTCGGATCAGAAAGTCATCCATACGCAGTTAAGCCAACGAGTGGGATGGTTGCTTCAGCTTTGGAGTGTCATCCGTTCTCGCATTGTGCTGATCTTGAGTTTGCATGCAAAGCCGGAACTGCGGGAATGCAAATTGTGGATAGCATGGTTAGGTCAGGTCAGATTGAGTATGGACTTGCTATTGGATCGGACACAGCACAGGGGAAACCCGGTGATGCACTTGAGTACACAGCTGCTGCAGGCGCCGGTGCGGTGATTATTGGACCTGATAATTCCGAAAATGCGATTTGTAGAATAGAAAAGACTCTTAGTTTTACAACTGACACTCCGGATTTCTGGAGAGCATCCGACAAAAAGTATCCGGAACATGCAGGACGCTTTACAGGCGGTCCCGCTTACTTCCGCCATGTCGAGGAAGCACTCAAGGGCATACTTGAAGTAGCTGAACTTAAGGCCTCCAAAGTCGATCACTTCATATTCCACATGCCGAATGCCAAGTTCCCATCAAAGGTAGCCAAGAAATTCAACCTGACGCGTGAGCAGATGGAACACGGCTTCATTGTTCCTGAGATTGGTAATACATACTCAGCATGCTCAATGTTAGGCCTGATCAATGTCCTACAGCATGCAAAAAAAGACGAGAAAATCGTACTTATAAGCTATGGATCGGGAGCCGGATCGGACGCATTTGTGTTTACAATGCTCAAAGACGGTGTGCCTCTCCCCTCAGATACAAGAAAAAATGAGTATATTAGTTATAACGATTATATTAAGTGCACCTCCTAAGAATCAGAAGAATCAGAGGATTCAGAGGATATCTTCTGCTTCTTCTGATTCCTCTGCTTCCTCTCCTTTGCTTCTTATGCTTCCATTCAGTAGGATATCTTCAAATATGAATCAGGACATATTCATCGTAGGAACTGGTCAGACACCTTTTGGCGAGCACTGGGACAAAGGGCCTAAGGACCTTATGGAAGAAGCTGTAACTTCTGCCATTGAAAACTCGAATCTGACCGCACTCGACATCGATTTCATCGTTGTCTCCAACATGCTCGGGGAAAGAACCAACGATCAAGCTCACTTAGGAGCTATGGCTTCGGCATTACTTCCCCATCGTCCACCTGCACTGAGGACTGAAGCTGCTTGTGCATCCGGATCTGTTGCAGTTCACACTGCAATTAGTCTTTTGGAGAGTGGAAGAGCAGATAATATCCTCGTGATCGGCGTTGAAAAAATGACTGACGTTTCCTCAGAAGAAATTTCATCGGCATTGATGGGTGCGGCTGATGCGGAGAAGGATATTCCGACAGGACTGACCTTTCCCGGAATATTTGGACTGATTGCAAACAGATACATGCATGAATACGGGCTGACGAGAGAGAAACTGAACAAAGTCAGTGCCAAACATCACGCCAATGCTTCGAAAAATCCAAATGCTCAATTTAGAAATGCAATTCCTGAGGAAAAAATTTCGCAAAGCCCTTCGGTGGCTGATCCACTTTGCCTTCTGGACTGCTCTCCGATCTCTGACGGAGCATCTGCGATCATTCTTTCATCTACAAATGAGTCCCCCATCCGCATAAAGGCATCGCAGGTTAGTACAGATACGCTCAGTGTTTCTGAACGCCCTTCAATTACATCGTTCCCTGCTACACGTGATGCCGTAGATCGTGCTCTTGAGGAAGCGGAGATCACTCGTGATGATATTTCTCATCTGGAAACACATGACTGCTTCTCTATTGCAGCAATAATTAACTTAGAAGATCTTGGATTCGCAGCTCCGGGACGAGGAATCAAGTTTTACGAACATGATCAAAAGCCGTCAGTAAACGCTTCAGGAGGCCTTAAAGCCTGTGGACACCCTGTGGGTGCAACTGGCATCAAGCAAATTGTGGACCTGACTAAGCAACTCAAACTCTCTAAAGAACAATATGCTCTCGCCCACAACTTTGGAGGTGCTGGAGCAACATGTTGTATTCATATTTTAGAAAATGTCAGTTAATTTCTATACTATCCTTGACTGGCCAACACGCTGCGCTGTCGACAATCAACAATCGACACGCGCACTACGTGCGCTTTCAACAAGTAGTCAATTGTTGAGAGCGAAGCGTGTTGATTGTCGATTGTTAAATCATGCCTGATACACCTCCTGTAATTCACCGTGCACAAAAAACTCTTAGAGCCAAGATGCAGAAAGGAAAAGTGATATCTTTCACAACTATAATGCATCCACCATCAGGTTTTTCCGGACCGATGACGATTGGTTTAGTCGAATTGGACGATGGAACTCGCACACTAGGTCAACTTACAAGCTCTGATGTTTGTATCGGACAACAAGTAACATCACGACTCAGACTCATGCGAAAGAATGAGCAAGGACTTCGCACATACGACGTTTGTTTCGAACCGATTTCCGGAGAAATAGTCCAAGAAAAAGAATTTACGGGGTACATCATTGCACTTACTGGTCCTTCCGGAGTTGGAAAGACGACAATTACTAAAATTCTGACAACAAAAGTTGGTGACTATGCCGTAAAGGTTCCTATTTTGACAACCCGAGAAGCTTCCGATCAGGATGAAGGAGAATATGAGTACATCGACCCAAAAAAATTCGATGTTTTAAAGAAACAAGGCAAGCTCGCATCATGTTCCCGCATCCCCTCTTCAACCGATAGCAGATGGTACGGTTATAGGAGATCTGATATTGAGAAGATTTGGAAAAGCCATAAGGTACCAGTAGTAATTACAGAGATGGGACTCCTACAAGACTTAGTCCGAACCTACACTAGAAGATCGATCCTCTCTTTCGGACTTCTGCCCCCCGGAAAAAGCAAAAGATTGATGCTCAGCTGCCTGCTTCACAGACTCCGCACCCGCGGAAGGGACAGCGACGCTTCGATTGACGAAAGACTCAAGAATGCCGAACGAGATCTGGACTTCTTTAAAGAGAAAAAGCATCTGTTTGATGACCTGATAGTGAACGATGACTTGGACTCCGTTGTGGGACTCTTGAAAGGCCGTATTTTGGCTGAGGCAAGAACTTGATTGCATACGGGAGACTAACATTTGAACGCAAAACCAGTTATACTTTTTACATGCCCAAGAAGTCCCGCAAGCCGGCAAAAAAGCCAATACAATACGGCGGCGTTGAAACGATATTTATCGCTGCGATTGCCGTAACCATGGTCGCAGCTACCGGCAATCTGGTCAGGAAAATAGTTGATTCGGATTATTTCGCGGACAACAGAGCAATGATGCAGGATACCGAAGTGTTTGCAGGACAAGTGGTGGAAGAAGAACCTAAAATCAAAGCTTTGACCGATGACGAAAGAAAAAAGAAATCATACGGATTCTTTTTGAGAAGAAAAAGCAAGCATAGAACTCTGTTGCTATACAGGCACGATGAAGAAGAGCGGGGAGTGGAAAAGAGAGAGTACTTAAAAGGGTGCAGAGAAGACATCAGTAAATCAAACCCCAATCTGAGGCTCCCAATAATGCTCAAATGTTATCGCGGAGAACTTACTTTGGATCTGGAAGACCTGCGAAAGGAGCGCGCGTTCCTGGATAAGCTTCCCGGAACATCGGATGAAGCTAAAAGCCAAGTTGATGAGAGCATTGTCCCGCTAATGGATGCAATTACGGCGGTTATCGACGGCATTGACGCCGGCGTTTACACGTCGGAGGCAGGATTGGTCGAAACAAAGAAAAATTTGGCAGAACGTTACAAAGCTCCTTACTGGTTGGCGATCACAACGCTCAGGGCCAACGGACTTCTCTCATGGACATCCCATATGATCCGGCGGATAGATTTGGTTATGGTTGGAACGGAAGATACCGATGAGGATGGCCTAAAGAATACGAGAGGCTGCTATGAAGATTCGGAGCTTATGCTCTTGGAAATTCCGTTTATGGTCGAATACTCAGAAGCGCAGGACAGGCTGCAAAGAGCAGTTGAGATGGTCGGATCCTGTATCGGATAGAGAAAATATACGTGTTGACAGCCAATGTTATACTACCTCTCTCCATGGCTTCAAAACGAATTCGCCACCGGGTAGAACACACCAGAAACAAGCATTCTCGTGCGGTTTTTCGCAATGGAACCATTGTGATCAGACTGGCCAAAAACCTGACCAGGACGGAGCAGGAAGAGCACATATCTGACCTTTTGAGGCGCATGACCAGGCAGATACTGGAAGATGAGCAGATGAAGCTGATTGACCCCTTCAGACCCCTTCTGGAGGGCTCAGAGAGCCTTACAGTGAGAACCGCGACCGGAAAGACCTACCACTTCACACTTAAAGCAGGAGAAAAGACGCGTGCCAGAAGAAATTACAGAGGATGGACCGTTACAGTCAGCCCCCACCTGAGAAGAAAAACTCTGCATTCTCTCCTTTGGGACCTTTTGAGCAGTGCGGAAGAACGCCGGGTAAGAATGCTGGTGCATGAGGTTAATGATTTAAAATATTGCTTTCCTTTGAGGAAAATCAGGCTCAAATTTGCTTCTTCCCAATGGGGCAGCTGCAGTCCGAATAAGATAATAATGTTAAATTCGGCATTATTATTCGTCCCGCCTTCGGTGCTCAAATACGTGATAGTTCATGAGCTTGCACATCTTAAACACGGTAATCATTCAAAGACTTACTGGAAAACCGTGGGCAAAGGGATGCCAAGATACAAATTGGCTCGTGAAACATTGAAAGAGTATCGTTTGCCTTCTCTTTAGATCAATCTGTAAAATATACTCATTAATTCCCCCTTACCCTATGTGGTTCGATGATGATGACGATGACGACGATGACGACCAGCAGGACGATCGCATCTTCGAAAGCGGTGACTACGAGGACAAAGGCGACGACTTCACCCTTGTCGGAGATGGGCACGATCCAGATGCTGAACCGGTATGAGCGAACTTGATTTTGATTTGGCTTTGAGCTTTGCATTAAAAACTGCAAGGAAAGGTGCGGGGCTTGCTGTTGAATATCACAGCAAGATAGATCCCGCGAAAGCCGGTGCTTCTTTGGATATTGAAAATAAATCTCCGCGTGACTATGTTACAAAGGCTGACTTTGATGTGCAGAATCTGATCATTGATGAAATAAAAAAGGAATATCCTGAGCATCGAGTCATTGCTGAGGAAGAAGGAGCTGACAATATAGGAAATCCTGACTCACCTTACAGATGGGTAATTGATCCGATTGATGGCACAAAACCTTTCATGCATGGTCGTGATGAATTTGGAGTGATTTTCGGTCTTATGAAAGATGGCGAAGTTATTTTGGGTGTGATGGTACTGCCGCTTCTGAAAGATGAGTTCAAATGCATCAAAGGACATGGTGCTTTTTATAACGATAAACCCGTTGTACTTCGAAATACAAAAGATATGAATGAGGCAATGATTTGTCAAAATTTCCGAGGAAGAGAAAGAATGATTGACGGAATTCCCCATGTTCCGGTACCCCTTTGTGGAAGTATCGAGAACTACGGTTGCGCCGCAGATGAACTTGG
>CAZDKL010000020.1:0-32215 GCA_964506185.1 uncultured Candidatus Peribacteria bacterium
GGCACTTGGGAAGCAGTCGCAGGATTTGCACTCCTTGGCGTGGATGTAACGCCTGTTAAGGATTCTGAGGAGGCCGTGGCTGAGCTTCACAGGTTAAAGAAGAAGATGGCACCCGATGAATACGGAGTTGAACGCAATGTTTACGCAATCGTATTTATAACAGAAGACCTCGCGGGCGGGATTACTCCCGATGACGAGAAGAAACTCGCCCGCGGCGCCTTGCCAGCAATCATTCCGCTCCCCTCTCACAAAGGATCCACAGGTTACGGACTTCAACGTCTTAAACGCATAGTTGAACGAGCTGTGGGATCGGATATTCTGAAGTAATTTTCAACTTACCACTTACCACTTTCCATTTAGTCACCATGTCCAATCAACCAACAATTGTAAAAGTAGTCGGTCCCCTCGTAGTCGCAAAAGGTATGAAAAATGCGAAAATGTATGAGGTTGTCCGCGTCTCCAAAGAGAAACTCGTAGGAGAAGTAATCGAGCTTCACGGAGATGAAGGTTCTATTCAGGTTTACGAAGAAACAGCCGGAGTAGGTCCGGGCGAACCTGTTGAACTAACAGGAGCCACTCTGTCCGTTGAACTTGCACCGGGTCTTCTGGAGCAATTCTATGATGGAATTCAACGACCTCTTAAATTGATCGAGGAGAAAGCAAAAAGCCAATACATCACACGAGGCATCGAAGCACCGGGGTTGGATCGTGATAGAAAGTGGGATTTTAATGCAGTTGTAAGCAGTGGTGATGAGGTTGCTGAGGGTGACATCTTGGGAACTGTTCAGGAAACAACTTTGATTGAACATAAGGTTATGGTTCCTCCCGGAAAAGGCGGAACTCTTAAGGATATAAAGTCAGGAAGTTTCACGATCGAAGATACAATTGCAACGATTGAAGTGGATGGGAAAAATGAAGACATCATAATGCTTCAGAAGTGGCCCATTCGTGTTCCAAGGCCAACAGGTAAAAAACTTTTGCCAGCCGAGCCTTTGGCTACAGGAATGCGTGTGCTGGATACTCTGTTCCCAATTGCAAGAGGAGGAGCAGGAGCAATCCCCGGTCCCTTCGGTGCAGGAAAAACTGTTACACAGCAAAGCTTGGCTAAGTTTGCCGATGCACAGGTGATTGTTTACATCGGATGCGGAGAGCGAGGAAACGAGATGACAGACGTACTTAAAGAGTTCCCGGAACTGGAAGATCCAAATACTGGAGAACCGTTGATGAAGAGGACCGTTCTGATAGCCAACACGTCCAATATGCCTGTAGCCGCACGAGAAGCTTCCGTTTACACGGGAATTACAATTGCGGAGTACTACAGAGACATGGGATACGACGTTGCTCTTATGGCTGACTCAACTTCGCGTTGGGCAGAAGCAATGAGAGAGATGTCCGGACGACTTCAGGAAATGCCGGGTGAAGAAGGATATCCCGCATACCTTGGATCGCGAACTGCAGGATTCTACGAGAGGACAGGAGCCTGTGAGTGCCTTGGATCTGATGAAAGGAATGGATCTCTGACCGCGATTGGAGCTGTTTCCCCTCCGGGTGGAGACTTCTCTGAGCCTGTTACCCAGAACACCCTTCGAGTTACCAAAGTTTTCTGGGCATTGGACGCGAAACTGACATATAAGAGGCACTTCCCTTCCATTAACTGGCTTCAGAGCTACTCGCTCTACACAGACAGCTTGGAGAACTTCTATTCAAAGGAAGTTGCGGAAGATTTTTCCAGAAACAGAACCAGAGCTTCCGAGATCCTTCAGCAGGAAAGCAAGCTTGAGGAAATTGTGAGGCTTGTTGGTACGGAAGCGCTATCTCCTAAGGAGCAACTGACCTTGGAGGTTGCAAAAATGATCCGCGAAGACTTCCTATTCCAGAACGCATTTGACCGCGTTGATGCTTATACCTCAATCAAGAAGCAATACAGAATGATGAAGGCGATGTTGCTCTTCATGGACTCCGCTTTGAACGTTATCGAACAGGAAGACTTTGATTTCTCACGCGTTCAGAAGCTCGGAGTAAAGGAAGACATTACCAAATGCAGCTTTATCCCCGAAGAAGGAATGGAAGCTGAGTTTGATAAGATCGAAGACAAGATCCGAACCCAGATGGCGGAGCTTAAGGAATCAGGTGCTGAGGTTAAGACTGCATCTGAAGAACCCGTTGCAACTGCTTAAACTTTAACTTAACTATTAACTTTTAACTTCTCTATTATGTCCACAGCCTACAAAACAGTAACCGACATCGCAGGTCCCCTGATGATGGTCGAAGGAATCGAAGGTGTTACGTACGATGAGCTCTGCGAAATCGAGCTTGTCGACGGAAGCAAACGCCTTGGTAAAGTTCTCGACGCACGATCGGACCTTGCAGTCGTTCAAATGTTCGAAGACGCCAAAGGAGCCACGACTGAAGGAACAAAAGTTCGCTTCCTTGGACGCACATTCGAGATCGGAGTATCGGAAGATATTCTCGGACGCGTCTTCTCCGGATCAGGAAAGCCTATCGATGGCGGTCCTGAAATTGTTCCTGAGAAAAAGCTGGATATTAACGGCGCACCGATCAATCCGTTCTCCCGCGAATATCCGGATGACTTTATCCAGACCGGTATTTCCACCATTGATGTCTTGAACACTCTTGTGCGAGGACAAAAGCTTCCCCTCTTCTCGGGTGCAGGTCTTCCTCACAACCAAATTGCAGCACAGCTTGCGAGGCAAATGAGAGTTTTAAGTCCGGAAGAAGTTGAGAAGGGACAAGGAATGTCAGACGAGCAACGCGGAGAGTCCGATGAGAAGTTCGCTGTTATCTTTGCAGCCATGGGTGTGACATTTGAGGAAGCACAATACTTCCAGAATGAACTTGAAAAGACAGGCGCGCTTTCCAGAGCAGTTCTGTTTGTGAACACTGCTGATAATCCGGTGGTTGAGAGAATTGCGACCCCGCGTTTGGCGCTTACTGTAGCGGAATACTTGGCATACGAAAAAGACTACCACGTAACGGTTCTCTTAACTGACCTTACCAACTATTGCGAAGCTCTGCGTGAAGTTTCCGCAGCTCGAAAGGAAGTTCCCGGACGAAGAGGTTATCCCGGTTATCTATATACTGACCTTGCAACTTTGTACGAACGCGCGGGACGTGTAAGAGGAAAGAACGGATCAATCACACAGATTCCTATTCTGAGTATGCCGGAAGATGATATTACCCATCCGATTCCTGACCTTACGGGATACATTACGGAAGGACAGATCTACATCGACCGAGGACTTCATCAAAAAGGAATCTATCCCCCGATTATTCCTATGGGATCTCTGTCACGACTTAAGGCAAAAGCTCAGGGTGAAGGCAAAACAAGAGCTGACCACTCCGGAATGGACGCGCAGTTGACCGCTGCATACGCACGAGGAGTTGAAGTCCGCGAACTTGCAGTTATCTTGGGTGAATCTTCACTGTCTGAAACTGATAAAGCGTTCCTTAAGTTCTCTGAAAGGTTTGAAAACGAATTCATCCGACAAGGTCCAAATGAAAACAGATCAATTTATGAATCACTAAGTATTGGTTGGGATCTTCTGACCGAAATTCCACGCGAAGAACTCAAGCGTGTTAAGGATGAACACATCGATAAGTACATGTCTAAGAAATAATGCCCTCAGTTTTTGCGATTATCGGCCAAGTGCTTAGAATCATTCGCCGAGCATTTACAATCACCAGCCAAGCATGGGAGTTTTATAAGAAGCAACCGGTTCTAAACTCCGTATTGCTATGGCTTTTCATACTCCCCTTCACGGGAATATATATAGTTGAAGAATCAGTAATGATTAATGAAACTCTTGGAGAGTTTGCATGGAAAGAAACTGACTTAAGGCCATTGTTGCTAATCGGTGCAGCTGAGTTATTGCTAGCGATTGTCATTATATGGGGCATTGCAAGCACCACAGTTGTAGGAAAGCGCCTGCTAACCTCCAAAGCCGGCAGAACCAGGAGTTCATTCAAAGTTGTGCGCACAGAAGGCTCCAAGTACATCATCAATCTGTTTCTTACTGGCATTCTCCGAGATTGTTTCACAATTCTCTGGGGTATTCTTTTAATTGTTCCGGGTGTTATATACGCCGTTAGAACAGTTTTCTACAACATCACAATCGTTTGTGAGGGGCTCGGAGGCAGGAAGGCGCTAAAGAAGAGCAAAGAAGTTGTAAAAGGTCACACGCTTTCCACGTTTCTGTATCTGCTAGTCATAGCAACTGTAATCTTCGTGCCTGCAGTTATAATTGCAGTAACAGTTGACGGACTAGCAAGGAACTTAGATACGAGACTACTGTTTGCCGCTAACATTATGGGCAACTCAGTCTTCTCGTTCTCGATTTTGCTGTTCACACTCGCAACAATAATTCTCTACGGAGAAGTCAAGAAGCTTCCTAACCCCAAGAAATAATGGCATTACTCCGCGTTAACCCGACACGAATGGCACTAATGGACCTCAAGCGCAGGGCAAAGTCTGCGAAACGCGGCCATAAGCTTCTTAAAGACAAGCAGGACGGTCTTATGCAGCAATTCATGAGCATTATCAGGGAAGCCAAGACTTTGCGGGAACGCGTTGAGGAGCAATTGGGCGATGCATTCCGTGCATTTCTATTTGCTTCAATGTGGCTGAGTGATGCACAATTAAAGAATGCTCTTTCAAGTCCGGAAGCTAAGATCAGTTTGAGTGTGCAGACAAAGAATGTAATGAGTGTGCGTATCCCCTTCTTCGAGATTAAGAAAGAAGGCAATATAAAGAACTACGGATTTGTAGGAACCAATGCATTATTGGATCAGGCTGTTGAAAAATTTGATGAGTTGTTCGAAATCTTAATCAAGCTGGCACAGATAGAGAAACAAGCCGAAAGTATGGCGATCGAATTGGAGACAACCAGAAGGCGCGTGAACGCCCTCGAGTACAAGATGATCCCGGATATGACCGAGACTATTAAGTACATTACGATGAAGTTGGATGAATCTGAACGAGCCGGAATTATAAGTACAATGAAGATAAAAGCGGAGATGGAAGATTAGTTAAAGATTTGAGCATATTGACTTTTCTTGCACTTATTGTATCATATACTTGTTTGGATCTTTCCAAACATCGGCTGATTTTGAAACACCTGCCAACTTGAAAGGACTATGCGATGGAGATTCTCATTTGCTGTATGACGGTGGTTCTCTATCTCGCTCTCGTCCGCTATGTGTGGACCGGGGCAAGAATTTGGTATCTCATGGGACAAATGGTACGAGCCGAAATCCCAGTCGATGCAAAAAGACTTCACGTCACACTTCTCGAAGATGAGCGAAACACTTCGAACAGTATCCTCGACAGGGCAGTCGGAAACGTGTTCTTGTGCGGCGCTGTAGCCGTACTGTATCTGATCTTGAGCGCATTCAGCACTTTCCTTTGCTATTGCGTTCTTGTACCCGTTTAGTTACGGAACACAATCTAGCCGAATCGGGCCGTCGCCTCGTTGCGACGGCCCTGATTTTTAGTGTTACAATATCCTCACTATGAATCCACTCTCACTCCCCATCACAAAACGCAAACTATTTTGCGTGGGCACTTCTCTTCTGGCCTCAATCGCTGTTGCATTCACACTTCCCGCTGAGCTGATTGAAAAGGTTCCCATGGTTCAGGCAGCAATGATTGTTAACGGTCTGATTATTGGAACTATGCTGGCTCTTGCCGGAGTCTTCACATGGCATCCCGTATTTAAAGCCCGATTACATCCTATTTTTCGCGGAGCTCTGATCGCAGCTTTTGTTCATCTGGATTACACGATCTACACATGGCCCGATCAACCGTTATTCTGGAAAACAATGATAATAGCCGCCGTGTTTGGAGCTGTGATTGATCAAATGGCAACTCAACTTTATGGAGAAGGCAAGAAATTGCTTGAGGGTGTGACTAAATGAATATGAAATGAATAATGAATAGTGAAAAATGAATAATTATTCATTATTCATTCTTAATTATTCATTTATTTGACTGCCTCAACAACCTTCTCAAACACCTTGGGTTCGTTGATTGCGAGCTCCGACAAAGTCTTCCTGTTAAGTTCTATTTTTTTATCTTTAAGAGATTTAATAAACCTTGAATAAGGCACTCCCTGCTCTCTAACCGCAGCATTAAGACGCGCAATCCAAAGCTGGCGAAATACCCTCTTCTTCTTTTTTCGATCAATATAGGCATGCTCCCCCGCCTTCATCACGGCTTCATTGGCTTTGCGAAATGATGTCCTTCGCATACCGCGATACCCCTTCGCAAGCTTGCGGATTTTCTTGTGTCTGTTATGCCGGACTGAACCGCGTGTAACTCTCATCTATAGATACGGAAGTAATGATTTAAGCTTCTTGTGCTCAGACTTCTCCGGAAGGAGAGTACGGCTGAGCTTCTTCTGCTTTTTGCTCTTCTGTAGAAGCAGGTGGCCGCGGCCGGATCGCTTTATGGCAATCTTGCCGGATCCTGTCCTGCGGACACGTTTTTTAGCGCCTGAATGTGATTTCTGCTTAGGCATTGGGCAAAGTATAGTGGAGAATTGGCTTAAATAAAGAAAAAACAAGGAAAAAATCCTCACCCTAACCCTAGCCCTAACCCTAATTATTCTTCTTTTTTCCCCCCTCTCTTGGGCCTGATAATCACAATAAATTGATTACCCTGAGGCTTTATCTCCTGCTCGACTTCGGACACTTCTGCCAGATCCTTTACAACTCCAAGCAGTTTCTCTTTGGCATATGCCTTGTTTGTGAGCTCGCGCCCCCTGAGCTGAATGACAAATTTAACCAAATGCCTATCTCCCATAAACTCCTGTGCGCGTTCCTTTAACCTGTCCAAATCATGAGTATCCGTTCTGAAGCTCATGCGCAGAGTCTTAACCTCAGTTGGCTTGCTGTGAGAACGCTGTTTGCGTTCCTTCTTTTTGATCTGATAAAGATACTGGCCAAAATCTCCTATCTTTACGACCGGAGGCTTCGCCTTTGGCGATACTTCTATAAGATCCAGTTCCTGTTCCTTTGCGCGAGCTATTGCTTCATCCGGAGTCATTTCTTCCGCATTTTCCCCATCCACAAGAAGAACTCGGGGTGCACGAATCTGTTCATTTATACGGGGACGTCTTTCCCGTTTATAAGCTGTAATGTATCTTCGTCGCTTTTGCATTAGGTTAAAAGCATGGTAAAGCGAAAATTTACTTAGTACAAGGAAAATACGTCTTAAACACGTTCCCAAACCAATACCTCAAATTCAAAGACATGCCATCCCTCAGCCCCGCCATCTCTCATTTTGGCTGACTTAAGTGTCATAAACTGTACGGGCCAAAGCCCCCACTCCTGCATATATCTGCCAAAATCTCCCTCTAATATATCTCTGGCATCGGAAAGAAGTGATTCATTCGTTACTTCCAGCAAAGTATTTGCAAAAGCATTGCTCGTAAATGATCTCTTCAGCTTGCTCTCATGAGCTCGAACATCGCGCACGTAGCGGATTAAATCCAACGATAAAAACTGTTCGAGTGCGACTATCCCCGCAGGGTTCTCTTCCTCCGTACTGTGCATCAGTTTTTCCAATTGTTCATCTGTTACCGCATCTCCGACTGTCAGAAGACCCGCCAAACGAATGAATTTCGTAATATATTCCATGCCTTTATTGTGCACCGCAAAATTAATTCTCATAGGCACAGCTCTTACACTTGATTCAACCATATCAACCGGATCGCCAAAAGATATTGCGGACATCTTTGCCAGGTATCCTTGTTTTTTTAAGTTTTCTGACAGAAGTTCCCAGCTTGCAATCAGCCTGTCGAAATCTGTTTCTTTCGGAAGAACATAAACATCCAGTTTTTCTCCCAATGATCCAAGCCTGACTGCAGCGTGTATTTCACTAAGTTCGACCTGTTCCTGTAAGGCATCTTCACGTCTCTCAAGTTCAGAAAGTTTGGCGACAAGTGGTGCAGAAACTGTCTGCACTTCACTTAGCACTTGTGCATGCTGGGCAATAAACATGCCAGAGAGTGCAAACATCGAGCAGCCAAGAGCCAATCTGAAACTTGTAGCTTTACTCACTTAATAGAATGGTGAATACAAATGGAGAATAAAAACCGTTTTCGTCGTCATGTTCGCGAGTGAACTTTGGTGGACTTATATCAGAAACCCACTCAGCTTCTTGTACGGCATCTATAAATTGCGCAAGAACGGTCATGCTTCTTGGTCCGACATTCTGGACCTTGCCTTCTACTTCCAAGCTCAACTCTTCCTGATCAAACTTCATAGAACTAATGTTTATTGCTTTATTGTTTTCAATTTCAATTTGTTGCATTACCCCCTCCAGTCTGGATTGGAATAACAGCAAATCCCTCGAATCGTATTTCTTGCTCATAGCATCTCCAAAAAGCCCGTCTCTAAGGGGTGTGACAAATTCTCCTCTTGCCATCTCCAATTCCTGAACTCTTGCATCCAACTCCTTAACAAGTCCCTTGAGCTCTACGGCATCATGTTCCTTGCCGGCAATTTCTACCTGAGTTAGCTGAGGAAGAAGCAAGGTTGCCGAAAGCGACAAAAAACCCAGAAGAACTGCTGAAAATAAAAGGAACGGCACAGAAACGTGATGCAGAACATCTCCTACTGACGGATGATTAGCTGATGTTTTTGTGTTTGTTTTGGGCATTTAAAAATATGACTATTCATGTAATTATAGCGGAAAAGTCTGACTCGTACCACTTAGCCAATGTTGCCTATTCTTTACATTATTATATAACACTTGCCTCCCCCTCGAACCCCAACCCTAACCCTTCCAAAATAATGGCCTAAAACAGCTATATAAAGTATAATATGAACACAATATTCCCCCTTCCTCATGGAGGATCTGCTTACCAAATTAAAGGAGCTACAAGCCGCCGTAAACACGGGGAAGGACTCTCTTTGATGCCAGAGGAATACCTGATCGAATAGCCGAGCTTGAGAAGAAATCGCAGGCCCCCGATATTTGGGATGATCAAAAAGCTGCTAATCAGTTATTTACTGAGCTAAAAGCTCTTAAGAACCAATGGGAACCTGTGCGGGATCTGGCTGAGGAAACCGGTGATTTGATAGAATTGATAGGACAGGCCGAAGAGTCCGATCGTCCCAGTATGAAGGAAGAAGCTGATAAGCTTCTGAGTAAATGGGAGGAGATTGAGACGCAGCTTTACTTGAGCGGTGAATTTGATATGAATAACTGCTATCTCTCAATAAGTGGAGGAGCCGGCGGAACCGAGGCACAGGACTGGGCGGAGATGCTACTTAGAATGTATTTGAGGTACTGTGAAAGACAGGGATGGAAAACTGATACTTTGGAAAAAACCGACGGACAAGAGGCAGGAATCAAATCAGTAACAGTTCATGTAACAGGATCTCCTTCTTATGGATATCTGAAGTGTGAACGCGGAACACATCGCCTGGTTCGACTCTCCCCTTTTAATGCGAAGAATTTGAGGCAAACAAGTTTTGCACTTGTTGAAGTTATTCCGGAGATTACGGAGACGACTGAAGTTGAAATTGATGATAAGGATCTAAGAGTTGATACATTCAGATCAAGCGGCGCCGGAGGACAGCATGTTAATGTGACTGACTCCGCAGTTAGGATCACGCATGAACCAAGTGGCATTGTAGTTTCGTGCCAGAATGAGAGGAGCCAACAGCAAAACAAAATGCAAGCAATGAATATTCTGCGAGCTAAGCTTTTGGAAAAGCAACGCGAGGAAGATGCGGAGAAAAAGAAGGAACTGAAGGGAGCAACCAAAAGCGCAGATTTCGGACAGCAAATAAGAAGCTACGTCTTGCATCCGTATCAAATGGTTAAGGACCTAAGGACGGAAGTTGAGACGAGTGATACTGAGGGAGTTCTTGATGGAGATCTTCAGCAATTCATTGATGATGAGTTAAAGAGGAAATAGCTGTCATCCTGAGCTCGTCGAAGGATGACAGCGCGTATCATGGTTCGACGAGCTCACCATGACACGCTTGCACATACATCAAAAAAGACACCACGCGGTGTCCTTTTTGATTACTTAACGAATTAAGATTAAAGGTCTTCTGGGCGAACAGTCTTTCTGCCGTTTGCTTTTGCGCGTGCGACAGCTTTGGCAACTGCGTCCTCAAGAAGGGCGCTTGCTGCGTCTGAGAGGTCACCAGATGACATCATACCTTTTGCTTTTACAAGATCTTTGATCTTGGAAGCTACTACGTAACTCATAGGAGTAGTGGGTAAGTAATTAAAGAACATGGAGATTTTACGCATGTCCCAAGGAGCTCTGCAAGCAAATTCTTCAGTCTATTGTGTGTTTTAGAGTGAATTTTCAATTGACAGCTCGAGCGCATTATGTGGGAAAATTGCATATTCTATCGCGAATTGGCCAATACAAGCCAAAATCTCTAGTTGAACTATATTAGTCAATCTAACCCTGATAGGACTTCAATTCCCCTCTTTCAAGGTAGCGGAAAGTCGCAAACTAGGCTCTAAACGTATAGGATACGGCCTGGAGGGATGGCTGAGTGGTCGAAAGCGCACGACTCGAAATCGTGTTAACCCTCACGGGTTACGAGGGTTCGAATCCCTCTCCCTCCGCCAGATACCTTTGGGTCAAAGCGACCCACTTGCGAGGGTGATTGATGGGGTTCTGGGGAGACCCATCCTCTACGTCAGACAGATGCTTACACTGCCGACTTGAGTGCGCTCGCAAAGTTATCGAGACTATCAAGATGGCAGTTCTTAATAAGAACACTGTAAGAGATTGGCTGAGAGGCCTTGCGCTGCGAATCTTTGCTGCGTCTTTGCTATGCTGGCATCTGAGGGTCGGTTCCAGTTAGCGAGCAACCTTCCTGTGCCAGCGAATGAGTTGTCGTCCGCCGCCACATGCGATGTACAGAATTCCACCTACGATTTCTTCTTGATGCTCCCGTACAAACTACGTAACCCACGGGAGCGGTGCTTTTGTATCCCTTGTTTGTCCATCACCCTCTCAGTGACCTCTTCTGAAGATTCATAACAGGCTCATTTCAAGTCAAGCTCATTTTCGGTTGAGAAAAGACTCAAGATGCTATCGCATCTTCTTGCGCTCGTTCTCCCAACAGATCATGACACTGTTCCCAGATCTGTTTTTCTGAGTAGAACTTGCATGGACGTCTACATGCATCTTTTCCGTCAATACCCTCAATACAACTCATACGCTTTTGCAGCTTTCTTCTGTCTATCTTTAGCCATTCAGACCAAACTGTAATTGTTCCATACCATTCTTCTGTTTCTTCACTCCAACAAAAACCATCTTGGCCAGCTTGCATCTGTTCAAGTAGATCAGCACACGCATTCCAAACATTACATTGAGAATACAGTCGTCTTGGAATCCCTCCTGCATCCTTCCCCTGTATACTCTCTCTTCCAGTCAAGCGTTTTCTGACAGTCTTATTTTCTATTCCCAGATGCTTCGACCAAGCAGTTCTCGTACCAAACCAATCTCCTTTTTGTTCGTCCCAAGCGAGACCGTCCTCATATATTTGTGGTTGCTCCTGAAGTAAATCAGCGCATGCATCCCATACGCTACTCTCAGTGAAAAACGATACTTTTTGTCCTATGCAACTCCTTCCTTCTATGGATTCCACCTCACTCATGCGTTTGTTGAGTGATTCTCTTCCTACTCCAAACCACTGTGACCAGGCATACAGCGTGCCAAGCCATTCTCCAGTCTCTTCATGCCGAGTAAAGCCATCTGCATCCGATCGAGGTTGTCCTTTTAGCACATCAGCGCATGACTCCCATATTACATTCTCGGAATATATTGAACGGGGGACACCGCTTGCATCTATTCCCTGAATGCCTTGTTCTTCACCCAAACATACTCGGATTCTATGAACGGGAATACCAAGCCATCTGTGCCAGGCAGGTATTGTGCCGTACCATTCTTCCTCTTCTTCATTCCAGCTGAAACCGTCTTTCCCAATTTGTGGTTGCTCTTGCAATAAATCAGAGCAAGCTTCCCATACTGTACTTTCTGCGTAGAATGATCCGATTTGACCACCTTTATCTTTTCCCTCAACACTTTCTTTGTCTTTCAGGCGCGTGCTGAGTGTCGGCATGCTGATACCCAGCCACTGATGCCAGGCCCATCTTGTTCCGCACCATTTTTGCCTTTGATCATGCCAAAAGAATCCGTCTTGATCAGCCTGGGGTAACTGATCTCTACGAAGTATCTCCTGGTACATATCTAGGTTCCTGAGAAGTGCGAGGTGTACCTGTGGATTGTGTTTTTCAATGCGCCTCCTAATGGCTGCAATTTCGTCCGCTACCGGCCCACCAGCATTGGGATTCTCTAAACCAAGCAGTCTCCCTGCTTCGGCTTCCTTCCATCCATCCAGCAGGTCCGGCAAGCAAACTGGACGAAATCTATTCGAGTGGGGAACGATTTGTACAGAAATTGCGAATGGCTTGCGAAAACCAGCGCGAGCCAGAGCGCTACCGCGTCGTACTTTTCTGAGCACTCTGCCGTGCCGGTGTTCAAGTTTATTGAATGAAAGCGTGGGGTACGCATCTAAAAGGCACCGGGCTCGTGGAAGGTTCATCGCCCTACCTCCCATCTCACACATAACGAGTATATCCAGTTTGCCGTCGTTCATGTCATTCTGGTCTTTTCGCATCTGCGCAGGATGCGTGTCATCCCCCGTCCATCCGTGTACGATTACTTCTTCCTGTGCAAACTCATTTTGTAGACGTTGAACTGTTGTGCGCACTAGTTCTGCTGTTGGTACATATACGAGTGTCGGATACTCTTTTCTTCTGTTCTCTGGAATGAGTGCGCGGTAGAGTTCGCATACTGCACGTTCAATTTCAACGTGTTTGAGTGCGCTCCCCAGCTCTCTGCGTTTGTAGTCTCCTCTATGGGTTCTTAGTGTATCCTCATCAATCGCTGCCTCATATAACGACCACAATGGCGGAGTAGCTATGCCCCTTCGTATGCCATCTTTTAGGTCTAGTTCATCAATAATCTCGCCCCAAAGATTTGAGATGTTGCGTCCATCAGGCCACTTTGGTGTGGCAGTAAGCCCCAAACGCATCGTCGGGGAAAGTCGGTGTACCACCGATGTGCGTTGCTGTGTCAAATACCTGTCCGCCTCGTCCCCAACGATGATGTCAATCTTGTCCAGTGGGAGGTATCGCTTCAGTTCACACTTGTTTTTTCTTTGTATGGCATCAATACCGGTGATAATGACAGGATGATCGAGTCTGCGCTCCCCGTTACCCCACTGACCTGCCTCGATTCCAAGGTCATCCAGTTCCTTTCGTATGGCGGTTGTGTGCGCACGTTCCGTCGTAAGAATGATGTCTCTCCTGTCGCCGTTCAGACCAAGAGTTTCCTTCGCTGCCTGGGAAGCTCCGATCACGTTCGCTGCAAGCGTCGTCTTACCAGAACTACAACAATGAACAATGGCTGCCGCATCGTGTCGTGTACTTGTACAGCGATCCTGTATTGCTACACAGATTTTCATCATTGCCTCCTGTTGATGCTCATCAAGTGTGCGTACTCTTCCTCTCGCTGCTGGCATGTGCGTAATGCGTTGCTCGCATTCTTCCAGTAAAGCCGGTAAGTAGCCTCGTGGAGTATGCTTCATATAACACAGGGGATATGACTCTTTTTACGCTCTGAAAAGCCATTGATTGATGATTGTTCCAGGAGACCTACAATATCTTCGCGCACGATCTGCATCGTTGGCTGCCCATCAAATCGTCTGAACACCGAACCATCAGCCACTACGACATCGCTCCCTGAGAGTGTCGTAAGATGTGCTATGCAGGGATTATGTGTGTGCCCGCTCAGCACGGCATTCGCCCCGTAGTGGGAAGCGTACTCAGCCAAGAATCGGCGCCGCACTCTCTGGAATCGCAGAGACAATGTGCTCTCAAAGAATCTCCTGTCGGGCTTCTCATATCTCTTCCGATCCTCCTCACGCTCAGCATACAGTTGTTGGAATATCTGCCAGAGTTCGCCACGTCCACGGGTCACTTCAGGAGGAGTATCGTCCCCATTCCACTCCTCCGGTGGAAGGAGAGGATCGCCATGCATCAGGAGGAGCCTGGATTGCTTCCGCTGGACGATACATACTTCTGCAACGGCATCGCACCCCAGTAGATCCTCTATCTCGTTTTCGGGAATCTCCATATCGTGATTCCCTCGAATGAACAGGGAATGGCAGTTGGCTTCTCTGATTGCTTCGCGTACGCAGTGCGCATGTTGTGTGCTGTTTTCCCACTTCTTTGCATCTTCATTGTTCAATGCATCTCCGCCAAGCACGATCAATGCTCCATCGCCAACGGCATCCCGGACCCACTGTGCTACACTCTCCACGAATTGTACTCTTTGTTCCGCTTCCGGCTTTTCAAGGTGGACATCATACAATCCTACGATAGGACCAGTGTGATCTACCTCAATCATTAGCATAATCATAACATGATAGAAGCTAATAGCAAGTGCTCTTGCTGCGGAAATTCAAATCTAAAATGCATGAATATTAGCCCTTTTGAGAGCTGATTCCATACTATTACCATCGCAGAGTGACAGTTTCCTATCCGTAAGGATCAATCTGCTTATTAAACACCCAAGCAACTCCCTCTTCTCCTCTACCACTCCATTCCTCAAAACGTACTTTGCATACCCACGCACATCCATCTTTGGAATTTTTATTTCATCCTGCATCCCCAACACATCCGCTGTGAACTTATTCATCTTCTCGACTTCCGCTTCCAGTCGTTTCTTGAGTCCTGCTTTACTTAGATCAATGTTGTCAATCAGATTCAGAAGTTGATTGAGGAGTTCATCCTCCCGAATGTACGGTTGCTTGCAGGTGTGATCGAATCGTGAACAGTGGTAGTAGACGTACTTTTGAATCGTACCGTTCTTGAGTCGTTTGATCTTCTCTTCGGCAGTAATCCCATATCCACAGTTGCCGCAGGTGATCATCTTCGTGAAAGCAAACTCCTTCGTTCCCGGTCTGGCTCTTGGTGCGACAGCGAGCAGTGCTCTCACTTCCTCGAAGAGTTCTTTTGTAATCAGTGGCTCGTGTGTTCCCTTGTAGAATTTCCCGCCACCTTTCGGATACTCGAACTCGCCATAGTAGAAGGGGTTACCGAGGATGCGGTAGATACCAGAGAGCGTGATGTGCTTACCACCTCTCGTACGGAAGTTCGCTTCGTTGTTCATCCATTTGAGGAGCGTCCTGCCAGATGCTCAAGAACCTACGAACCGAACTGGAGAATAACCACTTACTACGACACGACCTTGGACCATTCCGTGAGGAGGAAGATGAGTGGCGTAATACATCGCTAGTCATTAGTAATTACGAAGCACGGATTATGGCCGTGTCGGTCGATCAGAGCGTACGAGGCATACGCCACAAACAACACCGTCCCGACCTGATAATTTGTGATGACATCGAAGACTTGGAATCGGTACAGACAAGAGAAAGCAGAAACAAAACTCGTAACTGGGTTGTAAGCGAACTGATACCAGCTGGAGACTCGGGTACACGGTTCTTTTTGGTTGGAAATTACCTGCACGAAGATTCATTCACGCAACGCATGAAATTACAGATGGAAGAGGCAAACGATATGCATGGCATCTATCGGTCGTACCCACTCCTTGATGACAATGGTAGTTGCCTATGGAAGGAAAAATATCCAAATGCCAAAGCGATTGAAGCGGAACATGCTCGTGTAGGTGATGAATCTGCATGGCACCGAGAGTACCTACTGCATATCCTTTCAGATGCGGAACGTGTAATTCATCCTGAATGGATTCAGTATTACGACAAATTTCCCGATGAAGATCATGATGCAGACACTGGGACAAGGATACGTATTCTCCATACAGCTATTGGCATAGACCTTGCCATCTCCCAAAGTGATTGTGCTGATTACACAGCGATGGTCGCTGCCAGAATTTACTACATGCATGGCGAGTACCACATTTACATGCTTCCAAACTGCGTTAATGAGAAATTAACTGCACTTGAAACACTGGAAAGGGCAAAGCAGCTGGCAGACTGTGCCAAGGAAGGTGATGATCAGGCAAAAATTTATGTCGAAGACGTGGGATATCAAGCGTCACTCGTAGAGCACTTGGAAGAGCAAGGATACGACGCTGAAGCAGTGAAAGTGAAGGGGCAGGATAAGCGAGGTCGATTGGCTCTGGCTTCGCACCCTGTTCAATCAGGTCGAGTGCATTTCCCAAAGAAGGGTGCAGAGTTACTGATAGAGCAGATCGTCAATTTTGGAATAGAGAAACATGACGATCTAGCAGATGCTTTTTCGATGCTGATTATTAAGTCTTTAGAGGAGAAAATTCAGCCAATTGGTATCTATTTCTTTGGTGAAGATGGGATCACAGGTTGGGACAATATTCGTGGAGAAATTAGAGGTTCTTTGTAGGAATTTTGCCTAGCCTTTGCAATCAGTTTGCGTCATTCATGAGGTACATGGAAAAGATTACGTACTGCCTCTACGCTCGTAAATCATCCGAATCAGACGAACGGCAAGCCCTGTCCATTGGCTCACAGATTGCAGAAATGCAGAAGATTGCAGATAAACAGGATCTAAAAATTGTAGAGACAATTCAAGAGAGCAAATCAGCGAAAGATTCTGGTGGAAGAATTGGTTACCAAAACTTACTGATCGGACTACAAGAACGAAGGTTTAATGCAGTCCTGACATGGGCACCAGATCGTTTGAGTAGAAACGCAGGCGATCTAGGTAAGCTTGTAGACTTAATGGATCAGCAGGTGCTTGTACAAATTCAAACGAGCGGGCAAACCTTTGCGAATACCCCCGATGAAAAGTTTCTGCTCATGATTCTCTGCAGCCAAGCGAAGCTGGAGAATGACAATCGCAGCAAAAATGTAAAGCGTGGACTCCGCACAAAGTGCGAGATGGGCGTACGACCTGGTCGACCTCCAATAGGGTACAAGATGGTACGCTCTGAACACTTTGGTGAGCCGAGCACCATTGAAGTGGATCAAGAGAGAGCACCGTATATCAAAAAGCTCTTCACCTACATTGCTGAAGAGGACATGACAGGCAGAGAAACAAAAGAGAGACTTCAAAAGGAAGGGTTCAGAAACATTAGCGGCGGGACAGTAGGATTCAGTCGGATCTTCAACATACTTCAAGAGCCCTTTTACCACGGAGAATTTGTGTATGGAGGTATTCGGTATGAAGGAAATCACAAGCCGATTATCACTAAAGAGCTATTTCTAAAAGCGCAAAGCAAACTAAAGCGAACTGCAAAAGGAAAGTGGGGAAGGAAGCAATTCTACTTCAATAAAATATTGAAGTGTGCCGAGTGCGGTTCTGGCATAAGTGGTACTGAGCACACGAACCGTCATGGGAAGACCTACGTATACTACAAGTGCAATAAGTACGGTGGTACCAAAGTGTGTAAATGTAAGTACATTCGAGAAGAAGTACTCTTTGAAGAAGCAGCTGCTATTATTGCTAAAACCAAAGAGAAGCATCTGCGGCTGAATCGTAGAATTAAGGAGGATCTTGCGAAGATCAATCGATTCCGAGCGGTGGAAGATCCCATCAGCATTGAAGAGTACTTGATTGGTATTTTTCGAGAGGGATCGAATTTGGAGAAGAGCAATGTGCTGCGCAGCTTTAAGGAGAGGCTGATGTTGAGGGGTGGAAAAATAACACTGAAGAAATAGTGGAGCTATTTCCATTTTTGGTATTCGTAAAGAAATTTGGATTTGCCTACTCGATAGGCAAAATCCTTCTCAGGCTTTTACAATGGATTATGATCAAGCTTCCGAGGACTACCCCCTTGTGTGTGAACGTATACGTCGTAACCAGCAGCAAGATGCATATCTTTGATACGATTCAAATACCGAGAAGTAAATACGCTATTCGTCATGCCTTCTGGATAATAGTCATCAGAAAGAGTTAGGAGCATCTTAATGATTTTTTCATCTTCTTTTGTGCCACCAATCTGCTGCAATGCAGAAGATATGGACGGCTTTTTACCTGAATGCAGAGCACCCTTTAGCAAAATGTTGAGCACCTCAAGCTCACAGCCATACGTTGTTGCTTCTTCCGTAACAATCACTTTTGGTTTTTGACCTGCTCGACCAGTAAGAAAACCAATGTATGCTTGTAAATCCTGCTCACTTCGCATGTTAAGTCGAATCACAGCATCTTGATTGGCATGACGCACTTCGTGGTACTGCACCAATTTCTTTGAGATTGCATCGGGATTGAATTGCTCTGGTAAATGCATCGTTCTCTCCACGGCGCTAAAACTTGCTTCAGATGGTGCTGGTAAACCAGGATGGGGTCGCTGGAAGTCGTAGAAAAAATGGTATGGATGACCAAGGGCAATCTGATTACTTTCTTCACCAGCTTGGATACGCCTACGCCTTCGAATTATGTTTCGTTGCGCGTTACTTTGGTTTTCTCTTACTGCATCAAAAGGAGCGTAAAGGTTATCTGGTGAGAGATACGGTGGTAGTTGCGTTTGTGCTGCTGCCTCACGTACTTGTGTTTCAAACTCCAAAAAACTTTGTTCTACTCTCCCAATCATCTGATCCAATTTCTGCTCACTCTCATCAACTGTTTCAGGTAGTGGACTGGGTGTTGCAGTGATTCGAGCTATAGATTGGCGCACTTCATCGAGCCTTGATGTCAACTCTCTGGCTTTTGACCGTAACCTCGATGAGGGCATCTTTTTCCTTTCTAGCTGCGCAAGCAGTTGTGGAATACTAGCCGATGGATTAGTACCCAATGCAGCCAACAACTCATCAGGAAGTTCCGATGACTGCTCACGTGAAACACCCATCTTTTGAGCAAGCCACGTACAGATGGCCTCTCTCTCTTTTGGATGGAGATCAGGACGTTCTTGTGGTTCGGCATCAGACATAGTGATAATTTACACTAAAATCTGTTTGTGTCAAATATCAGAACCCCGAGAAAATTTCGTGCAGACAAAAATCGCATGTAATGTTTTTATGGCACGAAACGTTTTATCCTGTAGAATTGGCACATATCACCCAAAAATGTTTATGAAAAAACTCACCATAATCATTACTCTTCTGCTCACCTTAACAGCCTGTCAAAGAGAGGCTCCGCAGCAGACGGGTCCAATGTCAACTCCTGTTGCAGAGCACTCAGACAATCTTCCAAACCTTGAGCTTATATTTGCAGATAGCACACTCGATCAAGTTATGTGGAATCAGGTGCTCTCTGTCAGTTTCGAGGCAGAAGTTCCTCAGCAAAGATTTGTAGAGCTTGCAAAGGTGATGCGTAGTAAAGATGGGAGTGAAGACATGGAACAAGTGGATGTACAGGTAGATATCGTATCTCCGAATGAGTATCGCATTAAAGGAAGGGGTTCGGAAACAATCTGGGAACCTGATTTCACATACTCTCTTTTGATCGAAGGGCAATTATGGGGCAGTAAAATCAAAGACTTTGAAGAAACCTTTATGAAACCACCAACCTCAGAATTTTACTTGGAGAACGTTGAGTGGATGTCAGACTTTCGTATTGATGGCGATATTCTTCTCACAGATCGGTATGAACTTACGTTCTCGGAGCAACTCAGTCCATCAGTGATGCAGGCAAAGTTTGTAATAGAGCCACAACCTGAACATTACAAGTTAGAAATAGGAAGGAAGGGTGTTTCAATCTATGGGAATTTTTCTCCCAGTGTTGATTATAGGCTTACTGTTGAACACATCTACGATATTTACGGGCGACCATTCCACTTTCCTGTCATCGAACTTCCTTCAGGGCTAAGTGATACCGCACCAGACAAAACAAGAATGCGACGATACGAACCAGCAGAAACGTTTTTCTACACCAAAGATACTGCTCCACGCTTCATTATAGAAAAGGGTAAGAATGCCAGTGACAACATCAAAGTGCGTATTTGCCGCCTCGCTCTTGGTAGAGAAACAGCATTTAATGAAACACCATTTATTTATCAAGACCCTAACGAACAACATTGGCGAACCCTCAAATCACGCGACAAAATCATGTCCCTCTTTAGAAAGAAAGAAGATGTTGCTGTAAGAGACTGTGATGCATGGGTTACAAGAAGTATTGATGCCTCAAAACAAAAAGTTATGGTACTTGATATGAAGGATGTGCTGTCTGAGTTTGCTAAACCGTTTGGCATCTTTTCTGTATACATGGAAGACGAAGTGTCACTGAATACGTCTGCTCACTACGTGGGTATTGTGAATGCTGGTTTCCTCCTAAAAACAGGGCAGGAAAATGGCACAGTATTTGCCTTTGACCTTGCAAGTGGCAATCCACTTTCTGGGTTAGGTGTGATTGTAAAATCATTCACCACGCAGACAAAAGAACATGAGATGCTGCCTGAAAATCCTGCTTCCATCTTCGGGTGGCTTTCTCATACACCGTTAGCAACTACAGATGATAATGGTGTTGCCAACTTTACTATTCCAGAGAAGTTTCGCTCTTTGTCTTTTGGAGCTATTGCAGAAACTGAGACGCACTTCGCAGTGGTGTATGCAGGATGGAAAGGTGGCCTCAATTCATTTAACTTCCCTGTAACGGTATCGGGTGGCAA
Source organism: uncultured Candidatus Peribacteria bacterium (assembly GCA_964506185.1). Lineage (GTDB taxonomy): Bacteria > Patescibacteriota > Gracilibacteria > Peribacterales > Peribacteraceae > UBA2144. Next base: position 20,628 of record CAZDKL010000020.1, read on the forward strand.
GGGATTGGATGAAGCAACAGATTATCTTGATAGAGCATTTGCGTCGAAGCATATACTCGGACATGCCTATACAGAAAAGCTTCTGTACCGACCAGGGCAATACATTCACTACAAAGCAATGTTCCGTGAAAGGGATAAGACAAACCTAGAACTTACCTATCCGTCATTTACAAAAGTGCGTTTTGAGATCATTTCACCAGCAGGTGAGACGATAGTGAGCGAAGACCAATCCCTGAGTTCATTTGGGTCCACTTGGGATAAGTACCAACTTCCTGATGAAGCAAAGCTCGGATCGTATCGTTTACAGTGGACAGCACTTGAAGAAAAGGAGAATGAAGAGGGTGTTTCTGAGCTTCAACTCATTACTTCTTCCAAGACAACGACTGAGATATCTGTTCAGGAATATGCCTTACCGAAATTTAAGGTTGATGCCCTGACCGAGAAGCATGATTACTTCTCCAATGAAAAAATTGTTATTCAGCTTCGTGCAAAAGAATACAGCTCAGCACCATTGGAAGGTGGTAAAGTGCGCTATCGAGTTATTGCCCGACCGTTTTACCCAGAAGATACTGAGGACGAGGGTTTTACGTACGATCAGGAATTCATGAGGTTCAATCGTCAGTATCGCAACCAGACAGTACTCGATCAAGAAGACACGCTAGATGCGAATGGTGTTGTGACCATTACTCTGCCTGAATCATTCGATGCACTGACCGATGAATTTGATTATACCCTTAGCATTGAATACACGGTCATTGATGACCAGAAGAGAGAGGTATCGAATACTGTCACCGTTCGCTCTTTGCGAGTAATGAATGAGGAAGATTATGTTCCTGGTATTAAAATGCAAAGGGGTACATACTCCGTAAACACAAATGTTCCATTTGAATTCGTATCAAAAGATTTCAGGCTCAAGAGAGTGCCTGAAAAACCACTCGCTCTTACAATCTATCAAAACGTACAGCGTTGTGAGACAGAAGAAGCATTCCTCAAAGGAGAAGTAACCCGTTGTAATATAGAACCGAAAATCGTTCATCAAGATACACTCACAACGAATGCAGAAGGTCTTGGGTCTTACTCTCACAGATTCACAGTACCAGGAAAGTACACAATCGAGCTCACCAATGCTGAAAAGAAAGTGACGAAATCAGTCTGGATTACATCAAGGAATATGCCCCCAGCCATTGATTCGAAGGAAGATCGTTACCTGCAAATGAGTCTTGATAAGGAGACGTACAAGCTCAACGAAAAAGCACTTCTCACCATTCATTCTCCGTATCCGACATCTACCCTTGTTTTGAGCTTTGAGGCAAATGATGTGTTACACGCTCGTGTGATAGAAATGACATCACCACTGTTGGAATACACGATTCCGATGAGTGAATTGTATATGCCAAACGTATACATCAATGGAATTGTAATTGAGAAAAATAGCGCACGTGTCCCACACTTCAAGATTGGTTATCTCAATCTCAAACTTGATCAAAGTGAGAAGAATTTACACGTCGAACTATCACCCGATAAGTCTGAGTATAGTCCAGGTGAGGAGGCAACCATTACTATCACCACAAAGGATCATAAAGGAAATCCTGTACCCGCCGAAGTCTCATTAGCCGTTGTGGATGAAGCAATTATTCGCCTTGGAGGCCAGGTAGATGCACGATTGCTTAGAAGATTTTATTCTCGCCGTCTCCTTTTTGTGCAAAATGCACTCACACTGGTTGGACTCCATCATGACCGTTACTTTGCGACATACGGAGGTGCTGGAAAAGGAGGGTATTCGTATGATATTCCCCCAGTACGCAAATTGTTTGAAGAAGTCGCATTCTTCAATGGTTCAGTGAAAACCAATGATAATGGAACAGCAACGATTAGTTTTACGATGCCCGACACACTCACTTCGTACACTTTGCTCGCTGCTGGTGCATCACATGAAAAGCATCTCATGGGTATCAGCGAAGACACACTGACAGTGAAAATGGATTACTACATGGATGCCATTCTTCCTCGCTTCCTTCGTCATGGTGACACGGCAGATGTAGTGGCTCGGGTCTACAACCGTACTGACTACGATGCGAGCATAGAAGTACGTCTTGAAGGAGAAGGTTTTACTCTGCTGAGTGAATCACAAGAAGTAAAAACAGAGGTTCCGAAGGATAAATTCACCGATGTGACATTCCAGGTACAGATAGCTGATGATAGAGATGAAGTTGAGTTCACATTTAAGACCATTGGCACCGCAGGGACAGATGCAATGCAGCATACAAAACCAGTGCATGGATATGAGCTCTTCTCAGAGGTGCAAGACACGATTGCGATTACAGGGGATCAATCTACCGCAGAAACTATTGCTTTTCCCAAATACATAGACAAAAGCCAGGGGCATGCAAAATTCACTATTGCAACCTCTATTCTTTCCGCACTGAAATCTTCATTGCACAAGCTTGTCTCTTATCCTTACGGTTGCGCAGAGCAAACCATCTCATCCACTGTTCCAAATGCTCTCTATGCAAAACTAGCTTCGTCTCTTGGTATCAAAGAAGACACCCGTGCCACAGAGTTCACCAAAGAAGGACTGGCAGCGATTGCATCATACCAATCTGATGACGGTGGATTTTCGTACTGGAAAGGTGGCAAAGAGGGAGATTTGTATGTTTCCACTGTTGTCGGTCATGGACTCGCAGATATTAAAGAAGCTGGTTTTGAGATACCTGCGGAAATACACGATGCCTTTATTGCATACCTCAAAAAGCAAATTGAGAATACTCGTCAGTGGCAAGGAGGAAAGAATGACAGAGTAAGCGCACTCGATCTGGTAGCGATCATTACATTACTTGATCCAACGTCCGATTATGTGCGCATCATAGAAAGGGAGTTTTATAGATTGCCAGCACTTTCGACAAGAGACCTTTCGCTGCTGGCGAAAATTTATACCATCCGACAACCACTCATATCGGGTCCACCTCGTGAGCTTCTCGATAAGAAATTAGAGATCATTGAAAATGAGCTTTGGAAATCCATTGTTAAAAATGACAACGGTACGTATCACGTAGAACGCTATGAGCCATACCGTCAAAAACGTAGCTTCTCAACTAGTAATACCGACCTACTCGAAATCCTGCAAACGCTCATTATTCTCAATCCACGAGATGGTCGTATTGCACCTCTCATCCGTCAGGTTTATGCACCGAACAAATACAAAGGATACTTCTCCTCCTTCGAAGAAAGATTACGATTCGCTGTGCTTGCAGAATACCTGGAATATGCATCTCAAAATACGTACGTGACAAATGCTACTATCAGTATTGCAGGTAATGAGAATTTCTTTGCTATCAAAGATATCGAAAGCGAAGTGCTAGAGTATGCACTTCCAGAACTCTTAGATGAAAAGAATGCAATCTCTGTACAGGGTGAAATAGATGGTGATGATAATTCACTTGCGTTTGTATCGTACGATATTGGCTACAAAGTTCATGATGTGAGTCAGATTGTCCCTATTGAAAATGGATTGAAGATTTCTCGATCAATCAAAACCAGCAAAGGGAAAGAGTTGAATGACTTTGATACTGTCAAAGTTGGCGATCACCTGCAAATTACTCTATCGGTAGAAAATCCTGATGCTGCACAGCATGTGGCTATTACCGATGCACTGCCTGCCACCTTTGAGTTTATTGATCCACCACAGTCTGCAACAGGATTTGGCCATGTTGATTTTCGAGATGAGAGACTTGATGCATTCCTCAGTGGCAGTACAAAGTCTGCTTCTATCACCTACACAGTGCGCGTGATTGCTGATGGTACGTATAGTTGGCCACCTGCGGTAGGTGTCGCTATGTATAGGCCTGAGGTATCAGGACAGAGTGCTGGCAGCAAACTCACTATTTCATCTACAGCACAGTAGTAAGTACCCCAATCATCTATGCATTTGTTGGCTGCTTCATATTCTGCCTATGACTCGTTTAAAAACACGCATCGTCTGGATTACAACCTTTGTAGTGCTACTCCTCGCTCTCTGGTTAATTCTGCCAATAGTGATGCTAGATCAACGAGAGTACAATTCACGCAACACTATTGTCCAAGATAGAAATGGAGAAGTGCTTTTTCGTTTTCCTAAGGAAAGGTATACGTACTTTGATCCAGTGCCGTTAGCACAGGTACCCGAACTGTTTAAGAACCTTCTGATATGGAAAGAGGATAGATCATTTCATAGCAACTTTGGTGTTGCCCTCCCATCCAAAGCAAAATTGCTCACCAAAAGTCTCATAACAATGTCATACTCTCGAGGTGGGTCCACGATTACAGAGCAGTGGATCAAGAATAAATATTTTCATTCGAGCAGCAGAAATATCTTCCAAAAAGTACGTGAGATGATTCTTGCTCCTGTGTTTACGATGACGAATACAAAGGATGATATCCTTGAGGAATACATTAACCACATCTACTTTGGGGAATTGGCATACGGTATAGAGGCTGCTACGAACATTTTTTTCGATAAAAAGACACATGAGCTTAACCCCACAGAGCAAATATTTCTCCTCTCACTCATTTCGAATCCGTCAGTCATCGAAGATGAAAACTATGATTTCACAAAACTTAAGAAGCTCTATCTTGATCACGCACTGCAAAATGGCTGGGTAACTGAGTTAGAGTATGAGGAATATTCGCAATATAAGATTCATATAGATGTTTCTGAAACCAGTCGAACCGTAAATACTGCTTTCCTAGAAATGCTGCGAGATGAACTATCTATGCACAATGCTTTGGATGCTGGTGGCAGCATTGTTACCGCTACCCTGGATAAGGATATTCAAGAGAAAGTATATGATGCTGCTTTAAGGCACTTTGTAAGAATTAATGATCAGAATGTGCAAGATATGGGGATCGTCATTCTCGATGCAAAATCTGGTGACATCATTTCTCTGATTGGAACAAGCAGACCACGTGATGAGAAGAAGGGTTCAATTAACACCACCATTCAGCGTCGCCAAATTGCATCAACCATCAAGCCCTTTCTCTTTTTGTATGCCATTGCAAATGGCATGAAACCAGAGAATATTATTCTTGATGCTGAGAAAACCTTTCCTATCGAAGGAGAAAAAGTATATCGAGTGAGAAACTACAATGGTCTTGAATACGGAGCTGTGACGCTTGCACAATCGTTGGCTAATTCATTGAATGTACCTGCAATCAAGCTTACAGAGCACTATTCCCATGAGAAACTGTATGAATTCTTTACAAATCTTGGATTTAATTTTGATCATGATGCAGATTTCTATGGTCTTTCAATAGGTATCGGTACGCCTGAGATTTCGCTTCTGCGCTTAGTATCTCTCTATACAATATTCCCACACCTTGGTGAGCAAAGGATGATTCCTCGTACTTTCATAGAAATACAGAATGGTAAATCAAACAGTACGTATTCTCATCCTATTCAGAAGCAAGAGTTAAATTTGGATACTAATCAAAAACATGCCACCAAAACCATCACCAATATTTTAAGTGATGAAAATGTACGACAACTAAGCTTTCGATTTAATTCAATTTTCAATGACGGTTCGTACACAGCATACAAGACAGGAACATCAGCAGATTTTCATGATAATTGGGCTATCGGCTATAATGATGATTACGTTGTTGGTGTGTGGATTGGGAATCTTTCAGGAGAAAAAATGAACATACTCAGTGGGGTTGAAGGGAGTGGTCCTATTCTTACAGAAATTGTTTCTCTCTTAGGTATGGAAAGGGAGCAACTAGCACCCTTGAAACCTCTTGAGCGCTGCGAAGAGAGTTTTGTATTTGAGGAGGATGTAATCGAATACAAAGAGATACTCCCAGAAAAGACGTTGCCAGCATGCCTTGAATAGTGATTTCTCTTGAGCTGCCTTTAAATCAGAAATATGCAGCTAAACTTTAGTTACATATGAGAACAGGTACAAACTTATTCAAAGTGCCCTTAGTGCCCTGCAAACATAGGTGAAGAGGATTACAACCCTTTGTTGTACATATAGGACAAAAACGACGTTGTGGAAGATAATCATCCGAACTTCGCTCTCTACAGTGAGACTTTTCATGGTGCCATTAGTGCAATGCATGGCGGAGGGAGAGGGATTCGAACCCTCGTAACCCGTGAGGATTAACACGATTTCGAGTCGTGCGCTTTAGACCACTCAGCCATCCCTCCGAGGTAATGATATATCAAAAACCACCTAAGCTCTAAGTTCTTAGCTCTAAGTTCTATTCATTCTCGTGGGCCTTCTCAATCATTTCTTTGAATGGACCTCCTTTTTTCATGCCCCTCCCCTTCATTCTCCCCTTTAGTCTTGGATGTTGCATCTGTGGTTTTTGGCGCATCATTTGCATATGCATTCTTTGTTTTTTTGCGTGCCCGCGAACTTTGTCACGCATCGGCATTGGAATTTCTCCTTTTTCAATCTTTTCTAAGAAGTCCACATGCTCCTGCATGCGTTGCTCCAAACAATTTCTAATCTCACCTGGAATTCCAGCGGGCAGGCTTTTCATTCTTTTTTCTAAGTGAGTCTGATGCATCGCAATGCGTTTTTGTATCCATTCCATTCTTTCATCGGTAACTTCTCCCCTATTAAGCAATGCCTCAGCTTCTGACAATCGGCGTTTAAGTCTTTTCTCTGCCCATCTTGCACGCGTATCTTTATTAAAGTGCATTCGTTCCCTGAACGGCTCAGTCACATTCACTTTAACTGGATAAAGAAGGTCGCCGGGAAGAGTATCTTCGGCTGCATATGCAACCCCACCACCTGCTGATGTAATTACTATCGCAGCAATAACAAAAGTTGCAGCAAATTTGAGATGGAACAAGCCAATAAACGGCTGTTCGATCATTTCAATCGGATTCATCTTCATAAATCTTTTTAATTCTTTCTTAAAGCTTCTCTTTTCACATCTACTAAGTTCAATACCGACCTTAGACTTTGCTACTGACGCAGAAAATATTTCATCACGCATATCGATTCGTTCTGTATCGGATAGTGATACAGATTTTGCTGAGGCCAAAAATTTTTCTAGATTACTCATAGCTTGGTATTAAGGACTTTAACTTCTTCATTCCGCGATTAATTCTTACTGATACAACATTCACTGATTCTCCCAGGGCTGAAGCAATTTGCTTAGGACTTAACTCATCTATATACCGCATGATTACTGCTGATCGGTATGGCTCCTCTATCTTTCCCAGAACCTGAGTCACTTCTGCTGCTGTGAATCCTGCTTCCGTCTCTCTCGTAGTATCTTCTTCACTTGCCACATCGAATCCTTTTTCCTGCATATCTTCGAAGGATTCTTCCGTTCTCTTGGCTTTACGCCTGTACTGATCAATTATCAGATTATTCGCAGTACGGTACAGAAATGCTCTCATATCCTCTACTTCATTGCCCTTGGCGATGTACTCCCAGGTCTTTAGGAATGCGTCCTGCATCAGCTCCTTACCCCTTTCTCTGTCTCCAATCCGGAAGTAACAGTGTCTAAAGATCGAATCTGCGTACAGATCGTACGCTTTTGTGAAACGGCGTTCTTTGGAAGAATGGGGCATCCTCATATAAAGACGAGTGGAGACAAGAATTCTTACACAAATGCAGTCCAATTTCAGCTAAATAACCAGCTTTTGACCTCTTAAGCCCCCTCTCCTGGTAGGCAGGCGGAGGTGTTAGGAGAGGGGGTTTGGGGGTGAGGTCAAAAAAATACCGCCGAGCGCTTATGCCGACGGTATTCCGATGATGTAATCCTGAAACTACACTTCAGGATTTCCCCCTTCTTCCCTCACTTTGTCGTAGATGTTAAGGAAGCACTCTTGAGCCTCGCCTCTGTCTTCCATTTTTAAGCATTTGCCCATCCCATGTCCCATCCTTCCTCTTCTTCCATGGTGCTGACCATGTCCAAATGGAGGAGGTTCGATTCCATATTTCTCGAATACTGCAGTTGCACACTCGTGCCTTTGCTCACGATCCTCGTTGTTTTCCCTGCAAGCCATTAATTCTTCTTTGGCTTCTTCGGAAATTTCGGGACGGTTTGCATGGTTTCTAAGTCCGAACTTTCGGACGAACTTAAGGCCGTTTTCTTCTTTGAGTGACTGCATACACTCGCGTCGTTCCTCGCGAGTTTCTTTCTCGCGGCATTCTTCCAATTGAGTGCGTACTTCATCCGAGATTCCTTGTCCTCGTCCAAAGAATCCTTGAGCTGATGTAATTGGAACTAATGCAACGGTTAGTACTCCCAAAAGAGAGAGTGATACGAATTTGTCGAGCCTTTTCATGGAATAGAGTAGGAAAAGAATAAAAGTGTCTGTGACAGTGCTTAAGACGATCAGAGTTTCCAACTCTTACAAGAAAAGTTAGAATGCAGTTATGCACTTTCCAGACGACCTACAGCACAAATACGAATTAAAGATTAAGAAACTAGATATCAAACTTGAGGATATCGAGGAGCACCACACACGCGGAGGTGGGCATGGCGGTCAGAAGATCAACAAATCAACTAATTGTGTGGAACTGACACATGAACCTACGGGAATCACAGTCAGATACCAGCATCACAGAGGTTTGCATCAGAACAGGAAGGAAGCATATCAATTGCTAATTGATAAGATTGAGGAAGAGAAACTTGGAGTCGAGTCTGAACTAGCTCAAAAGCACCACAAAGTAGAAAAGCAGAAACAACGCAGATCCAGAAGGTCCAAGCAGAAAATGCTTGAAGAAAAGCATCATCAATCAGATAAAAAGGAATCCAGGCAGAAAGTAGATCCTGAGGATGAGGAATAAAAAAACCTGCTAATTTCTTGATATAGAAGTACAAATCCTTAGTATTAGCACCTAATTTTTCCCAACCATGATATGAGATTATATGAAGGAATTTGCACTAAATGTGACTTGCAACAGGAAGTATTTGCAGAAACCGTTGAAAATGGAACGATCGTTGGCGCAACTTGCGCGGATTGTAATGGAAAACTAAGAAACATTATTTGCGCCCCACATGCAAGAACTGACAGTAAAACTGGTTCATCAGGTGGCGTATGTTCTGAATGCGCAGAATCTATAATGGAACAAAGGAAAGCAGTACATGAAGAAGCTGCAAGGAGGGGTCAAAGCGTTGCAGGTGAGGTTTTTATACCACATGGAGATGGGCACCTATCAAGCATCCAAGTCATAGGTCAAAACCCGGAAGCAAATTAATCCCCTAAGATCTAAGTTCTAAGTTCTAAGATCTAGACCTTTTTCCCCTCCCACCTTCGCCCTTCGGGCTTCGGTGGGCAGGCCTGCATCCTCAAACTTTTTTACCTTCTTGCATGCGCTTGGCTAGCGTTCGAAGGTAACTGGTTGAGACTTTAATTACCTTGTATGTCTTTGTCTTTGGATCGTAAACACGCTTTTTTTGAACATTCGGCCTGAACTGACGCTTTGTGTGTCTAAGCGAGTGGCTTCTGGTATTGCCAGAAGTTGTCTTTTTGCCGGTCTTTGAACACTTTCGTGACATTTCCCAGAGATGGTACGTATGGGGTGGTTAGGTGTCAAATATATTGAAGGGCAATTAGCTTATTAGCAGATTAGCAGATTAGCTAATCTGCTAATTGCCAATCTGCTAATTGCCATTGGTTCAATCAATTTCTTCCACTAAAGTAAATACTACCCATGACCTTCTTAAACCCCACCTTCATTATCGCCGTTCTGATCGGCCTTTCAGTTCACGAGTTCGCACACGGATATATAGCAATGAAGCTCGGTGATCCAACGGCAAAGATGGATAACCGCGTCAGCCTTAATCCCCTTGCACATCTGGACCCGATAGGGACGCTGATGTTTTTTGTAATCGGATTCGGCTGGGCAAAGCCTGTTCCGATTGATCCCAGATACTTTAAGAATGTTAAACGCGATACGACACTTGTAGCCCTTGCCGGACCGGCAGCTAATCTGATCACGGCATTTATTTGTTTCTTTTTGATGGCCGTATTGTTTGAGTGGAATACAAGCTCTGCAATGGGGTTGCTTGGGGGTTCGGGCGGCGCATCCACGGTAGTTATAATGATTGAGAGAATCTTAAGCAGTTGCATCTTTGTAAATTTGGCACTAATGGCATTCAATTTGCTTCCGATTAATCCGCTGGACGGTTCAAAAATACTTTACGCCTTTATTCCAGTTCAATATGAGCGTGAGTACTTCGAATTCATGGCACGCGGACCGATGATTCTTTTGGTATTGATTGTTGCTGGACTGGTATTTAACATTCCAATCCTCTCAACTTGGGTATTTGGAATAATGACACCGTTCCTGATGATAATGAATGTTATTGCCGGAGTTATATGAGAAAACAGCTTTTTCTCACAGTTATATCCGTAATAGTCGCAGTTTTAATATTCGAAATAATCCTCAGAGTAATAGGATTCTCTTTCCCGTATTACATGCGAATTGATCCTGTTACAGGTTTTGCACTTAGGGAGAATGCCGAAGGATTTTGGCAGGAAGGAGATCGTAAGTCTCATTTCAAAATCAATCGTGACGGTTTTAGAGATAAATTACATTCGAAAGAGAAATCTGAGGACGTTATCAGGATTGCAGTACTTGGAGATTCATATACGGAAGCACGCAACGTTAACATCGAGGACGCTTATTGGTCAGTAATGGAAAATGAACTTGATGAATGCGCCGATAAAAAGGTTGAGGTAATGAACTTTGGCATGTCCGGTTTCTCAACGTCGCAAGAATACTTGCTCCTTAAGTCACGAGTATGGGATTTTGAACCTGACGTCGTGATATTGTCATTTCTTTCCGGCAATGATGTAAGAGAAAACTCAAAAGAACTCAATAACAACAAAAAAATCCCCTACTTCCATATGATAGATGGTGGACTTGAGTTGGATGAGTCGTTCAAAGAAACACTCGCATTCAAAAAATCACAAACAACCGCGTATCAAGTCACTCATATGGCCATAAATAATCTAAGGACATTGCAGATATTTAATAAAATCCGTCTTTCCATGCGCCATCAGAAATTAAAAGAAGGAGATCCTGGTTTGGATACAGAGATTTACTCTGAGTCTACAGATCCAAAGTGGGAAGAAGCCTGGAGAATTACGGAAGAAATTATTAAGAAGATGAGTGAGGAAGTTAAATCTCATAATTCTAAGTTTGTAATTGTTACTTTGACTAACGGTGTTCAGGTTAGACCTGAGAATAAATCTGATCTTAATTATCCCGAAAGACGCATAAGTAAATTAGGAATATCTATTGGAGTTCCTGTTATTACCCTGGCTCCCAAGTTCATTGAATACGCTAAAGCAAATAATGCCTATCTTCATGGCTTTGATGATTCTGGAGAAGGTCATTGGAATCTGGAAGGCAATCGGCTTGCAGGTGAAATAATTGCAGAAGAAATGTGCTTGATTCTCAGATAGGGCACAAAAGAATCAAAGGAAGTAGTCTTTTGAACCCTTTGTCTCTTTAGTATCCCTCATTTTGCTATTCTGATAGACTCACAACCAATGTCTAAATTATCAATATTTAATGATGCGAAATGAACTACCGCCAGCTTACGCAGGCGGTGTCCTAGAGGGCAAGCTTCGCTTG
>CAZDKL010000021.1:0-6868 GCA_964506185.1 uncultured Candidatus Peribacteria bacterium
CTGACTATCTTTAATTGATTCATAGTGATTGCTGCGAATGCAAAAAGCGGCTCAACGCTTAGCGGAACATTCCACATCTTTGCAAGGTCAGAAGTTACGATATGCGCTGCGGCCTGTTCAAACTCAACCGGATCACTCAGTAATGACTCAAGATCATTTGGCAAAAAGATTGATAGGTTAGATCTCTTAAGAGCTGAGATAATTACATCTTTATCACCCGCAAGTTCCTTCTTTGATATTGTTCCCCCTTCCAAGAGATAGGGAAGGACTTCTTCGGGATTCTCTTCGGCTTGCCTGAGTGCAGTTCGAATATTCTTTAGATCAATATTGTGGGAGACGTAGCTAACAATAAGGTCAGAATCGCTTGTGCGCGCGAGTTTTAACTGAAGATCGGCGACATAGAATGAAACTGCGGTATCAACATCTTGAGCGGAGATTCCTTCTCTTGTTTTCATGTAGATGAGAAAATCCACCAGATGCCTAGGCAAAGATCCTGTTATTCCTTCAGACATTAAGCCTTTGATTGCATCTGGATTATAAGAACACATGCCACTTATCGGTTCCTCGCTTACGTCAGATAATAAATTGTGGTGCTTTTTAATAACATATGCGAGCGTTGGACAATCGTTCTCCAACCACAGAATATGAAATACGGAGCGCTTCTCTTCCGGTGACATTTCTTCAACTTGTACGCGCATCCATGTGCCTACGGCTTCCAAAATAGCGGAACCTTCCGAGATTCCCTGATCAATCACATTTGTCATCTTTACCTCAGTCAGAATCTTTTCAACATCATGTGCTGAACTTGCTCCAAGCATTCGATCAAGGTCCGTTTGCTCCAATAACATCAGTTTGAGCACCCCCATTCTTCCATGGGAGTAAGCAAACTTTGGCGCGAAGGTGGATGCAAGGCCTGTCATTTAAGCAGCAGTAAATAGGGAATCAGCAATTGTTAGTTCAGTTGCAGGACGCAATACTTCGGCTACTAAGTGCTCAAGTGTGCAGTCCTGTTCTTGTTTGTCAGAAATAAATCTAAATCCTCCTTTGGCTTTTACAGTTGAACCCATTTTGAACTTACTAGAATCAGCGAGCTTTTTCATCAAAGCCGTATGCTTGTCTGCGGGCTGGATAGTACCCTCAGCTGTAATCGACTTGAGGCAAGCGCGCATAAGAGGCTCCATCTTTTCGTCGGGCAACTTGGCAAGCTCATCGACAACTTCATCGTAGGTCTGATCCAAAAGTTCCCGTTTTTTGCTAAGCAATGAGTTTTTCACGTGCATGTCAGCAGCATTCTCTGCCTTGGCCTTCATCTGGGCCTTCTTCGTCTCCTTTTGCCTGGCGATTTCCTGTTTGCGTTCGGCAACAGTGCGTTCACCTTCCTCCCTGATTTTGGTCAGGCCTTTCTGATGTACGCCTCTTGCGTCAGTGATCTTCTTATCTGCCTGCTGAGTTATAGCCGTGAGGATATCTTGTAAAGCCATTAGAGTGATTGGTAATAAATTATCCGAGTATTCCTCCCTTGAAGTTATTCAACATGAAGAAGGAGATCAGGAATCCAAGAAGAGCGTATGTCTCGACCAGAGCGGCCATTGTAATAACGCGTCCTGTCATCTTGTCGTCCTTTGCAAGCATGTGCATACCGGCTGCGCAGACTTTGGACTGATATGGTCCTGAAGTTACGCATGTGAATGCAACTGGCAAAGCGGCTGCCAAAATGGCAACTCCTTGGCTAACGCTGATTGCAACTTCGCCTGAGATTACAGGTGCGTAGTTGAAGATGAATAGAAGAGCGATAACCATTCCGTATAGTCCTTGTGATCCTGGCAGAACCATCAAAGTGATGACTTTACCTGCAAGATCAGGCTTCTCGGTCAGAAGTCCTGCACCAGCTTGTCCGGTTACAGAAACTCCGATGATGGAGCCGATACAAGAAACAAAAGTGGCGATTGCTGCGCCAAAGAAGGCGAATGCAAGGCCCCACTGGGCTTCACCAGCGTGAGTTGCAGCTGCTGCAGGCTCTTGTGCGAAGACCGCAATAGGAGCTAGTACTCCGGCGGCAACGATTAGTGAGCGTTTCATATATAGAAGGGGAAAGAAAAATTGAAAAATTAAATAGATGACCGCTTAAAAGGACTAAACGCCTTGCCGCCGCCTTCGAAGAACTGCGAGAAGAACTCGATGAACTGAAGACGACCGGAGTGAATGAAACTTCCGAGGGTGTTTAGTGCTATAGAAATTAAATGCCCCATACAAAAGATCAGAATGATCACGGGGACTGCTATGAATATCGGGAAAAGTTTGCCAACCTCAACTGCGACTTGGTTTACAGCCATTGCAATTGCTCCTGTTACAAGTCCAAGTGCCAAGATACGCAAATAGCTCAGCGTGTTACTGAGCATTCCAATTGCAAAATTCAAAACTCCGATTGCTCCCATCAGCGGACGAAGGAAAATCTTTGCTCCGTAACCTTTGCCCCAAGCGAGCAGGATCAGAGAGCCGTAGAAAATGTACTTAGGAATCTCACCAAGTCCCTCCGGTGCAAATACCATAAAGAGGATGGCTCCCAGAAGAATATGCGGAGTGAAATTCATCCAAAAAGCCTCCATTTTCTTTCCGTGAATCCACTTATGCAGACCCGCCAGGAACATTCCATAAAAGAGGTGAGTTAGGCCCAAAAACAATGACAAATTCTGAAGGAAGGTAATACCCGATTGGTCGTTTAAGTTCCAAATTTGGCCTTTAAACAGCAACATGCCATCAGCGTTAGTTTTGGTTAAGAATGCCGGAGCTTGCGATGGGGCGAAGCCGAAATAGCCTCCGAATGGAATGGAAACTATCATGGTTATTACTCCGCCAAGGAACAAAGTCCAAACAAGCTTCGACTCGCGCATCTTTAGTTTCTTCTTAAGGATTGTGATTCCAAAAACAGTAGCGAGTACCGCTCCATATCCCGCGTCAGTCAGACAAAGTGCAAAGTAAAGAGCGAAGAATGGCATTAGCGAAGCAGTCGGATCAAATTCATGATCAAGAGGAAGTCCGTACAGAGTTGTTACGCTTTCAAACGGAGTAACACCTTTCGAATTCCAAAGTGCAACGGGGATTTCTTCATCTTCATTGGGTTTTACCTTAAGAAGAGCGACCGCGGGACCTACATCTTGCAATCTTTGCTCAAGCTGACTCAATTTCTTCTTCGGAATCCATCCCAAAATCGTCGAGGTCTCCTTGGTTGAACTCATAGACTCGCGTGCTTCCTGTTTTTCATCAAGCCACATCATAAACTTGGCGACTTTTACCAAGTTTGGCAGTTCAACTGCGAGTCTTGTGCGCTCTTTTGCGTTTTTATCGCGCACTTTTTGCATTTCCTTTGCATGCATGAGTGCTTGTTCATGCAAATCGGAAGCTTTTCCTTCCAATTTTGGAAGTTCAACGTTTGTCCATCCGTGTTTTATTGAAACTTCTTCGAACTTAGACGCATCATCCTTCCAAACATGTGCAACGCAATAAATAATTCCTCCAACATTGTTAACTTCACTGAGTTCAAGTTTGATATCTCCAAGCTCCTTAACAAGTTCAACGAGTTTAATCTTTGGAATTGCTCCTTCTACCCGCACAGAAGTCTCTGATTCATTTGGAACGTCAAGCGAATAGGGGAGGGCGCTCCATGGGTCCAGAACTTCCGCGATTTTCAGTGATTCTTTTATCTGCCTTTCTGCGTCCGTATCTTCTTCTTCCAATTTATGCAGTCTGTCTACGGTGCCTCTAACGTCTGTGTGCTTGGATGCATGAATTATGTCTCTCTCATTCGAGAATTTTCTGGCAACTGCGAGAGTCTCCTTCGATGCACTGTCTTTGAGGGTAGTAATTGCGAATTGAAGTTCGGCTGAACGGAAATTGACTTCCGTATGATCGATTACAACAGGGGAATCAGATTGGGTGATTTCCATCACTCCTTCCTTATGAAGGGTCTCGATAAGGTTCTCACGGGCGGACTCATGAGAGATAATGGCCACTTTCTGCATTTCAACGACTGCCATATTCTTTCAAGATGGGGGAATCAGGATTTGTCATATCAGAAACCAGATTGGAAACAACCGGTCCTTTTTTGTTTCTCCAGGTTGATTCCAGCTCCTTACATTCTCCTTCTGCCAGTTCTTGAGCTTTGCTTAGAATCTGCGAGCACTCATCTGCTTTAAATTCCTTCAACTCCTCGTTTGCCTGCGATTTTAGCTCTTCTTCGGCTGTGGAAGTCTTGTCAGCCACGGCTTTCTCCACCTCGATTTTCTCATTTTCCATCGCATCAATCTCTTTTTTTACCCTCTCTGCTTCTTTTACTTCCATTTTCGTTATCTGGCTAAAAGGGTCAGAGCCACCGGTACCGGCAGATCCTGATTTTTGGCTTTGCGAAGCGGATTTCTGTGGATTCATAAGCGTATTTGTTAAAGCGGGCGGAATATACGTGTTTACTATACAGAAATCAAGGCTCTTAGACCCTATTTCCTTTTAACCCTCATGAATCCGGAGAACTCGTGAATCTTAAGTTTGGGTTCATCTTTCATCAATTTATCCAGAATCAGATTTAGCCCCAAGTTATCCGAGCCAATGTGGGAACATTGAACAAAGTTCATATGATGCTCTTTGGCTTTCTCAAGAGATTTTTCGGTTATATGCATTGTAATAATTGTCCCGATTCCGGCTTTGGCTTGTTCCTCGATATATTCTTCCGGCCCATTGGTACCTCCTGTGAACTCAGTCGCGACGATCTTGCCGGTACGGGAACTCTTAGAACCATTAACAATAATCGGAGGATTACCCATTTTAGCGAACATTTTGTATTCAGGGATTTCCAATAAAGCGTTCACAATATCTCCGATACTATCGAACTCCTTCTTACAAACTTTCTTTTCTACAAATTGATATGCGTGATTGTCCGATGGCGTGTGACAGTTAAAGAAGGGGATATCCAAAAGTTCGGCCGCCTGCTGGCTCCTAAATAGATTATCCGCGTGAATTGCTCTCCAAATCTTCTCCATTCTGGGACGCATGAGAGAATCAGCACGATTTTCGGGAACTCCATGTTTAGCGAGCAGATCGACCTGCATTGCCATTGCCTTATCCAGATCGGCAAGTCCTCGGGCTTCGGGATGGTGAGCCATAACCGCATCGATCTTCTTTCCTTTCTTGTTAAGTTTGTCGATAAGCAAAAGTTCCGGTGTTTCGACGTCGATGCCGACAATAATAGATTTTACTTCTTCCTTGCCTGTTCCATTGTAAATACGGGTATCTGCAAACGGATTCCATAAGCGTTCCTCATCAAAAAGCTCAGTTTCTTTCTTCGAAAGCTTCTTTTGTCTGGTCTTATATTTCTTAAGAGCTTTTTCGATCTCCTTCTTGGAGCGAGGGTCGGCTACGATGCCGTATTCGACAATTTTTTGGAAGAGCTTATTGAGTTTCATAGTTAGTAAAGGGTACAGGATTTAGGCTTTTTTAAGCAAGAAATAGATAGACTGAATGGTGTAAGATATACGTCCGATGAAAATTCAGATCATCTATACAACCTCCACCGGCAACACCGAGCATGTCATTGGAGTACTCCGTAAATCACTGGAGTCAAAAGGCATCACGGTCAGTTCACAATTGGCTGAAGAATCCAGTCCTGAGGATCTTTTGAAAGGAGACGTCTTAATACTCGCTTGCGGTACATGGAACACGGGTGGGTCCGAAGGCCAGCTTCATGTAAGAATGGATGCGTTCCTAAATAGCAAAGCAAAGGATATAGATCTGGGAGGTAAACAAGTTGCGATCATTGCCCTTGGAGACGATGAATTTTACTTCACGGGTAGGGCAATAGAACACTTGATTAAATATGTGATGGATCACAATGGGAAATTGCTAGGATCTCCTCTCCTGATTATTAATGATCCTGAAGAACATGACGAAAAAGTTTGTAAGTGGGGAGAAAAATTAGTAGAACTAACTCAAGTATGTCACGCGTAAGCATCAAAATAGTGGGAGCCCAAGGACAAGGAGTCAATTCAGTTGGCGAGATGTGTGCTAAAGGACTAAAGCGCGCGGGATATTGCGTATTCGGAGAGCGCGAATATATGTCAGTTATAAAAAACGGGCACTCCTCTTATCAGCTCGACATCAGCAACTCTCATATAAGAAGTGCGCAGGAGAAAGTAGACATCTTAGTCACGTTCAATCATCACGGGATCAAAAGAAACTTAAAAGACTTAAAAGAAGGAGGGATACTTATTCACCAGACGCCTCAATGGAAGTTTGAAGAGGAACCCAATTGCAAGATCATTTATTTGCCGACTGAAGAGATTCTAAAAAAACTTAATGCAAAGCCTGTGCTTGGCAACGTGCTAATCACGTCGGTAGTCTGGTCACTTCTTGGACGAAGTGCGGATGAGCTAAAGGAAATGGTCAAAGAAAAGTTCGGACATAAGAAAGATTTATTGGCACTAAACTTGATGTGTATTGATGAAGGCTCCGAATTCTTAAAAGTTAAAAGTGAAGAGTTAAAAGTTAAAAGTGTTTCTTTACCAGAGCCTGATGATCGGTGGAAGAGTCAGCTGTTGATCACGGGAAGCCAGGCGATGGGACTCGGAGCGATAAGAGCAGGGTGCAGGGCATTATTTGGATATCCGATGACACCGGCCTCGCCGCTTTTAACGTTTCTTGCGGATGTGCAGTCAGAATCTAAAATGCTTGTAAAACAGGCAGAGGACGAAATAACTGCAGTTCAGATGATGGTTGGAGCTATGCACGCGGGAACCAGAGCAATGACCGCAACGTCTGGCGGAGGGTATGACTTGATGACGGAAACAATTTCACTTTGCGGAATAAGCGAGACTCCGGCAGT
>CAZDKL010000021.1:6968-9560 GCA_964506185.1 uncultured Candidatus Peribacteria bacterium
AGGTTGGTTGAAGGTGATGGACTTAAATTACTTAGAGCCACTGACCGTTATGATCCTGATGCACCGGATGGAGTGAGTGCGAGGTGGATTCCGGGAAGCGATGCGCCGACGTATTGCGCGCAGAGTTATGAGCACAGTCCGGACGGATCTTTTGATGAGTCAGCAGAGAACACGGTTGCTCAGACCAAGAAGAGGATGAATAAGATGAAGGCGCTAAAAAAAGCCTTGCCGGGACCGGAGGTGTATAGAATGGAAAGTGGTAAGTTGAAAGTTGAAAGTGATTTTGCAGGTGATTGTGATGTGCTGGTTGTTAGTTGGGGGAGTAATAAGAATCCTATACTGGATGCAATTGAGGCAATTAAGGCAATTGAGGAAAGGTCAGTTTGCTATTTGCATTACACGTATTTGTGGCCGCTTAAGACGGAGAAGCTCAAAGAACTTGCTGCCAAGGCGAAGAAGACAATTTTGGTTGAAGGAAATGTTCAAGGCCAGCTTGGCATGCTAATAAAGCAAGAGTGTGGACTCGAGTTTGATGAGCGTCAGCTTAAAATTGATGGGAGAGCGGTTGCTCATGATCCCATTCCGTGCACTTGAGCAATAATCCTTCTTCTACTTGTTTCCGCTTGATGTGTCACAAACATTTCGACCATGTGTGGTGGCATGTATTTTCCTAATACATTTCTGTCTGCGTTAAATTTTTCTTTTTTAAGTGTTATTGTTGGTGATGAGTTATGAACAGATTCGGGATGCGCAAGAATCGCATGTGCCATATAAGTGGGCATATACTTTTCAAGTATTGCTATATCTGGATGTGGTGCTTGTTCTTCTAAGTCACCCGATGGGTCTTCTTCAGCCATAGGAGCTGGATTATCCCTACTCAAAATCTAATGTCAAATTATTATCATCTCCCTTCAGAAAGAGTATCCTCTTGACCTATGTCAGCTCAGGACCCTGCCGCAGGTGTCTCCATGAAGGATTACAATCACAAGAATCTATGCACATGGTGCGATGGGTGCGGGAATTATGGGGTTTTGGCAGGAATCAAAAGGGCTTTGGTTGAGCTTGGAATTGCTCCTCATCAAGTCTTAATCTGCTTCGATGTCGGGTGCCATGGGAATATGTCCGATAAGCTGGTCGGCTACAGATTCCACGGTCTTCACGGACGCGTAATCTCTCTCGCATCAGGCGCAGCTCTCGCAAATCCGGATATTCCTGTGATTGCGATCGGGGGAGACGGGGCATGTTTTTCCGAGGGTGTTGGCCACTTGGTCCACGCAGTCAGATCAAATTACAACATGACATTTATCCTCCATAACAACGCGAACTACGGGCTAACGACCGGACAAGCAAGCTCCTTAACTCCGCAAGGCGAGAAGATGAACACGGCGCCGCTTGGAACAGTTGAAGAACCTTTGAACAGCATGGACTTTGTATTTTCACTGAAACCAAGCTTCGTTGCGCGCGGATTCAGCGGGAACATCGAGCAACTCACGAAAATCCTAAAGTCAGCAATTAATCATCAGGGTTTCTCTTATGTCGATGTGCTGCAAGCTTGTCCAACTTACAACAAATTCGCATCGCACGAATACTTGCTGGAAAAGTGTTATGAAGTTGAAGCCTCAGATTGCGAGACTGCGCGAAAAACCGCAGTCGATACATCAGAAAAAATTTCCACAGGAGTTTTGTATCAGGATAAAACGCGCTCAACATTTATAGATCAGCTTGAAGCAAGAAAGGGGATAGAGACGAGGTTGGTTGATGAGGTTAGCGAGGTTGATGTTAGCGCTTTGCTGGCAAAATTTTCTTAAAGAGCTTAAGTGCTAATAATGGATGCTTAAAAGCGTGAAAGATCATTCGTAAGATCTGCATCACAAACGCAAATACAGCAGTCAGTCTCATCACAATCGAACCTTTTTTCATATATCTGGAAATAATCTCCAATCGATCAAATATCCCTCTTCCATCCACTCTGTTTTGTACAGTTGCAGCACCGCCGTGGACTCTAAATGAGCCTAAGTTTCTTGTTTCGTTATAGATGTCAGTTAGTTCCAACATCCTTACCCAATACTCGGTATCAAGCAGTTGCTTCATCGTCAGATGAAACGGGCCCGCAAGTTCCATCTCGCCTCTGCTCATTACAACAAAGTCAGGTTCGCCAACCAAGTTCGGCCAAAAACCGCGACGAAGCCACTTCTTAAGGAACTTCTCACCATCAATTACTCCTTCTGGGAATCTTTTTCTCTTTAACCTAAGTAGCCTGTTGAAATGTCTCTTCGATCCACTCTTATCTTCGAACTTATATTCATGCCCCATCGCAACAAGTCCGACGTTGGAGTTGTCATTCAAAATCTTAACAGCAGTTTCCAGATATTCAGGTGCCCAAAGATCATCCTGAAAGAGGTAGGCAACAATCGGTGCTCCGGTCGCATTAAAACACGCGTTCCAGTTGCCTCCAATTCCTAATCGCTCAGGTGACTTCTTGAATGTTATACGTTCATCAGAAAGAAAAGGTTGAACTATCGACTCCGTATCTCCGTCAGACGGATCTTCATGGATAAACGCTTTCCAGCCGGTAAAAGTCTGGGCTTGGAG
>CAZDKL010000021.1:9660-31805 GCA_964506185.1 uncultured Candidatus Peribacteria bacterium
CATGAGTGGTTAATCTTAGTCTGTGGACGTTATGAAGGAATAGATCAGCGAGTCATAGACGGCGGGTGGATCGATGAAGAAATCTCGATCGGTGATTACGTTCTTACCGGAGGAGAGCTTCCCGCAGCAGTTTTGATTGATGCGGTTGCGAGGCAGATTCCCGGAGTGCTTGGGAAAGATGAATCAGCTGAAGAAGAAAGTTTCTCGGAAAGCTTAGATAGAAAAAGAGAGTATCCGCATTACACAAGACCCGAAGAATTCAGGGGACATAAAGTTCCGGATGTTTTGCTTGGAGGGAATCACGGAGAAATTGATAAGTGGAGAAAGGAAAACACCAAATAATTATGTTGGAAGAACTAAAAAAAGAACTGGCTAACTCAGATTCCGTCCGTTTCACGGTGCGCGCAGTTCCGAATGCTCCAAAGTCAAAAATTCTCGAAGTTATGGATGATGAAAGCGTCAAGATTGCAGTCAGCGCACCGGCGGAGAAGGGGAAGGCAAATAAAGAGTTGATCAAATTTCTTGCAAATGAGTTCGATGTAAAAAAATCAGACGTATCCATACTTTCCGGCGAAACGGGAAGAATGAAGATAATAAAAATTGGCACTTGTTAAGTAAGTTGTACTTGATTGCCGTGTAAAGAGTACTAACCTTTATGGCCAATGCATCGGTATCCAAGTTTAGAAAATATATTTCCATTACGTTCAAGAAAAGTGCCCCAATGGGCATCTAGGGTTAATGCGGCTTCGGATAATGGGCACGTTCGCGGCTCTAGTATTGCGCGACAAACGAGTTGGACAGACGAAAATGAATTAACCAGATCTGCATGCATTGAATGCGGAGTTATAGATGTACCTGATAGAATGATTGACCAAGCTCGCGGTGCAAAAGATGCGCTATCACTGATTTACCGCGGTAACAGGCGCGAGTTTGGGTGGCTATTTGCATTATTTAGATCGGGAGAGCAGGAGCAGATTAGCGCTGCTCAACAAAGGATGCGTTCTCTTTTCGGGCTGTGCAACAAAAGGAATCGCAGAAACGCAGGAATAAACGGCAGTTCTTTGATATGGGATGAAAAAGTATTGGCAAGTCACCATCGCATAGGTCATCTTCTTGCAAGATATAGGACATTAGAAAAGGGTTGTGTCCGGCCAAGAATGACACCGGAGGAGGTGATATCGATTGCAGGCCCCAGTCTTGAGGAGAGTTTAGTTAAGTGTTGCGACGTTACGATGCGCGGATCCGGTTTGGTGCCGCCTAAAGTACAGGACGATATTGATTATGCAGCTCCGATTAACAGAACTGCAGAACCTCTTAATTGAGCATCCCATCAATTACTCCCTTAAGGTCAGCATAGTACGGAAGTCCTACAAACTTCTCACCGTTAATGAAGTAAGTGGGGACAAGAGTCACATTCAAACTCGAAGCCCAAGCTTTTTGTTGCTTGAGGATAATGCCAATCTCCTCGCTACCCATGCACTCACTGAATTTTTCCATATCCAATTCAAGTTCAGTCGCATAATGTTGGGGTTCAAGTCTCTCTTCATCAAGTTTTTCGGATAGGATCTGATGCATTGCCATTCCCTTGGACTGCATTGCTGCGCAGATTAGTCCTGTTGCCGCACCTTCTGACCCCGGGTATTTCTTTAGCGGAAGTATGGCTATCTGGAACCTGAGTATCCCTTCTTCAATAAAGTCAGAGAAAATCCTTGGGAAAAGATCCAATTGAAAGTCTCGTGCATATCGCGCGTGATGTTCGGTAAAGAGAAGGAGGGTAACCGGCGCATCCCTTCTGCCAATATCAATCACTCCTGTGGCAAGTAGTCGCTCGGAAAGGGCTCCGGTTCCGGAAATCAATTCCTCGATATCAATTGAGGCAATCTCCTCAACTCTTTCTTCGGGCATCAAAGGTGCCGGATTCCTTGTTTTCTCTATCGGAGTGGCCCTTTCGGGCACTTGTACGCATGAGGCGAGAACCAAAGAAATGATTACTAACTGGACGCGGTACATGGGTGGATCATAACATATGTGGGTGGATCGAAGGACAGTTACTCTCCTTGGCATTCCAATAGATGCCATAAGGCAAAAAGAAGCAATTAAGATCATTTTGGAGATGCTTGAGGGCGGACACCTAAAAAGATTTTTCAAAGTGGGAGGGCAGCATCATGTTATGACTCCCAATAGCGAGATGCTGGTTGAGTCATATAAAAATGAGAAGTTCAGAGAAGTTTTGCAGTCAGCGAGTATGAATATTCCGGATAGCGTGGGATTGCTTTACGCCGCAAAGCTCAAAAGAAAAAAACTCCCCGAACGTGTAACCGGAGTAGATACTGTGATCAAGCTTTGCAGTCAGCTTCCGAAAAAACATTCGGTATTTTTATTGGGAGCCAAAGAAGGTGTTGCAGAAAAGGCTGCGGAGAAACTTAACAAAATAAATCCTGAATTAAATGTTGTCGGAACCTTTGCGGGAAGCCCGCGCCCGGAAGATGCAGAAGAAATAATCAGTAAAATAAAAGAAGCAAGGCCACACTTGTTACTTGTCGCATTCGGCGCTCCTGCGCAGGATTTATGGATAGCTGAGCACATAGGTCAGTTGCCCAGCGTTAGAGTAGCAATGGGAGTAGGGGGGACTTTTGATTTTATTACGGGAGTTCAGAAACGAGCGCCGGCATTACTCAGATCGGTCGGACTTGAATGGATGTATCGGTTGGTAAAACAACCGAGCAGATTCAAAAGAATATTAAATGCTGTGGTTGTGTTTCCGTGGTTGGTAGTGTGTTCAGGCAGGAAATGATTTACTCGCGTAATTCTTCTACGCTCGACACAAACCACTCATGCGGTCCTCTTTTTAATATAACAAGCTTGGGTCCATCCTTAGTCTCAGCCAAGTAGTGGCGCTCTACTCCGTTATCCCTTAATACTTCTGAGTGTCTGATCTCTTCCTCGGGCAAAAGCATATAAATTGCAATATCCGGCTTGTCCGAAAGTGCGGCGTTGAAGTTCATTCCAACTCTTCCGAGAGTCGCCACGATTGCAACTATCACGCAACTTCCGAGTACGGCCCAGAACATTGTATGGCTGTATCGCCTTCTGCTAATTCTATGTATTTCCATGTTCGGTTAATATTATAGCAGTTATGGGCGGTTTTGGGTAGGTGTGATTTTTTGTCTATTTACATCTTAGATACACCCTCCCCCCAGGGGTGGGTTAAGCTTCAGGGTGGCGGGGCGATAGTTATATATATGGTGTCATCCTAAATATCCTAGTCAATACCACTTCGAAATTTCCTGTCACGCACCTCAGCTTTTCGTCTTTAACTGGGGATGTCTCCGGTTCCGCTCGCAAGCGGAACACCCCCTGTCTCAATCAGCGTAATTATGTTAAAATAGTGTAGATGGCACGATGCGCATTAATAATCATTGATGGATTCGGGATAGCTCCTCCGGGACCGGGAAATGCAAGAAGCCAGGCAAAACTTCCAAACATCGATCGCATACATAAAGAATTTCCTACTGTAGTAATGCAGGCGTCCGGGAATGCGGTTGGGTTGCCTGAGGGGCAACAAGGCGCAAGCGAACCTGGACATTACACAATCGGAGCAGGAAGAATTGTCTGGCAGCCGCTTGAGGAAATCAATAGAGACATTAAAAGTGGTGAGTTCTTTAATAATCAGGTTTTGATCGATGCTTGCAAGAGGGCAATAGAGAAAGATGTGACACTACACTTATTTGGAATCTATTCAACAGGAGGAGTGCACGGTCACGTCGATCACTTCCATGCAATGATTAGACTTGCACACAAACAAGGAGTTAAGAAAGTTAGATTGCATTTGATTGCAGATGGTCGAGATAAGCCGGTGCAGTATTTTTCAGAGGATTATAAATTACTTGGGCCGGTACTTGAAGAATGCCCCAATGTGAAACTTGCTTCGATGGTCGGACGTTTCTTTGCGATGGACAGAGACAGGCGTTACAAAAGAAGAACTAAACTTGCTTATGATCTCTGGACGCAAGGTGTTGGTGAAGATTGTACCGATGCATGCAAGGGGGCAGAGGAGTGGTACGCAAAGGCAAAACCAAGAGAAAGGACAGATTATTACATTCGCCCGCTTAAGTTTCAGGATTTCGAACCAATGAAACCGGGTGACGTCGTTGTTGGAATTAACTTTCGAACAGACAGAATGATTCAGATTGTCGGGGCGCTTGAAAACCCAAAATTTAATAAGTTCGACAGGCCTATTCGAATAGAAGACATAGTATGCATGGGGCCATGGTCAGAGACTCTTCCCATCGCATATCCGGAACCTCAAATTAAAAACATACTGGGAGAAGTAGTTTCTAATTCTGGACTAAAGCAACTTAGAATTTCAGAGACGGACAAATTTGCACACGTTACATTCTTCTTTAATGCTCAGAGGGAAGATCCATTTCCCGGGGAGGACGATGTTGCAATTCAGTCACCAAGGATTCCAAACTTTGCAGCCCAGCCGGAGATGAGTGCGAATGAATTAACAGATCGTTTGATAAGAGAAGTGGAGTCAGAAAAATATGATTTGATTGTTGCCAACTACGCCAATCCGGATCTGGTCGGGCATGGCGCAGATGTAAAGGCAGCAGTAATTGCATGCGAAACAGTTGACCGTAACTTGGGTCGGCTTCTCCCGGAACTAGATAAGCATGGATACGAATGGATCATTACATCAGATCATGGAAACTGCGAAGATATGATACTGCCGGATGGCTCAGTCTCGCCCAGTCACACGGCAAATCCTGTAGATACTTGGGTTAAGTCAGAGAAATTCCCGGATAAGGAATCGCTCAAGGATAAAACAGGAATGGAAGATTTGGCTCCTATGTGTCTGGAGATTCTGGGTCTTCCTGTTCCGGAGGAGATGAAGGATCATTTGTAGTGGCATCTTCATCATCCGGAGGCGGAGCCGGGGGCTCCGGCGGAGGCTTACCATTGAATGCAAAAAGTCCGATTTTTTCTCTTCTGACAAATTCTCTGGTTGCGTACAAAGTTTCTGCAGATCCGCAAATTTCAACAACAAATCTTCCATCAAGTTTGTGTAAAGGCAGTATGAACCTGAGCCTATCTCGCAAAGGTCCAGTTATCTTCCCCGCCGCAGCGCCAGGATTGGATTCAACCAATATTGAAGCATAGTATCTTTCTTCTTCGGGCATAGCCGCTCATTATACACAAAAAACTCGATCAGAAAGCTGTTTTATGAAGCATTTCTAAGCTAATCTCTTCGCGATATGGATGAAATAACCTACAAATCAGCATCATTCTACGACGACTTGGCAGCTGAGTCCGATCCGCATGTCCACATGGTCATGATTGCGACGAAGCCGGACATCATTAAACAAGTACCGTTATTCAAAGAGCTCAAAAAGCGTGGGCACGTTGCGGTTCTGGCACACACTGGCCAGCACTATGATGAGAACTTGAGTGGTGGGATGCTTAAAGAGTTTGGAGTTGAGCCGGATTTGAATCTGAATGTACGCGGTGGAATGCACGAGATAGTCAGTCAGATAATCGGACGCTTGGGTTACGTAATTGGAGAACTTAAAAATCTAGGAAAGATAGTCATTCCTTATGTCCACGGAGACACGACGACTGCGATGGCCGCAAGTAATGCGGGATTTTGCCACGCTTTCTCGTCAGTTCATGTTGAAGCAGGAATTAGGACTCTCACGCCTGACTTTCAGTTGTTTGGAGAGATCACTGACATTGATCGTTGGAGGAATTACACAATGAAAAGAGATAGTTGGAAGCGCGGATCACAGGAACCTTTTCCTGAGCAGTTCAATACAAGGTGTAGTGAATGTGCAACGGGGATTCACTTAGCTCCAGTTGAACTTGATCGTGAGTTTATGCTCAGTGAAGGATTTAATGATGATCGAATATTCGTCGTAGGTAACTCAGTTGTTGATGCGACACTTGAGGCAGTAGAGAACTCGAAGAACTCAAACATATTCGAAAAGTATCCTCAATTAGCGGAAGGCAACTTCGTTCGGTTCTGCATTCACAGGAGAGAGAACTGCGTATCCGAAAAAAGATTCATGGCGATCTTTGGTGCGCTTAAGTCATTCATCGAAGAAGGAAAGAACGTTCTCCTGATCAACATGAATCAAACAAAAAGAGCATTTGCCGCCTTCGGACTGGAAGAAGAGGTTGCACGCTTGGATCAAGAACATGATAATTTCGTCTTCTCTGAAGTCTGGCCTCTTTATACAGATGTCATTGCCGCAATGAACAAAGCTTCGGTCTGCGCAACGGACTCGGGTTCCATGCAGGAAGAAATGAATGTACTTGGCGTTCCATGCGTCACTCTCAGATTCGGATCAGACAGATCAGAATCAATTATGAACGGTGGGAATTTGATCGCGCCTCCGGTCGATTCAGAAGTCATAAAAAAGATTATCGAGTTTGCTTGGGGTAATGATGATATGCGAAAAGTTCCAAAGATTTACGGAGAAAATGTTAGTGCTAAGTGTGTTGATGCGGTGGAAAGTGTGCTAAATGCGGGGGAAGAGGTATTTCGTTCAGAGGATGAAAGATTAAAGATTTAATGAATAATGAAGAATGAATAATGAATAATTGGTACAATTAGAAGGAATTATTCATTCTTAACTATTCATTATTCATTTCTCAGATGCTCCAACGCCTAAGGCAATCTCTGGCTCTGGCTCTGATAGCGCTTCTCCCATTCCACGCACTTCTAGTCACGCTTGGGACTAAGTTAATTAAGGGTCCTGGGAATGCACCAATGAGTCAGCTGGCAATTTGGAAAGAAGGACTGCTTGCAGCCATTCTCTTGGTTGCGTTTTTTGAGTGGATCAAATCAAAAAAGAAATGGAAGTTTGATGAAATAGATTTATCAATCGTATTGCTGATAGTTCTCTCGATTGTTGTTACTAACTTCACTCATTCAGATTGGAAGCTGTACCTCTTCGGATTTAAATATGATTTTGTTCCGCTGATTGCATTCTTCGCACTCAGGCGAGTCAAATGGTCAGACAAGTTTATTAAGAATGCGTTTAGTTTGATTATTGGAGTTGGAGTTCTGGTTGCAGGTTATGGAATAGTTGCGATGTTTTTGCCTCAGGCTTGGTTCACGTTACTTGGATATTCTGATCTACATTCCTTATATTTACCTGATGCACCTTTGGCTGCTTTCCAACAGATTGAATCCATAGGAATCAGGCGTATGCAGAGTGTAATGAGTGGGCCAAACCAACTCGGCTTATGGTTGCTTTTGCCGTGGAGCTTGGCTATTTATAGGTTGATAGGTGATAGGTTACAGGTTACAGGTTATAGGTTACAGGTTACAGGTTTATTGGGTCTTGCATTGCTTCTAACATTCTCACGTTCCGCTTGGATTGCAGCGTTTGTAATCTTTGTAATTGTTCTATATCAAGCTAAGTCAAAGAAAGCATTTAAGAAATCTATGACGGGGATTGTGGGACTGATTGTTGTCAGTGCAATAGTATTGGTGATGGTTCAACCTGGAGTTTTGCTCAGGTTAACATCTTCGAGCGGCCATTTGACCAAACCGATTGAAGCTTGGCAGGTTATGACAGAGAGCAAGTTCGGATTAGGTTTGGGAATGGCAGGTCCCGCAAGCAACAGAGTCAGTGACGCGTGCGTGCATCTTCCGGAGGGGAGTGATGCTAGTTGGGCAAGCGACAGGCTGGATCTTTGTGTTTTCATAGGGGAATCTCAGGTACAACCGTCAGACAGAGAATGTAAATGCCCGTTCCTGCCCGAAAACTGGTATCTGCAGATCGGGATCGAGCTTGGAATAATAGGGTTTGCTCTTTATCTGATAATGATCTTCTTTGTAATTCGCTTACTAAGGAATAATGAGAAGATTAAGCCTATTCTGCTCGCATTTATTGGCGTATCAATAGCCGCATTATTCCTTCATGCATGGGAAGATAGCGCTGTGGCGTATACGATCTGGGTTCTTATATCTTCATTTAAGGGCCAAAATAAGGTATAATAGTCATGTATTTACCAAAACAAACATATGTCACAGAATCCAAGAGAAGAGGCTGATGTGCACGCACAACCTGAGCGCAAGGATGCATCAAGTGAATCATCTAATAGCATAAAGAGTTGGGTAACTGGAGCTCTCAATTCCGTAGGAATATGGCCAGGAGGGAAACCACTTGAAAAAATGTCACAGGACCAATTGGTTAAAGAATTGGCAAGGCTTGTACGTGAAATAAAACATATTAATATCGTATTGGCCAATAGTCATGATGGTATAAGTGAAAAGCCGCTGAGTATGGAAGAGGAAGAAAGGTTAGTTAAACAACTTGAATCTTTGTATGCCAGGAAAGAAAGGGCTACAAGGATTATGGGAGCAAATAGTAGTGAATATTCCCGTGCTGATGCCGAAGCAGATGCTCTATGGGATCGAACTCAAAGAGACGCAGATGAGGCCGGCATCCCTTCTGCAGAAGAAATGACGGATCAGTTAGAGGCAGAAATAAGACGAGATCAAGATAGAAGAGCAGCATAGTCGTCGCTTACACGATCTGGATGCTCATAGCATTATTCGGCATCTGACTGTCCTGTTGCAGCCTGCTTCTGCGCACGTGATCTTAGCCATGCTCTAACAGCTGGAGCAATTCCAAAGCTTGCAAGATTTCCTGCCCATCTTCCGGTCCACTTCCCCCAACTTTCAGCTGTAGGTTTGGTTGCTGTAGTAAGAGTTTGGGCTTCTAAGGCTGCTGCCTCCTCTTCTGTCGCTGGCAAAAGTTCATCACCAGGACCGAGTTCACTTTCATCTGTTGCGACTACTTGGTCGTCAGCCGGTTTAAGTGTAAGTTCGTCAACATCAATTGTCTGCGCATGATGTGCGGGGATTGCTTCAGCATCTGCTTGTTGTGCCGCCCTTCGTTTTGCTGCTTTGCGCCTTTCCTGCAGAGCAATCACTTCGGGAAATCTGGGATGCAAAACTGATGCAGTACCGTGAGCTCTTTTTGAATGTGCTATTAGAGTTTTTACATCTCCAAGAGCGGGAGAGTCTGCACTTAATGTTGGAGTTTCCGCTTCTTTGTTAACTGCTTGTGCGGCTTGCCTGAAGTCTTGGTCAACTGCTGCCTCAGCAACTTTGATCTCGGAATTAATTGCTGCTGTTTCTTGCAACATATTTCCAACATCAACTCGTAACGTTTTTAATTTATCGGTAATGACTTTCATTCTTCTCAAAACTTCTTTACGTCCTTCCGCATCTTCAGCTGTAAGTAATTCTCTCATTAGTGCCTTCATATAGCCTTGGGCGCCTGCGCAGTATCTTGCACAAAGCTTCTGCCAATCGCTTGGAGTTTTCTTTTCGGTGTCGCCGAATTCTGCAGAGAAATCTGGTACTGCAACAGGGAATTCATCGGTATCTGCGGTTGATGGATCATGCTTTTCTCCTCCTGCCCCATCTTTCTTTACTGGCAAGGCCGGTGGTGTTGGTACGGACGAATCTGGTTTGTCTGGCATAGGAGACCAAGTCTCCTCTTCGGGAATTATTTTGTCAATATCTTCCCTGAGCCTGTATGCTGTGTATATGAAAAGCATCGTAATCCTCGATTTCGGCGGCCAATACGCGCATTTGATTGCAAGCAGGGTCCGCCGTCTTGGGGTTTACTCGGAAATCCGTGAAGCAGAGACTCCTGCATCAGAATTAGCGGAATGTGCGGGAATTATCCTCTCCGGAGGACCTCAAAGCGTAAATGAAGAAGGCGCACCGCACGGAGATCCCGCGATTTTCAAGCTTGGTATTCCTGTTCTCGGGATTTGTTATGGACTTCATTGGATGACGCATGTGCTGGGAGGAGAAGTGACGAGTTCGGGTGTTAAGGAGTATGGAAAGGCGAAGATTGCGGGTTCGGATTCGAGCTTATTCAAAGATTGTCCTGATGAGTTTGTTGCATGGATGTCGCATGGGGATGAGGCGGTTAAGTTGCCGGAGGGGTTTGAGCGAATGGCAACATCAGAGTCTTCCGAAAACTCCGGTTTTGCAGATGAAAAGAAAAAACTTTTCGCGATCCAGTTTCATCCGGAGGTTACGCATACGGAATGCGGGGAAACAATTCTTAAGAACTTTGTAGGAATGTGCGAGGCCGATCCTTGGTCAGTCGAAGGATATTCGGATCGAATTCAGGAAGAAATCAAAGCTCAGGTCGGCGACAAAAAAGTTTTCATGCTTGTGTCAGGCGGAGTTGATTCGTCAGTTGCTTTTACACTGCTTGATAAAACTCTTGGAGCAGATCGTGTTCAGGGTTTGCTTGTTGATACGGGCTTGATGAGGAAGGATGAGGTTAAGAATATTCAAAAAGCTTTTGCAGATTTGGATTTGCCTAATTTAAGAGTCGAAGACGCGTCAGAGTTATTCTTTAAAAACCTTAAAGGAGTTTATGATCCGGAAAAGAAACGGGAGATAATCGGGAAAACATTTCTTGATGTTCAGTCTTCGGTTGCAAAAGAGCTTGGGCTTGAATGCCCTTCGACAAGCTCAGGGCAAACATCGCAGAGCGATGTTTGGATGTTAGGACAGGGGACGATATATCCGGATACAATTGAGACAGGAGGAACAAAGCATGCGGATAAAATAAAAACACATCACAATCGCGTGGAAGAAGTTCAGAAGATGATTGAGGAGGGGAGGGTGATTGAGCCTCTTAAGGATTTGTACAAGGATGAAGTAAGAGAATTGGGTGAAATACTTGGTCTTCCGCACGATTTGGTCTGGAGGCATCCGTTCCCGGGGCCGGGGCTGGGAGTCAGGATTTTGTGTGCCGAAGAAGAGAGCTTAGAACTTAGAGCTCAGAACTTAGGGAAAGTACTGCCTATTAAGTCAGTCGGAGTTCAGGGAGACGGGAGGACGTACAGGCATGCGATTGCCGTATTTTCAGATAATCCTTATGAGGTCAGCGAAGAGTTATGGAAACAGTCAGCCGAAATTCCGAATAAGAATCAGGAGATTAATCGTGTTCTTAAATGCACATCTCACTCAGAGCCTGCTGAGTTTGTATTTACATCCGGTTACCTGACGCGTGAGCGTGCTGATTTACTTCGCGAAGCTGATCAGATTGTATATGAAGAAATGCACTCAGAGAATCTTTACGAAAGCATTTGGCAGTTCCCGGTTGTACTTCTTCCATTCGGTTCCGAGTCAGGCCAGCAATCGATCGTCCTCAGACCCATTGAATCAACTGACGCAATGACTGCAAATTCTGCGCATCTCCCTGAAGAAGTTCTAATGAAAATGACAGAAAGAATCCTCAGCTTAGATGGAATTGATATGGTGTTTTATGATCTGACTAGCAAGCCGCCGGGGACCATAGAATGGGAATAAAACCACTGTATGTACAATGTACATACACTTGATTTAACGAGCTTTTGGCTTCAGATTTGATGCCAAATTCCCTATACTTGCGGTCTCATGGGTCCCTTGGACACCAAAGAACAGGCGATACTCAAGCTTGTCAAAGAAGCCAAAGACGGAAGCACGGAATCTTACTCAAAGATTTACGACCACTACTTTGAACAAGTTTACAGGTATGCGGCACTGCGAGTTCCTGCCGAAATAGCAGAAGACTTGGTAGCTGATATATTTGTAAAAGCTTGGGAGAAGATCCATATGTTCAGAGAGCAGAGGGGAGTGCCGTTCGGTGCGTGGTTATTCAGAATCGCACGTAACGAGATAATCGATACCTACAGAACGTCTAAGACATGGGAAGAAGTCGATGATGCTCTGGTAGATCCTGATAAGGAAAATCGTGCAGATACGGAGGCAAATCGTACTTTCTTATTGAAGATTGTTAGAAAGGCGATGGATAACCTGCCAAGGAAATATTCAGAAGTATTATCACTTTGCTTTATAGCCGATTTGTCGCATGCGGAAGCGGCAAAGGTGCTCAGATGCTCCGAAGGCTCGGTAAGAGTTCTTAAATTCCGCGCACTCCAGAAACTTAAGGAAGAACTGCCTCCAGGAATGGAGGAAAATCTGTAACGTTTGCCAATTCTACTCGTTTTATATGAAGGAAATGCTCGAAGATGCGCTTAAAAACAGGCTCGAAAGAGACCTTACACCATCAGGTGAGGTCAAAGAGCGTATTTGGGGCAATATTCAGAATAGAATGAATAATGGAGAGGTCATGGAAGGAGTAAAGCAGGGATTGGTACCATCAGAGTCAACAAAAATGCGGGTTTGGGCCCGTATTTTAAATAGAATCGAACAAAAGGAGAGCATAGATATACTCGAAAAGCTCAAAGTTCTCCTTACTCCTCCGCCGGAGTTAGGTCTGCATTTGAAGCAGAGATTTGGGCAGAGTCAAGCTGTTCCTGTACCCGTTAGGCATACTACTTTCAAGTGGGTAGCGGCTGCAGTTGTGATAGCCTTGTTTGTTAAAGCAGGTCCGGGAATATTCTTGGCTCCAAAACTGGAGGCTATGGATGCCGTTATGCTTATGCCGACCAGAGGGGAGGTAACAGTTTCTGTTGGAAAGCTATGGCAGCCGGTAGATGAGCTTATTGAATTGGAACCAGGAACTATGCTTAGGACGCACGAAGGAGAGGCCAGTATAGTCTTCCGCGATGATTCGGTTATCAGACTTGCTCCATGGACAACTGTGCAAGTGCATGACACGCAGGATCCTGCAAACGACGGAGATAGTTCGGCAACACTTACATTGATCACAGGAAGCATTTGGGTTCAGGGTCTAATACCTTCCCCACTTAAAGGAGTAAGAGTACGTACAGATTTTGGATTGGTCACAGTGAATGAAGGAAGTGTTTCTATAGTGGAAGGAGATAAGGTGGCTGTTAAAGTTTGGGATCGCAGAGCTCGTATTCAAAGAGGTGATAGTGATATTCATTTGGTTGCCGGCGAAAGAACGGAGCTTTATGAAAAAGAAAATATTCTCGTCAAAAAAATTCCCGAAGCACATTACGAAGAGCGTTGGGCAAATCAAAACTTAGATCGCGATGCAGTACACCGCAGATCTATTGCGCAACTACAAAGGGAGCGAAGAGTGGCAAAAGCCGGAATTCTTCCAACATCAATCCTATATCCAGCCAAGAGAATTGCAGAGAAGATGGATGAACTTCTTACATTTGGTGAGGAAGCTAAAACACAAAAGAAATTAGATCATGCGGGCGCACGCTTAGATGAAGCAGTTGCTCTTCTTGATAAGGGCAAAGAAGTGGAAGTTCAGATTTCATTGGAGGAATACCGTGATTCTTTGTTAGCAGCTGCATCCGGTTCTGGAGACGCTCTTATTCGCAGTTTAATCGATCAATCTTTGGCAGCAGAAGCGAGTGACATCGCGGCTGTACTTCCAAATGATGATACTTATCTTATAAAGCAGGCCATTCTGGAGGTCAGTGCTTCTATTCCGGATGGCTCTGTAAGTTCTGCTGACGTGGAAGGAGTTTTGGTTGTCGATACCATCACTGCATTCATTGAAAAACTTGATCAGGAAGGTGCAAAAGAGCTGGAAGTTGTTTGGATTGATCTTTCCGATCACTTAACAGTTCTTAGTTCCGATGAGTCAGATTTGCGTCCAGAGGTCAGAAAAGAAGCGCAAATGCTTCTCTCGGAATTTGCATTCTCTTTGAAGGAAATAAGTGCAAAAGGCGGAGCAGTAGATCCAACAATATTAGAAGAAGTAGGTGTATATCTTCCGCCGGAAACTGATTCTGTACCTGTACTTTCGGAAGAGCAAGTTATGGAGATCGTGCAAGGTATCCGCGATAGAATTTTCGTCTTCCATATGGCTAGATCACGTATTAATCAGCTAAAAGCAGAATTCAAAGCTTTGGCAGGACATCCGGATCAAGGCAGAATACTTCGAAAATTAAGATTTGTGATTCCGGACGGACCGGAAGAATTCCCACTAATGGTAAGAAAGGAAATTATCAGATTACAGTGGGAACGGGCTGCATAGACGTTTAAATAATCCAAATCCGAAACTCGAAATCCGAAACAAATTTGAAATAAGAAAAATCAAATTGGAGAGGTTTTGAGTTTGGAATTTTGAACTTCTAATTTGTTTAGTATTTCGGATTTAGGATTTTTCCCTTGACCTGAACAATAGCTATTAGCAAACTCTATTATATGTACGTAATAGCAGAACTCAAAGCTGGTCGCGCTGTTGTTGTAGACGGTGAACCATTTCTGATCACTTGGAATAGGTTTAGCAAACAGGGACGACAAGGAGGGGTGATGTCTACCAAGCTTAAGAACTTGAAGAACGGTAATGTTATTCAAAAGACTTTCCAAGGAAACGATAAGCTGGAGCCTGCGGATGTTGGATATAAGAAATGCCAGTACCTATATTCATCAGGAGATAGCTTCACCTTTATGGATCTGACGTCATACGATCAGTTTGAACTAAGTTCAGATTCTATTGGAGATGGAGCTAAGTTCCTTGTGGACGGACAGGAAGTAGATGCTTTGATGTTCGCCGAAAATCCAATCGGCATCCAGCTACCGCCAACGGTCAGTCTGAAAATAATTGAAACCCCTCCCGGAGTAAAAGGCGACACTGCTGCTGGTGGCACAAAGTTTGCAGAGCTTGAAAGCGGAGCCAAAGTCTCTGTTCCATTGTTTATAAATGAAGGAGACACAGTCAAAGTGAACACGGAGACGGGGGATTATATGGAGAGGGTTTAATTTTCTTTCTTTTGCAACAAAAGACTTCCTCTTTCTTTTTGTCTTGATACAAAAAGAAAGAGGCAAAGAAAAAGATCAAGGCAAACACAACTCACTCGTCGCGCTTTTCTCATAATCAGGCACTGGCTCGCAGAGACGAGTCGTCCGCTTTGTGCGGACGCTCGCCATCTGCTCGCGTTATTCAACAAATGACCACTGGCTCCTCGTTCGGGTGTGTTTGCCGGTTTGTGGTTAGTAATTAGAGTAGTGGGTGGGAACCGCTCCATTGATTGTGAGCGGTTTCAGCCCCCAAATGCGAAGCGTAGCAAAAATGTCGTAGGAGATACGGAGGGGGATCATTTTTGCTGCGGAGCATTTGGTTTGGGCTGTTCCGCGAGCAATCACAGGAGCGGAACTTTTTTTTTGGTTCCTTTTTTTTGGTTACAAAAAAAAGGGACAAAGTCGTTTGTATCAATACAAAAGAAAGGAGAAAGATAATACTATTTCAACTTCATTTTTAGCATCTCATTTATCCTCGACGGATCCGCCTGTCCGCCGCTTTCTTTCATAACCCAACCAACGATTGCACCGATGGCTTGTTCTTTGCCTGCCTTGAAAGATTCAACGGCTTTAGGATTAGCTTCAATGGCTTTAGAGATCAGTTCCTCCATCTCACTTTCATCTACGTCCCTGACACCTTTGTCTTCGCAAATCTTCTCAACTGTCATTCCATCAACAATATCCTTCAGATATTCTTTTTCCTGATTCTTTGTAATACGCTCATCGGCTATCAGAGCGACAATCTGCTCAGTCACAAACTCAACGTCAGGCTTCTCCTCACCATCATCAGATTTAACAAATCCAGCGAGTTGCGTCAGTACAATACTTCTTGAACGCTTAACGTCCTTAGTCTGCTCAGCAACTTTATCAAAAATAGATCTGAAGTAAGGCTGATCGATGAGCATTCGAACTTCAAAGTCCTCAAGTCCCATTTCCTCATATTTAGTCTTAAGCTCGCTTGGAAGTGCGGGCATATCGGCTTTCAACTCCTCTATATCCTTCTTTGTAAACTTAAGAGGAGGAATATCGGGTTCAGGGAAATATCTGTAATCCATCGCGGTTTCTTTGTCGCGGAGCATCTTAGTCTGTTCCTCATCATCAACCCAACCGACTGTAATATCATTCTTTAGCGGGCCTCCCTCTTCATCCCACTTCTTGTTGAGCCTCTTGATCTCATAAGTCAGAGCTTTCTCGAGCGACTTAAATGAATTTAAGTTTTTAATCTCGCTTCGGGGATTCAGTTTTTTAGACCCCTTCTTCCTCAGAGACACAGAAGCATCAAACCTCATCATTCCCTTGAACATATCTGCTTCCGATGCATTAACAGCAATCAAAATTCTTCTAAGTTCCTGTGCAAAGGCGACTGCTTCTTCCGGCGATCTTAAATCAGGCTCAGTCACAATCTCCATTAGCGGAGTTCCAGCACGATTGTAGTCACATAAAGTATTTGAGCCACGATGAGTCAGTTTCCCAGCATCATTCTCCATATGAAGTCTAGTAATTCCGCAAACTCTCTGCTTGCCGACTGTGTTTCCACTATCGTCAGAAATATTAAATTTAACTTCTCCTTTAAGTGAAAGAGGAAAGTCGTATTGGCTTATTTGAAATCCTGGAGGAAGGTCGGGATAAAAGTAATGCTTACGGTCAAAGTGATTCTCCTCTTGGATCTTGCATCCAATAGCAAGTGAAGCCTTCATGGCTTTTTTTATCGCTTCTTCATTTGGAGCGGGGAGTGTGCCGGGGTGACCCATACAGATAGGGCAGACGGTTGTATTGGGCGGTTTACCAAATGCATCATTATCGCAACCGCAGAACATCTTGGATTTAGTGTTCATTTGAGCGTGAACTTCTAAACCAATAACGACTTCTAGGTTGGGCATTGATAGAAGGTTAACGTTATGAGGTTTAACAATCAACACGCTCGTCCCGCATTTTCGGGACTCGCTGTCAACACGTCCGCTAAGGCGGACTTTCGACAATCGACTTAATAGCTATTTAAAGCTCAAAAGTCGATTGTTGATTGTCGATTGTTGAGAGCGAAGCGTGCTTTTGATAATCCGAAATCAGAATATTATCCAAATGATCCACTTCATGCTGAACGATGCGAGCGTCCACATCAGAGAGTTTTCTCTCTTGTTCTTCACCCTTCTCATTTAGATATTTGATCGTAATTTCGGTAGGTCTTTCGACCTTTATATCAATACCGGGGAGGCTAAGGCAGCCTTCTTCCACAATATCAGTCTTTTCTCCGCGCCATGTAATTTCAACGTTGATAAGTACGTTAATTTTACCGTTAAACTTCGCCAAGCACATTCTAAGCGCATGGCCTACCTGATTGGCAGCAATCCCAAGTCCTCCTTCGTCCTTAAGGGTATCTTCCATGTCCTTCAAAAGCTTAAGGATATCCTTAGTTACCTTGGGAACCTTCTGAGTCTTTTGGCGAAGAATAGGATTATCGGTGCCGGTCTCAATTGGAAGAATTGCCACTTAAGTCAAAAAGTTTAGAGTGAATAGAAAGTTAAAAGTTAAGAGTGAAGAGTGAAAAGTTAGTTAATTCACCAAGAAACGGGCATATTCTATCATATTTTAAATAGCACTTTTAACTTTTAACTATTAACTTTTCACTTTTTGGCCATTTGAATTGCACCTGCTCTCAATCTCAGATCTTCTATTGATCCAATTCCTCCAATTTCAATCATCTTAAGGAGCGCCTCCGCAGTCAATATAACGTCAGGGAGCGCCCTATGGCGCTCTTTTGGCAGCTCCAGCTCCAATCTTTGCCCAACAACATCCAAACTGTGCCTGAATTCGGTTGGAAACACGCTTTGGCTCAGCTTCATCGTGCAAAAGTGCTCGGGAAGCTCGATAAATCCCCAGCACAGTTCCTTTTCGCGATTTAAGAATCCCATATCAAACTGAGCATTATGTGCGACCAAAAAAGATCCGGAAGCAAATTCCAGAAATCCGGGAAGTACCTGATCGATTGTAGGAGCTTGGGCCACATCATCATCGCTGATCTTATTTATCTGTGCTGCCTCGTGTGGAATAGGACGCTCCGGATTAACGAATTCATGAAAAGGATTATCTTTATTAAGCTTTCCATCCTCAATCTTCAGCGCTGCAATCTCTATGATTCTATGTCCTCTATTGGGATCAAGGCCGGTAGTTTCCACGTCGAAGACGGTCAGGGGAGGAAGCATGGAGTGCGACTATACAGGCCAGAAAGAAGCGGGGGTAGTGGATTATTGTTGACTAACATATGAGGAAGCAGAGGAATCAGAAGAAACAGAAGAAACAGAGGATATTATTGATTACAATGTAAGTATGAGAGTTGAAAGTATTATCAGAGAACTAGAGGAACTGTATTCTCCTCCAAAGTCGTTTCTTAATTGGAAGACGCCATTGGATTTAACAGTTGCAACGGTTCTGAGTGCTCAATGCACAGATGAAAGAGTGAATATGGTCACAAAAGAATTATTTAAAAAGTGCAGAAAAGCTCAGGATTACATTGATATGCCTCAGCGCGAACTCGAAAAGATTATTAGGCCGTGTGGAACATTCAGAGTTAAAGCTAAGTACATAAAAGGCTTAAGCCAGATTATTTCAGATAATCACAAAGGTCAGATTCCAAAAACTATGGAAGAATTAGTTAAGTTGCCGGGAGTCGGACGCAAGACTGCGGCGATAATTCTATATGCGGCATTCGGAAAACTTGAGGGCATTGCAGTTGATACACATGTAATGAGACTAAGTCAGTGTCTTGGATTGAGCACACACTCAACCCCCGAAAAGATTGAAAAAGATCTGATGAAACTTGTCCCAAAAAAACATTGGGGAAGGCTGAATACACTCCTTATCAGCCATGGCAGGGAAGTGTGTACAGCGAGGAGCAGAAAGTGTGAAAAATGCGTATTTAAAGCCAAATGCCCGGCTTCATTGGTAAATAAGAAAAGTTGACTTTTAGGCAATATAAAGTATAGTGTACATGATATGTCGATGACTAATTCAAATACAGCGGAAGATTGCAGTAAGTACTCACCTGATGATTTTAGAGTGCCAGAGCATTTAGCGGGTGGGGATAAGCTTGTTACTGTTACTATTAGGCGCTCAATTTATGATAGGTTGGGCTTGGACAAAAAGAGAGTATTTGTTGCACAAACAAAACCAGGTACAAAAACAGCAGATGATGTACAGGATAATTTGATTGTGGTTGCGGTCCAACCAATAGATTTTGCTGCAGGCAGAGGAGGATCACTTGAAGAAATTCACGTCGGTCATAGAGGCATAAGACCAAAAGATAAAGTAATGTTTAAGCCTGAAAATTTGCTTCAGCATGGATGGGGAGGATTGATGAATTGGATTGGACGAATACGCAAGTCCCGTTGGGAAAAGCGCAATTCCAATGGTCAGCAAGCCGAAGCGGAAATGTAATATCCCTCACCGATTAGGATTAAGGTGGAGGTTTGTGAGTGTTATTTCGTCACTGTGTTCGCTTGTTTCAAGTTGTTATAAGAGATAGGATTAATCACCCATGAAGCAATACTTAAACCTGCTCAGCAAAATAATGAACGAAGGCGTTCGGAAAGAAGATCGTACCGGAACAGGGACAATCAGCCTCTTTGGCGAACAAGTCAGGTTTAATCTGCAGGATGGGTTTCCACTCCTCACAACCAAGAAAGTATATATGAGGGGGATTACACATGAACTTCTTTGGTTCCTTAAGGGCGACACGAACATCAAATATCTAGTCGACCGTAATGTGAGGATCTGGAACGAGTGGCCGTATGAGGGATATAAGGCGAGCGACGAATATCAGGGTGAAACTCTTGATGAGTTTGTGGAGAAGATCAAAGAAAGTCAGGTTTTTGCAGATAAGTGGGGAGACCTGGGTCCCGTTTACGGCAAGCAATGGATTAGGTGGACGGGCAAAGACGGAGAAGAGATTAATCAGATCAAAAACGTGATAGATGAGATCAAAAAGAATCCGACTTCGCGCAGACTCCTCGTCAGCGGTTGGAATGTGGCTGACATTCAGGAGCTGATACAGGGAAAAACCTCAGCACCTCCGCTTTGCCACACTGTGTTCCAGTTCTATGTGCAACAAAGGGGCGCAGGTCGAAGACCTGCGCTAAGTTGTCAGTTATATCAGCGCTCAGCAGACTTCTTCCTCGGCGTCCCGTTCAACATAGCGTCTTACAGTTTGCTAACACATATGATTGCGCAGGAATGTGGTTTAGAGGTCGGCGACTTTGTCCACACATTTGGAGATGTGCATCTTTACTTAAATCACTTGGATCAAGCATTAACTCAGTTAGAGCGTGAACCGCGTCCACAGCCTCAGTTGAAACTTAACAAACAAGTAAAGTCAGTCTTTGATTTTACTTTTGATGATATTGAAGTGGTAAACTACGATCCGCATCCGGCTATTAAGGCACCCATTGCAGTGTGATTAATCTCTCTTTCTTTTTTGTCTTGGATACAAAAAAGAAAGAGGCAAAGAAAAAAAATCAGGACAAACGCAAACTCACTCGAAAGCTCAATTTAAGCTTCAATGGTGTGCAGAACGAATTGGATGCACTCGGAATTAGAGGCCAAGAAACGTAGAACCTCATCCAATTCGTTCTTGCATTAAGGAACTAGGAAAGTGTTGCTTTCGAGTTCAAACATGCGTTTGTCCGTCTGTATTGCCAATAACCGAAAAAGGCAAACACACCTGTCTGAGCGAGGAGCCAGTATTCACTAGCTCAAAAGCGCGAGCAGATGTTGAGCGTCCGCTTTAAGCGGACGACTCATCTCTGCGAGCAAAGTATAAGATTACGAGATCAACGCGACGAGCGAGTTTGTGTTTGCCTTTGATTTTTTCTTTGTCTCCTTTCTTTTGTATCAATACAAAAGAAAGGAGAGAGGCTTATGCACAGATCTATTTGCTGGCTTGTATATGTTCTTATATTCTGTCTATGTGATCATCTCTATGGTAGCAGCGGCGTCCGAAAACAATGTCATTGGAAAAGATGGAGGAATTCCATGGGATTTACCAAAGGACTTCAAACATTTTCATGATGCAACTAAAGGTAAGCCTATTGTAATGGGAAGGAAAACACACGATTCGATTGGAAGAGTTCTTCCCGGACGCAAAAACATCATCGTAACTCGTCAGGAAATCGAAGTCGAAGGTTGCGACGTAGTTCACTCAATCGAAGAAGCTTTGGCATTGGTCAGTGACGAACCTGCCTTCGGCCCTGAAGGCTCAGGTCCTGAACGGGAAGTTGCGATAATCGGAGGAGGGGAGATTTATAAGATGGCTCTTCATCTTGCAAACCGAATTGATCTCACGCGTGTTCATACGACTGTAGAAGACGGCAACGCTTTTTTCCCGGAGTTCAGTGAGGACGAGTGGGAACTAAAATCAGAAGAGCGCCATGAGCCTGACGAAAAACATGCATTTGCATACACGTTCCAGTTGTACGACCGTAAATAATGGCTTACAGAAGCCAAAAAATACTCAACATAACGCTTCGAAGAACTCTATTCTTGTTTTAGAATGTGTATCCCTTATTCTTGAATCATGAGATTAGAAAGTTTACCAACAACGGCGACAATGGAAGATCCAGTTGAACGGGTGGATCGAATACAACAGCAAGCCGCGCGCTCAGCTGCAACTGTGGGGGACTTTCGAAATAGATTCAAATCAGATTTGCATCAAGAGCTATTGGATCAGGCAGTTGGTGGTGATGGGTCAGAGAAAATGCCAGATGCAGAGTTTGTAGCTGCTTCTGCAGAAAGGGAGAAAGTTGTTGAGCAGGCAACGAATCAGAACAGCGATATGGCGTTAAAAGATTTGGGAAGCAAGTCTCGATTAGGTCAGGCCATGGTTGGGGCAAGTGGTTCAGAAGAATTGAATGAAGATAGCTTTGCAGAACTAAAGACGCGGGAAGATGTTGATCGGGCTATTCTTACAGGAAGGCATGAGTTTGTTCATACGTTGCAGGTGCATGTCTCTTTGTTAGCCAACGAAGGCCATGCAGTTCGAAAAGGAAACAGATTAGCAGGTAATGATCCAGACTACGTGATGCCTGGACAGCCCGAAGAGGTGTATGGAGAGGGTCAGAAGATGATGGGCGAAGCAGAGGACGAATTTGGTGTTGAAACAGTAGACGCAATGATGGAAGGCAAAGAAGACAGAGGCAAACTGCTTTCGTGGCTTGCTAAAATTGATCCCGAGATTGGAGGAGTAGACACTCCTAATCCTGAGAATAATTAATTGCCTATTGTCTGAACCTTGATTTGCCTGATTTAAGGATTAGCTTGATTACGTAGAATGGGTTTGATGTATTCTAAGAAGGTATGTGCGCACATACCTACATAACAAAAAATGACTACCCAGCTAGCGCAGAAAATGGGGTTTTGAGCTAAAATATTGGCA
>CAZDKL010000022.1:0-31339 GCA_964506185.1 uncultured Candidatus Peribacteria bacterium
ATGGAAACTAAGTGAGTCGGAACTTTCATCTGTATGGACTTTCATATTTGCAAAATTTGTTAGGGATATTTGCGAAGGGCACCCGGTAGATTTTGAGGAATTAGAAGCAGAACTACTTAAAATGCAAGAAGAGGTGCTGCGTCATCTCGATGTAGATAAACACTGTTTGGGCAACGCAATTCAGGATGATCCTGGATGGGTCACTGTGGGACAATTGTTTCAGGCTCGTGTTGACCATCTTATTAATGATCCGGAAACACATGTTGCAACTGCTGCGGATGTTGCTGTTGAGTTTCCTGTTGTGCATGACCCCTACGGAGGGTCTCCACTGTATGAAAGTAATCCAAAGCTAAGAAGAGTTGTGTCACAAATGGTACCAAGTGTCTGTTTCGAGAGAGAAGTCCCTTTTC
Source organism: uncultured Candidatus Peribacteria bacterium (assembly GCA_964506185.1). GTDB lineage: Bacteria > Patescibacteriota > Gracilibacteria > Peribacterales > Peribacteraceae > UBA2144. The sequence goes on from CAZDKL010000022.1 coordinate 411, forward strand.
ATGGAGGATCAGCGATATAGACGCTAATTGAATTCGATCAATTACACCTTGATTTCCTGGTGAATTTTAGTAAAATGACTGAAACCCAATTTTTATGGCTACTACGCATCCCATATTACCGGCATCCACAGATCCGAAGGACTTCGTGATAGCAACTCTTGGATCCCATTCAGCACTCCAGATACTTAAAGGGGCTAAAGATGAAGGAATGAAGACACTGGCGATTTGCGAGAAAGGACGCGAGAAACTTTATACAGAGAACTATCCGGTAGCTGATGAAGTGATTTTGCTCGATAAGTTTTCTGATTGGGATGATAAGCTCGAGGAGGAACTTATAAAGAGAAATGCAGTCGTGATTCCTCACGGCTCTTTTATTGCCTACATGGGTCACGACAGAGTCCAGAATCTTCAGGCAATGTACTACGGAACCAAAGAAATACTTGAATGGGAATCGGACAGAAAGAAAGAAAGAGAATGGATGGAAAAAGCGGGCCTTAAACTCCCGCGAGTTTACGAAAATCCGGATGATATCGATAAGCCTGTCATTGTTAAATTCCACGGAGCGGGCGGGGGATTCGGATACTTTGTAGCAAAAACTCCGGAACAGTTCTTTGAGGTTAAAAACCGCAAATATCCCGATCAAAATGACTTCGCAATTCAGGAATACATAGTGGGAGTTCCGCTCTACATTCATTACTTCCAGTCGCCGGTAACAGGGGAGTTGGAAATTATGAGTTTTGATAAGAGATACGAATCCAATGCGGATTCGATCGGCAGAATTAAAGCCGAAGATCAGCTGGTTGCGAAGATTCACACGAGCTACACGGTTGTCGGAAACATCCCCGTCGTTGTCCGTGAATCATTGCTTCCGGAAATGTTTGAAATGGGTAAAAGAGTGGTGAAGACAAGTCAGGAACTTTGCGGAAACAAAGGACTATTCGGTCCGTTCTGCTTAGAGACAATTGTTACAAGAAAACTTGAAATCTTTGTGTTCGAAATCAGCGCCAGAATCGTTGCAGGTACAAATCCGTTTGTAGAAGGATCTCCTTACACGGCGCTTAGATACTCAGAACCCATGAGTACGGGACGCAGGCTCTCTAGAGACATTAAGCAGGCTATTGAACAAGGAAGATTGGAGGATGTGCTTGGATAACGTTTATTCGTTACTTCGTTAATTCGTCTCAAGGTGAAGTCTAACGAAATAACGAATAAACGAATTAACCAATTAACAAATGGTTTGAAGACATCGTAAAATAATCTAAACTTCATTCTATGAACACTGCAGAGTTACTCAAAGGCTACGACTTAAATAACATCACAATAGGTGTACTTGGCGGACACTCTGCATTGGATGTTTGCCATGGTGCCAAGAAGCATGGATTCAAAAATGTTTGTGTTGCCAGGAAGGGGAGAGAGAAAACTTATGAGAAGTATTACAAAACTCGGGATTCGGATTCGGGTTCGGGAATCGGCTGTATTGATGAGTTGATTATTGTTGATAAGTTCCAAGACATTTTGAATGAGGATGTTCAGAAAAAACTTAGAGACTTAAATACCATATTCATCCACAACAGGTATTTCTGGGTGTATTTTGATGATTTTTCTGAGGTTGAAAATAATTTTATGGTTCCAATATTCGGATCAAGATATTTATTGAGGGTTGAAGAACGCGATCAGCATTTCACTCAATACGATTTGCTGCACCTTGCAGGCATTAGAACTCCCAAAATCTTCAAATCACCAGATGAGATTGATTGCCCAGTTCTGGTGAAGGCTAATGAGGCAGAGCGTACCTATGAACGTGCCTTCTTTATTGCTGATGACAAGAGATCATGGGAGAAGGAGGGCAAGAAACTCGAAAAAGAGAACAAGGTTTCCTCGAAATGGCGAGAGGCCACCATTGAAGAGTTCATAATTGGAGCACATGTGAACTTTAACTTCTTCTATTCACCATTATCAGGTGAGTTAGAATTGATGGGGACTGATATGAGGAGGCAGACCAATCTTGATGGCTTCCTTAGAATGTTGGCTCCGCAGCAGAAACATGCTCTTGAGTTTGGCATGAGCCCAAAGATGATAGAAACAGGTCATGTTGCTGTAACAGTCAAAGAATCAATACTGGAAAAGGCATTTGATCTGGGAGAAAAATTCGTTTCAGCTGCAAAAAATCTGACTCCCGAGGTTGATCCTTCGGCCAAAGGAATGATTGGACCTTTTGCATTACAGGGTGCTGTAACCGCCGAAGAAGGCAGTGAAGATATTGTGATATTTGATGTTTCTATGCGTATTCCAGGATCACCAGGAACAGTTTCAACTCCTTATACGCGTTACTTATATGGAGATTCCATCAGCGTAGGCGAAAGAGTGGCGATGGAATTGGACTCAGCTGTTAAGTCAGGCAAGGTTGAGGAGGTTGTTACCTAAAAAAGTTATTAGTTAATGTTAGGTTGGAGTATTGTTGGTATATTCAATTAAGAAGGTATGTGCGCACATACCTACATAGTATATACTGTAATTACTATGTCTAATGTCATTAATCTTGAAAAACAACTGAAGGCTGTGGGCAGTCAAAGGCGCTTGAGAATTCTCTCATTCCTGAAGAAGAATCGATTTGCAACGGTTGAAGAGATTTGTAAGGCAGTTGGAGTTAGAAGCCAATCTGCATCTCAGCACCTCAGAATTCTACGCAGTGCTGATATTGTTACGTACTCGAAAAGGGGATTATTTGTCACATATCGTCTCAAGATTCCTCAAAAACAACCAATAAAACAAGTGATTAGTTTGCTTTAGATTTGAATAATTATTTGTATAATAAGAGCGGTGTGGGGCTGTAGCTCAGTTGGCTGTCGAGCATCCGCGAAGCGGAGGCGAGCAGTTTGAAGAGTTGTGCTCTAGCCAACGTAATGATCTTTTGTCATAATAGACACACTAGGGGCTGTAGCTCAGTTGGCTAGAGCACCGCGTTTGCAACGCGGGGGTCAAGGGTTCGAATCCCTTCAGCTCCACCATTCGATTCGTCCGGCCTCGTTTAACTTCACCGAGACTACGCCAAGATGGTTAGAATCGGAGACTCGGCGAATCGCAGTTAAACCGGTCTTCTCAGTACCACCAAAAACTTCAATTTCATTTTGTCAGATCCTTAGAAATAAATCTTCTTTAATAGACTTGTGGGCTGGCTTTCTAATTATTCTTTTCTTTACGTGAGAACCATTTACTAAACACTCCGCCGAAAGGAATGTATGACCCAGGTGAGGAGAAGGGCACCCAATCTCCTTTCATGCCCTTGGGCTCTTCGCTTTTAAAAGTATTCTTGTTTTTACTAGGAAACACTCCGCCGAAAGGAACGTATGACCCAGGTGAGGAGAAGGGCACCCAATCTCCTTTCATGCCCTTGGGCTCTTCGCTTTTAAAAGTATTCTTGTTTTTACTAGGAAACACTCCGCCGAAAGGAACGTATGACCCAGGTGAGGAGAAGGGCACCCAATCTCCTCGTGTTTGCTCTAAGACTTCAGGGGTAACTTTCTGCTCAAGCTCTTTCATCTCTCTGTCTCTATCTTTTGCTTCTGCAGACGGATCGTACTGGTGTGCTGTGACTTCTTGCTTTGGCTCAGACGGAATGTCACTTTTAGGCTTATTCGGACGTACCGGTTCTTCGTCGGGAGAATGTGATAATCGATCTACCATATTTATTTGGGGTATCTGTCAGATGCTATTATAGCACTGACTGGCAACTTTTGCAACCAAGGAGGCACCCTTTTGCGATTCAATAGTGATTGTGGGTCTTTTGCAGCTTTTCAGTAGTTACTAAAACACATCCTGTACACCAAGATCGTCACATATGTTTGTGAAGAATAAACCAAATGGCATGAGGAAGATGTGCTCTGCTCCAGTCATGATTGCGATAGGCCAGAAAAGTATGAAAATTGCATTCAGAACTATGAAGTTGTAATTCCCTCTAACGAAATGCATCCATTCAGGATATCCAATAATATCGGCCGACCTTCTTGCGATACTTGATCATAGAGGCGGACAAAATAATTCCCATGATGCTGACTCTAAATTTATACAGTGCTCTAGTTTTCCCTTCTTCGCAGAAAGCCCCAGGCTAAAGCCTGGGGGATGGATGCGCTAAGATTTTTATGTACTGCTACGGGGGGTTCCGCAAAATTCCTTTAGAGAACCTTTAAAATGCCACGGCCTTTAAGGCCGTGGAGCTTCACATTATATAGCCAAGATCTCTTTTTTCACTCCACTTGAAATCTAACAATTTCAGTTTTTCATTCAGTTCTACAAGCCCCGAGAGGAGTGTCAAGATATCCCCGTGGGGTTCGACTTTCAACTGATATGCTCCACCAACCTCCGCAGGAGGTTGTCAACCGAAGACTCCGCGAAGCGGAGCGCAGGTTGACTGATTCTACTAACACTCCTGACTACGGTTGGCAGGCCATTATTATTACCCCCTAATCATAAACATCTTGAACGGAGCTGCGAGAGGCATGAAGAAGGCATCTTCGAGATGGAAAATCATCAGCAGGCTAAACATAACAAGAATTATTGCGGCTATTATTACAATATTGTGGATTCCACCAACCTTTAGCATCCATTGGGCATTCCCGCACATGTCGCCGACAATACGCCTGAATCTGATCATCACAATGGCCAACGCCAGTCCCAATAACCCGAGAAATGTTTGACCCATACATTCAATTTTAATAGGTACGATTAAGTTATGCAACTGCATCCAATTCCTTCATAATATCTTCTTTGGACTTAGCTCCTACAAATGTGGCAACAGCTTCGCCGCCTTTAAAAATAATAAATGTAGGAATGCTCATTACAGAGAACTTTCCTGCAGTCTCTGCACTTTCATCAACGTTAACTTTCACGATCTTAGCTTTGCCTTCGTACTCAGTTGAAAGTTCGTCAATTATTGGGAGCATGGACTTGCAAGGTCCGCACCACGGTGCCCAGAAATCTACGAGGACTGGAACATCGGATTTAAGCACTTCGGCTTCAAAATCTGCATCTGTTACTTCTTTTGCCATAAAACTCAGTGGGGAAAATGATATTTCAATTATATTGTCTAACAACGCTGTTTGCCAGCTTTGTTATTTCGTTTATTCGTTATTTTGTTATTTTTTTAACAAAAACATTATATTTGTACTAAATAACGAAGTAACGAAATAACGTTTGTGAATCAATTATCCGCCAAGCAAGTCTTTAGTAATCTTCTTTCCAACCTCAACCGCTGGTTGCCCATACGGATCAATTCGATAAAGTTTTCCAAGTAACACAACTTCGGTCATTAGCAGGAAGAATAGTTCTCCCAGGAATCGTTCGTGAAGCGCTGGCATTGTAATAGTCACGTTTGGTCTGTTTGCTTTGACCAATGCCTGGCTTGTACCTACGTGACAAGCATCCAAAAGCTCGCCAATTTCTTTTCCTTCAATGTAAGCAAAGTTATCTCCCATATCATCAGGTAATTTTAAGCTTTCCTTTTTGTCCTCGCGAATAAATAGGTGCCAGCATTTGCGGGGGCCTGCCATCCATTGCTGAAGGAGAGAGTGTTGATCTTGAGTGCCAATTGCAGCGAGTGGAATTGGATTCGAAGTCTCCGTTTTGCCCAAGCTCTCTGCAATCAATTGCTGGTTCCATCTCGCGACTGATTCAAGTCTTTGAGAATATGGCATTATTACACGTATGGGATAGCCTCTTTTCGAATCAAGTAAGAATTGAACAGAGGCAAGGAGTGCCGCAGGGTTTTCATCGAGATCTGTATTCTGACATGCGGTGTCCATTTCCTTGGCACCTCTAACAAAGTCATCAACATTACCGTCAAGTAGTGCAACCGGAAGTAATCCAATGGGTGTAAAAATTGAATATCGGCCACCAACATCAGATGGAATTGGGAGCATCCTTATTCCGTGTTCAAGACAGAACTTTCTAAGTAATCCTGAGGTAGGATCAGTCAAACCGATTACACGCTCAGGGGCTTTGTCCTTCATCACAGCTTTTAGTTTCTCCCAACACAAGAAAAATAGACTCATTGGTTCCAGAGTTCCTCCGGACTTGCTTGCAATAACTACTAATGTCTTCTTCCAATCCACAAGTTTCATTGTCATATCAACAATTGCGGGATCAAGAGTATCGAGCAAATGAAATTCAATTGTATCCGGACCTTCAAATACTTCTCTGATCACTTTGGGTCCAAGTCCGCTACCTCCAATTCCTATCCAAACAACACTCTTAATCCTTTGTGACTTTGCTTGCGATGCAACGTCTTTAACAGCTTCAATTGTAACCTTATTATACGGATCCATAGACCAAGCATGATCCCCGTTCTTACGCTCGCTTAGAAAATTCTCCGTGTAACGCTTCATTGTGGTGCGCATTGCGTCTAAATCCTGCTCCGGAATTCCGTGAGACGGAGTGATTGTTTTTCCAAGCGCGTTGGTGATGTCGAGAGTTAGCATGGTTAGGACGTAAGACTTAAGACGTAAGAAGTAAGCTAAAGAGATCTGAGGGCTGCTGCTACTCTCTCCTCAGAAGTTTTACAGTCAGAAGGAATCTCCTTAAGTACTTTAAGAGCTGTTGCAGCAGGGTAGCCGAGAGTAGTTAGTGCTTCCACTGCGTCCTGATCGTATTCTGCAGAGTCTGTTTTCATTTCGCCTCTTTCACGGGCAAAAATCTCCGGTAGTTTCTCGGTCAATGACTTTAGATCAACCAGTAGCTTCTCCGCAGTCTTTTTGCCGACTCCCTTAATGGAGTTTAGAAGCTTCATATCCTGATGTTCGATTGCGGTCAGAAGCATATGGCGTGGGACCGAGCAGATTTCCAATGCAGTTTTGGGTCCGATGCCGGGAAGATTGATTGACTCCTCAAAAAGCAACTTGCTTGCACGGTCAGAGAATCCGAACAGATCAAAACGGTCTTCTCTTATATAGCTCGAAATCAAAAGTTCGGTTTCTGCTCTATTTTCCAACTTATCCCAAACATCATTTGGAACCTGTACCGAATATCCAACTCCATTAACGTCAACAACAAGCTCATTGGACTGGCCTTTTGTGATTTTTCCTCTTAAAAGTGAAATCATAGAAGAGCATTGTAGCAGAAATCATTATAAAGAATTAGAAGAATCAGAGGAAGCAGAAGAAGCAGAGGATTTCCATAAATAGGCCTTTTACGCTATAATAGATAGAAACCAAAATGAACAAACGACTCGCAATTATAGCAGTATTGACGGCAATAATTATGTTGCTTGCCATCGCAATGCGCATATTGGTGCCAGCAGATGTTTTGGCAATGATAAGCCCTTCTCATAGACAGGAAGCGCAGGAGAATCTCGACCGCGCGCTCAAAGATGCGGCATCACAATACAGGTCAAAAAGATCAGTTGAAGCGAATGAAGAAGAGGTGACAGAAGCAAAAGAAAAGCTGGAAGCCTTGAAGGCGGTTAAAGAAGATTTGGAACAAACAGTAGAGATTAACAACAAGTCTCTTGATGAACTTAAAGATCGCTACGGTATTTCCATGCTACTTAGAGGAGCCGGCGGAGGTAGGGGATCTGTTCCTTCTGCATCAGTCGAACTTCCAAATACCGATAATATAAATTTGGGAGCCGGTCCATCGTTATTTGTAAGTGCGTTTAGTAAATTGACCGGAAGGTCAGTCGGATCAACTACAAAGAGGGCTCCGCATATAGAGCTCCACAGCCTCCTTTCCGTTGCAAGAGCCAGTGCTCTCGAACTTCCCGATCAGGAGAAGGAATTAAGAAGTCTTGGAAAGGAAATTTCTCAGCTTGAACTTGTCGCAAGTGGCCGCATTAGTGCAGACCAAGTTGATGGCGACAGAAGAGCAGAGATAAAGAGAGTATTTGAAGAAGTTCATAATCAGGTAATGCGAATGCAGGGCGAACTTGCGCGCATCGATGCAAAGCTGAGGGCAAAAGCTGAGCGCAAACTGATTGAAAAAGGACTGATTGCTCCAAAGCCTTCGGATGGCTCAGGCAAAATCGTCCAATTCAAACCCAACTTTGTTCGTCCCGCATACGGACGCATAACCGCAACATTCATGCAGCCAAGTTATTTCCAGGTTTTTGGAATTCCTCATAAAGGAATGGATATCGCAGTAGCTCAAGGGAGTCCCATAGTCTCGAGTGCGGACGGAGTAGTATTTCTTGCTCGTGACGGAGGTCAGAGAGGTTACTCATATGTTCTAATCGGACACCGCGGAGGCTATGCAACACTTTACGGGCATCTAAGTTCAATAAGCGTCAGTACCGGTCAGGACATTAGAGCCGGACAAACTGTCGGCTTAAGCGGAGGTATGCCGGGGACTTACGGATCGGGTCCAACTACAACTGGTCCTCACCTTCACTTCGAGGTTATTAAAGGTGGAGTTCATGTTAATCCTCAGACTATTCTCAAATAAGAGCTATGCAAGATATTATGATTGATACAATGCCGGATAAGGAAGTAAGGAGAAGATTCTTTACGGATAAACCGGATTATTCTGGACTTGAAGACTCCGAAGAATTTGAAATTACTCAAAGTAACTAACTTATGTCTTCCGAATCACACAGAGACGGCTCCGATCAGGAAAGAACTAGGGCAATCGTCATGGCAGATGGATTCGATGCTGAAAGAAAGAAGTTATTGGAGGGTTTAAAGAAAAGATACGAAGAAGGCATTGTGCAATTTGGAAGACAAACATTTTTCGATGGTTCTGATCAGTACGAAGGAGAGCGTCGTATGTGGTTGGACAGAGTTTGTAAGCTATGTGTTCTATATCCATTACTAAATAAAGGTGGAGTTAGCGAATCTGAAGCAAAAGCGGAAGCTCGCAGGGCACTTACAGCCAAGTTGCCACATGGTGCAGGAGAATTGGAAGCGCAATTTGATGCGATTTTCAAAAACGCCTATGGAGTGATACTAAAAGCTGTAACTCAAGGTGTTGAAGGTTATCTAGGACTTAAGAATGCTTCAGATCCGAGTGAAGGTGAAAAAGCTGTTGCGACTACGGACGATCCTCAGCCCGAAGATCCCTCCAGTGATTCACAGTTGGATGTTTGGCTTAGTGAAAGAAGTGAGCAGGATTCCAGACCACAGGACCATTGGACAATAAAAAGATCTCTTAGAGATAAGTTAGCGATAAGGTTCAGAAAAGGAAAAAAGGAGGAAGAATAATAGACTTAGCAATATTAGCCTGTAGAATTTCAGGTCCGATTGTTCGTTCGTTTACAATTTGCAGTTTCGATACACTTGGCAACCGAAAGGAGATTGCCGATGAGTCTTTTAATTTGTGGAGCAGTTGGGGCGGTGCTGGTTACTGGTATCACCATGGTGCTATTTGGCACAATTGGTTGGTACAAAGTTCGTTGGTTTGCAGTCGGATTGGTATTGGCATTTACAGCCTGCTTAGTGCGGGTGAAGCTAGTGCCGGAAGCCGTCGGAGTAGAGGATGTGGCAAACAATTGCGTCGGGCTTGTCTCGTTCCTCTCAGTCGGTTACCTTTGTATCAGGCATGGCTGGCGAAGAAGGCCTCATGCACGAACACAGTGAAAAAGGAGATGATGATCATGTATCTCGATGCGTCATTGTGCCTACTCAGCGGAGCTCTGCTCTGCGTGGGCGCGGTGTTGATGCTGTTTCGTCCCGGACGGTCCAAGGTAATTGCTTTCCTTCTAGGGCTCATGGTTATGTTGGGGGGCATTTTCCTCCACAGAGTTCCGGAATGGAAGATGGACTTCACGACGCTTCTGAACACTTTCTGCGGTCTGGTCGGGTTCATCATTGCGGGGCTGATCTGCGTCGTAATTGATATCCGGCTCAAGAACCGCAGGAGCCAGTTGCCGGGCTGACACATCAAGGATGATCGGATTAACAGGCGGGCGACTCTAACGAGTTTCCCGCCGAAAATTTATGCGATTTTATCCAAGTACTTTAGAATGAGCGTAATGGTATTCAGAACTCGTCCATCAGTCAGGCAGTTTGCACTCATACAAATGTTAATAGCGGTAATTTTGGCGAACATGACGCCGGTGTTTTCCAAGATTCTTTATGAAAGAGGCTGGACTCCGCTTGGTCTATACTTCATGACGCTTGTAATAATGAGCATCATATTAGTCGCGCATGAGATGATGGCTTTGGAAAGAGGGAAAAGGTGGGGCATGACAAGGAAAGACCTTTTCGGAACGATTCTTTCTACTCTCACTGGCGGAGTGGGGAGCCCGATCTTGTTCTTTACAGGACTTCAGTACGTATCAGCTTCGGAAACAGTGCTCTTTACTAGCCTTCTTCCGTTTTGGGTTGTGCTGTTTGGAGTATTTTTCTTCCGCGAGCGCTTTACGTTCCAGATGGGCGTGGGAAGTGTTTTGCTTCTTGCCGCTGTGATCATACTTGTATGGCCTGATGCGATTGAAACTAACTTGAATCCCGGAATACCGTTCCTGCTTTGCTCGCCGATACTGAGCGCACTTACAACAATCATTCACAAAAAGTTTATTAAGCACCGACACTTAGACTCAATCATCATGACAAGGACGATTTTGAGTATGGTTATCATAGGCACCTGGATTCATTTGTTTGATTTTGAAAGTTTAGAGATGTTGCAAGCTCCGCAGAATATCTGGTTGCTCCTTCTGGTTCCGGTTTTGGGATTCATCTTCCCATTCTTCCTGTACTTCGGATCACTCAAGCACACAAAAGTCACAGAAGCCGGAGTTGTAGCAGCTGCCGGAAGAACTTTTGCAGTGATTGCAGCAAGTACATTACTTGGAGAAGAGCTTACGACTATCCACATGCTCAGTATCACTTGTGTAGTCTTTGGAGTCCTCTTTATTAACGTACCTCTTACGAAGTGGAGGATAGTTCCATCACGATTGATGGAGATGGGGCCGTTGAGGAAGTAAGACATAAGGATTAAGACGTAAGACGTAAGGTTTTTTATTGGGAAAATAATTGAAAGCCTTAAAAAGAGTAGTAGTCTGAGGCTGACGTTTGTTGTTCCTTTTTTGGTCTCTGGCCATAGAACGGAGTAAAGGAGGAGATGGAAAGATACGTTGGATATCACGTTTGCCTGATACTGTTTCAGGCATGGTGGTGGACATGGGTTATCTGGTCTGGGTCGTATAAAAAGGAGGATGGCGTCGTTTACATATGTGTGATACTACTCGCGCTCGACGTAGTATTCGCGTTGCAATTCACAGTCGAAGCGATGCCGTTTGTGACCGCGATTCTAAGCCAGGTCTGCTCGTGACCATTCTTACAACAGGCGCAGGGGGCCATTCGGCCCCTTATTATGCAATAAAATAGAACTTGATTTTTGTCAAGTATTCTATACAATTTGGGGGTACTGTTTGATCCTTTAAGTTCAGTGTCTCGAGCCCGGAAAGGGGTTAGAACTATGATTATTGATATTGTGTGTGGTGTCGTTGGAATGGCAGCCGGCCTGTTGTTTGGTACCGTTGGTGGATTCGTCCTCAACATTTTCAATCGTGACACCGATCAAAAGGTTAGGGGATATGCCGGTGTCGTGCTGTGGCTGATGTTTTCCGCCACTGTCGTGCTCGTGGGTTATACCCTATGGAGTACGGTATATGGAGAAGTGGTCACTTGGCTTATAACGGCCATCGTCACGTTCGTGTTCACCTCCTTGTTCTCTGCGCGTTATGTTTTGTCGGAAATGGCAAAGATCCGTGCGGAACAGCGCCAGCACAAAAGGGCCGAAAGAAATCAGCAGGCTGCCGAGAAATGGTTGGCAGGAGGACCTGCGCGCCAGGCCGAGCTCGACCAAGTCAATGCTGACAAGAAGTCAGCCATGGTAACGCTTCAGGAAAGCTTCATCGGTTGGCTGAAAAGCGCATTTGCAAGCCCTGCCGACGACACAGAAGCCAACGGCAACGGCGACGCCTCCACTTGCTAGCCATCCGGCTAGCCGACAGTACAACAACAAGCCAAGCTCCTACGGGACCTTGGCTTGATTCGTATGTTCTGAACCATGATTTACTAGATTTAAGGATTAATGTGATTTAAGTTAATTAACATCAAATTATTAGTGTATGTACATTGTACATACAGTGAAGTTATTCTCTGTAATCCTGTCTATCCTTCAATCCTTTAATCATGGTTCAGACTATGTTGCACCAACAACGATAACAAACTCGCCCTTCTTTGTGACGCTTGAAGCAGCTTCAGCTAATTCAGAGATAGTAGTTTCAATTACTTCCTCATGAATCTTGGTCAGCTCACGTGCAATCGAGACTTTGCGGTCAGGTTGATCGTTCAAAACTTCGCAAAGTTCATTAAGCGACTTCTCTATTCGATGCACTGACTCATAAAAAACGATAGTACGATCATCTTCTGCAAGTGATTCAAAGAATTTCTTTCTGCCTTTCTTTAAAGGAGGGAAACCCAAGTAAACGAAGCGGTTTGCAGGCAGTCCGCTCACGCTTAGTGCCGCCAAAAATGCGGATGGTCCGGGTATCACTTCGATTTGTATGCCGCGTTTTCGTGCTTGGCTTATCAATTTGAATCCCGGATCAGAAATTCCAGGAGTTCCTGCATCGCTGACGACAGCCATGTGTTCTCCTTTATTAAGCCTTTTTAAAACACCATCAATTTTCTTATCGCTCGTATAGCTATGCATGGATATCAACTCCTTTTTTGGCATATGAAGTTGCTTCACCAGGTTTCCGGTAACACGGGTGTCTTCGCAAATGATCGCATCAGCCTTAGTCAAAGTTGCAATCGCCCTCAAGGTGATATCAGTAAGGTTGCCGATGGGAGTTGAAACAATAGATAACATTTCTGCTCCTACTATACGTAGGTTCTTCGACTTTCTTAAGTTAAAAACCCTTCCATCTTGGACATTTTTCTGTATCATTTGTGGGAAAGATGCCCAAGGGAAAAAAGAAACCGCCGGCTAGTTCTAATGAGCCCGAAAAAGAGCCAGACAAGGCTCCTGAGGAGGAATTAGAGCAATCTGAAGAAGCTTTGGAATCCGAAGAAACCGGAGTTCGCGGACCTCTTCATGGCAAAGAAACGCTTGCCGATATCGGTAAAGTAGAACCGCGACCTATTGTTGAAGAAATGGAGGAGAGTTATTTGGCTTACTCGATGAGCGTAATAGTCGCTCGTGCTTTGCCGGATGCTCGTGATGGTCTTAAGCCGGTTCAAAGAAGGATACTTGTGACGCTGGGAGACCTCGGCCTTCGCCCCGGAGGACGCTACAGAAAGTGTGCCAAGATCTGCGGTGACGTCAGTGGTAACTATCACCCGCATGGAGAGGCGATTGTATATCCCACTTTGGCAAGACTAGCTCAGGATTTCTCACTCAGGCATCCGCTTGTATTGGGACAAGGTAACTTCGGATCAATCGATGGAGATGCACCGGCTGCAATGCGATATACAGAGGCGAAAATGACCAAGTTGACCGAGGAGATGCTCAGAGACTTGGACAAAGATACAGTTGATTATGTACCTAACTACGACAACACGCGCAATGAACCTTCGGTTTTGCCTGCGAAAATTCCTAACTTATTGATTAATGGTTCGGTTGGTATTGCAGTTGGAATGGCAACGAATATTCCGCCTCACAATTTGGGGGAAGTAATAGAAGCAACGATTCATTTGATTGATAATCCTGATGCAACAGTAGAAGACTTGCTTGGATTCATTCAGGGACCGGACTTCCCGACCAGAGGAATTGTCTATAACAAAGATCAGCTTGAGCAGGCGTACCTAACAGGCAGGGGATCGATTGCACTCAGAGGCAAAGCGGAGATAGAAGAAGTAAAAAACGGACGCTACCAGATTCACATTTCGGAAATCCCGTATCAGGTTAATAAATCAACAATGATAGAAAAGATGGCGAAGCTTGTTACAGACAAAGTGATACAGGGGATCTCCGATATCCGAGACGAATCGGATAGAAATGGAATCAGAATCATAATCGACCTCAAGAAAGAGTCATATCCTCAGAAGATATTGAATCAACTCTTTAAGCACACCGAACTTCAATCAAGTTTCGGTTACAACATGATTGCCTTGTCGGATGGGATTCAACCAAGGCTCCATAATCTTCAGGAGTTATTGCATATTTTTGTCGAACATCGACGCGAAGTAACCAGAAGGAGGATTACATACGAAAGAGATCGTGCAAAAGAACGCGCTCATATACTCGAAGGGTTGTGCATAGCCTTGGATAACATTGACGCAGTAGTACAGACGATTAAAAAGAGCCAGACAAAAGAGATTGCGAAAGAGAACTTGATGAAGAAGTTCAAGCTGACCGAAATCCAAGCAGATGCGATTCTTCAAATGAGGCTTCAGACGCTTGTCGGACTCGAGAGACAGAAAGTCGAAGATGAACTTAAAGAAAAGAAGAAGTTTATTGCAGAATGTGAGGCTCTTCTTAAGAGCCAGGCAAAGATGGACAATGTTATAAAAGGAGAACTGCTGGAAATTAAGGAGAAGTATGAAGATGGACGACGTACAACAGTGGTGAAGCATGCAGTAGGGGAGTTCAGTGCGAAGGATACTATCCCGAATGCTCCGATGATTGTCTCTCTCACTCGCTCTGGCTATGTAAAGCGTTTGAGTCCTATGCAGTTTAAAGCTCAGGCTCGTGGAGGGAAGGGTGTTAAAGGTATGGATATCAAAGAAGAGGATGAAACTCTCACCGTTTTGCACGTAATGAATCATGATGACCTACTATTCTTCACAAATACTGGTCGAGTCTTCAAGTTACCAGCTTACGAACTTCCGCAGGGATCCAGAATCGCCAAAGGACAGGCAATAGTTAACTTGCTACAGCTTCAACCCGAAGAAAAAGTCAGTGCTATCCTCAAAGCAGACTTGGAAGGCATGACAAATCTCTTCATGGTGACTAGAAATGGAACTGTAAAACGCACGGAACTTTCGGAATTCGAAAACATCAGACGGTCAGGACTTATTGCACAGAAGATGCCCAAGGGAGATGAAATGTGTTGGGTACTTGCAACCTCCGGAAAGAACGAAATTATCCTTCTTTCAAAGAAAGGTAAGGCGATCAGGTTCAAAGAAGAGGATGTTCGTGCAATGGGGCGTGCAGCTGCGGGTGTCAGGGGAATTAAATTGGGTGAAGGCGACCGTGTCGTGGAGGCTTCGGCGGTAGATAATCCAAATAAGAGCAGGCTCCTCGTTGTAATGGAGAATGGACTGGGGAAAATGACTCCGGTTTCTGAATACAGATTCCAAAACAGGGGAGGTTCTGGAGTAAAAGCAGCACAACTTACTGCGAAGACAGGTGACATTGTTGGTGGTTGCGTACTTAAGGAAGGAGATGAAGGAGACTTGATATGCTTAAGTAAACAGGGACAAGCAATTCGCATGAAACTTGGGGACATTCCTCAGCGAGGACGCGCAACACAGGGAGTTATTGTTATGCGCCTTAAAGCCCGCGATAAAGTCTCCACGGTCAGTGTTGTTATGGAAGACAAGGAAGAAGCTGAAGCGGTCATTCAGGCGGCAGAAGAACAAAGGGAGACGGAAGTTGAGAAGATTAAGAAAGAGGAGAGAAGAGTGAAGAGGGCATCTAAAGTTAAAGTTGGAGTTGGAGCGAAAGTAGGTGCCCCTCGATCCGACTCGGGGCCATCGGCGGGTGCGGGTACGGCTAAACAACCGCAGTTGCCCTTAGTCGAAAAGAAATCAGCTCCAAAGCCCAAGCCCAAAGCAAAGCCGGCTCCAAAATCGAATGCTAAACCAAAGGTAAAACCAAAGCCAAAAGCTAAGCCAAAACCAAAGGCAAAGCCAAAGCTTAAGCCGAAGCCAAAACCCAAGTCTAAGCCTAAAAAGGCTCCAGCAAAGAAGAAACCAACCAAGAAAGCTCCTGCGAAGAAGAAGCCGGTAAAGAAGGCAAAGAAAAAGCGATAAATCGTTGAAAAGGACTTTTAACCCTGTAATATCTTCCAGTCATGAAACAAGGCATCCATCCACAGGTTCACAAGAAGGCAAAAGCCACTTGCACTACGTGTAATGCGGTTTTCGAGATTCCAAGTACAGCTGAAGAAGTAACAGTTGAGACCTGTTCACAATGCCATCCGGTTTATACTGGCAAACAGAGAAAGGAAATGAAGGGAGGAAGAGTAGAAAGGTTCCGCAAGAGGATGGCTGCAGGGAGGAAAAAAGAGAAGTAAAAACGCTATGTGTGAAACAATCCAGACTTTCGATAGACCTCCGTGGTTTAGTCTCAGGTTTGTTCGTTTAGCAGATGATTTTGATGTGGAAAGATGGGTTGCGTATCAAGTTAGGTTATATGATGCTGATATTGGGAATCGAATAAGAAGGATTATCGACGGATTGCCAGCTGATAAGTGGTTTAATGTAGATCGAGTGTCAGCAAAGGCACGTTTTGATGCAATGGCAGAGGAAGCAGAGAGTATGGAGCCGGAGACATAAATTCAAGATTGTTGTATTTTGAGTGTTCCGCTTCGGAGCGGAACGTCTTACGGGTTTAGCTGATGCGGAAAAGTTGAGGTCAGTAAAAGTTTTTTTTGAGATGGGGTTGACTGGGTTTTTTTTGAGTGACACTATTGAACTGACGGCCCGCCACCCTGAAGCTTAACCCACCCAGAAAGGGCCTGCCAGCCGAAGTCGCAGCGACTTCATTCTTTGATAAGGCCCGCCTACGCGCTTCGCGACTTCGGCGGATAGCCTACGCTGCGCGTAGGCTGGGGAGGGTGCATTTAAACGTCAAATATAGCTCTAATTGACTAGCACTCGGCAGTATTGACTGCTATAATTTCTTTATGAATGAGCGCCAAAGTAAGCTTCTGGCTGCGATTATCGACCAATTTATAGAGACAGCGCTACCGGTGGGGTCAAAGAAACTCCTCGAATCAGGCGAATTTATCTGTTCTTCCGCAACTATCCGCAATGAAATGGGGCAGCTTGAGGACGAAGGATTTCTGGAACAACCGCATATATCGTCCGGCAGAATTCCAACTGCAATTGGATACCGCATGTACGTGAGGGATTTTATGAAACCGACTACGCGCGAGAAGTTAGTCAGAAAGAAATTCGAATCACTTAGGGAACAGTACTTCCAGCGAAAAGATCAGGAAAGAGTTTATGAGGCAGTAGCTCTACTCGCACGCATGATTCCAAACGTTGCATTCGCATCAGTCCCGCATAAAGATCGGGTGTATTACATGGGGCTTTCTAATGTACTCAAACAACCCGAGTTCCAAATGAATCCTTTGCTCGCATCAGATGTTGCAGAGTTACTTGAAGAAAAACTTAGTGACCTACTAGATCAGGTCGAAGTGGATGACAAAACCAGATACTACATTGGAGATGAACATATATTAGGTAATATTCAAAGTTGTGGCATGATGGTCACTGCTTACAAAGTTCGTGATCAGAAGGGAGTAATAGGAGTATTAGGTCCCATGAGGATGGATTATGCGTATAATACTGTTGCACTTGATATGGTTGCAGATCTTCTAAGATCTTATTCGTAAAAATTAAATGCCAGAAACACTTTTAAAAATCAGGCCTGCTCAGGAAGATCCGGATGAGAAGTTGCATCGCGGTCCGCTTTATATGGAGCCGGCAGTATCAGCTCTGCATTCGCTGAAAGGATCCGATCGCGAGATAAGCATGGAGATGGGCATGGGGCGCGACAGCAAGATTAGTTTTTATGTACGCGGGACTGAAAGAGGGACGCGGTTGGCGGAGAGCCAGATATATGCACAGTATCCCGATGTTGATATCGAGATACTTTCTAAAGATCCGTTCAAGGCCAATGAAGATGAAGAGGTTTATTATGCTGATTTGGCTCTTGTAGATCCGGAAATATTCCCAATAAAGAGACATCCACAGTTTGACGATATGCTGACGCGTGTAAACGTAGATCCGATTGCAGGTTTAACCTCCAGCTTTGCGCGAGTTCCAATGAAAGGAATGCGCGGACACGTTCAGATTGTAATGAAACCTCAAAAAAATGATTACAGGAGACGCGCGCTTAGGTTTGCTCCTCTTCTTCAGAAGGGCTTGCCTTCAATTTCAAAGAGATTCGCATCTTTTTACACGCGCATGCAGTTAGCCAGAGGATGGAGAAGGATATTGTTCTTTCCGGTTGCGTTTTTCCTTGGAGGATTTAGAGCTTGGCCTGGATTCAACAAGTATTTTACTGCACCTATTGATATGAAGACGGGAGAAATGATCATGTCTTCCGATCCGGATGAACAAGAGATGCAGGCGGCGAGCGCCAGAACTCATGACAGAGAAAATCCGGTAACGGCGGCTGTTGATAAGGTCAACAGATTGCTATTTTCATGCAACGTCAGAGTCAGCGTGATCGCCCCAAAAGGAAATCGTGAGCAGGCACTTATAAAGTTGGATGAAATGGCTGGTAGCTTCAGCCAATTCTCTTTGCCCGAATGTAATGCATTTAAAATGCTTAAGCCCAAGCAATCAGCGTCTGTTTCGTATGGGCATAAGATACGTTCCTATATTCTTTCTGCCGAAGAAATAGCAACTCTGTGGCATATTCCTAATATTTTGGTCCAAACTCCCAACATTGACTGGGTGATTTCAAAGAAACTGGAGCCGCCGATAGAACTTCCTCTATCAGATGAGGATGACGTAACCGTTCTAGGAGAGGCTGTGTACAGAGGTCAGCGCACCAAGTTCGGTATTCGGCCGGATGATCGAAGGAGACATGTATATGTGATAGGAAAAACCGGTATGGGTAAAACGACGATTTTGGAAAACATGATCTTTAGCGACATTCATGCCGGGAAGGGTATTGCAGTAATTGATCCTCACGGAGATCTAGCCGATTCGGCAATAAGTTATGTTCCAAAAGAACGTTCAAATGATGTGGTGCTCTTTGATCCGGCGGACAAAGACTTCCCACTCTCGTTTAACATGCTTGAGTGCAATAATCCGGATCAGTATGCGATTGTTGCATCGGGTTTGATGTCAGTCTTCGAGAAGTTATGGCCGGATGTTTGGAGTGAAAGAATGAAGCACATACTCAGAAATGTACTTCTTGCGCTCATAGAATACCAAGGTTCCTCAATGCTCGGAATAATGCGCATGTTTGCAGACGATGCATATCGCGAAAAGGTTGTAGCAAAGGTTACTGATCCATTAGTTAAAAGTTTCTGGGAAGATGAGTATGCCGTTTGGTCAGAAAAGTATAGAACTGAAGCAATTTCAGCTATTCAAAACAAAGTTGGGCAGCTTCTAACCACTCCGGTTATGAGAAATATAGTCGGACAGGTTAAAAGCACTCTAGACGTTAGGCATGCGATGGACACCGGCAAGATAATCATCGTTAATTTGAGTAAAGGAAAGCTGGGAGAAGACATTTCCGCGTTCCTTGGAGCGATGCTCGTTACCAAGTTCCAAATTGATGCTATGGGCAGAGCGGATATTCCGGAAAAAGACAGAAAAGACTTCTACCTGTACGTTGATGAGTTCCAAAACTTCGCGACTGAGTCGTTCGCGACAATACTTTCCGAGGCAAGAAAGTATCGCTTGGCTCTGACAATGGCTAATCAGTATGTAGCACAGCTATTGATTGATGATAAAAACACATCTCTAAGAGATGCGGTCTTTGGAAACGTAGGCTCAATCGTCAGTTTCCAAGTTGGAAGCGATGATGCCGAAGAAATCAGCCTTCAGTTCGAAGAAGCAGTATCAGTTAAAGATATTTTAAGTCTTCCCAAGTATCACGCGTACGTCAGGCTGATGATTGACGGAGTTAATTCCAAACCATTCTCTGTATCTACTTTGCCTCCACCAACATGGCAACAGGATGAGGGTCGGACAGATAAAATAAGGAGTCTTTCTCGTGAGAGATACACTAATGATCGCAAAGTCGTAGAAGATAATATTTTCAAATGGGCTCAGGCCTCGTCAGCTGCAAAGAAAGATGCCAAGAAGGCCGGGAAGGCAAAGGAGAAAGAAGAAGAAGAAGTCAAAAAAGCCAGAAAGAAAGGTATGAAACTAGATGAATATCGTGCATGGCGCGATCGTGAGATGTGGATCAATGACTTTAATATGATCAGAAAAAAAGAGTTTATGGGTGAGAAGCTCACAGAAGAAGAAGTTAAATCACGAGCTGATCTTGAGAAAAAGCTTCAAGACAGCGGGGGAGTACCGGAGCCAAGTAAGACGATGATTGCAATGAAAGAGAAGAGGGAGAAAAAAGAAGGCTAATAAGGCCAAATATCCATCTCATCCATTAGGTTTTGATAGTGTAATGATGACCAAGGCCATTTGGTTACATCATCAACAAATTTGTGATTAACGGGGTTATTGCGAATATATCTAGTGACTCGTGATCGTTGTTGGGACGATTTGATGTGTTCGTCGTAATATCCTTTTTGCCAAAATATTTTATCGGTTGCAGCAGCGACGCCGGCGTCGCTGCTGCGGGTCAATAGGTGACGTCTTACGTCGCGTGAACTATTGCATTTAAATGACTGCATAAATCTACTCAATCCCAATTCTCCTGCACATAATAATATATGCATATGGTCAGGCATGATGCAAAACGAGAATACTCTTGCCTCCTGAATATTCCTTGTCATAAAAAGGTTATCAATCAATATTTCAGGGATCCCATCATATATACACCAAGGGATTCCATCCTTTGTATTTGTAATGACATGAAATGTGCCAACTTGTGCATAATGAATCTGAGGCATAGCCCCTGATCGTAACATAACAAAAAAGACCATAGGTATACTTAATGGCCTTTTTTGTGTTTGTTTTGTCTCGCGTCCTCCGACTATCAGAAGCACTGTAGGCTAGCTGAGACGGGATTAAGCGGATGCGGACTGAGGGGAGGAGCCCTCGAATCACTGCCTTGCTTAGGTTTCTTGTTTCTCCTCGCAACCGAACGAGGTCCCCGACCAGTACACAAAACATCGCCGAAGCGAAGGCATACATGGGGAGTAAGGGGATGCACTCCGCAAAACAACCTCACATAAACGGAGCGTCATCGCAGAGCAGAGAGGATGGGAGCCGGACCCGTGACTTAAGAGTTACGCAATAACAATTAACGTCTTGCTATTCTTATTTCCAGATCCTCAGCAGGTACCAAATTGAGAGAGGTAAAGTGACTGAGCGGAAAATGCGAATAACTGGGTTGGTGGATCTTTTAGCCTTTTAGTCCCTCGAGAGGAGTAAAAAAGCGGTAAGATGCCTTTTTGTGTTTGTTTGAAGGGCTGGGTTCCTCCTTCGCGCCGCTTCGCGGCGGCTTCGGAGGATGAAGGCTCCCCTCCCATCTGCTCTATGGGGTTTCGGTGGTTTGAAGGGTCGATATCTTTGAGTGAATTTGTCCCTAGTCCCTTCCAGATTGGTGAGGAAGAATTAGGCTAGGGACAAATCATCGTATTGTACTTCTGCGAAGAAAACATGCAACTTTTAGGCATAGACTGGGGCTGAAGTGTGTATTGTGAGTATAAAAAGTATACGGATTTAAACGTTCAAATATTTAGTTCGTAGGTGCTATTTTAAGAACAAATATTGTAAACGTGAAACTGTATTTATCCAAGGCATTTCGGTGTATAGACAAAGTAAATAATAGTGCTTAAGTACGTTATTTATTGTTTACACAGATAGGCAATTAATACCATTTTATGGTGTCTGCATCGCCGCCTCTCTTCTCGTATTCGTACTCAACTTCCTTAAGATCAATCAAAGAATCTTCATATTTTTCTCTCGATTTTATGATCTTTATCCACGTATCGAAGTACTTTTTGGCTGCTTTCCGCTCGTTTTGTACTTCTTTGACTTTTAGCTTCTGTAGGCCGAATTCATCCTTTTCGGCATCATCATCTCTCATATCGTCATATTCATCTTGTTCGTCATCTTCTTTGCGTTCCAGATCTCTATCTATGCGCTTTTTCTTGTCCTGAATCCTATCAAGCAAATCCTGATAAAAATCCTCGATTTTCTCACGTTCGTCCTCTAATCCTTTCTCATAATCTTTAATGTCGTCCTTTATCTCATCTTCTTCCTCCTTTGCCTTGCAAATCTCATAAGCATCTCGTCCATCGTCTTCTCTTACGGTATCACAGTCCGTCCGCGCGCTTGCGGGGACAGAAATCAGAATCAGAAGCCCGAGTGAGAATGTAAGTAAGCTTCTCAGAGGAGAGGGATAATAACAGTCAACAATCGACAATCAACAATCAACTGTTGCTGTAATCTGAAAATGTTGATGGTTGATTGTTTAAAGCGAGTCCCGCAAGCGCGGGACGAGCGTGTCAATTGTTGATTACGCATTCTCTCCATAGTCCAAGCTGATTCTTTTGCGCATCTAGCTCAAAATTTTTATATTCATTAAGTTTGGGGTGGGGGAATCTGGGATAATTTCTGGCAAATCCTCCCTTTATAAGTTCAGCACCAATGTCTTTTCCATCAGAAAGTATGTATCTGAGCAACCGGTTATATTTATCCCTGTTTTCATCAGGTTTCGAAATTAGTGTTACAGTTGCTTCTTCAATTAACTTCTTCAACTGCTCAGAAGCTTCTTTACTGAAGCATTCTTCCTTCTCTGGGGCATCTATTCCAATAATACGAACGTATTCTGGATTGTTTTCGTAATGAACTTCTATAGTGTCGCCGTCTACAACTCGGATCACTTTATAATCATCAATAACAATATTTGTTTTTGATGTGCTACAACCTATGAAGAGCAGTGAAAATAAAATGATATAACATTTTCTGTGCACGAATTGTATTATGAATGTTTGGTTAATGCAGTCAACTTTAATAATTTGGCTTACAGTAAGTATTTTCTTAAACTGACTCTAATATCCCCCCTTCAATATGACTGAGTTCAAGACAAAGCTTGCAATAATTTCTGTTGTAGCAGCTGTACTTTTTGTGGTTCCAGTTTTGGTACCGATTGCTAGCGACCTAGTTGGACAAGCTAGTACCACAGGATCGCAGGTTACAATTGGTGATGATAGAGATAAAAACTTGAAGAAAATGGGACAACAATGGGGTATGACTAAGGGTGGATATAAGTCATATCATCAAAAATTTACTCCAAAGAGAGTGAAAAAAAGGTATTACGACAGAAAAAGCAGGAGATATAGATATTATTATTCCAACGCCAGAGGATATGTTTATTGGGAATGGATGACTGGAGTGCCGGTAGCCTCTCCAAGTCAACAATTTGAGTTGTATGTAACGTGGCCTAGAAGCTCAGGTCTTTCCAAGGCTGTAAGTGTTTATGTCTTACAGAAAGATAATAGAAATAAATGGGTTTATCCTGTAAATAATGTCAAAATTTCTCAGAACATTGCTCCATCGGGTCCGAATTTCGAAGGTGCAAAATGGCAGAAAGTAGGAGGAACATTCAACTTGCTTCCGAACAAGCAAACAAGGGTTTATCTATTGGCATCTACCGGACAAAAAATGGTGGCGGATGCTGTAATGCTTAAGCCCATTTCTACTTCTGAATGTGGAAATGAAAAAACTGAAGAAGGAGAGGATTGTGATGATGGTAACAACGATCCGGATGATGGGTGCGATGATTGTAAGTACAAGTGTTTCGATTCAGATGGTAAAGACGTAAACAACCCAGGTTATGTGCTTGGTATAAACAATAAGGGCGAAATTAAGCGTTTGCCCGATAGCTGCGATGGTGACGAAGTGATGGAGCATCTTTGTGTTGATAATAGGCCGATAGCTAAAGGACATGATTGTGAATATGGTTGTGAAGATGGTGCATGTCTCGAAAAACCACCTTGCAAGGAAGCGGGAGAGAGTGCGAGCACGATGCCTACCAAAGGTGAACAAAGACCAATACCTGAATGCTGTGAGGGGTTAGAAAAAATCAAAATAGTGCAGTGTGAAGGTCTGGCTTGTTATGAAATGTCAGACGGATTTATGTGTTCGGATTGTGGCAACGGTGAGTGTGAACAGTGGGAGAACTTTAAAAACTGTTCGGATGATTGCAAGCCTCCATGTGCCAAAGAAGGTCAGGTTGTATTTGGCGACAGTTTTCCTGGGCCCAAGTTTTGTTGTGATGATCTAGAAATTAGGCCTTGGGGCTGTGAAGCACCTGACAATGGCTCAGAAGGAATCTGTGTTGATGAGTGGGATTGTGGCAATGAAAAGTGTGAGGAAGGTGAGGATGAATGTAATTGTGATGAGGACTGTGGTAGTTGTGAAGAAGACAAAAATTGTTCTGCGGGCAAGACTTGCTACGACGGAGAATGTGTACCGTGGGGCAAAGTATGTCCGACTTTAGGAGATGTTAAGTGTCGTCGTGCAAATGATGAAAGTGATTGTGAAGGAATATGGTTCAGTGATTACGGACCAAAAGAGCTTAGTTGTTGTTGCTCAAATGAGATTTGCCCGGTGACTCAAGGGGATGACGACGACGATGACGATGACGACGATGACGATGATGATGAGGAATGCGATGATCCAAGTGTAGACAATGGCGGCAACTTTATTATGGGGGGATGGACATGTGAAGAAGATGAAGGTGGATCACTGAGTGTGACGATAGATGGCCCACAAGTAAAAGAAATTCTAGGCACATCGTTTGTTGATTATCGGTTCAGCCATGACAATATCATCAGTGATAGCCCTGGCATAGATTGTAATGGAAAAGGCATTCGAGCCCTTATGAATAACTCGAAAGAAAAGAATGTATACTTCATGGTGACTCCATGGGGAGGTAGTGAAAATGGATGCTATAAGGATATCAATAGCAACTATACTGTTGTAGGCAGGTATGATGGAATTGGATTTAAGGTTAGCAACCTAAACAAGTGTTTCATATGGGATACACCGAATGGTGTAAGAAAGTTTGTTTGTTATGACGTGAAGATAAAAAAGGACGATAGTGTTTTGGGTGGAGGAGGAGATGACGATGATGGTGACGACGACGATGATGACGATGATGACGACGATGACGACGATGATGGTGATGACGACGATGATGATGACGATGACGATGATGATGGCGATGACGATGATGATGATGATGAGCAGACCTGTGAGGACAAGGGGTGCCAGTCAGGATATAACAACGAAGAGGGGTGCAAGATGGAAATGGGTGGTTTCTGGGGATTTGATTCAGACGATTGTTGTTGTAAGTTGGTGACTATTGAAAGGATATCCAACGCAAATCCGGATTCTGATGGATCGGCTGTGCCTATTGGCCAATCCGATATTGGTCAATTTAAGTTTCATGCATCAGATACTGGAATTGGACGTATAGCAATCGATGCTCTTGCTTTCAATGTTAATGCAACTAACGTTGCTCTTGATGCGAAGAAATTCGGTTTGTTCAACAAGAGCGATTCCAATACTCAGCAATCGTGTAAAACTTTCATATATGACGGAGCTGAAGAAATTACTGGAGTTGCATCGGGAAGCTTGCTCGTTACATGTGACGATTTGGAAGATGATGACGTGAATACAGATATGGTTGCCGGTGAAAACATTACGCTTGTATTAAGCGCAGAAATTTTAAGTCAGAATACATCTGTAACAGGAGCACCAAGCACGCTACAGGTATCACTTCAGAAATTTAATGATAGGAATGCCGACGTATATCCAGGTGATAGCCACATTAAATGGAAGTACAAAGGAGGACAAACCTTCCTTTGGATTGATTATGACTCCAGCATAGTTAAGAGCACCTCTTACGAGTCATAGCTTCATCCACCGAAGTAAATGTAAGCTCTATAAGCGACGAAGAGAACAATCGAGCAGAATCCCAATAGTGGGATTACAAACGGGAACGTTTGCACGTCTTTGGGCTTCGGATCCTTCAGTTTCACTCTCATGCATGCCAGATTCACTATTGCAAAGATGATCAGGACGATCAGGCTGGTAATCTGAGCGAGTCTGGAGAGATCAAACCAGAGCGCAAGGACTAAAATTATGAAAGTTACAAATCCTGTTGCGACAATCGGTGTGTGAGTCTTTGGATTAACCTTAGAGAGTACGTCCGGAAGCATGTCCTTCTTGCTCAGCCCATAAAGAATTCTGGAACCCATAACAATTTGCACCAAAATACCATTAGCTACGGCAAAGAGTCCGATAAATGTGATGATAACTGGCTTGGACCCCGTTGCATTCTCGTAAACCATCGCAAGCGGGGCGTCAGTTGAACTCAAAACGTCGGCGGGCAAGCTCAGAACAGCGACAATGGAGACTATGCAGTAGAGAAGCGTGGAGCCGACGATTGCAAACATGATTCCAAGAGGCAGGTTTCTATGCGGATCTTTAACTTCCTCAGCAACATTCGCCATATCTTCAAATCCTATTGATGCATAGAAAGCAATAAAGGCTCCGGAAAGTATTCCAACCCAAATTGCACTCTCGGATGGAGGCACAAAATCAGATATTTGAGTTGGGAAACTTAATAAGGCATCTCTTCCAACCCACATAATCAAAAATAATCCGCTAATCTCAATCAAAGTCAGGATAGTAGCGGCCATAGCTGACTCTTTGATTCCCCACATAGCAATTCCTGCAGCACAAAGGGAAACTATGATGATAGTCATGTCTCTTTGTGCAGGTATAAAGACTTCCAGGTAGCCAAAGAATGCATTCATCAGAGCGGATGAAGATACGATTGCCGAAAGGACGACCAAAAGTCCTATCAAAGTTGAAAATTGTTTAATTCCAAATGCTTTTGAAACATAAATCGCCTCGCCGCCGCTCTTAGGGTATCGCGACGAGAGTTCCGCGTAAGAAAATCCGGTGAGTGCAGCCAGAGATGCAGCGATCAGAAAAGAAATTGGTGTAAACATACCGGCAGAACCTGCAACTTTTCCCACAAGCGCATAAATTCCGGCTCCTAGAATCGAACCTAGTCCGTAGAAAGTAAAAAGGGGGAGAGTTAAACGGCGTTTGAGAGTGGCCATGAGTTAAGACGTAAGGAGTAAGACGTAAGAATTACTCCAAGAGGATACAGGTTTTATTTGTATCTAGAAACCATCAGCCATATCTTGGGCTAATTTCAGATCAAGTAATTCATCTTCTTCTGCTTGAGTTCTTTCAATAATACCAACGACAGTTCTGTAGTTTGGTTTATCTAAAGTTGATCCTGCACCTGCAACTTCTGTTTCAAATTCTTCTAAGCCTGTGGCCATGGTAGTGATTGGTAAATTGTAATTGCGCAAAGACTACTCCTGTTTTTTACAGAGTCAACAACTTTCAGGCACCTTTCTTTTAGGCTTAAATAAGCCAAAAACTAAGCATCTTCCCACCTCGCCGGATCTATACCAGGAGCAGGGAACTGTACACACATGGCTTTAACTTCTCCAGCGATTTTTGCGAGCGCTGCTTCGTCCTCAGCATTGGAGATTGCCTCATTAATCCAATCTCCCAGCTTCTCCATCTCGGTTTCCTTCATTCCTCTGGAGGACATCGAAGGAGTTCCGATTCTTATTCCCGATGGATTGAACGGAGTCCTCTTATCAAATGGAACCATGTTGCAGTTGCATACGATGCCGGCTTTATCGAGTGCCTTGGAAGCCTCGCGACCCGGAATTCCCTTGGATTCAAACACCTCCATAAGTATCAAGTGGTTGTCAGTTCCTCCCGTAACCAGTCGGAAGCCGTGGCTTAGCAGTCTTTCTGCAAGAGCTTTTGCATTCTTAACGACTTGCTCAGCATATGTCTTAAATTCCGGAGTGGTAGCTTCCTGAAGCGCGACGGCAATTGCGGAAATCGTGTGAATGTGAGGTCCGCCTTGTATGCCGGGGATGATTGCTTTGTTAACAGCCTCAGCATTTTCTTCTTTACACATAATCATGGCGCC
Source organism: uncultured Candidatus Peribacteria bacterium (assembly GCA_964506185.1). GTDB lineage: Bacteria > Patescibacteriota > Gracilibacteria > Peribacterales > Peribacteraceae > UBA2144. The sequence goes on from CAZDKL010000022.1 coordinate 28,209, forward strand.
TCTTGGACCTCGCAAGGTCTTGTGAGTAGTCGTGATTCCAATGTCAGCTATCGGGAATGGATTTGCATGTTGCCCTCCCGCAATCAAACCTGTGATATGTGAAGTATCTGCATGGAACTTAGCTCCAACCTCATCACAAATCTCGCGGAATTTATCCCAATCAATCTTTCTTGGGTATGCGGTGTAACCCGCAATGATCAATTGCGGCTTGCACTCACGCGCCTGCTCCAAAATCATGTCGTAATTAAGCATCTCAGTTTCCGGATCGAGTTCATAAGGAACTGAATTGTAAAGTGATCCGGAGAAATTCGCTTTCCACCCGTGAGTCAGGTGTCCGCCATGCGGAAGACTGAGCCCCATGATGGTATCTCCCGGCTGAAGAACTGCTCGGAATGATGCCATGTTGGCAGGGCTTCCCGAATGCGGTTGAACATTGACGTGATCTGCTCCAAAAACTTCCTTAGCTCTCTCTTGGGCGAGAGATTCAACCTGGTCAGTTAGTTGCTGTCCCTCGTAATACCTCTTATTCGGATACCCCTCCGAATACTTATTGGTAAATATCCCTCCGGTTGCTTCCTTAACTGCATGAGAAGCGTAGTTTTCCGAAGGAATCAGCCTTAGTTTCTCAAACTCGCGTTTTTCTTCAGCCAAAATGAGATCCCTTATCTTCGGATCAGTTTTTTTAAGCGCCGATAGGTATGTCATAGTTTTGGTTGGTAGGAGGAAAGTATCGGAGGCTTCCAGATTAGCGAAAAAACTATGCCTAAGACAAGGATTATGAGCACTTTTATTAGACGACCGATCCTCTGTCAGTCACTACCTCATCTACCTTCTCATCATGCGTATCAATCGGCACTTCATTCACGATTTGGCACTCAAAAGCCACTCCAATCATCTTAGTTCTTGGATTAACTTCTCTTTGCTTGCTGATCCAATGATCATATCCTCCATTCCCGCGTCCCAGGCGATTCATCTTACGGTCAAAAGCGCGGGCGGGCACTATCACGAAGTCAATTTCCTGCGGATCAGCTTCGGGTGACGATGAGGGCGGCTCCAAAATCTTCAATTTTCCGGGTTTAAGATCAGAAAAGTCGGAAGCTTTGCGGAATGTGAAGTGATCTCCTTCAAAAAACGGATAAAAAACTTTGTCACCGCGGTCCCAGAGCTTTCTAATCAGATTATTCAGGTCAGGTTCCGTCTTAAGAGCGGCGTAAACGCAGACAGTTGAGCCTTCGGGAATCATTTCAAGAAGTCTTTTGCATACTGAATTGCTTTCTTCGCCTCTGTCACGGTCGGACATGCGGCTAAGACGGTCGGAAATAGAGTCCCTGAGTTTGGATTTGGATTCATCAATGTGCATATTGGCATTTTAGCAGATTAGCAATTGGCAGATTAGCTAATCTGCTAATCGGCTAATCTGCTTTTTCTTAAAAAATTTCGGCAGCTGCCTCAGCTAGATCCACTTCTGGTTGAGGTTTAACTTCTTCAGGCTTATTTTCACCGATTACACACTCAAGTTTGAGTGATCTCTTCAAAATTCTATTCATAACTTCTTCAATAGCTCTCGCCGCCTCCGGATTTGCGACTTTTCCTTTATGGAATGACGATGAGAATCCTATTGTGACAGCTTTGTCGGTAACTCCGATTAAATGTCCGTTCTTAAGAGACATTTTTACTGATGCCGGCTTGGTTTCGTTCACAATCTCAGGCCAATACTCCTTTAGGCTTTCCAATGTCAGTTCAACTGCTTCCACACTTGCTTCTTTTATGGATTCTTTTTCCTCAACCTTCTCGGTTTTCTTGTCTTCTGACTGAGCCTTCGGCTCAGGCTGTGACTCGGCAGTCGCAGCTACGGTATCACCACTGGATTCTTCTTCCTTTTTTGTCTTTTTCTCCTTCTTGTCTTTCTTTTTCTCCTTCTTGTCTTCCTCTTTAGCCGTGCTTAGCTTAACTTCTTCTGATTTCTTCTTCCCTTCCTCTGGCTTGGCGCACAGAGAAAGCAGAGCGGACTCCAATACAAGACCCGGAAGCGGAGAAATGCGAACATCTCTTATGGCTTGCAATAAATTATCCAGTATTACCTTCAGATATTCCGTATCTTTCTTCTTTTCTATTGCCTGATGAAGCATGGAACGCACGGTTGAGAGAAGCATCCTTAAGAAAACATCCAATGCAATACCTGCTTCCTCGATTTTTCTCACAATTTCCAGAATTTCTTTGCGATCTTTCTTATCAATAGCTTCAAAAAGCGGTTCCAAATATTCACTTCCACTCTTTCCCATTCTTTGTTCAACTTCCTCAACGGTTATATTCGACAAAGACCGCATCTGATCCAGCATAGAGATGGCATCGCGCATGCTTCCTTGTCCGTAATGGGCAATTGTCCTCAGCGCTTCACGGTCCACGGTTATATGTTCCTGATCTGCAATAAGTTGAAGCCTCCTTATCAGGTCTTCCTCCGGTATGGAACGGAATGGGAAGCATTGGCAGCGCGATTGAATGGTTGGAGGTATCTTATTAAGCTCAGTAGTTGCCAAAATAAAGTATGCATACGGCGGCGGTTCTTCCAATGTTTTAAGTAATGCATTAAATGCCTCTTTGGTAAGCATGTGTACCTCATCAATTATGTAAACTTTGTTGTTTGCCACAACGGGGGAGAACTGAATCTTCTCGATCAGGTCTCTGACATCATCAATTCCTCTGTTGCTCGCAGCATCTATCTCCAAAAGGTCTACAATATTGCCCTCTTCAACGCCCTTAATTATTTGATCTGCAATTTTTTTGTCCTCGATCCCCTTGGTCATCAAAATTTTTGCCAAAATGCGGGCCACTGAAGTTTTTCCGGTTCCGCGGCTGCCGGCGAACAGGAATGCATGAGCCAATTTGTCGGACTGTGCCGCTTGTTCCAATGTGGTTACTACGGCGTCCTGTCCTACGACTTCGGCAAAGGCCTGTGGACGATACTTTCTATAAAGTGACACTGGACTGATAGCATACCCCATATAGAACTTCACGGAAATTGGAATACTGGAATATTGGAATATTGGGATAAAAGCACCTATTACTCCAATATTCCAATATTCAACATTCCTTCGAGAATCCGCCTGCGTAAGCTGGCGGAGGAAGAGTTT
>CAZDKL010000023.1:0-22895 GCA_964506185.1 uncultured Candidatus Peribacteria bacterium
CATGTCTAGAGATGCCTGAAACCCCATTTTCTGCGCTAGCTGGGTAGTCATTAAAGACAATGAAGATGAGAAAGATAAAGGCAAGGTTAAATGCAAGGAAAAGAAGCGTCTTTACGAAAGAGCCAAAGACGATAGGTACTACTATAAGAATAGATATGCCTCAACAAAAAAATCCGCCGTTTCGAATTATGAGCATGTAAAAAAACACCGAAAAGCCGACTACTTAAAAATAAAAGATAAAGCAAAGAGCAAACACGAATACAACAAAAAAGGGTATAAAGCTAATTATCTCAAGGCAAAAACTGGAGCAAAAAAGAAATATGATAATATAAAAAAAGATGCACGCGGCAATTACGAAGTGGCCAAAAGGCAATACGAGAAAGCAAAGGCTGAATATGAAAAATATAAGCAGAGGGAAAATAAGTAATTATGTAGTACCTAATCTGAGAATACCGCGAAAATAGTGGTCATTAGCCACTATAATCCACTATTCTATTGATCTGATGAACCTTTCAATCGTCATTCCGGCATATAACGAGGCGGGAGTTATCGCACAGGTTTTAAGGAACTTGATGTCGCACCTGAGCGAACATGCAATACAGGCAAAGATAATCGTTGTGGATGACGGATCTACTGACGGGACGCTTACGCAGGCACAGATGGTATTGGGAGTAAAAGTAATTCCTCATAAATATAATAAGGGATACGGCGCCGCTTTAAAGACCGGTATAAGAGCGGCAGAAACTGACTGGGTTATTACTTATGATGCTGATGGGCAGCATACACCTGATCTGATCGAGAAGCTTTTGCCGGAACTTAATGAATCTAACGACATGGTTGTTGGTAAACGCGAAGGATATAAAGGGCCTATGATAAGACAGCCCGGGAAGAAGGTTCTTAACTTCGTCGCAAACCATTTATCTGAGTATAAGATTCCTGATCTTAATTCTGGCCTTCGGGCTTTCAAACGAAGCACGTTCCTGAGGTACGCACATTTGTTCCCAAATGGTTTCTCGATTTCAACCACAAGCACGGTTTGTTTTCTACGGGAAAGACTGAATGTTTCTTACGTTCCAATCTCAATTCAACCTAGAACCGGAAAGAGTACGGTTAAAGCACGCGATGCAGTAAAGACACTGATGCTGATTGTTAGGCTTATGATGCTCTTCTCCCCTCTTAGAATTTTCCTTCCACTGACTTTTGTAAGCGGACTAACTGCTCTCTGCCTATTAAGCTATGAACTAATTGTTCGGAATAATGTTTCCGATAGCGCAGTCGCTTTAATTACCATGACCTGCTTCCTATTCTTCTTTGGACTTTTGGCTGATCAGGTTGCTGCAGTAAGAAGAGAGGTTCATTCATCCTAAATTATGAAGAAACCGATTCAATATGCCATCAAAGGGATAGGAATCGTTCTGTTTATCTGGATCCTGACCAAGATTGATATTGGAGAACTTAAAAAAAGCTTGGCATCAGTCAGCGTCCCTCATTTATTTCTAACATTGATTCTATATCCCGTAATATATGCAATTAGATCTTATCGCTGGCATATTCTTACAAACTCAGCAGGTGCTAAATCTGATCTAAGGCAATCGACTCAAATCTATATGAGCGGAATGTTCCTTGGGATAGCGACCCCCGGTAAACTTGGTGAAGCGATTAAGATTCCTGCACTTATGTCTAAGGGCTTGAATCTTAAAATGGCAACTGGAATTACGGTACTAGATCGTCTTTTGGACATTGCAATAATTGGACTGCTGGGCATCTGGGCAATTGGAATCTTGATATCAATAGAACTCGCCGGTTTGGTTCTAATTTCAACGCTTATTTGCTGCTTGGTCTGTATCGCGCTTAGAAAACTGACTTTCAACTTATTGCCAAAGATAGACTTAAAAATTTGGATGACTGTAACTGTTCTGACTATGATAAATTGGGCTATATATTTCCTGCAACTTTGGATCCTCTTAGAAGGATTTGGAATACCGGTGGCTCTCCCTATTTTCATTGCCATCATGACTCTTGTAGGAATCATATGCATTCTACCCATCGCCCCGGCAGGCCTTGGAACTCGAGATGCTGCACTTCTGTACTTCTTTGGATCCCTAGGCATCTCAACCGAACAAACAATTGCCTTCTCGTTTACTATTTTCATACTGGCAATTATCGCATCCAGCATTGGAGTTTATTTTTGGATTAAATATCCGACCTCATCCCCCCATCCCCCTTCTCCTGCTACATAATTACCGATAGTCGATTATTAACCTTTTGCAAGATACTAACAGCAGGAGAAGGGGGAGCTATGTCAAAGAAGTAGCTCCCCTCTCCTGCCTGCAGGAGAGGGGCTGGGGGTGAGGCTGGTCAAGGCAAAAGAAAGAACATAAATCCTTTGCATCAAGGCAAAGAAAGAAGACAATTGTTAAGTACAATGCAGAGCAATCGATTCACCATTGAGCAAGTCCGCGAACATTGGGACAATGTCGCACTTGTTTACGACAGGATCAACGAGGGTTTCAGCTGGACACACACCGAGAGATTCCTGACGATGCAGAAGTTTTTTCCGAAAGGAGATGGATTGAATGTCCTTAATGTCTGGTCCAGAACCGGAAGCGCTGTTAAATACATTCGTGAGCTTTGTCCCGATGCGGAGATTGAAAATCTGGAAGCTTCGCAAAATTTTATCGAGATCGCGCGCGGAAAATACCCTGATGAAGAGTTCAACCAGACTGACTTGCATGATCTTCCATGTGAAACTGAGTCTAAAGATGTAATTGTATCGCTTGAAACACTTGAACATGTGCCTGATCCGCTCCACTTCCTTCTTGAATGCCACAGAGTTCTTAAAGTTGGAGGAACTTTGATCATGTCATGCCCTCCTGCATGGTCGGAGTTGCCACTTAAGCTATATGAAAAGTTTTTCGAGAACCACGGAGAAGGTCCGCATAGGTTTCCAAAGGTTTCCGAAGTATTAAGAGCTCTTAGAAACTGCGAATTTGAAGTTGCCTCTCATAGAGGAACAGTTTTTCTCCCCGTTGGACCCGCCAAATTAAAACAATTGACTGAAAAGATTCATCTAAGTCTACTCAGACATATTGGATTCAACAGAATGGGCATACGCCACTTCTACATTGCCAAAAAGACCGCATCCCGCGATCCAGTTTGGGCAAAGATTCATGAGGAGATCATCAGGCCGGGGCTTTGTATGCATAGCGGGACTAGCATTGGACTTTCAAAGGGCAGCCTGAAGTTATCTGATCCTGACGGAAAATGCCTGCCCGAGCCGACCGGCATTGGAGCAGTACCTGAGATTTGTTATAAGGCTAGCTCTGAGGTCAATCCATCGGAGTTTTATTCAAACTCTTTGCTAGGTGAGTACAAAAGGATCGCAATCGCCCATCATAACGACGAAGGGGTGAGATCGAACGCCGCAAGCGGAGGTATTTTGACGGGAACTCTTATTCATCTGCTCGAGACAGGAAAGATAAACGGTGCAGTTGTATTAAAGATGGATGAAAAACGTCCGTGGAGGTCTGTACCGACTATTGCGAGAACTAAGGAGGAGATTTTGGCTTCAGCTCAGAGCAAATACACAGTCACTCCAACTAATGTGATCCTTTCTGAATTGGAGAATGAATCCGGACCGCTTGCATACGTCGGTCTCCCCCACCAGATTCTCGCCATCAGAAGGCTTAAAGCACTCAATCATCCTTCAGTCAGTTCAATTAAGTATATTCTGGGACCATTCTTTGGAAACGAACTTTATGGAAGCTCGGTGATAAGTTTTTTGAGGAAGTTCAAAGCTAAAAAAGAGGATGTTGTGAGCTTGAGCTTCCGCGCCGGTGAATGGCCGGGCCACATGGAAGCGTATTTGAAGGATGGCAGAGTAATAAGCATGCCAAAGTTCCATGCTAACTACTTGATTCCATTCCACATTACGAAAAGCTCTTTGATCTCGCATGATTTGACCAATGAGCTGACCGATATTTCCGGCGGAGACGCCTGGGCTCCTGTTTACGAAGAACGCGGAAAGGGTTTCTCGCTTCTTATAACTAGAACTGACCTTGGCGATCAGGTTATTAAGGAGATGGAAGCATCAGGCAAACTTGAACTCAAAGACATTACTGAAGATGAGGCTGTAAAAATGCAATCGCACGGACTTGATTTTAAGAAACGAGGATCATTCCTTCGAATTGAAAGAATGAGAAGACATGGAAAGAGAGTTCCTGACTTAAAACTGACGCCTCCGTCCATCAGTCTTAAACGTAAAACATTCGAAGTGGTACTGGATTCAATCTTCTGGATTTGCAGGCAGCCTGTAATCAGACGAATTGCTGACCTGACTCCGAACTGGATAATTGGACCTCTATTCCAGCAAACAAGAATAATTTGGAAAGCTTCGACTAGGAAAACAAAGAGGTCAGGATTGAGACATTGATCACACTAATCAAATCCTAAACTCGAAACCCGAAACAAGCACGAAATTCAGAAATGCCAATAGGTTTCGAATTTCATATTTCGTGCTTCGAATTTGTTTCGCATTTCGGATTTCGAATTTAATCAAATTTATGACATTATTTAATGGTATCCTATTCACATGCTCTCCCTGATCATCCCCTGCTACAACGAGGAAGGAGCGATTGAAGACATCGTTAAGAGATGTGATGCGGTTCTTCAGAATGAAGATGAAATCATTGTTGTTAATGATGGAAGCACAGATGGTACTTCGGAGATTTTGAATAAATTAAATATCGAAAGACTAAGAATTATTAATCATGAAAAAAATATTGGAAATGGGGCATCAATTATGACTGGTGTATCAAATGCTCGCGGAGAATGGATAGCAACAATCGATGGTGATAGAACTTACTTCCCGGAAGAAATTCCTAAGCTTTATCAACTTGCACTCGCAGACAACTCCGACATTGTTACAGGTCATAGAGAAAGTCTAATGAAAGGACCCTGGCTTCACTCGAGAGCTCGCAACTTTTTAAGGAGACTAACTGAGCTTGCTTCAGGTCAAAAAGTTGCCGATGTGAATTCCGGACTAAAGATTGTTCGAAAAGAAGTCATTGAAAGGTACCGAAAATACATTCCAAAAAGATTTTCTCCGCATATTGTGCTCACTATATGTGCAGGCAGAGATGGATGTAACATCCAATACGTTCCTATCCAATATGGGCCTAGAATTGGCTCTAGCAAGCTATCTAGCGGTATTCGCGGTCCTGCAAATTTCATTAAATTCATCCTTCTGATTTTCTGGACATGGATAAGAAAACCCAAAAAACTAATTAAACGGCCATAAACTGCTTGACCTCCTATATTCATACATTAAAATTGCTTAGCTCTCTCCCGAATCCCATTGTGGGAAGGGAGACGAGATTCCTTTATCCCCTTGCATTCTTAAGTCGGCTTCTGCCTTCTTGCATGGGGGTAGGAGTGATTTTGAAAGCTCATTCACATCATCGCAGAGTAGAGAAGCTTATAAAATCCTTCGGATTTTTACCTTCAACAATCAACACGCGCCTTTGGCGCTTTCAACAATCAACTTGTTGATAGTTGAATGTTGATTGTTGATTGTCATCCGTAAGGATTAATAACCTCGATACTATTTCTTTTGAAATATACTACACAATTTATAACTAACGTTTAACGACCTAAGTCTAGGTTTAAAACTTTTTTAAAGAGTTTGATCCTGGCTCAGAGTGAACGCTAGCGGTGCGCCTAACACATGCAAGTCGACTGTACTTCGGTACAGGGCGAACGGCTGAGTAACACGTTGGAACCTGCCCCGAACTCAGGGATAACCCGGCGAAAGTCGGGCTAATACCGGATAGTTCCCGCAAGGGTAAAGCTTTTGCGGTTCGGGAGGGTCCTGCGGCCTATCAGTTTGTTGGTGGGGTAAAAGCCTACCAAGACTATGACGGGTAGCTGATCTGAGAGGATGATCAGCCAGAATGGGACTGAGACACGGCCCATACTCCTACGGGAGGCAGCAGTGAGGAATCTTCCGCAATGGGGGCAACCCTGACGGAGCGACACCGCGTGAAGGATGAAGCCCTTTTTGGGTGTAAACTTCTGTTCTGAGGGACGAAACTTTTGACGGTACCTCAGGAGAAAGCACCGGCTAATTCCGTGCCAGCAGCCGCGGTAAGACGGAAGGTGCAAGCGTTACTCGGAATCACTGGGCGTAAAGCGTCCGCAGGCGATCTTTTAAGTCCGACATTAAAATGCGCAGCTCAACTGCGTAGTGTGCCGGAAACTGGAAGAATTGAGTCACCCAGAGGCATCTGGAATGCCATGTGAAGGGGTAAAATCCGTTGATCCATGGTAGAACGCCAAAAGTGAAGACAAGATGCTGGGGGTGTACTGACGCTCAGGGACGAAAGCGTGGGGAGCGAAGGGGATTAGATACCCCCGTAGTCCACGCCCTAAACTATGCGTGCTCGGTGTTGGGAGTTCAATCTTTCCCAGTGCCCCAGCTAACGCGGTAAGCACGCCGCCTGAGTAGTACGGCCGCAAGGCTAAAACTTAAAGGAATAGACGGGGACCCACACAAGCGGTGGAGCATGGGGTTTAATTCGATAATAAGCGGAGCACCTCACCCAGACTTGACATCCCGAGAACGTTCTAGAAATAGAACTTTGCCGCAAGGAACTCGGAGACAGGTGGTGCACGGTCGTCGTCAGCTCGTGCTTTGAAGTGTACTGTTAAGTCAGCAAACGAGCGCAACCCTCATCCTATGTTGTTATTTCATAGGAGACTGCCGCCTCCAAGGCGGAGGAAGGTGAGGATGACGTCAGATCTGCGTGTCCCTTACGTCTGGGGCAACACCCGTGCTACAATGGCCGGCACAAAGGGCAGCGAACCCGCGAGGGGGAGCCAATCCCAAAAAACCGGTCTCAGTTCGGATTGAAGTCTGCAACTCGACTTCATGAAGTTGGAATCGCTAGTAAACGTGAATCAGCTACGTCACGTTGAATATGTTCCTGGGTCTTGTACTCACCGCCCGTCAACTCATGAAAGGCAGGGGCGCCCGAAGGACGGTTACTTTTCGAAGGCCGTACCACGGTGAAACTGCTGATTGGGAGCAAGTCGTAACAAGGTATCCGTAGGAGAACCTGCGGATGGAACACTTCCTTACCAGGGAACACTCGCTTCGCTCGAACTATCGACACGTTCCGCTTCGCGGAACTGTCAACAATCAACTATCGACTATTGTCGATTGTTGAAAGGCCCGAAGGGCCGTGTTGATTGTCGATTGTTATAGCGTAAGCGTTATAAATATGCTCTGATTGATAGTTTATATATTCATCATATTACTTGATTGCTTAGGAGCTATCATCCTAAGAGCTTCTCTTCTCTGCGATGGTGTGATTTAACAATTAACATTTAACACGCTCCCCCGCTTACGCGGGGTCGCTTTTAACAATTAACTCATACTTAATAAGTTAATTGTTAACTGTTAATTGTTTGTTAGTCACATTGTTGACCTTCTCATTCTTAACAAACTCCAAGAAGGACTCTAGTTGATTCCACATCTTATATTTTTCAACTTCGTGGCTATGACCCCATAAGTGAAAATAAGGCTGGTCGGCTTTTTTGGCATATGTGAATACGGCTTTGGCCAAACTCAACCAACTTGTGCACGACTTGATAGATATTCCGAGCTTTCTAATGTCGCTGAGGAGAACGCGCGCTGGACCAAAGTGATCCAAAGGATGCCACCACTTAGACCATTTCTTGCGCCACGGAAAATGAGTGATCTGCAAAGTAGTCGGCGTTGCAAAAGGATCGCTTGAGCTGAACTTCATATTCTCAACTGTCCTTGCTTCCTCAAACCCCGCTCCCCTGACCAACTCTTTAACTTCATCATTGTACAAACCAAACGGATAACAAAACTTCTTGCATTCTTTTTCACTAACTTGTTCAACCCACTTCTTGCTCGCTTCAATCTCCCACTTGGCATCTTCTGCTGAAATATTTGTAAGTTTCGGATGCGTCATTGTATGCGCACCGACTTCGTGGCGAGAAGCCAGATCTTTAATGTGCTCGGGCTTAAGCATATCTCTGTTGTGCTGTTCTTCAGGACAAATATAAAACGTTCCCGTGCAATTGTATTTATCCAACAGATTCGCAATCGCAAGATCCAATGTATAGCCGTCGTCCCAGGAGGTGATAAACTGCATCCACGCCAGATTAAAGAATCTTGGTATTAAAAACCAGAAAACTAATCATTATTATCTATCCAACGGCACCCTCGAATCCGTTGCACACAGATTGTGGCCGCTAAGTGTCCACACTTTATCTTCACTCGTTTTTCGTGAGCTTTCGTACGCTTTGGAAGAAGTATCAACAGTGGCTTCAATTTGCATCTCTCTTGGCCTTATATCCATTTGTATCCCTCTACCATCTCGTATCTCCAAATGGGCAACCTGACCGCGCACCTCAGCATTTACTACAAATTCAATGGAGCCCAAAGTATTCATTAGTTCTTTGTCTCCCATTGGACGTCCGGCACCAGGCTCCATCGAACGCAAATTGGGATCCACTTCTGTGTCATCAACAATAACCATAACATTGTCGCCTTCTGCTACAGGCAATTTGTTTTGTTCAAGTATTAACCGCATAAGTGCTCGATCCGGATAATCCCTATCCATCACAAGTACAACTGTTTCATCGTCATCAGCTTCTGCAGCTTCTACTCTGCTTCTAACATCAAATCTGCCCCACGCCGCAACTGATTTTACATCTGCACTTCCGCATTCCTCGTCTTCGGGAGTAAAGTCATCGGGAAGCGGTTCTTCATCGGGTCCCGGCTCTTCAACCGAGGCAGGCTTATACAACGTTATTCTCCCAGATTCAATTTCATCTTCATTCATGGCACTGATTCTATTCCTAACACATGCATGTTCAATAGACCCATTATTTCCGTTCATTGATCACTAAAAAACCACTTACAACCATTTCTCTCGCCTCTTCTTCACTCACCCCACGTGATGCAAAGTAGAAAAGATCTTCCGGATCAATCCTTTTAACAGTTGCCGAGTGGCTGACAACAACATCATCATTTTTAATCTCCAAGCCGGGAACCAAATCTACATTTGCTTCTTTGTCCAACATCAAAAACTCTTCATTCAAGAATCCTTTAAATCCTTTACATCCTTTTTCTACTTCCAAAGCTCCTCTGCAATTAATTCGAGAACTGCCCTCGGCCACGCCCTTCAAAATAATATCTCCTTTACAATTCTCCCGATCAAACTCACACGCCACATCAATGTTCTGATCGCAATCAACAGCATGAAAAACTCCATTTAACTTAAGCTCTCCCCCCTCTTCGCATTTACTTCTAAGCTTAAGCGTACCGCCTTTTGCAAAAATCCTGATTTCGATCTTCTCTCCTTTTTTAACTAGAACATCAATTCTCGCATCATCAGAATCCAGATTAATGGTTTCTGAGAATGTGACCACCTTGTGGATTTTTTTGCCTGCGCCTTTGCTGATCGTATTGGTTGCCATATGAGCCATGCTTTAAGTGGCAATATATGGTACAATAATCTGATGAGTATTGAACCATTAAATGTAAGAGTTAGTACCGGCACAGAAGGAGATACAACCAAATCTGATACAGCTAGAAGACAAAGCAGCGCTGAACGGCTACAGATATCTGTATCAGAAGAAATGTTTGTACCAGTAGATGGTCTTGTTAGAGGTATTGCTGATGGAAATAGAGGATTAATTAGAACAACTATGGATAGAACCGACGGTCCTAAACTATGTGAAGCTATAGGATATCTACCGGAAGATTATCAAAATGCACTAGCAGCACATCTAAGGGAGATATGGAATGGAGCAGAGCCGGGATCTTTGGGTGATATTATAAAAAAATTATATGCAATATTGGGATCCGGTGCTGTACTAGCTCTGACTGCGCTTGTTGAAGAAATGAAACAGAAAGAATTTCCTCCGGATGCAAGAAAGCTAAGAAAGAGCGGGGACGGAGACTCAGATTTAGATATATATGTATAAACCTTAAAGGTAATTATTCCTTCGGTTCTTCTACAATTGTATCCTGCCCCACCACAGTCGGGGTATCGCTTGGTCTTCTCTGCTCTTCGTCGCCCTGAGATTCTGCTTCTTTTTTCTTTTCCCGAGTAACAATCCTAGCTAAATGTCTTCTGAAATCTGAAAGAGTCATTCTAAGTGCATCATGTTGTTCACCATAAGAAATTGAGAGCGAACGAATGGTTGCATTTCCATCGGACCTTAAATTCATTATTGCATCTCTGGTAGGAGCGCTTTGATCAAAGTCTCCTAACCTTCTATGAAACATATCAAGTGCCTGTGCTTTCGATATAACTTCTGCCATAACACAAAATGCACTTTAGTCTACCCTACAGAACCCATTTAATCAAGTGTGTAGTGAGTAGTTTGTAGTACTACTCACTACCAACTACTCACTAATATAAAAATCACCCAACAGCCCCCTCCATCTCCAATTCTATCAATCTGTTCATCTCCACGGCATACTCAAGCGGGAGAAGCCTGACAATCGGATCCATGAAGCCATTTACGATCATTGCTTTAGCCTCCTCTTCTGCAATCCCCCTCGAAGTTAAGTAGAACAAATCTTCGGAGCTTAGTTTGCCAACTCTTGCTTCGTGTGCGATTGTCGCATCGTTGTTTCTAACTTTTATGTCGGGAATAGTATCGGTTCGACTTAGGTCATCCAGAAGAAGTGCATCACATTCCACGCTTACGGTTGAGTCGTATGCATTGTCATTGATTCTGATCGAACCACGATAAACTGACGTCCCTCCATTCTTACTTACTGACTTAGAAACTATTTTTGAAGATGTATGTGGAGCGGAGTGAATTACTTTTGCACCCGTGTCTTGCCACTGCTTGCCTGATGCAAATGCAATACCAAAATGATCACAACACGCCCCCTCCCCTGCAAGCACTGAACATGGATATAACATTGTTACTCCTGCTCCTAAGTTTCCACCCACCCATTCAATCACCGCATCTTTTTCTACAATCGCCCTCTTTGTATTTAAATTGAATGTATCTCTGCTCCAGTTTTCGACTGAACTGTATCTGACTTTGGAACCTTGCTTTGCATAAATCTCTACGCATCCTGCATGCAAACCTTGGTGGCCAAATTTAGGTGCTGAGCAACCCTCGATGTAATGAACTTCCGCACCTTCATCAACAATTATCAGCGTATGCTCGAACTGTCCCATGTTTGGAGCATTCATTCGGAAATAAGCCTGAAGCGGCTCGGTTACAACGACTCCTTTTGGAACATAAAGAAACGTACCGCCTGACCAGACCGCGCCGTGAAGGGCTGCAAACTTGTGATCTGAGTTGGGTACACACTTCATAAAGTATTCCTGAACTAATTCAGGATGTTCTCTGACTGCATCATCCATGTCCATGAAGATAACTCCAGACTTTTCCCACTCTTCTCTTAAGCTGTGATAGATAATGTCAGATTCATACTGAGCTCCGACTCCGGCAAGCCATTTGTGTTCCGCTTCCGGTATTCCAAGACGCTCGTAAACTTCCCTGATGTGATCGGGTAGCTCTTCCCAATCATCGGTTGTTTCAATTCCAGTCGGTGCATAGTAAGTGATGTTATCCAAATCTAATCCAGAGAGATCCGGACCCCAATTTGGCATAGGAATTGATTCGAATATTCTGAGGGAGTCTATTCTGTGCTTCCGCATCCACTCAGGCTCACCTTTGTCAGACGAAATCTGACCCAGAAGATCGTAATTTAGGCCTTTTTGAAGGAGGACTGGCGGCATATTGTCTGAGCCATACTTCGGCAGGCTCAGTACGGACAGATTACACAGATTACGCAGATTACGCAGATATTTATCGCAACATTTGTTTCAGTAGGGGCACAGCGCGCTGTGCCCCTACTGTGCAACACGAATATTGCGCGTTGCCATTCACAATGTGAATAAAAAAATGTTGTAATAAACACCACAATTAGAAGCAGAAATAAGTTGATTATAAAGCCAAAAAGAGCATAATTGAGGCTCTTGAACCTAAATTGCCGAAATGTCCCTTTTATGCTATAATCTAAGTAATAAATGAACCCAGAAAATGTACCTCCAGAGGCTCCAAAAGCACATATCTTAAAGAGAATGATCAGTAAGATCTGGACTATACTTAGGTATAAGATCCTCCCCTTCTGTAGAAGGAGATGGAAGCTTTTGACGGTTCTGACAGTAATCCTTCTTCCATTTGTCCTTTTGCTAATATGGATCTTTGCACCGGAGAAACAGGAGGTTGTTAAGACAGAAGCAAAAAGAGGAGATTTGGTACAAACAGTAGAAGCTGTTGGTACCGTGATATCGGAAAAGGATCTTAAACTCAGATTCCCTCTAACAGGAGTTGTAGGAGAAGTATTGGTTGAAGAAGGAGACAATGTTGAGGAAGGACAAGAGCTGGCTCATCTGAGGAACGATGCATTAAAGGCAGATGTGACCGCCGCACAAGCAAGTCTGTCTTCACAATCTGCACAGCTAAAAGAGCTTAAGGAAGGAACTCGCCCAGAAGACATTCTTATTCAGGAGGCAGAAGTGGAAAATAAGAAAGCAGCGTTAAAGTCTGCCCGAGCGACTTTAAATGGAGCCAAAGAGAAACTAGATAAATTAAATATGGAAGCCAAGATTAGTTTGTCCGGATATGTTTCAACTGCTAGTAGCGAGGCATCGGAGCAACTTACGGAAATCAGGTCAGCTTTAAGAAAAACCGAAGATATATTAGAGGATTCAGCGTTGAACCGTGCTGCAACATATAACGAGCCCACTGAATTTGAGATGCTGACCAGAAAAAAAGTAAACGCAATTCATCAGATAGAACAAATGATTAAATTCCTTCCTTCTAAGTTCCAAGATTACAAAGAGGCAATCAGTGAACTTAGAAAAGTTCGAGACGCAGCCGCAGAGGCTTCCGGAACTATTTCAAGAATGTATTCATTCGTTGCAAATATGGAGCTATATCACAACTATGATTTCAGCGACCGAGAAACTCACAAAACAACTCTGACCACGCAAAGTAACACTGTTCAGGATGCATTATCCTCTCTCGATTCTACTCTCAAGACAATGAGTGATGCATCGGCAAATTTCGACACGCAAATCGCAAGTGCACAGACCACAATGGAAACTTCCCAGGCAGATATTCAAACTTACGAAGCATCACTAAGGAAGCAGGAAGCGGAACTCTCCAAAAAGAAAGCTGGTGCAAGACCAACGGAGATTCAAGCCCAACAAGCAAGAGTGAATCAGGCATATGCCGAATTAGGCCGTGCAAAAGCAAAGCTTGAGGACACCATAATTCGAGCTCCAATTGCCGGAACAATCACAAAAGTTAACTTGAAAGAGGGTGAGTTTACGGGCGGATTGGATTTGAATGAGTTTGCGCTGAGTATGTTAGGCGCTTCTCCTTACAGAGTTGAAATGTTTGTTGCAGAGATTGACATACCGAAAGTTAAATTGAGCCAAACTGGATCAATTGATCTGGATGCATTCCCGAATGAGGAGTTTGTAATGAAGGTGAGTGAGATAGATCCGACTGCGACTAATAAAGACGGAGTATCCAAATATCGAGTCAAGCTCGATTTCCCCACGCAAGATATGAGACTCAAGATAGGAATGACCGGAGATGCGGAAATCTATACTAACTTTAGGGAAGATGTTGTGCACATACCGGGCAGAGCTGTATTTACCGATGGCAATGGGAACGAAATTGTTAAAATAATGGAAAACGGCGACGTGGTTGAAAGAAAGATTAAAACCGGAATGGAGGGAGAGGGCGGAGATGTGGAAGTTGTTGATGGAATTGAAGAAGGTGAGACTATTATTCTTCTGATTAAAGACTAACAACTGACAACTTACAACCGACAACTTCTACTGCGCTACTGAGCTACTGCGCTAAAATCATTACCCCACTGCGCTACTGCGCTGAATGTCATGACCGCCACCAATAACGACTTCAACGGCAATGGTAAATCCCCTCTGATAGAAGCTAAGGAGCTCTGCAAATCGTATTTCAATGATGAACTGGAAACTCCCGTACTCTTTGATATTGATCTGACTATTAACAAAAATGAGTTTGTGGCAATTATGGGACCATCAGGTTCGGGTAAATCGACGCTTATGCACATACTCGGATTTTTGGATCATCACACGGGCGGAGAATATCTCTTCCACGGCAAGCATGCACATGAGATGGATGAAGATACACTCGCAAAAGTTCGCGCAACCAGAGTGAGTTTCGTCTTCCAGGCTTTTAACCTGTTGCCACGTGCATCTGTACTTCAAAATGTAATGCTTCCGCTTATATATCATCCCGTTATACCTGCTTCTGAACGACTTGAACGTACAAAGAAAGCCATTGAAGCTGTTGATCTTACTGATCGTTCAGATTTCTTAAGCAACCAACTTTCCGGAGGACAAAAACAGCGTGTTGCAATAGCCCGTGCTCTTGTTACAGAACCTGAAGTTATTTTTGCGGATGAACCGACGGGAAACCTGGACTCGGCTTCGGGAATTCAGGTGATGCAAGCGCTTCAGGAATTGCATTCAAACGGACACACGATAATTCTTGTTACGCATGAACAAGCTACTGCCGAACATGCAGACAGAATTATTGAATTATTTGATGGAAGGATTACTAAAGATACGGATAAGTTTAAAACGAGGAAGGCGAAGGAAGAAGATTCCCTAAAGAAATAATGCCTGATACAAATTCCAAATTCCAGAAGCTAAATTCCAAACCAATACATGCGACTATTGGAATTTGTGAATTTGGAATTTGAAATTTTCCCAATCGATGTTAATCAGTGATCTAATATCAACGGCATCCAAAGCCGTCACCGTAAATAGGATGAGGTCACTTCTGACCATGCTTGGAATAATTATCGGAGTTGGAGCTGTGGTCCTGATGACAGGAGTCGGAAAAAGTATTGAGGGCGTGATTTTGGGCCAGATAGATTTTATGGGACCGAAAACAATGGCGATATTCCCGGGGAATGATGGACCCGAGGGGGGAAGCACTACCATGCGTCCGGACTTTGATGCACTCACGTTCGACGATGCTGAAGCTATCGATGAACTTACCACCGTTACAAGCGTAGCTCCCGTAGTTTTTGTACCTGGTGATGCAAGGTATGGCAGGGAAAAAGCTGATCCTAGAATAGTAGGGTCTTCTCCCGAGTATTATAAGAATCAAAACATAGAAACTTCGAAAGGAAGGTTTCATGATGACAAAGATGAAGAGTCTTCTAACTATGTAGCCGTTATCGGTTCGGAAATTGCAGACGATTTATTTTTTGGAAGGTCAGCAATAGGCAAAAGAATTGAATTAGCAGATAGAAAGTTCACAGTGATCGGAGTTTTGAAGCCCGTTGGAATGGTTTTCTTCCAAAACATTGATGACCGAATCATCATTCCCCTCTCAACGGCAAGAAACATGACAGGCAGATCGCACGCGGATATGTTTACACTTCAATCAACCAACGGTTTTGAAATTGCATTCGCGGACGTTAGAGCTTTGCTCAGACAACGCCATGGGATAACTGTGCCTGAAGATGGATCGACTGATAACGATGACTTCCTCGTTAGATCAGCTGCACAAGCAGAACAGATATTGGGGACGGTTTCGATTAGCCTGACTGTGTTTATCACAATGATCGCTGGAATTTCTCTTTTCGTTGGAGGAATCGGAATTATGAACATTATGCTTGTATCTGTAACTGAACGGACAAGAGAGATAGGACTTAGGAAAGCGGTTGGGGCGAAGAGGAAAGACATACTTCTGCAGATTTTGATTGAGTCAGTTTTTCTTACTTTGATTGGAGGGCTAATCGGAATTGCAATCGGCATTGGAATTGATTTTCTTCTGGCAAAAACTGTTGAGAAGTTTTTGTCTGAATATCAATTTGCCATAAGCATCGGTGCGATATTCCTTGCGCTCGCAATGGCAACTATTACCGGAATTGCATTTGGAATTTATCCAGCAAGGAAGGCTTCTAAATTGCATCCTATCGAAGCTCTTAGATATGAATAATTATGCTAATCAAAGACACAATATCGGCTGCAATGGAAGGACTTCATCGCTCAAGGCTTAGGTCCATGCTTACAACACTTGGCATCGTGATCGGTGTCGGCTCTGTTGTTCTGATGGTTTCTGTTGGTGCAAGTTTCGAACGTTATATTCTGGATCAAGTTGAAAGTTTTTCTGGAGATACTTTCGAAATTCACGCTAAAGGGATTCAAGATGTCGGGAAAGATGTGCTTAGTATTACATTTGGAGATCTGGAGGCTATAAAAGATCTGACCACCGTGCAAAATGTTGCTCCCGCAATATTTTTAACTGATCGTGTTAGTTATGGACGAGAGGAAATAGCACCGTTTATCTTTGGAACAACAAAAGAAATATTCATTAACTGGTCCTTAAAAATAGATCAAGGAAGATTGCTCGATGACGGTGATGACAAGGGTGCTAAAAGCGTAACAGTGCTTGGGTTCCAAGCAGCTGAAGATTTATTCCCTAATGAAAACCCCATTGGAAAAAAAATTACAGTCGGCTCGCGGAAATTCACAGTTGTTGGAGTAATAGAAGCTATGGGCTCGCCATTGGCTGAACAAATGGATTCAATTGTCTATGTACCATTCTCCGTAGCCAAGGCAATACAGGGACGTAGTACTTACATAGACTACATTGCCCTGCAATCTAAGGGCGGCGACAATGAACTGACAAGAAGGGACATCGTCGCACTTCTTAGACAAAGACATAACATAGATAATCCCGAAGATGACGGAGATAAGGACGATTTCTATGCCCGCTCTTTTGAGCAAGCGATGGATATTATCAATACTGTAACGATGAGTATTACGCTATTCCTGGGGCTTATCGCGGGTATATCACTTCTTGTTGGAGGAGTTGGAATTATGAATATCATGCTTGTGTCTGTTACTGAGCGGACCAAGGAAATTGGCCTTAGGAAAGCTGTAGGCGCACGCGGAAGAGATATACTTCTTCAGTTCCTTTTGGAAGCAATAGTACTAACTCTGTTGGGAGGAATAGTTGGAGTAATTGGTGCGCTTGGATTTGGGCTGCTGCTGACTGCAATTGCAAATAAGCTTTTGGGAGGTATCACATATGCAATTACATTAAGTTCAATATTACTTCCTCTGATTACTGCAATAGTTGTAGGACTTGTGTTTGGAATTTATCCGGCGAGAAAAGCTTCTAAGTTAAGCCCGATTGAAGCTATGGGATATGAGTAGTTTTATGCACTTGCATTAATAAGCATACTCGGTTAACAATATCTCTGTATTCTATTCTTTCCCCCTTTGTATATGTTCTTTGATGACGACTGCGGTTCATGCGCACCAGCAGATGGAGCAGGAGGTGGCGATGGAGGCGGAGCAGGAGATGATGGAGCAGCAGGCGGAGACGCAGGTGCACCTCCTCCACCACCAGTGGAAGAGCCAGCAGCAGACGCTCCTGCGGAGCCTGAAGTACCTGCTTAGGCTATTTGCGAAAAACAGTCCTCGCCCGAAAGGCGGGGCTTTTTTCGTTGATAACATTTTCATACAAATTAACAGCAAACGTAATCTCTTATCAAACATCAATTTGAAATACATCCGATATCATGCAAGCTTCCCCTCCTATGAATCTACTTTCTGCACTTAAACCAACAAAAGATCTCAACGGAACAGTATCGCCATTTATACCCGAAGACCCCGACCATGAATTTCTTGCGGAGGAATTTTCCGAAGACGCTCCGGAGGCTCCTCCCCCCGATGATCTTCAGGCTCATGTGATCAAGATCCACAAGAACACTAACCAGAAATTGATCATAGTAACTCACGATAAAACTTTGCTTTGCTTAAAAAGAAATCTTGCAAGACTCGGCAAGGGCGAGTGGCTTGCTCCGCTATCTACCGTGTTAACAATTATTCTTGCATTGATAACAGCTGACTTCCGAGGAGCTTTTGGTCTGGGTCCCGCCGAATGGAAGGCAATGTTTGTAATCTCCGGTTTTATTACCACCGGTTGGCTTGCCCATACTCTTAGAAAATCTCTTAGGTCTCTTACAATGAATGAGGTTGTTTACAATACGGTTGAGCAATTGGGAGGAAAGGTTAATGCTTAATATTTGGAGATTTTGATAGTATTTAGCCTTTCTCCACGGTATAATAGACTTCAACCATGCTTTTACTTGTCCGAATTCAGCAATGGGAAGAGCGGGCAGCCAAACCTGAGCCGCATTTTGCTCAATTGCTCAGAAATCTGCATGAACAGCTAAAAGGAGCCAAAATTAGCTTTGAGCTGGCCTCGATAAACCAACATATCTATTTCTTCGTAAACGTGCCCGATCCGCTTAGGGAACTGATGGTGGGACAGATATATGCAATTTATCCTGATGCTGTTATTGAAGAAGTTGATGGAGACTATGCAAATCCTAAAGCAATCTCAGGCTCCATAATGCTTTCAGCTCAGCTTGGAATGCGCAGACCGGATATATATCCGTGGAAGAGGTTCGATGAGTTTGAAGGAGATAGCCTCGCGGGGCTGTTTACTGTTATGAGCAAATCTGAGGAGGGGCAGCAACTGTGGGCACAAGTTGTAATGAAACCGATTGATGATAACTTTGGATTTAACCTGAGGCGCACAATTAAATCATTCGTAAATAAATTTAGGAAACTTATAAGGTTCAGGGACTTTGTAAAAGCACGTGGACAAAAAGGATTCCGTCAGCGGGAAAAGGAATCTCTGTCAAAAAAATTCGAAGAACGACATTACGCAGTCTCGGTGCGTGTCGCGGCAATCGCAAAGAGCCAGGAAAGAGCGCAAGGACAATTGAATGCTTTGACACAAGCTTACGCACAGTTTAATACTTTGGATTACAACGGATTTAAAATCAGTAAAAAATCCAAGAACGAAGCTGCGCTTAAGCGATGGAAAGGACGACTACTTGATGACGCTTCATGGATGGGAATTTCGGAAGCTTCCGCTGTGTATCATTATCCGGATCCCGATATTGTCCCGCACATTGTGCACGTAATGGCCAGAAGATCGGAACCACCTTTGGATCTGCCAAAGGGTGACAGAGATGGAGTTGTTCCATTCGGTAAATCCAACTATCACAACCAGCAGATTCCATTTGGGCTGCTAAGAGCTGATCGTGCCCGCCACCTTTACGTGGTTGGAAAGTCCGGAACGGGTAAATCCAAAATGTTGGAACTTTTGATTGCAACTGATATTAAAGCCGGAAAAGGAGTCTGCGTGATGGACCCTCATGGAGATTTGGTTGATGCTGTCGTTAAGCACATTCCAAAGGAGAGGGTTGAGGATGTTATCTACTTTAATCCGATGGACACGGAGTATCCGATTGCATTTAACCCTATGCAAGCTGTGGATCCGAAACTCAAACTGAGGGTTACTATCGGCTTTATCGAGATTTTCAAAAAACTATTTGGAGCCAACTGGACCCCTCGCCTTGAGCATGTGCTTAGGCAGACAACACTGGCACTTTTGGATTCGGAGGGCACTACTGTGTTCTCCATTTTAAAAATGCTTTCGGATAAGAATTACCGTCAAAAGATTGTCGCAAAGATCGATGATGCAGTGGTTAAAAACTTCTGGGTAAACGAGTTCGCAGCATGGAGTGAAAAATTTGATAACGAGGCGATTACGCCTCTTTTAAATAAAGTTGGACAATTGGTATCCACAAACCTGATCAGAAACATAATTGGACAGCCATACAACACCTTTGACATAAGACAGGTGATGGATAACGAGAAGATAATGCTCGTAAAGCTAAATAAAGGACTGCTTGGAGAAGAAAATGCTGCTCTTTTGGGTGCGATGCTGATTACAAAGATCGAGCAAGCAGCTCTAGAGCGCGCCGACACACCGGAGGAGGAGCGAAAGACTTTCTATCTGTATTGTGATGAGTTCCAATACTTTGCAACTGATACGTTTGCGGAGATTCTTTCTGAGGCTCGCAAATATAAATTGTCACTAACCGTTGCGCACCAGTACATGGGACAATTGATTGATAAGGTTCGTACAACGGTATTTGGAAACATCGGAACAATTGTCAGTTTCCGTGTGGGAGCAGAAGATGCCGGAATTCTGGAGCAGGAATTTAATCCCATCTTCAAAGTTCGCGACATTATTAACCTCGCAGTCAGGGAGTTTTATATAAAGATGAGCGTGAAGGGAGAAACTAGGGACGCTTTCTCCGCAACAACAGTTGAGTGCACGACTCCGAAGGATTCAGAAAGCAATAAAGATGCAATAATTGAGTTCTCCCGTAAGACGTTCTCCAAGCCCAAGGATGAAGTGGAAGATTTGATGAGGAAATGGGACGAAAGCGGAGGAGACATCTCGCAGGAGGCTTGGTACAGCGGTGCATTAGATGAGGATTTTGCTCCGCCAATTGTATAAATAAGTGTCATCCTGAGCCCGTCGAAGGGTGACACGCCTGCCATGGTTCGACGAGCTCACCATGACAGGCTTTTCTTGCTACAATATCAATCCAATGCAGAAATCCTGCACCAAGTGCGGCTCTTCATACGAAGTAACTGATGATGATTTGGCTTTTTACGAGAAGGTATCGCCAATAATCAACGAAGAGCGTAACCCCTTCCCTGCCCCCAACTTCTGTGTAAATTGCAGACTGCAAAGGAAAATTTGTTTTAGGAATGAGAGGACTTTCTATAATCGAAAGTGCGATGCAACAGGTAAAGATATCCTTGCTATTTATGCGCCTGACAAAGACGTGACGGTTTACGATACGGAATATTACTGGAGTGATAATTGGGATTCGCGGGATTTCGGACGCGACTATGATTTCAACCGTCCATTCTTCGATCAGGTCGCCGATTTATGGAAAGCAACACCGCTTATAAATCTTTGGTGCTTCAATTGTGAAAATGCTGATTTTAACAACTGTTGCTTCAGCTTAAAAAACAGCTACATGAACTATTGCTCTGATGAAAGCGAGCGAATTATCTATTGTTACGTTGCAGAATTCTGCAATGACTGTACGGATTGTAATTTTTTACATAAATCTGAGCTTTGTTACGAATGTAATGACTGCACTAATGCATACAACTGCACATATTCGAGTTTGCTTGATAACTGCAACGATTGCTTCTTCTCGTCTGATCTGATTGGATGCAAACAGTGCTTTGGATGCCACGGACTTCGCCAACAAACGTACTGTATTTACAACAAACCTGTTTCACAGGAAGAGTGGAATGAGTTTATGAGCTCGGTTGAATATGCTCCCCAGTCTATTGAATCATTCAAAACAAAATCGGAAGAGATAAGACTGTCTGTTCCTCATGTTTTCTCCAAACAAGTGCAATGCGATAACTGCACAGGCAACTTTCTTTATAAGAGCAAAGATGTACAAAATGGATTCGATGTTCACGAGAGTGAACATTGCAAAAATATAATCTATGCGCCATGGGATACAAAATATGTGCAAGATGCATATGCCTTTGGAGGAATAGAACTTGGTTACGAAATTTTAGCCGGAGGAGTTGCAGGACATCATGTGGCATTCGTAAACGGCATGATGAATGGACTGAGCGATTGTTTTTATTGCTCAATGATAGGACAAAGTTCTGAGCATTTGTTTGGATGTGTCAGTTCTATGAAGAAGCAATACTGCATTCTAAATAAACAATATTCCAAAGAAGAATATTTCGAGATGTTGCCAAAAATCATTGAGCACATGAGAAATACCGGAGAATACGGCGAGTTTTTCCCCGCAAGCATGTCTCTATTCGATTACAACGAAACAATTGCGACCGATATGATTCCGCTTTCGAGAGAAGAAGCTTTGTCGCAAGGATTCAGGTGGCGCGACATTCCGCCCGAACCTCCTCAGGCCGACAAAGTAATTCCTGCTGATAGACTTCCTGACAAAATTGATGGTGTACCTGATGATATTCTTAACTGGGCGATAATTTGTCCGGTTTCAGGCAAGCAATTCAAAATTGTCGCACAAGAACTCAAGTTCTACCGCAGAATGAAACTCCCTATCCCCCATCTTCATCCGGAAGAAAGATACCAGAGAAGAATGAGAAGACGTCCGCCCAGAAATCTATGGAGCAGGAAGTGTATGAAGTGCGAGAAAGAGATTCAATCTGCTTATTCACCCGAAAGACCGGAGAAGGTGTATTGCGAGGATTGTTATTTGAAAGAAGTTTATTAAAGAGATCAGTGGTCAGAAGTCAGTGACCAGTATAATATTAGTCACTGACCACTGACTTCTGATTTCTGACCACTGATTGCACCCAATGCGGCTCTAAGTTCAATATTCCTGAGGAAGACCTGGCTTATTTGAAGAGGATTTCTCCTAAATTTGACGGTAAAACCTTTCCTATACCGGACCCTATAAAATGCCCTGATTGCCGCCATGCATGCAGAATGGCATTCAGAAATGAGAGGAATCTTTACAACAGAAAATGTGATTCGTGCTCCAAGCAAATTCTGGCTCTTTACGAGGAAGGAACGACGTTTCCGGTCTTCTGCCACGAATGCTGGTGGTCGGACAAATGGGATGCGACTTCTTACGCTCAGGAATATGACAATTCGAGGCCCTTCTTTGATCAATTTAAGGAACTGATAAACAAAGTCCCGCGTCTTGGAATCGTTACCGGGCATAATGAAAATTGCAATTACTGCAATTACACGAATTATTCAAAAAGTTCTTATCTATGTTTTGGATGCCACTCCGCTGACCAGTGTTACCACTGCTGGCGCGTGCATTGGTCTGAATTCTGCGTGGATTGCCTGCAAATTAATAAAGGTAATCTTTGCTACGAAACAATTGATTGTGATGACTGCTA
>CAZDKL010000023.1:22995-31301 GCA_964506185.1 uncultured Candidatus Peribacteria bacterium
AACCTGTTTGGGTGCGTTGGGCTGACTAAAAAGAATGAGTTTTGCATTCTGAATAAACAATATTCCGAGGAAGAATACGGCAAAAAGTGCAGGGAGATATTGGATGACATGACTGAGAATAAAGAATGGGGATACTTTTTTCCTTCTGACATTAGTCCTCATGCCTATAATGAAACAGTTGCTAATTTTTATTATCATCTGACGAGGGAGGAAGTGGAAAAGCGAGGATTCAAATGGAAAGAAATGAAAGATGAACTTCCAAAAGTCGAAAAAATAATCAGTGCTTCTCAGTTACCGGACACAATCGAGTCAGTGCCTGACGATATTTTGAACTGGGCCATTAAATGTGAAATAACTGACCGGCCATTTAAGATTGTTAAACAGGAATTGGAGTTTTACAGGAAGATGAAGCTTCCTATCCCTCATTTGCATCCTGATGAGAGGCATAAGAGGAGAATGGCGATCAGAAACCCTAGGAGATTATGGGATAGAACATGCGACAAGTGCGAAAAAGCGATTAGAACGACATATGCGCCAGAGAGGCCGGAGAAGGTATTTTGTGAAGAATGCTATTTAGCTGAGGTATACTGATGCCCCTTGTCTGAACCATGATTAAAAGATTCAGGGATAGACAGGATTAAGAATCATTCCCTGTAATCAAGTTAATCCTGTAATCGTGTGAATCAGGGTTCAGACAAAGGTATACTGATAGCCCATGCAACAATCCTGCTCTCAGTGTGGCACAAGCTTCGAAATCACAGACGATGATCTTAAGTATTACGAGAAGGTCGTTATCCCCGTTCCTCCCCCAAAAATGTGCCCCGAATGCAGGCAACAAAGGCGTTTGGCATTCAGGAATGAACGCAGGTTTTACAATGATAAATGTGACCACTCAGGAGAAAACATGATCTCTATTTACGCACCGGAAAGCCCATTCACAGTTTACGATTACGAAATCTGGTGGAGCGACGATTGGGATCCGCTTGAGTACGGACAAGAGTATGACTTTAATCGTCCGTTCTTTGACCAGTTTGCGGAGCTCCAAAAGAAAGTCCCCCGTCCAAACCTTTTTGGAAAAGCAAACGTAAACAGCAAGTACACAAACCATGTTGATAATGCAAAGAACAGCTATATGTGCGCAGATGTTGGGTTTGGTGAAGATGTTTTATTTTCCAAGTATGTTATCAGCGCAAAGAACATTGTGGACAGTTACATGACCAGCCGGTCGGAACTCTGTTACGAGACAATGTACACGGAAGGATATAACTGCAAGTACACTCATTTGTGTGAAGACATCACTGACTGTAACTTTGTTTTCGATTGTAAAGGATGCAGGAATTGCGCGCTTTGCTGGAATTTGAGGGGAAAGAGTTATTGTTTTAAAAATAAACAACTGACCAAAGAAGAATATGAAAATGAGTTGAGTAAAATGAATCTTCACACACATTCCGGATTCGAAAAAGCTAAGAGTGAGTTTTCTAAGCTTATTCTGAACGCCGCAAGACAACCATGCATACAGGTTAATTGCGAAGACTGCACGGCCGGAACCATGCATAACTGCAAAAATGTCCACAATTCATTTGATATAGGAAATGCTCGCGATTGTAAGTACTGCTACATGTGCGACGGACTAACTGATTGTTACGACACATTTGAATCAGCCTTTGATTGTGAGCTTCAATGCGAAGGCTACGCGTGCAACCGCGCTCAAAGAATTTTTGCATGCTCAATAAGCTACGATGTTCACGATTGTTTGTATTGCGACGTCTGCCATAACAGCTCTGAACTGTTTGGATGCGTAGGACTGAGGCATAAACAGCATTGCATCTTGAACAAACAATATTCGAAAGAAGAATATGAAGAGCTTGTTCCTAAGATTGTAGAACACATGAAACAAACGAGAGAGTTCGGCGAGTTTTTCCCGGTAACTTTAAGTCCATTTGCATATAACGAAACTGTTGCACCTGAATACTTTCCTCTTACAAGAGAGGAAGTGGAGTCGCGCGGGTGGAAGTGGAGAGATCAGGTAGATGAAATTCCTAAAGTTGAGAAGATTATCCCAGCTGAGCAATTGCCGGACTCGATAGATGACATTCCGGACTCGTCGGCCGTAGCCTTGGCGGAGGCTGATGACATCCTTAACTGGGCCATCAAATGCGAAGCGACTGAACGGCCATTCATCATAACAAAGCAGGAATTGGCCTTTTACAGGCAAATGAAGCTCCCTATCCCCCATTTGCACCCCGATGAGCGCCATAAGCGCAGAATGGCGCGCAGAGATCCATCTAAGCTTTGGGACAGAACATGCGGCAAATGCAGGAAGAAGATCAGATCGACCTATGCTCCCGAAAGAGCGGAGAAGAAGATATTTTGCGAGGAATGCTACTTGGCTGAGGTATACTAATTTCCATGTCCAACTGCACTCAATGCGGCCAGGAGTTCGAGATTACGGATGAAGATCTGAATTATTACGACAAGATATCTCCTGTTATTAATGGGACTAAAGTTCCTATCCCTCCCCCAACGCATTGCCCCGGTTGCAGACAGCAAAGGAGATATGCAATTCGCAACGAACGTAATTTGTACATGAGGAATTGTGATCTTTGCGAGAAGGAATCACTTTCAATGTACTCAAAAGAGAAGCCCTTCCCAAACTATTGTCCCGATTGCTGGTGGAGCGACAAATGGCATGGCTCCAGTGCCGCCATGGACCTTGATCTTAGTCGATCATTCTTTGAGCAGTTCAGAGAATTGCAGGAGAAAGTTCCGCGAATCGGTTTGTACTTGGTTAACTCCGAGAATTGCGACTACTGCAACTGCATCGGAGACTGCAAACGGTGTTACCTATCTTTCGGAACTGTATATTCGGAAGATTGCCTGTACGGATCCGCATACTACTCGAAAGACTGCGTTGATAATTTAGTGACAAGAGAGTGCGAACTTTGCTATGAATGTACAGATAGTAGAAAACTCTACAGTTGTATTGAGTGCCAGGACTGTTACCACTCCGATCACCTGCTATATTGCTACGATCTTCAGGGATGCAGCGACTGCATTGCCTGCGCAGGCCTAAGGAACAAGAAGTTCCATATAGAAAACAAGCCGGTGCCTGAGGAAGAGTACAAAGAATTCAGAAGCAAAATTAAATACTGCGACAGAAACCGGATGAATGATCTGGAAAAGAAAATGGAAGACGTAAAACTAAAAACAATCAGACATTATATGCCCAGTTCCAATACTCAGAACGCAACCGGATCGCATATTTACAATTCAAAAAATACATTCAATTCTTTCTTTGTGGATAAGTGTGAGGATTGCTCATATTCCATGCAAGTTGTGGACCTTAAGGACTGTTATGACAATAACTACACGGAGGAAAATGAGCTTTGTTGCGATTATCTGGGAATGTATGGAACAAAAAGGACTCATTTCTCCACATTCTCCCGACACACATTCGAAGTTTATTGTTCCGAGTATTGCATTAACGGCAATTATCTTTTTGGTTGCTGTAATTTAAGAGACAAAGATTACTGCATACTTAATAAGCAATATTCCGAAGAAGAATATAACTCTCTGGTTCCCAAAATCATTGAAGGGATGAAAGAGCGCGGTGAATGGGGCGAGTTTTTCCCCGTATCTATTTCTCCATTTGCATACAATGAAACAGTCGCGCATGAATACTTCCCAATGGAGAAGGTAGACGTGCTATCTAAGGGCTGGAAGTGGAAAGACGACATTGGGCAGATCCCGGATGTTGAAAAAATAATTCCCGCAGACCAATTGCCGGAAAATATTGATGAAATTCCCGACGATATTCTCAACTGGGCGGTTAAATGTTCAGCTTCCGAAAGGCCTTTTAGAATAATTAAGCAGGAGCTCGATTTTTATAGGAGATTCAAACTTCCGATTCCCAAATTGCACCCCGATGAGCGTCATAAGGCCAGATTAAATAAGAGGAATCCTCGCAAATTATGGCCCAGAACCTGCGATAAATGCGAAAAGGAGATTCAGACAACATATGCGCCCGAGAGACCGGAGAAGGTATTTTGCGAGGAATGCTACTTGAGTCAGGTATACTAGCCACTCCATGAGCAAAACCTGCACTAATCCCTGGTGCTCCAACTCATTCGAAGTCCTGCCTGAGGACTTGGAACTTCTTAAGAAGTTCGATTGTCCGGAGCCGGAGCAGTGTCCGACCTGCAGACACTTGCATAGAGGTAGTTTCAAGGAAAGTCTGCATTTTTATCACCGGCCTTCCGATCTTTCCGGAAAAGAAATGATCACCGTATTTGGTCCGGAAGTACCCTTCCCCGTGTACAGCATAGAAGAATGGTGGTCGGATGAGTGGAACGCATTCGAGTACGGAATTGACTTTGATTTTAGTAAGGAGTTTTTCCCTCAATACATAGAGATGTATAACCGTGTTCCAAAGGTCGCTAACTTTATTACTAAATCCGAGAATAGCGACTACTGCAGTTCCGCAGGTCATGCTAAAAACGCTTATTATTGCTGCACCGCTCACAGAGGAGAAAATCTTTTTTACTGTGAATACGTAACAGGACACAACAACGATCTTTGCGACTGCCTGGTTTGCCAGGGTTCGGATAATCTTTACGAATGTATGCTGTCCTTCGGCTGCCACAGCTCATCTTACCTGCTTTATTGCAACAACACGGATGTTTCTCATTTCTGTTTTGATTGCAACGGGTGCAATAACTGCATGTTTTGCTGGAACCTCAGGCAAAAGTCTTATCATGTGTTTAATGAACCGGTTTCCAAGGAAGAGTACGAGAAAATAAAAAGCGAATACATCTCGGGCAAGCATTCGGACAAGCTCAAGGGAATAGAAAAATGGCACGAAACTATGTCGAAAGCCATACGTAAGGACTTATCCCAGGTAAACTGCGACAACTGCCACGGTGATAACCTGATTAATTGCTCCAATTGCTACGAATGCTACAACTGTTTGAACACGGAAGATTCGCGTTACTGTTGGGGAACCACGCCCAGCGAAAAATGTATCAGCAACATGGATATTACAACAGGAGGCATTGGTGAATTGCTTTATAACTGTATATCAATAGGAAGCCATAATTACTTTTTGCGCATGTGCTGCAAATGCAGAAGCAGTGACCATTGCACATACTGCTCAGATTGTTACAACTGCAAGCATTGCTTCGGATGCACGGGGCTTAAGCAAAAGGAGTACTGCATATTCAACAAACAATACTCAAAGGAAGAGTATGAGGAACTGCAACCTAAGATGATTGAGTATATGAAAAAAACCGGTGAATGGGGAAAGTTTTTCCCAAAAGAGATGGAACGGTTTGCATACAACGAGTCATTTAGCATGTTGGTCGAACCGCTTTCCAAGGAAGAGGTATTAAGAAGAGGCTGGAAATGGAAAGATAAAGTTGATGAGCCGTTGGAAGTTGAAAAGACAATCCCTGCGGAGAAACTGCCTGACGATATTCAAGACGTTCCTGATGATGTCCTTAACTGGGCAATTGTTTGCGAGGAATCCAAAAGGCCGTTTAGATTAATCCAGCCTGAACTTAAGTTTTATCGCAGAATGAATATTCCCATTCCCCGTGAACATCCCGACGTTCGCATGGATAGAAGGCGTAAAATGCGTAATCCTCTTAGGCTTTGGGGGCGAAAATGCGCAAAATGCCAAAAGGGCATTCAGACTACATATAGCCCGGATAGGCCGGAAATTGTTTATTGCGAGCGTTGTTATCTAGAAGAAGTATACTAGGGAGCGAAGCCCTCCGAAGCTCGAAGCGAAGCGTAGAGCGAAGGAGGGTGAAGAATGCTACTTAGCTGAGGTATACTAGCCCCCATGCCCTCCTGCCAAAAATGCCAGGCCGAGTTCGAAATTCATGACGATGAACGCGCGTTTTTGCAGAAGTTGATTTTCAAATTCGGAGACAAATCATTTAATCCGGCTGAGCCCGTGTATTGTCCGCAGTGCAGAATGGTAATTCGCACGTGTCACAGGAAAGAATGGAACTTCCACAAAAACAAATGTGCAATAACCGGTAAAGAATTGATTTCTTTGTATGCAACTGAACCTCTTTGGGGAAAGCCTTACACTATTTATGCAGAAGACGTGTGGCTAAGCGACAAGTTTGATCCAATGCAGTACGGACGTGTGTTTGATTTCAACCGTCCATTCTTTGAGCAATTCGCAGATCTTCTCAAGGATGCACCAAGGCGCTCCATGTGCACGGTTGATAACCAAAATTCTGAGTATTCTACCGGAACAGGGTACTGCAAGAACTGTTATCTGATTAATTCGTCTGAAAACTGCGAAGATTGTTATTACGGAAAACTTTTTCAGGATTGTTCCGATTGTTTGGACTGTTCATATATATACAACTGCGAGCTTTGCTACGAAAGTTACTTCCTTCAAAGGTGTTATCACTGTCTTTATCTACTCCATAGTCAAAACTGTCAGGATTGCCACTTCTCGACTAATTTAAACGCATGCAAAAACTGTTGTCTTTGCTCAAATTTACATCAGAAAGAATATCACTTCCAAAATAAACCGCTTCCGAAAGAAGAATATGAAGAAAAAGTGAAAGAGTTCATGGGATCACATGAAAAGATGAACAAGATGCGCGAGGAGCTGATGGAAATTTATGAAACCCAAGTTCACAAGTACTCAAACATTGTTAATTCAAAAAATTGCACAGGAGACCACATAGAAAACTCCAAGAATTGTTTGGATAGCTACGATATGACAGGAAGTGAAGACTGCAGATACGTTCAGGTCGGCTTTCAAGTGAGAGATAACTATGACTGCTCCAACATGTACATCAATCCTGCGCTTTGTTACGAAACTTTGGGAACAATTGAAGTCTTCAACATCGCTTATTGCATCTTTGTATTCAATTCCCGCGACATGCTTTACTGCGATTACTGTTATCACTGCAACGATTGCTTTGGATGTAGTGGACTGACCAGAAAGAAGTTCTGCATATTCAATAAGCAATACACGGAAGAGGAATATAACGAATTAGTTCCGAAAATTATTGAGCATATGAAAGCCGGAGGTGAATGGGGTAAGTTTTTCCTTCCGGAGTTCGCTCCATTCGGATACAATGAAAGCGTCGCTCAGGAATACGTGCCGCTGACTAAGGAAGAAGCGGAAAAGAAGGGTTATTTATGGAGAGAATTAAAGGATGATATTCCTCAGGTGGAAAAAACCATTCCCGCAGATCAGTTGCCTGATAAGCTTGAGGATATTCCGGATGATGTCCTGAATTGGGCTATTACAAGCCAAAAAAGCGGAAGACCGTATCAGATCCTAAAGCCTGAACTCGCCTTCTACCGCCAGCATAACCTCCCTCTCCCCCGCCTTCATCCGGATGAACGCTATTCGCGAAGGCTTGAGCTTAGAAACCCCCGCAAGCTCTGGAAAAGAGAGTGTGGAAAGTGTGGCAAGGAGGTCGAGAGCACATATTCACCCGATAAACCCGAGAAGATTTATTGTGAGGAGTGTTACCTTGCTGAGGTTTATTAGCAGATTAGCTTGTTAGCAGATTGGCAGATTAGCTAATCTGCCAATTGCCAATCTGCTAATTGCCAGTCGGTGGATTAACAACTGGTATAATCACGCCCTATGCAGAAAACTTGCACCAAATGCAGCTCTGAGTTCGAGATCACGCAAAGTGATCTGGATTTTTATGAAAAAGTCTCGCCAATGTTTGGAGGAAAGAAATGCATGATTCCGCCTCCAAAACTTTGTCCCGACTGCAGACTGCAAAGAAGAGTGGCATGGAGAAATGAACGATTTATGTACAAACGAAAATGCGATGCAACAGGTAAAGATATTATCTCAATGTATCCACCGGATTCTCCTTTCAAAATCTATGAACAAAGCGTTTGGTGGGGTGATAGTTGGAATGCACTGGATTATGGTAGAGACTTTGATTTTAACCGTCCTTTCTTTGAACAATCCCGGGAGCTGCAACTGGAAGTACCTCGTCTTGCACTTGTAAACAAAAACAGTAAAAACTCGCAATTTACAAATCATTCTGCTGATAACAAAGACTGTTATCTTTCTGCAGTTACATTTGAATGTGAAGACATCTATTACTCCGACTGGGTAATAGATCACTGCCGAGACTTGGTTGATTGCTCATACATGATGGAAGGATGCGAATTGTGCTATGAAACATATTACGGATGGGGCGCGTATCAGGCATTCTTCAGTGAATTTACAAAGAGATGCCAGAATATTTGGTTTAATGACTACCCAGCTAGCGCAGAAAATGGGGTTTCAGGCATCTCTAGACATG
>CAZDKL010000024.1:0-31180 GCA_964506185.1 uncultured Candidatus Peribacteria bacterium
AAAGTGTCCCCGAACCTGAGATGTTTGAGGAAGCTGAGAGAGTTCCTGTAATTGCTGTGTTGTTGTTTAGGTATGTAAGTCCGTCGACTGAAAGTGAACCTGAAGATGTTAGAAGATCTTGAGCGTGAAGATGCCATCCTGATGATGTACCCGAGATTTCCAGAGCTGTTCCAGAGAAACTCTCCGAAAGCGAATATACAGCACCATTCAAGGTAAGCCCCTGTCCTTCAACATAAGAAGTTCCACCCGCATCATTCGTCCATGATAAAGTTCCAGCTCCATCTGTTTTAAGTATCTGATTTGAAGCTCCGTCCACAGTTGGAAGTGAATAAAGTCCTCTGACTGTGATACTTGATCCTGAGATCGTACCAGCAACGTCCAAGGCAGTCTCTGCTGATGACTGACCAATGCCCACATTCCCCAGAATGTATGAATCAGCCGCAGCCATAATATTCAAAGCCGCACCAGAAATCGTTCCTCTTGATTCTGCATTTCCATCAACAATCAGATTGCCAGAGGAAGCCAACGTATCTTGTGCGAAGATGACTCCCCCCGAGACGGTTCCCACAACCTCCAGTTTCGCAGTTGGGGTATCAGTTCCAATACCAAGCAATCCAACCACACCGCTGTACATATTCTCTCCACTTATCGTCCAGTCGCTGTCACTAACTGCCTGAGTGATATTTGTTGTTGTGCTTGTAGTCGTTGAACTTGAGCTTCCACCTCCGCCCCCGCCTCCGCCGTACCTTCTTCGCTCTGGAGCAGATCCATGGGTTCCTCCTGGTGAACGCCCAGGTCCCATTTGAGGATTACCGTTCGCAAACTGAGGAACATCCCATTGAGGCCTGCCATTCTTGTAAACAATAACCTCCCCCTCCCTGCCCTGACCTAACATCTTCCAGATATCCACCTCGCTAGCAACCGTATGAATTTCCTTGATAACCGTCTCTCTGGTAGGCGCTCCATGGACGGGAGCCTTACTGCTTACGTCTTCCGTCTTACGTCTTAATATCTGATCCCACATCCTGCCCAGCCTACTGTCTAACCTTTCCTGAACCCGATCCTCAAGGCTTTCTAAATCCGGAGCCACCTGAGTCTCGACCACTATCTTGTGGGTGCCCTGAGGAGAGAGCTTGTTCTGCTTGGCGAACAACATACGCCTCTCGTTTTTCGGTGAGACAGTTTCAACCCTAGTCACCCTCTTGGTCGGACCAACTGGTAACAACTTCTTCACATCACCCTCGACTTGAACTGACCCGCGAATGTTGCCAGTTAAAAATTTTAGCGAATCACTCGGGCCCAAAATGTCGGACCCGATCACGAGTAACAACAAGCACGCAATCCCCGCGACCGCAGTTCGAAGTACCCTCGGTTTTTTTGGCCCTTGAACTTCGGACTCGAGCTGAACTGGAGTCGTGACTTGAACATTTTCCCGACACTCTTTGATCACTCTTGCGACCTGTGCTCGGGAGTACCCGGCGGCCACTTGAAGGTAATGTCTGACCACTCCTTTTTCGTCTCGGGACAACCTCTCATATCCAACTAATTCGAGCACTTCTCCGATGAACTTTTTTCTTTCTTCCCGACCCCAAATTACAGGCGAGCTGTCCCCCTCCAGGCGGAGGAATTCTTGCATTTCACTAACCGAATTAAGTGGGTGTTTTTGTTCGTCCATCGAATAGTTTATTTGTTTGTTTTTTTTAACTTTTGAGCCTCGCGAGCCTAAGGCTCATTCCATTAATATTTTATCACAAAACGGGGTTTCTCTCAATAATTTTGTTTGGCCTCTATTACACGTTTTGAAGCAAATTTAAGTAGGTATTTTGTGCCTGTAAAGCATACTTATTATGATCTACGAAGCTAAAAAATATGTGGTATGCTCTCTTCATCACTAATCTTCTTCCCAACAAATTATGATCACCCCAGAACAGCTAAAACCATTCCTTCCAACTGCCCTAGAAAAGACTGATTTTACCGGACTTGGAGAACGTTATCAGGGCAAAGTTCGAGACGTTTATAAGCAAGCCGAGAATAAAAAAACGATCCTAATTGCAACCGACAGGCAGTCCGCTTTTGACATCAACTGGTGCACCATCCCACTCAAAGGACAGGTCCTAAGTCAGCTCGCACTTTGGTGGTTCGACCAGGTCTCTGATGTAATGCCGAACCATATTATTTCTTCGCCGGACCCGAATGTTACAGTGGTAAAAGACCTCCGAATTCTGCAAGTTGAGATTGTGGTCCGAGCGTATTTGACCGGCTCCACCAAGACTTCGGCATGGGTAAATTATGACAACGGAGTTAGAAACTTTTGTGGGAATACTCTCCCCGAAGGCATGGTTAAAAACCAACCTTTTGCTGACCTCATAATCACTCCCACAACCAAGTCCGAAGATGATGAGCCAATTGATCCCAAGGGAGTCGTGGAACAGGGGCTGGCTACCAAAGAACAATGGGACGAAATCACAGAGAAGGCTTTTGCAGTATTCAGAAAAGGACAAAAGATTGCTGATGAGCATGGATTGATCCTTGTGGATACTAAATATGAAATGGGAGTTGATGAGAATGGAACAATTACACTGGCTGACGAGGTTCACACACCGGATTCATCCAGATATTGGGTTAAGGAAACCTATGAGGATAGATTTAATAAGGGCGAAGAGCCTGAGTCCCTTGATAAAGAATTCTTCAGGTTGTGGGTCAGAAGTCAGGGCTTTGAGTATGAGGATAAGAGTACATGGCCGGAGATTACGGATGATGTACGCGCAATGCTTGCAAGCAAATACATCAATCTGTACGACAGAATGACTGGAAGAGAGTTCGCTCTGCCCGAAGATCCGGATGTTATTGGAAGAATGGAGAAGAACCTAGCTCCGTTTATGGTTGGAGTGACGGCTTAGCTATCTGAACCTTGATTATCATGATTTAAGGATTGGCTTGATTTCAATGAATCACCCCCCCCCAATCCTGTATATCCTAAGATACTACTTATCAAGACTCAGAATATGTAGGTATGTGCGCACATACCATCTAAATATTAATTCTAACTAAATACATTATCTTATTCTACTATTCACGCGAATGGTTCCTTCTAATAGCTGAAGATCTGATAGAAGCCTAAATTTATTAGTAATACATTTACGCAAAAGTATTCTTAATGATCTTACTCTCAATTATTTAAGCAGCTTCCACCCATCACCGACTCCATGCATGTTTACGAAGCCTGAAGGTACCTCAAGCGCAAACATAGCTTGCCCCTCAGACTCATAAAATCTACATGGATCCTCTTTGCATGGCATCATAGTTTGATAGGAAACAAACTGACCATTCCCATCAAAAAAGATTATATCTAGCGGAATTAAAGTATTCTTCATCCAGAAAGACTGCCTGAACGGGGTTTCTGATACAAACAACATTCCATGATTTTCTTTTAGTTCTTTTCTACCCATCAAGCCTTTCTTTTTCTCCTCCATTGTTTCTGCTATCTCAACTACCACCTCTACTGTCTCACCCCTAGGAGATTTGAGTGTAATCTCCTGTAATCTAAATCCATGGGGACTGAAAATCCTTTCTTCAACGCAGCCCGTGAGCAACACTCCTATTAGAATTAATGGGGCCAGTAATTTAATAGCATTGTTCATCGATTGTTTATCCTCTTAGTGAAACAATAGCCTGCTCACGGTTTTCTGAGCCAAAAATAAAACTACCAGAAACTAAATTATTAGCACCTGCTTCGATACACTTCGGAGCTGTCTTGTCATCCACTCCGCCGTCCATTTGTATCATAAGCTCAGGACGTTTGGATCTTGCTTCTCTTACCTTATCCAAAACATCATCAATAAATTCCTGCCCGCCGAAACCGGGATGAACAGACATAACCAAAAGAAGATCAACTTGGTCTACGCAGTCATCAATTTCACTAAGATCAGTTTCTGGATTTATAGCTATTCCCGCAGTAGCTCCACCAGCTTTTATGGCTTCTATAAGGGCTTTTCTTTGATCACTATTTTTGACCGCTTCCGCATGAAATGTGATGTGCTGTGCTCCAGCCTTCAAAAACTCTTCCACTCTGTCAGCTGGATTTTCAACCATCAGATGCACATCAATTTTAAGCTTTGTATCAATGTCATCTACAACCGGAGCACCAAAACTCAAGTTATCAACAAAGTGTCCATCCATTACATCAATCTGAATCCAATCAGCAAATGGTTCTATGCTTTTGATCTCCTCACTGAGATTATTAAAGTCTGCTGCAAGAATGGATGGCGCGATGATTATTTTTGAATCGCTCATAGATTTGGTTCAATATCATCTACCCTTTTCTGATGCCTCCCCCCTTCAAAATCTTCCGTTAAGAATATATCAACCATTGCCTTGGCATCTTCTTGACCAACAACCCTTCCGCCCAAGCTCATAACATTCGCATTATTGTGTTGCCTGCATAATTTGGCATCTGCCTCGGTACAGCATCGTGCTGACCGTATGCCTTTAACTTTATTTGCACTTATGGAAGCGCCAATTCCGGTCCCGCAGAAAAATATTCCGGGAACTCCTTCATCCAAAACTGCTGCTGAGCCTTTTCTGATCATCTCGGGGTAATCGACTGACTCTTCAGAGAATGTTCCACTGTCTATTACATCAATTCCCTTCTCGGCCAAATACGCCTTGATGGCTTCTTTGAGTTCGAAGCCTGCGTGATCAGTTGCCAGTACGACTTTTTGAGGAAGATCCATAGATAATAGTTACAAGTTAACTGGTTAACTAGTTTACTAGTTTAAATAAAAAAAACTAGTAACTTGAAACTAGTCAACCAGTCAACTAAGCTTCCACCTGATGTGTTATTACTCCTGTACATATGGATCGTAAGTTGTTAATTGCCGCAAACTGGAAAATGAATCCCGCTCCTGAAGGCGCATTTGAGCAGGATTCTCCATACAAGACCCATAGCGCTGTTGATGTGTATATCTTTCCAACTTTTCTGGATCTGCCTGCTTCAATTAAATCTGGAATAATAACCGGAGCGCAATTTGGAAGAGCCGAAGATAGCGGAGCATTCACAGGAGATATTAGTATGAAAATGATTAAGGAAGCAGGATGTACGGCTGTCCTTTGCGGGCATTCAGACAGAAGATCATTTCATAACGAATCAAATGAAGATGTTGCTGCGCAAGCTATTGCAGCCCTTGAAGCCGGGCTTCATCCGGTTGTTTGTTTTGGTGAAACAGAGAAAGAACGCGATAGCGGAAAAACTGAGAAGATAATCGAAGCTCAACTAAAACCACTTCCGACTGAATCAGATATCATTCTTGCTTACGAACCAATCTGGGCAATATCCAGAGGTGATCCGAATAAGCCGGCAGCTACATCTAAAGACGCTCAGGAAATGCATGCTTTTATCCGATCACAATTGCCGGAGGATAAGCAAGAATCGACCAGAATCCTTTATGGAGGTTCAATGAAATCTGAAAATGCAGATGAGCTTTTGTCTCAACCTGATATTGATGGTGGCTTGGTTGGAGGAGCTTCGCTAAAGCCTGATGACTTTAGAAAAATTGTAGAGATTGCTATTGAAAAATCATCCTAGAATCTAGTTGCTTTTAAATGCGTCTTTCCACAGCACCACGGTAAACACTACAACAAACGACACCAGTCCTTGCCATACAATCAACATAAGTATATGGCCCAAGGCTCTATCTGAATCAATTGCTGTTTCTAACAGAGCTACTGCAATCACTATGCATGCGAGAAGCAACAAATAATTCTTAAATACGATCATCCATTTGCCTTTGGTCTTTGCGTAGCTATCTTTCACGCTAGCTAAGACTCCTTTCTTTTGAGTCAGGAATATGATGCAAGAGAATACAAACCTAGGTAGCAATATAATTGCCGGAATAATGCCAACCACCGGAATCCATATAAACGATCTGATAAGAACCCACAGCGAGACACCGAGCATTTGTATTAGCTTAACTAACGAAAACTTAAGTGCTGCTAATGCGTCTTGCTCCAATCCCAAAGCCAGAATCAGGAAATATGTTTTGCTTAATACAAACACAACAAAGCCTAAAAAGGTAAATATTAATAGAGAAGGAATCAGCTTTAGGCCTATGGCAATACTATGCGATCTGAAGAATTCTTCTCTTTTCTCCTCTGGCATTCGATCAATTGCATCGGTAGCTCTTTGTGTTTCCGACAAAAAATCTGTAAATGCTTCTTCATCACCCTCACGCATGCGCTCGTCTAAAGCTTTGTATCGATCATTGGATATTCCAATTGTCAGCAATGATTCTCGAACTATTTTGCTTGATTGTTGTCTATGTGCACCATCCACCAACAAATACAATGGAACGAAAACCATTGTCCCAAGTAACAGAGGAACCAGAATCCTTTTCCAGATTTTGCCTGAATTTTTAAGCAAAGTGATGAATTCTTGCATAAGAGTACTTAAGTCTGAGAAACCTCGGGGGCAACCGTAGGCGCAGGAGTTCCAATCTGACCCGCATAAATTACTGTAAATGCAGACCAGAACGCAACAAACAGATTGCTGACAACACTATTTAGAAAAGGCGAAATGGGTCCTGTGATCACAAGAACACTGGCCGCAACTGCCATCACAACAAACGTTACAATTGCTAATCCAATGTAGTTAAGAACAATACTGAACCATTTGCCTTTAGTCCTTTCGATACAAGTTCGTACACTTTCTCTGATCCCCTTTTTCTCTTTAATATAGATCACTCCAGCAAAAATGAATCTTGGGAAGTAATAGAGTGCAAATAGCATTCCAACGATTGGAATCCAAACAAATGACCTAAGCATTGCCCATATTCCAAGAGCTAACAAAGGTAAAAATAACTGAAGTGATCGCTTGAATGCTTGTCCATAATTTGAAATCTTCTCGATCGGTAAGACAAGGAAATACGCATTAGTCATCAACACTATTATCATCATAATTAACATCATCAAACCCATAGTTCCTATTATTTGAGGTGTAAATAAGAGAGCCGCGGGGCTGGTAACGCCAATTTGACCATCTTTTCCTATCATTCCAAGTTCACCCATCGCCTCATTAATAGCCTCTGTATCTCCTTCTTCAATTTTTCCCGAAAGATCTTCCAATTTTGCACCCACTTCCTCAAAGTTGCCTACCGGAAGACCTAAATTCGACTGAATCCCTATCTGCACAGCCGTGGTTAGTAAAGCAAAGACAACAGCACCGACTAGTACCGGAACCTTAAACTTAATACAGAAGCCAAAAGCCTCCTTCAGCCTCGAAATAAATGAATCCATATAAAAGGGGGAAATTGTCTGTGATTGTATAACTCTGAGCTTAATTAGGCAATTACTGAATGACCTCACCCCCCAGACCCCCCTCTCCTCTTTGAGAGGAGAGGGGGATTATGTGAACCACATAGCTCCCCTCTCCTGCTTGCAGGAGAGGGGTTGGGGGTGAGGTCAGATCCTAACCCAATTCCCTCCTCCAACATTCTTCACAGCCCCTCCAAGCTCAAGCACAGTTAATGTGGCATTTATTATTGAAGCCTGAATAGCGCATTTCTCTGTCAAGTCATCAACTGACTGTGGCATTCCTGTAAGAGCTTCATAAATAATTCCTTGAGACTCATCCTCGGGCTTGAAGCTTACTTGAGGTTTCTCTGAAGCTATCATCCCCAGCTCTTCCAGAACTTCCTTTGGTGAAGAGACTGATTTTCCCCTTCCCTCTGATATAACTTTGTTTGAACCCGCGAAATTTTTATCAAATATCTGTCCCGGTACTATAAATACTTCACGATCGTAATCTAATGCGAGGTCAGAGGTGATGAGTGCACCGCTTCCTTTGCCGGCCTCGAATACTATCGTGCCAAGAGAAAGGCCTGCGATGACTCTGTTGCGCGCAGGGAATGTAAACTTTTCCGGCGCCTGATCCAATGGGAATTCACTCAAAATTAATCCGCCACTTTCAACTATCTCATCAGCGAGCCTCCTATTGCACGATGGATATATTTCTTTGAGTCCGTGACCTAAAACCGCGACTGTTTTCCCGTCTGATCTGATTGTTTCACGTGCAACTTGCGCATCAATTCCAAGTGCAAGTCCGCTTATTGTAGTCATTCCTGACCTGACAAATGATGGAATAAATTCTTCAACCGCTCTTTTTCCATATCCGCTCATCTCCCTCGTGCCAACACAAGCGATACACGGTTTGTCTAAGATTCCCAGGGAGCCCTTGTAGTAAAGGAAAACCGGAGCATCAGGAATTTGTTTCAGAAGTTCCGGATAGTCTTCATCTTCAATTGTAATCAACTTAAGACCGAGTTTATTAAGCTCCTTTTCATACTCATCTAAGTTGAATTCCTTGAGCCTCTGAAGACTCCACTCAATCGTATCACCCCGGCATCCAAGCTCCTTAAGGAAATCGCGGTCAACATGCTTCAAAGCCTCATCCAGATCCCCAAATTTCCCCACCAGAGCATCATATCTCTTCTTGCTTAAGATACTAAGCCAGGACCAAGTGAGAGCAGTGTTTCTTTTCATGGGCAGATCAGACTACCATATCTTGATAAAAGAATTGAGTATTTTTTGGAGCTCCCTCTTGGAGGAAGTTAGGACTGTGATGAGTTGTTGATACTAATCAGTCGATAACTGTTGTTTCATAGCCAAAGCCATATCACTTCTCGGATTGAAACTCAATACAGCATCAACGTCCTGTAGTGCTTTATCGTTTCGATTTAAGTTCATAAATGCGGCTGCTCTAGTTAATAGTGCCTCTTCGAACTGTGGCCTCTCTTTAATAGCATCTGAAATAAAGCGAACTGCATCTTCGAACCGTCCTAACGCTCCAAGTGTTCTGCCCTTACGAAATAGTAGATCAGGACTTTCTGGTTGCCTTGCTAGCACCATATCTATATCACTATTCGCGCCACTTGGATTGCCATCTGCCATGTGTATATCTGATCTGATGCCACAGTAAATAGATGAGTTATCGGGCCATGTTTTTATCGCCGTGTTTATGTCAGACATTGCCCTACCAACATCTCCAAGCCTCAGATGTGCCTGAGCCCTCCAACTGTATGCATCCGCACGCATCGGTTCATCACCATCTTCATCAGAATCTATAACAATGGTGCTTTCACTTATTACAGTGTCGTAATCCTGATTCTCGAGAGCAACAAGTGCCACTTCTCCATGTGCTTGAATACTGCTAGGATCAATTTCAAGAGCTCTTCTACTATCTCTATCGGCAGCATCAATATCTCCTTGCCTTCTATAAATAAGCGATCGGAATGTAAGTGTCTCGACATCGCTAGGATTTGCTTGCAATGCCAAATTTGTTTCGTCTATTGCCTCATCTAATTGCCCCATGCCCATTAACGCATATCCTCGAATGCGATGAGCTTGAATGGCTATTTCACGAGAGGGCTCAGATGAAAGATGTTGATCAGCTATAGCAAGAGCTCTCTCAAATTGATTTGATGAACAGCAATTCAATGCCTCATCAAGACTTTCGGAGTCATTTTGTTTCATACAAATATTATACCACAATATGATTTATATGTAAATATTGGAGCCACCTCCGGGATTTGAACCCGGGACCTACTCATTACGAGTGAGTTGCTCTACCCCTGAGCTAAGGTG
Source organism: uncultured Candidatus Peribacteria bacterium (assembly GCA_964506185.1). Taxonomy (GTDB): domain Bacteria; phylum Patescibacteriota; class Gracilibacteria; order Peribacterales; family Peribacteraceae; genus UBA2144. Next base: position 9,637 of record CAZDKL010000024.1, read on the forward strand.
GCTAGAAATGAATAATGAGTGAATGAATAATGAATAATTATTCATTATTCATTATTCATTCTTCATTTGAATATTTCAATGGTTTTACCTAATTAACCCCAATTTTCGAGCATTATGTTAAGTCTCCTTTCAAACCCTCATTGAAAAAATAGCCTCAAAATGCTATAATAATCAACTAACACCAACCTACACCAAGGCTACGGCCAGCAAGCAAAATAAATACCCAAACAAAAATGTCCATCGAAGCCTGCATCGCGCACGCCATTCACAGTGACCTAGACATACTGGAGGTACTTCCAGAGGTGCATGAGTTGCCGGTGGAGGAACTCGAGACATATATAGAAAGATATATCGTCGGTGTTCAGGAATCACTAAGGACCATAATTTCTGATAAAGGAGATCCGTTCATCCGTTCAAGGGATGCAGCTGGTCTTTGCGCTACTTGTTTGGAATCCGGCATTTCGATTCCAGCCCCAACGCTACTTAAAATGTGCCAAACCATCACACAGCTATTGGATCTGGATGCAAGATTTATTTTGGATACAGAAGACGGTACTAGTCTGTACTATATGAAGATTTCTCTGTCTTTGGCAGCCTAAATGGCTGTTAGCAGATTAGCTGATTAGCAGATTAGCTTTTTTAATAACATTAAAAAACCATAGCTAATCTGCTATTTGCCAATCTGCCAATCTGCTATCGCTTTGCCCACTGAGGAGATTTGCGAGCCTTCTTTAGACCTGGCTTCTTCCTTTCTTTAATGCGAGCATCACGCCTAAGGTATCCTTCTTTTTTTAGTGTTGGACGAAAATCAGGATTGAATAGTGTCAGGCTTCTGCTAATCCCATGTCTGATTGCATCTGACTGCGCAGACTTGCCTCCTCCTTTTACAACCACTTCTACATCAAAAGTCTTTGCGTTGTCTGTAAGAGCAAGAGGCGCTAGAGCATTCTCCAGCTGAATTCTTGTAAAGTACTCTTTTGCATCCTTTCCATTTACCTGTAAGTCTCCTTTGCCCCCTTCAAAAAGCTTAACTCGCGCGATAGATGTCTTTCGCTTTCCAGCGGAGTAGTGGTAGGACTTCTTTGATGAGGTGGCTGCAGTCATATAAATAAGGTTAATTGTTACTAGCCTGCCCTGAGCTCGTCGAAGGATTAGAGGTTAATGGTTCAGGCTTCTGAGCCTCATGATTGTGCTCGCTATCTGCATAAACATGAAGCCTTTTCATCATTTCTTTTCTGAGTCTATTCTTGGGAAGCATTCCTTTTACTGCCTTTTCAATAACTTGCGAAGGATCCTTTTTGAACAGATCTCCTAGCGTAATAGACTTGAGGCTTCCTATGAATCCTGTATGTCTTGAGTACACCTTTCTGTGGAATTTAGCAGGTTGAAAATCGAGCTTCGAAGCGTTTATTACAACAACATGGTCACCATATATCTGATGAGGTGAAAATGAAGGCTTGTGCTTCCCTCTAAGCATGGAAGCCGCACTGGCAGATAGTCTGCCAAGAGACTGCCCTTCTGCATCAATCAGAATCCATTTTGGGGCCGATGGCTTAACAATAGTTGTTTTCATTATTTTTTGGAGGCTGAAGACTTCGATTTAGAAGTTTTTGGTTTTTGGTTTTTGGTTTTTGGAATTTCCTCCGTAGGAGGAACATCTTTGCCTTCCACCAAACTCAAGTCCACTAACTCTGCCCCATCCCCCTTTCTGGCACCCGCAGGAACCATCCTTGTGAGTCCTGACGAACGATCCTCATAACGATGCTTAAGGACCTCCATAACCTTTTTGCTAGCATTCTTGTCAGTTACAGTCCTGTTAATGGTTCTAATAGCCAAGTGAGTTGGTTTCTTTTTGGCGACCAGTACCAACTTATCGACAATAGGCTGAATCACTTTTGCTCTTTTCTTTGTGGTTCGTATGGATTCATAGAGAAGAAGTGATGTTACCAGATTGCGCTTTAGCATCCTGGCGTGTGCCGGTTTTTGCTTTAGGCCGAGTCTGGAATTCTGGTGACGCATGGAGTAAAGGTTTTTAACTAAAAATCATCTAAACATCAAGTGATTCGTCTGCTAATGCTAATCCTCTTTCGGCAAGTGTTGCTCTTACTTCGTCTAATGCCTTTGCTCCGAATCCTCTAAAGTTGCTTAATGAAGCCTCTGTGCACTTAGTAAGTTGTTCGATGCTTCCAACGCCTGCATTAATAAGGGCGTTAAGAGTTCTTGGTGAGAAGTTTAGAATTTCTATTGGGGTGTAGCTTTCTTTTACAGGAGCACTGTCATCATCCTGAACTCCTGCACCTGCACCTGCCCTGCTAAAGTCTGCAATGTATTCCTGCTCAACTATCTTATCGGCGCTGGAGAAGTACTCGAAGTAGCTCTTAAGAAGCTGAGACGAGAACTGCATTGCCTCCTCTGCCGTCAATGAACCATTTGTAACGACATCCAAAACTAGCTTATCCAAATTTGTTCTCTGTCCTACACGCGCAGATTCAACATCAAACTTGACTCTTGTAACAGGACTGAATATTGCATCGATATGAATGAGTCCAGGCTCGTTTTGCTTCTTGTTTCTTTCGGAGGCAGGAGAATACCCAACACCTTTTTCTACAGTGATATCCAAATCTACTTCTCCTCCCTTTTCTAAAGTTAGAATCGTCATATCCGGATCTAGAATCTCTATATCGGAAGAAACCTTTAGGTCCTTTGCTTTTATAACCTTTGGCCCCTTTGCAACCAGAGAAACAATTTCCGGATCCTTGTTGAACTTGCGCAATGTTAGCTTCTTTAAGTTCAAACAAATATCCAGAACAGATTCAGTGACTCCTTTGAGGGCAGTATATTCGTGTTGAACTCCCTTAATTCGCACAGAAGTGACAGCTGCGCCAGGAAGACTGGAAAGGAGAACTCTTCTAGTTGCATTTCCCAGAGTTATTCCAAATCCCGGAGGAAGAGGGGTAATGGTAAACGTAGCAACAGCGTCGGAGTCTTTGGAAATGGGTACGGTGCTAAACACCGGTGGCCCGATTTCTTCCTGAATGATGTGCATAGATTGGTTGGGAAGAAAGAATGAAGAGTTTGAAACAAATAATTTGAAGGGTTATTTCCTAGAATAGTACTCCACGACCTGCCTTACATCTATTGCCTGCTCTGCAGATTCCGGATCGGGGAGAGAAACGATTTCGATCGTCATGGCATTACTATTTACTTTCATCCATCCCGGTGGCATGTACTTTTCATGTGCTTCTAAGATGGGACCGAATACAGGAGAACTTTTACTTTTTTCACGTACTTCAATTTTGTCACCTTCCTTCAATCGGTATGAAGGAATCGTCACGCGCTGTCCATTTATCTTGAAATGTCCATGACTTGTGAATTGTCGCGCTTGCAATCGAGTTAAAGCAAATCCTGCTCTAAAGAGAATATTATCAAGCCTGCGCTCCAGCAATTGCTTTATTACATCTCCTGTCTGACCTTTGGAAGATGATGACTCATCATAAATATTTCTGAATTGCCTCTCGGAAAGCCCATAAATATCCCTAACTTTCTGCTTTTCCATTAACTGCTGTGCAAACTGAGACTTGCGCCCAAGACGTGTGCGCGGTCCTTTTCCTGGTGGCTGAGGCTTCTTTTGCAGAATCTTATCGTACTTATCGCTTCCATATATGTTGGTTCCTTGTCTTCTGCAGCGCTTTGCTTTGGGTCCTGTATATTTCATTATTGGAGTAGTTAAGTTAGTGACGGCAATTGTTATTTCGGAGAGCAATTAGCAGATTGGCTGATTAGCATATTAGCTAATCTGCTAAGTGCTAATCTGCTAAGTGCCGGTAATAGAATCAAATAAAAACATAAAGTGGTAATTAAACACGTCTGCGACGCTTAGGTCTGCAACCTCCGTGTGCGATTGGAGTTCTGTCAATGATTGCATCTAGATCTAATCCTGCTCCCTGTATTCCGCGAATTGCTTGCTCTCGTCCAGGCCCGAGTCCCTTTACTTCAACTTGAACTGATTGGATACCATACCCTTGCACAGCCTCAACAGCCTGTTCAGCCGCAACCTTTGCGGCATAAGGAGTCGATTTTCTGGTTCCTCTGAATCCTGATCGACCGCAGCTACCTCCACCCAAGACATTCCCATCCAAATCTGTGAAGGTAACGATAGTATTATTTTCGCCTGCGAAGATGCATGCACGCGCTTTTGGAACGGTTTTCTTGATCTTCTTCTTCTTGATCTTCGTTGGTTTCTTGGGAGTAGCCATAGTTTAAGTCTTAGTTAAAGTAACTCGACCAGAGAGACCCGTCTTCTTCTTGCCTCTCTTGGTTCTTGCATTTCTTCGGGATGTCTGACCTCTAACGGGGAGTTTTCTGCGATGCCTATAACCACGCCACGTTCCAATGTCTTGCAATCTTTTCACATCCATCGAAACTTTTCTGGAAAGATCACCTTCTACTTCTTCCTGCTCAATACGTGATCTTAACCTTGCCTGATCTTCTTCGCTTAGTGCGCTCGCCTTGGAATCAGGATCGATATTCAACTCTTTGATTATCTTGGCAGATAAAGATTGCCCTATTCCCTTGATCTCTGTGAGAGCAATTACAATTCTTTTTTCTGCCGGTAGTACGACTCCTGCGATTCTAAGCATTAATTATGAGTGAGTAGTGGGTAGTTAGTAGTAATTGATTAACCTTGTCTTTGCTTGTGCTTCGGGTTTTTGCAAACTATTCGTCGAACCATTTTCTTTTTTCTGCCACTTCGCCTTATTACCATGCGGCAGTCTTTGCAGATCGGTTTTACAGAAGCACGTACTTTCATCGCAGAGAAAATGGTTAAAATAAATTATTATGCTTGGGCTGCTTGCGGATCCTCTTTTGTCGACTCGTCCGGCTTTTCCGATTCCGGTTCCTCCTCCAGAGGAAGAACTTGATCAGATCTGAAACGGTAAGTGATTCGCCCCTTTTCCAGATCGTATGGGGTGATCTCTACCTTTACCCGGTCTCCCGGGAGTATTCGCACGCGGAATTTCCGCATGCGTCCGGCAAGTGTGCAATGAAGTTCGTGATCTTTTGCTTGGGAACTTAGGACTTTTACTCGGAAGGTGGCATTGGGGAAAGACTCTTCAACAATGCCGATGAGTTCAATCACATCTTTTGACACAGAGTGCAAGACAAAAATATAAGCCGATAAAGACTACAGATCGATTTTGGCTTCATCAAGCTAAATGCTCCATTTTTTACCAAAAGCGGTAAATATGCATTGCATCGTGTTAAAAATTGTTGTCTTATAGGCTGTTTATGCGGGTTTTGGCTTGTTTATGTCCTTTTTAGCACCACTCAATTTTAGAACATAATAGGCACTAAATAGGGCGAAAAATACGTTCAGCCAGAAGAATATCCAGTCCTTAACGATAAAGCTAAATACAGCTATCACAGCGCTTCCAATGGCTAGCGCAAAGTCTCTCCTGACAGTGCCAGTATCCATGGCAAATCCAACGCCCAGAGTCACAAGCCCTGCAACAAATAGGATGGTTCCATACCCCTCAAAGAGCCTTAGAGCCCATATCACAAGAGCAACTCCCGCTAGCCCCAAGATTGGGGTGTCGTACTTATCCGGAGTATTAAGCATCATGAGGAGTGTGGATACTGCAATCAGTATCTGAAGGAATATGAAAAAAATTGATCCCCCAGCAAGAAAGTTTAGATACGAATAAGCGAACATTGATAGATTCCCAAAAACAAAGAACCAATTCTTTGGAAGCCTAGTTGGATGCGAAACCATCTTTGATGGAAGCGCAGCACCTACAACAAGAATAATTGAGCCGACTATGCCGACTATGAAGGTGGAGTTCATGAATTGAATTATAAAGAATAAAAGGAATCCGAGGAAGCCGAAGAAACCGAGGACTATAATAATTCCTCGGAATCGTCGGTCTCTTCGGATTCTTCACTATCTTTTTATTACGCAATAACCTCACAACCATCAGGCAAAATAAGTAGCGTATGTTCGAAGTGGGCACAAAGTGCTTTGTCGGAAGTCGAAAGAGTCCAAGCGTCATCTCCTGCTTCAACTGTATCTGACCCAGCAGAGATGATCGGCTCGATTGCAAGAAGGGTTCTGGTAGGAATCTTTGGACCTGTTCCTGCCTCACCTAAGTTTGGAATGTCTGGAAACTGATGTAAGTTTTTTCCAAGGCCATGTCCGGTTAGTGCTTTGACCGGATGAAACCCATCGGCTTCCGCAGTCTCTTGAACTAGAGCTGATATATCCCCTACCTTCACGCCCTCTCGAAGCATCTCAACTACATTTTCTAAACATATTTTTGTAACTTGCATTAATTTCTTCGCATCTGAATTTATTTCTCCTACAGCAGCAGTAAAACACGCGTCTGTATAAAGACCATCGAAAATCACCCCGCAATCAACAGAGATAATGTCGCCTTCTTCAAGCTGACGATCGCCCGGTATTCCATGCACGCATTGTTCATTGATGGAGGTACATAATGTCGCAGGAAAATTTCTGTAACCTTTAAAACCCGGGGTCGCATCCCGATCTCTTATGAATCTTTCAGCAGCCTCATCAAGCTCAAGTGTTGTTACTCCAGGGTTAACCATATCCTCGATTAAATCCAAACATGCACGAAGTATCTTTCCGCCTTTTCTAAGAGACTCAACTTCAGCATCTGTGAATATCTGGAACTTGGACATGCGAAAATAATGACAGCATCATTACACAAATGAAAGTATGTTGACTCGTTATTTCGTTACTTCGTTACTTCGTTACTTCGTATGTAAGTTAACGTGTTAACGAGATAACGAATTAACGAATTAACGATGCCTTAAGTCTACCGTAAATCTCATCAATTTGCCCACTTCCATCAACCTCAATCATTTTGGACTGAGATTTGTACTCCTCGATAACCGGCATTGTCTTTTCTTCGAATGTACCCATGCGGTCTCTGATGATTGATTCATCCGCATCATCTGCTCTTCCCTCAATCTCAGCTCGTTTAAGGATTCGCTGGATGCAGTCTTCCTTATCCACTGTGATCTCAACGCATTTAAACTCTCGACCTGCCTCTTTCATTATTTCATCAAACGCTTTCATCTGATCGCTATCGCGGGGAATGCCATCAAACAATATCTTCTGATCAGCGGGGCGTGCTGCGATTGCCTCTTTGACGACTTGGATGATTATTTCGAATGGGACTAACTTGCCAACGTCGATGTACGACTTAACCGTTTCGCCGAGTTCGGAACCGGAAGCTTTGATTTTTCTGAGTTCTCCACCCGCTTCAAAAATGTCGTAGTCGAATTCAGCAGCTAACTTTTTAGCCTGAGTGCCTTTTCCTGAGCCCTGTATTCCGAAGAAAACTAGATCCATTTTACGAGTGGGTAGTGAGTAGTGTGTAGAAAGTATAGAGAATATCTACTCACTACACACTACTCACTAAACGAGTTTCTCATAATCATGCGCAAGCAATTGTGCATTAATCTGACGAATCAATTCCATCACAACTCCTACAACGATAATCAAACCTGAGCCGGAGATTATGAGGTCCTGTGAGCTCAGGGCAGAGTACTTTGTGAAGATAAGAGGCATTATTGCGACGAGCCCAAGGAATGTGCCTCCCCACAAGTTAAGTCGGTTGGAAGTCTTCTTTAGAACTGCAGCTGTTTGCTTTCCGGGCCTGATTCCTGGGATAAAGCCTCCTCGTTTTTGAATTGTGTCCGCTAAGTCATCCGGTCTGAAGGTTACGGAGACATAGAAATACGTAAAGCCCATCACAAGCAGGAAGTATATGATTATGTACGGTATAGATGGTGCGGAAGGATTGATATACGTTGTGATTAACCCAACGATTGAACTGAAGCGCGGAGCTGTGGACAGGAACTGTGCAATTATTGCAGGAAGAGTGATCAAAGAAATCGCGAAAATGATCGGGATCATTCCGGCCTGATTTAATCTGACTGGAATTCCACCCTGAACTCCTCTGCCCGCTCCTTGGTTCGCATAAGTGATTGGGATTAGTCTGTGAGCATCCGTAAACAGTACAACTGCAACAAGAGTCGCAACCGAAACAATACAGAACAGATAGAACGCGCCCATCTTCCCCTCACCCGCTATAAATAGTGAGCTTAAGACTGCAGGAATGCCAGAGACTATTCCTGTGAAAATGATAAGTGATATTCCATTCCCAATTCCCTTCTCCGTAATAAGTTCCCCTAGCCACATAATGAAGAGTGAACCGGTTGTGACGAAAAGCATCGGCGCAAGCACCGCTGGGAAACTGAGGTCAATCAAATTCGCTCCGCCGCGACTGAGCAAGATGAGGAATCCGTAGCTCTGTACAAACGCAAGAGGAACGGTTAGATATCTGGTGTAACGGTTAATTTGCTGTTGACCTGACTGGCCTTCTTTCTGCATCGCTTCAAGCTTCGGGAAAATTACCGTGCTTAATTGCATGATAATCGAAGCATTAATGTATGGAGAAAGACCAAGAAGCACGATCGAGAAGTTGTCGATGGAACCTCCTGTGAGAGCCGCAAAAACTCCAACTACTCCGGATCCACCTCGCGATCCTAGAAATTGACGCAAAGCATGTGGATCGGTACCAGGAACTGTAATGTGAGCTGCAATTCTGTAAACCAGAAGAATTGCCAATGTAAACAAGATTCTCTTTCGCAGAGCTTCTGAATGCCAAAGTTGCTTTAGATAAGTGAACATTAACTTCTATTATCAATTTTAACGGAACCGCCTGCTTTTTCCACGGCTTCTTTGGCTGATTTGGACACAGCATTTAGAGTCAAAGCATACTTACCCTCAACTTCGCCTCTACCAAGCAATTTAACAGGCTTTTTCGTTCGGATGATCCTGGCTTCTTTGAGTGCAGAAACATCATATGAACCTGCTGGTATCTTCTTCAGGTCTCCCAAATTCAAAACTTCGTATTCTTTATTGCATGGATTCTTGAATCCACCAAGCTTCGGCTGTCTAAGCAGAATTGAAGTCTGGCCTCCTTCGAATCCAAAATTACGCCCTCTACCCGCTCTGGATTGTTGGCCCTTTGTACCACTACCGGCAGTTGTGCCTTTTCCGGCACTATTGCCTCTTCCTGCGCGTGTACGCTTCTTTCTGGACCCTTTGGCTGGCGAGAGCTTATTGAGCATCTGGAAGATGTTAGTGAGTGAAGTAGGTAGATACAAGTAAATATGTGGCTTTTTGCTACAATATCATACATGCAAAAATGGTTTGTTGTCGCCTTTATAGCAATCGCCGTCTCCACCGGTGCTCTAAGTTCAGCAAATGCCGCTTTGCCGACGTTAAATTACTTAACAAGGATAGAAGCTTGTGAGCTTTTGCTTAGGGCTAGCAGAGAAGAAATATCCGAAGTAGACGAAGATAAATATGATTTTCCCGATGTCTTTGGAACATCTGAGGAAACAAAATACATCTACTATGCCGCGGAGATTGGCATGATAAATTCCAATCCAGAAAGGGGCCTTGTGTTCCCCTACAGATCGGTATCTCGATCTGAGTTTATGAAAATGATAACAATTGCGTTTAAATTACGAATGAACAGAGATCATGATTTCACCGATGTTGAACCCGATTCATGGTACGAGAAATATGTTGGAAACGCAGATTATTACGATATGTTTGTAGATGCTACTCAGCAGAATACTATCAAACCAAAATTGCGTGTCTCGGAAGGAACTGCAAGAGTTGCTATCGAAAAGCTTTTTGCGAAAGAGCCCTTCCGTAAGCCAAAAAACTTCTCTTTCAAAAAATCATCAGCTCCTCCGGAAAAATACAAACCAGCATCCTCACCGTCGGCTGTAAGACTAGCCGTTAGTAACTTGTTCAAGAAAAAAGGCGGGGCTCGTCCAGATAAAGCCCGGCATGAGATTATTTATCTGGTAAATGCTGAACGCGAAAAGAGAGATTTAGAGCCACTCAATTCAAATTTGAGGCTTAGGAGATCGGCCCAGAAGCACGCAAAAGATATGCATGAACGCGGTTACTTTAGCCATGTAACTCCTGAAGGAGTTGATTACATAGACCGCATAAAAGCCGCGGGGTATTTGGATATCGACCAATCTGAATGCGGATGTACTGATGTTTTTAATGTGCGTGCACTAATTGAAACAAATAGAACAGAAACTACTCCAAATAGTACAATTGCAAAAACTGAAATATGTAAATGCAGACCCAAATTTGCTGTTGGAGAAAATATTGCTGTAGGACAATTTACTCCAACAGAGGTAGTGAAGGATTGGATGGATTCACCTGGGCATCGCAAAAACATTTTGCATAAAGATTTTGCAGAAATTGGAATTGGATTATTCGGAGACTATTGGGTGCAGAACTTTGGGAGAATGGATTCCAATTAAAGCGCAGCCAACGTCCTTCCAAATTCCTCCGCAGCCGGAGGTCCGTTTGCTGTAACAATTTTTCCATCGACTGTAACATCCTGACCTGTGTAAATTGCACCATATTTTTCTAGTTCCCCTTCTTGCTCATTATCACCATTCCAAACTGTTGCCTTCTTTCCTCCAAGCACCTGCGACTTAGCAAGAATTAACGGAGCTATGCAGATTGCTCCGAGTGGCTTTTGGGCCCTTGCTGTTTCATGCGCAATTCTTCGCGCTTCCGGATCATCGAAAAAATTCCTGGCACCGCTACCACCTATGAATGCAACACAATCATAGTCATCGACGCTGACTTCTTTGAGTGCAACTTGCGCTTCTTCCGTTCCACCTAACTTCCCCGCACACGATCCAGTTTCTGAACTACCAAGAACAACTTCGAAACCCGCGCTGACCAGTCCGTCCCGAGTGCCCTTAAGCTCCAAGTCGTGATAATTTTCTTTTGCGATAATTAATAAGGCTTTTTTCATAAGCTGATTATATCAATTCCAAATTATTTAACCAGATTCCCCTCCTGATCAATGTCCTTTTTACTGACTTCAGTAACTCCTAAACTCTCTTCTTCCAAAGCCTCGCGATCTTGTGCAGCACCAGCAAATTCCTTATCTAATTCTTTTTTCTCTTTCTTCTCCTTTTCGTTCTTCACTCCCCCTTCAGCCGGAGCCTCGACATCAACTGCAGTACCTCTTAGTCTCTTTAAGGCTTTGATCGTCGCTTGTGCATTAACGAGCTTATTTGATGTTCCATACTGCTTGGAAAGGACGTTCTGAACTCCAGCATGCTCAAGTACAACACGAAGTGCACCACCGGCAATGATTCCAGTACCTTCACGTGCAGGAACTAGCCTGATGCGAGCAGCTTTGAACTTGTGATCAACTTCGTGAGGAATGGTCCCCTGAACAATTGGAATTCTGATCATATTTTTCTTTGCCGTAGCAGCTGCCTTTTGAACAGCTGACTGAACTTCGGATGCTTTACCTGTACCCAAACCAACTTTTCCTTTTTTATTTCCTGTCACAACAACCGCACGGAAGCGAAGTCTTCGACCTCCTTTTACAACACGCGTAACACGATCAACGCTAAGTGTTGTTTCTTCGAACTCTTTCGGCTCTCGCTTGGAACGATCTTTTCTTTTGCGGTCTGGACGGGAAGTCTTTGGCATAAGTAATAAAGTTAGAATTTAAGGCCACCTTCTCTTGCAGCATCAGCAAGAGCTTTTACTCGGCCATGGTAAGCATATGCATTACGATCAAATACTATTTCGGAAATTTTCTTTTCTTTAGCTTTCTTTGCAATCAGCTCACCAAGTTTCTTTGCACCATCTGCATTGGGCTTGGCTTTTGCTTCTTTTGTACTCGCCTGAAGCAAAGTCTTTCCGGATGCATCATCAATTAATTGAACCGTGATACGAGTCATTGAACGATAAACTGACATGCGTGGTTTCTTCGCAGTTCCGCTTACCTTTGCACGGATGCGATTTTTTCTTCTTAGCCGATCCTGTAATTTTTTGGGTAACATAGCAATTTAATAATTAATTTTATTCAGCTTTGGCGGCTGCTTTACCAACCTTGCGAATTATAACTTCATCAATATACTTAACTCCTTTTCCTTTGTAAGGCTCAGGCGGACGATATGAACGGATAACTGCAGCAGCTTGTCCTACCAACTGCTTGTCTATTCCTTTGATGATAAGGAGATTTTTGTTCTTTTCGTCCTGAGTAATTTCAATTCCCTCAGGAACCTGATAATCAATAGGATGAGAGTAACCAAGGTTCAGAGTAAGAACCTTTCCCTTTGCTTGCGCTTTGTAACCAACTCCGATTATTTCAAGTTTTTTCTCGTACCCTTCACTTACTCCCTGAACCATATTCGCAATCAGCTGACGGGTAAGACCATGACGAGCTCTGGATTCTGAATCATCACTCTTGCGTTCAACTAATACCTGATCGCCTTCGACCTTTACGGTAACTTCAGGCAGATGAGCATACGAAAGCTCGCCCTTTGGCCCTTTTACCTTAATTGCATTGCCGAAGACCTCTACGGTTACACCGGATGGAATTGCCACTGGTTTTTTTCCTATACGAGACATTTTATGAAACGGTACAAAGTATTTCTCCTCCTACTTTCTTTTCACGAGCTTCCTTATCAGTTAATAGTCCTTGGCTTGTTGTAATAACGGCCATTCCAAAACCTCTCAGGACGGGCTTAAGTTCAGAAACATTCTGATACACCCTTCGTCCAGGTTTCGAAATGCGCTTGAGTTCTAGAACAGGCTTGTCTGGAACAAAACTAATTGTCATTTCCTTATGCGGATCATCTCCACTAACAACCACATCATTAATCCATTCGTTATCGCGCAAAATTTCGCATAGCTGCTCTTTCATCCGCGACCATGGAACTCTGCATTCGCTGTGACGTGCTTTCTGCGCATTGCGCATTCTGGTTAGTAGATCGCCTATGGGATCGGTTACGTATGTCATAATTATTACCAGGAAGATTTCTTAACACCGGGAATATGGCCTTCACAGGCCAACTCCCTGAAACAAATTCGGCAAATTCCAAAGAAACGCATGTATCCATGACGCCTACCGCAAAGCTCGCAACGATTATATACGCGCGTGGGGAATTTGGGTTTTCGTCCCTCGGCTTTTGCTCTCAGGTAGGCCTGGAGTTTGGTTTTTTGCTTATGCTTTAGGGCTGTACGGGCCATAAGAAAAGATTAGGAATTAGGGTTAGGATTAGATTCAGGTGCGGATTCGGGTGCACTTCGACTTGGCTCAGTGCCTTCGGCGGGCTCGGATTCTTTTTCAGGTTCGGATTCTTTTTCCTCTTCTTCCGCCTCTTCCTTCGCGGCCTGCAATGCTTCTGCTTTCTCTTTTTTCTCCTTTTCATCGTCCGACTCCTTTGTAATCTTTTTGAAAGGCATCCCAATAGCTTTGAACAAGGCACGAGCCTCATCATCGCTATCTGTTGTTGTGGTTATTTGAACTTGCAATCCGAAAATTTGTTTTGCATCCGGCAAAGGAACCTCCGGGAAAATGGAATGATCGCGAATGCCGATTGCGTAATTACCATGTCCGTCGAAGTTGGCAGTGACTCCGCGGAAGTCGCGGATGCGCGGCAAAGAGTAGCTGATCAAACGATCCAGGAACTCTTCCATTTGCTTGCCCCTTAGAGTAACCATCGCACCTACAACCATGCCTTCCCTGGTTTTAAAATTGGAAATTGCAACGCGTGCCTTTGTTACAACGGGCTTTTGTCCCGTAATTTTTGCAAGCGAATCAACAATATATTCATGCATTTCTTTGCTATCCATTTTTGATTTGTTTATTCCAACATTCACAACAACTTTCTCAATTTGCGGAAGTGCATGAGTGTTCTTGATTCCAAGATCTTTCTTCAAGTCTTTTGCAATTGGTCCTCTTAGCCGATCATGAAGTGATGCATAAGCCATTATTCTCCGCGTTTGTGGGTAAAGGTATCAGGTGTTTTGCCCTGATCGGAAACCGGGCGATCATCTCTCTTTGAACTGTCTTTATCATCAGACTCTTCCATTGCCTCCGCACCGAACTTAAGGCCTTTCCAGAATGCTTTTTTATCAGGAGAATCAACTCTTTCAGTTTTCTTCTCCTTCTTCTTTTTAACTTCTTTTGTCTCCTTTGTATCCTTCGTCTCCTTTTTATCCTCAACAGCTTTCTCCGAGGTTGCTGCTTTCTTCTCTTTTTCAAGCTCTTTCTTTTCCGGAACTTTACCGGCCTTAACCTCTTCACCACTCCTCTTAGCAATTCTCTTCTTTCCTTTTTCCGTGGTCTCGAAACCAATTCTGGTTCGCTTATTAGACTTAGGATCAACAAGCATTACATTGCTTGAGTCCAAAGAAGCCTCGTATTTGATGATCTGTCCCGGCCTATTTGCATTTCCACGAACATGCTTGGTACGCATATTGGCATCACTAACAACAAGTCGTCCGTTGTTTAGTACCCTGAGCACACGCCCGATTTTTCCTTTGTCTTTGCCGGTTATGACTACGACTTGATCGCCGCTTCTAATTTTCATAACACATCAGGGGCAAGAGAAATAATCTTCTGGAATCCGCTAGCTCTAAGCTCTCTTGCAACGGGTCCGAATACGCGAGTTCCTTTTGGCAAACGATCTCCTCCTATAATGATGCATGCGTTGTCATCAAATCTTATCGCACTACCATCTTTTCTCTTTATCGGTTTCTTTGTACGCACTACAACCGCTTTTTCTATCGCTTTCTTTTTCACAATACCGCGTGGAGCAGCCTGTTTGACCGCAACCACCACAATATCTCCGACCGACGCATAGCGCCTGCGAGAACCTCCCAAGACTTTGATGCACATTACCTTTTTTGCACCAGTATTATCAGCCACATTTAGAACGGTATTATCTTGGATCATTTGGCGGCTTCTGGGGAATCTTGTAAATCTTCTTTATTCTTATTCTCTTCCTGACTTTCATTCTTTTCTTCGTCTTTTCCCTCACCCTCACCCTCCTCTTCCTCTTTCTTCTCACCATGAATCGCCTCTTCAATTCCCTCTTCTTCTTTAATATCACTTACACGAGGAATACGTTCAACTACTTCCGTGACTTTAAATTTCTTTAGTTTGCTTATTGGCTTGCACTCGGTGATTACCACCGTGTCACCCTCAACTAAATCTTCAATTCCTTTGCTATCCGCCAGGAATTTTTTACTTCTTCGGAAGCGCTTTTTGTAAATTGGGTGGAATGCATGGCGATGTACAGTCACTGTCACAGTATCTGTCATCTTGGCCGATGTAATTATTCCCTTCTTTTTTCTCATGATTTAGGAGTGGAAGATTTTTCAGATTTTGCCTTCTTAGGCTCTGAACTGGAAGATTCACTTTGTTTCTCTTTTAACACTGTTTTCATTCTTGCCATTTGCTTCTTCTCTTTCTTGTACTTGGCTGAATCTTTCTCTTTGTTCATCTTTACACTTAGCCTGAGTTTTGCCACAACTGCAGATTGCTCCTTGATTTCTCTTAGGAGATCGTCTGTTGGCATGTTCTTAAGCTCTTTGATGGAAATCTTGGTAGCCATTATCTAGAAATTTTGGTAACAACTTTCGTTTTAATGGGCAACTTGTGCCCAGCTAGAGTTAAAGCTTTTCTTGCAGCCTCCTCGGTAATTCCGTCCATCTCGAAAATAATCGCTCCAGACTTAACTGCAGTTCCAAAGTATTCTGGTGCACCTTTTCCAGATCCCATCGGTACCTCTGCAGCTTTCTTTGTAACTGGAGTGTGCGGAAATATTCTAATCCATATCTTTCCTCCTCTCTGTACAGAATGAGTCATTGCTCTTCTGGCTGCTTCAATCTGCCTTGCCGTAATCTCTCCATTTGACTGAGCCTTTAATCCAACAAATCCGTAAGCAAGTTTGTGCCCACGGTATGCTTTACCACTGAACGCCCCTCGGCGTCTGTGGTGCTTACGATGTTTTAGCTTTTTGGGCTCTAGCATGATTAGGATTCAGTGTCGGATAAAGCAGTAGATTGAATATGTTCAACTTTCTTAAAGACCATTCCTTTATAGACCCATACTTGAACGCCAATCGTTCCATAAGTAGTGATCGCACTGCGTTTGGCGAACTGAACGTTCGCACGCAGAGTCTGCAAAGGAATATTCCCATCTTTGAATAGTTCTGATCTTGCAATGTCCGCTCCATTCAAACGACCAGAGACTCTAATTTTTATTCCAACTGCGCCAGCCTGCATTGCTTTTTCCAACGACATCTTAGCTGCCCTTCTGTAAGGCATGCGCCTCTGAATCTGTCCCTGAATTGTTTCTGCAATAACTTCCGCATCCGAATCGGGACTCCTTATCTCTTGAATATTTACTTCGAATGAACCTCCAAATTGCTTTTCTAGTTCCTTTCTTAGTTCTTCTATTGCCGCCCCCTGTTTTCCAATAATAACTCCCGGCTTGCTTGTGTGAATGGTAAGTGAAATCTTTTTGCTTCTATCAATATCAACTCCACTAACTCCGGCATCCTGAAACTTCTTTGTTATATACCTCCTAATTTTCATATCCTGTACGAACAATGTGCGGAATTTCTTTCCTGATGCAAACCAAGTACTGGGCCATGAATGTGTCATGCCTAGCCTTATGCCGTTGGGATTAACCTTTTGACCCATTATTTTTTGGAGGTAGAAGATTTAGAAGATTTTTTGGAGTCAGCAGAAACCTTGGAAGCGGAGGCGGTTTTCTTTGTAGAACCTTTCTCTGACTTCGGCGAAGCTTTAGCTTTACTATCCTTTTTTACCTTTTCCTGAGGCTTTTGTGAAGGTTTTTCTTCCTTTTTCCCCAAACCCTCACCCGCACCCGATACCCCCAACGTTAGAGAAATATGACTTAGAAACTTCCTAATTGAACGCACCCTGCCTCTAGCCATAGGAATTCCTCTGTGATACGCCTGCGCCTGATTTACGATCAATGATTTAATTACAAGCCCATCAGGATTTTGATTTTCATTATTTTGCGCATTTGCCACTGCTGATTTAAGAAGTTGCTCAAGCATTCTCGCAGCCTTCTTGTTTGTCTTTTCAAGAATTTCTAGAGCTTCAGGCACGCTTTTGCCGCGTATCATCTTGGCAATCAGGTTTGCCTTCTTGGGAGCTATGCGCGTTGATTTTAGATGGGCTTTCATAATTATTTATTGTTATCCGGCTGGTTTAAATCCTGCTTTTGATTGAGCCTCCGCCATTTTTCCTCCATGAGTTTTGAATTTTGTAGTCCATGCGAATTCACCAAGCTTGTGCCCTACCATCTGTTCCGTGATATATACGGGGATAAAATCCTTCCCATTGTGAACAGCAAAGGTAAACCCTACGAATTCCGGCGGAATGTCGCAGTCGCGCGCCCATGTTTTGATGATCTTCTTCTCTCCGGCTTCCATCATTTTCATAACTTTCTTGAGAAGTCTCTCGTCTACATAGGGGCCTTTTTTTAGTGATCTGGACATAATAGAGATAGTAAAAATTAACGCTTGCGCTTCTTGCGCGTACGTCTGCGAATAACTAGATCATTTGAATACTTCTTAACTTTTCTTGTTTTAACTCCCAGAGCCTTCTTTCCCCAAGGTGTCTTTGGTCCTTTTTTCATTCCAACTGGAGAGTGTCCTTCTCCTCCACCATGTGGATGGTCTGCAGCGTTCATAGATTTACCAAGAACTTGTGGTCGTTTACCAAGCCACCTCTGTCTTCCTGCCTTTCCGATTCTGACTAAATTATGCTCAGGATTGGAAACAGTTCCGATGGATGCAAAACAATTGCTTCTGACTTTGCGCGCTTCTCCGCTCGGAAGTTGAATCATAGCAAAATCTCCATCTATTCCCATCAGAGTTGCAGAGGTGCCGGCTGATCTGACAATCTGCCCTCCCTTTCCGGAAACCAATTCAACATTGTAAACCTTGTAACCGGAGGGAATGAACTTCAACTGCATTCTATTTCCAGTTTTTACTTTTGTTCTCTCTCCACATACGATTTGATCACCAACCACGAGGCCATCAGGTGCAATTATGTATCGCTTTTCACCATCAACATAATTAATCAAAGCGATTGAGGCAGAGCGGTTTGGATCGTACTCGAGTGAAGCAACTTTGCCGGGAATTCCCGCCTTGTCTGACCTTTTGAAATCAATACTTCTGTAAAGCCTCTTGTGCCCTCCTCCTCGATGTCGAACTGAGATTCGGCCCGAAGACTTGCTTCTGCCGGATAGGCTCTTTTTGCCCTTGGTTAAGCGCTTTTCCGGTCTCTTCTTGGTAAGATGATCAGTCGTCATGACAGTCATGCTTCGGCGTCCGGGGCTCGTTGGTTTTAGCTTCTTAATTGGCATTTAAGTTTTAAAGGTAGCAATATCAAGCGGCTTACTCTTTGATTCCAAAGTAACCATAACTTTTTTGAATGGATGTCTTTTTTCCATAACGCCTCCTCTGAATCTTCTGCTCTTTGCAGACACTCTCATTACTCTGACTGACGTCGCCTCAACATCGTAATATTTCTTGAGCGCAGCTTTTACATCGACCTTGGTGGCCTTTGGCGCGATTCTAAGAGTATACGTGCGTTGACTCTTCAAGCCTTCTGCCTTTTCGGTTACGACTTGGCCGATGATAACGCGTGATAGATCCATTACTTGGAAGTTTTGGGTGACGATTTAGAAACCTTTTCCTTCTTTTCTTCTTTCTTGCCCCCCGTAGCCTTGGCGGAGGAGGGTTTCTCTTTAACTTCTTTTTTCTCCTTCCTGGAGAACAACTCCTCCGCAACCTTAAGAGCATCAACAACAAACACAATATGCCATGCGCCAAGCACGTCCTCCGCATTAAGTCCGCTCACTTGTATAGATTTAACTTTTGGAATGTTCCTTGCGGACAAACTGAGTGCCTGATGATGTTGAGATGTTACAAAAAGAATCTTGCGGCCGATATCGACCGGAAGTTTCTCGAGCAGTTTCATCATGTCTTTTGTTTTAATTGTATCCGGATAATTTTCGAGTCCGATTATCTTTCCGTTCTTCGCCTGCATGGACAAGCATGATCTGAGTGCTGCCCATCTCATTTTCTTCGGCATATCCTTTCTGTAATTGGCATTCTTAAGCGGACCAAAAGCTTTGTTACCTCCTCTGAGCAGAGGGCTTCTGACCGATCCTCTTCGTGCACGGCCAGTTCCTTTTTGAGCGAATAATTTGCGCGTTGATCCCCGAATCTCTCCCCTTCCCTTTGTATGGGCAACAACAGTTCTGCGATTGCCTTGATGTCGAACAACCGCCTGGTGCATCAGCCCCTCATTAATTGGAGCTTCGAATAGCACCTTCGGCAATGTCGCCGTTCCTTTCTTTGTGCCTGTGGCAGTGTAAACATCGATAGTCATTATTCTTTGGATTCCGGGGAAGATTCGACTGTAACAAAAACTGTGGATCCGGTTGGACCCGGCACAGGACCTTTAACACAAATTACTCCTTTCTCCGAATCTGAAGCAAGCACTGGTCTTTTGTTCAAAGTGACTTTTTCGTTCCCCATTCGACCCGGCATCTTTTGTCCTTTTAGAACTCTTCCGGGAAACGCGCACATTCCAATCGATCCTCCTCTTCTGTGGCTATGCGAACCGTGTGTCTTTGGCCCGCCATGGAATCCGTGGCGCTTAATAACTCCCTGGAATCCTTTTCCTTTGCTTGTTCCGCTGACTGTAACCATGCTTTCGGCAGGAATAGACTTTGCAGTAAGTTCGGTTCCGGGATCTAATCCTTCGAGAGATTCAACCTGCCATTCTTTTTGAACTTTGAATTTGGTGTGCTCCTTGCCTTTCCTTGTTTTCCATTTTTTTGGACCAATACCAAGAACAACCGCATTGTATCCGTCCTTCTCCTCGGTCTTTGTCCTTACTACAATGTTCGGTTCAATCTCCAAATATGTAACAGGCACAGCCTCTCCCGTTTCAAGGAAGACACGCGACATGCCGGCTTTTTTTGCAATAAGACCTTTGCACATACTATTTAAACAGAATCTGACACTTGGAGGTTCTTGAAGTCCGGGTTGTCATAAGACGCCGGACAGGAACACAAGATTGCCTTTAGCCAGAATGGCTTATCAGGCTTCTCGCATCAGTAGGAGCACTTTAATTGGATATATCGTGATGAGTCAATGATTTTGTTATAGAAATACTTTCTTGAAAAAGGCCTCCAGATGCACCCGCCCCCCACGGGGTGGGTAAAACGCTGGTGGACGGGCCGGTATCTAATAGTGGCACTCTGAAAAACCTCGTCAATATCATCTCAAAATTTTCCGGCACACACATCTACTTTTGCCTTTGAACTGGGGCTGTCTGACGTTCCGCATCTAAGCGGAACAGTCACAAAAAAGTGGAAAATTTCTTAAGAACTAAGCTATCCTAACCCATCAGTGACCAATACCTGTGCAAATTGCAACTCCGGCTTCGAAGTAACTCAGGCAGATCTGGATTTTCTGGAGAAAGTCTCACCGGAAATTGATGGCAAGAAGTATGTATTTGCGCCTCCGGAGATTTGCCCGCACTGCAGACAGCAGAGAAGGATGAGTTTCAGGAATGAAAGAAAACTTTATTACAGAAAATGCGATGTAACCGGAAAAGATATTATCTCTATTTTTTCTCCTGACTCTCCGCACAAAGTTTGTGAAAAAGATCATTGGTATTCTGATGAGTTTGATCCTCTTGAATATGGGAGAGATTACGATTTTGATAAACCATTTTTCCAGCAATTCAAAGAATTGGAAATGATGATCCCCCTTCCCTCAATCAGAGTTGAACGCTCGGAGAACTGCGACTTTAACAATGACATGCGTGATTGTAGTAACTGCTATATGTGCTCGCGCACCCACATGTCACAAAATCTCCTTTATACGTACCGCGGAAACAAGTCCTCAAACTCGGCGGACTGCATGCAAATTACAAAATCAGACGGGCTGTATCAATGCGTTGAATGCGTGAACTGCAATAACTCAAAATTTTTATATTTCTGCAGTGAATGCAGTGACTCTGCCTACATGATGGATTGTAGAAATTGCATGGATTGTTTTATGTGTACTAACATGAGGAATAAACGTTACTGTTTTTTAAATGAACAACTTTCCAAAGAAGACTATTACAAAAAACTTGAAGAGTTTGATACCGGAGCTTTATACATGGTGCATGCAGCAAACGAAATGTTTGCAGATATGAAAAAAAGGACAATTCGCAGGAACTTAATGATTGTTAACTGCGAAAATTCAACAGGAGACAATCTATTTGACTGTAAAAAATGTCACATGTGTTTTGGCACGCAGTTTTCTGAAGATGGAAGGCATCTTTGGGATGTAAAGCTATACAAAGATTCAATGGATGCATATAGCGGAGGGCGCAACAGCGAGCTGATCTATTACACAACCGCAGTTGCTGCTTCATACAACGTGCAATTTTGCTTGAGAACCTCCGAATGCCGAGACGTGATGTACTCGTTCTTTATTAATTCATCTAAGAATATATTTGGATGCATAGGCCTTAAACGCAATGAATACTGCATCTTGAATAAGCAATACAGCAAAGAGGATTACGAAGCATTACTTCCAAAAATAA
>CAZDKL010000025.1:0-22058 GCA_964506185.1 uncultured Candidatus Peribacteria bacterium
GCCAATATTTTAGCTCAAAACCCCATTTTCTGCGCTAGCTGGGTAGTCATTAAATTTAATCCGGCAAAGATATTTGCTTTCGCAGTTGCAATCATACTATCGATTTACGTTCAAATTCTGGGAGCAACCTATAGTTACTCAAAACAACTGGAGATACTAAGCTCGACTGACTTGGATATTCTGCACCACATTCAATATACGCCTCAGCTGTCTAATATCAGAATTAACCATATGCTGCTTACCTCATTCATTACCAAAACAGATCAGGAGTTGGCATACAAGGAGTACTCATGGAAGACCCGTCTTTCTGGTAAGCCCGATTTTTTTTATAAAGATATAAAAATTAATTTAAAAGACTTCAATACGCCGGACATTATATGGCTTAGGTAGACATTGCCTCGCCATACTCTTTCAATATCTGAGGCGTATCGCCTATTGATCTGACTTGTCCCTCATCCAACCACATAATCCTATTGCACAAACGCTTAAGCATATCATCCTGATGAGAAACCATAACAACTGTACAATCTCCTTTTACCAACTCCGACATTTTTTTCTTACTCTTCTCTCGGAAACCTGCGTCTCCGGCATAAAACACTTCATCAAGAAGCATTACTTCCGGCTCCAGATGAATTGCGATCGAGAATGCCAATCGAGATAACATACCGCTTGAAAACTGATACACCTGCACATTCACAAAATCTTCCAGCTCCGCGAAATCAACGATACTACCAAAATTGCTTATGGTTTTCTTTCGTGAAATACCAAACAATGAGCTAACCAAATATATATTGTCTTTCATTGTCAGTTTGGGTTGCATGCCAACTTGCAAATTTATCAGCGGAACTACTCTTCCTCTAATTTTAACATTGCCGGAAGTCTGAGGATAAATCCCGGCAAGAATTCTAAGAAGAGTACTTTTACCTGATCCGTTCCTGCCGACTATTCCAAACACTTCGCCATCTCTTACTTCAAAAGATATATTTTTAAGGGCTGTAAACTTGCGGGGAAGCTTTAGGTGCTCCCTCCATTTGATCAGGCGCGTAAGCGCTGTTTCTTCTCCACGAAGTGTAAATATCTTCGAAACATTGCCGACTGTAATTACATTGGAATCAGACATGCTCGGCAAAATGAGGATAAAGTTTTCGGAAAATTAAGATTCCAACAAGAAGTGATACAGATGAGAAGGCAAAAAGAATCAGTAAAGATTTGAGATCAGGCACCGTCCCGTATATCAAAACATCCCGCGAAATATCCAGAATATGAAACATAGGATTAAACATGCTGACTTTTTCGCCCTTACCGCCTTCATATAATGCATAGAAAATTGGAGTGGCAAACCACCAAACTTTTGTAACTATCGACCAAATCTGACCAAGATCTCGGAAGACAAACATCAATGCAGACAATGCGTAACTCACACCAAGTGTAAAAAGAAAATTAAGAATGAGCGCAACGGGCAAGAATAGAACGGTAATCGATAACACTCCGTAATACGAGGCAATTGCCAACAAGACCACTATTTCAAAAAGATGCGAAACCAACACATCCAATACAGTGGAAAGAACCAACAACTCCCTTCTTACGGGCAAAGATTTAATCAATCCTGCTTGCCCAAATACACAAGTCAACGACCTTGATGTGCCGGTACTAAAGAAGTTCCAAATAACAATTCCGGACAGGAGATATAGCGGGTAATGCTCAATATCAGCTCCCAACCTGTGTGAAAAAACCGACAACAGGATTATGAATGTCAGAATTGGACCCAATAAATACCAGCAAAACCCCAAATAGCTGCTTGCGTTTCGAATTTTAAAGCTTGCTTTTGTAGTCTGGTATAGGATATTAAGGCTCTGCTTCATGCCCCGTATATTACACCAAAGTTCTTCTCTGCCCGGCAAACTGGCTGTACTTACCACTCATTTCAATCCTGCGGGATATGAAAGAAGCCGCAATAATTTCAACATATTTGAAGAAGGAATGAAAAAACAGGGAGCGGATTTGTGGATTGTGGAAGTCGCATTTGGCAAAGATGATTTTCATCTGCCGTCCAACGAGAAAACAATCCGGTTGCGAGCCGGAGATATAATATGGCAAAAAGAAGCAGCGCTAAATGTTTTGATCGAGAGGCTTCCAAGTGAATATGACAAAATCGCATGGGTTGATGCCGATCTTATTTTTAATAATGACAACTGGTTAAATGAAACTTCTTCAATTCTGGAAGAATATCCTGTTGCTCAATGTTTCGATACTCTTCTTAGCTTGAGCCAAGAAGGAAACAACTACTCGCGAATTAAAACTTCTGTTGGCTTCTCGGTAAAAAACTCTCTTCCCGGATTCAGCAACCTTTTCTATTACCACCCCGGATGTGCGTGGGCGGGGAGACGAGACATATTCGAAAAATACAAGTTGTATCACGGACATATAACAGGCGGTGGCGATTCCCTTATGACCATGGGCTTCTGCAAATGGCACAACCATTCGTACATAAAAGACTATTTGAACAAACCAATGCTCGCTCACTTTAAAAAATGGGCAAACAGGATATATCCTTCCATAAGAGGAAGGATCTCATGCGTTGGCGGTTCCATTAATCACTTGTGGCATGGAGAATACGCAAACAGACAATATGAACAGAGAATAGAAATACTAAAAAATAACGACTTCGATCCTCAAGCAGACATTGCAGTGGGAAACAACGGACTGTTGGAATGGTCTACGGACAAACCCCGGCTTCACGACGCAGTTCGGAGCTATTTTTGGGAGAGGCAGGAAGAGGGTGTCCAAGACATTTCTGAGCCTGTTCCAGCCACTGTGTAGCAAAGCCTCCAAACCTATTGCTTAAGTCTTCCAGATCACTCAAATACATTTGTGAAAGATGTTTCCTGATTTTTTCCGGCATTTGCTTCCCGGGCCCAGACAAAATAACATGGCGGGATAAATAAGAATGAATATGTTTCGAATCCGCCTCTATTCCAAGAAACATAAATATTGACTTCAGCAAATCATCCGGATCTAAAGCAATTTTCTCAAAAAAATCTATAAAAAATCTTTCCTCCGGAAAAACTTTCATCCATCTATCCAAGTTTTGAATGTAAGCACCAAGAGAATGTTGAAAGGACCCTTCCAGATATTTCATAAGTTCATCTTCGTCCAACGGATCGATCGTCTTTCCCCAAGATTTAAACATTGTAAATACAGATGACCATGCACGATCAACGGGATTTCTGAGTAAATATATAATTTTCAAATCAGGAATTAATTCTCTGATGTGCATAATGGTCTCTAATTTAAGAGTGGCATACTCCGGCGTTGCTTCTCCGGAAATCTGGTGCTTTTTTGGTTGAAATCTGGTTGCATACCATTCGTCGTTCATTTTTCCAAAGAAACATCTGAACTTTCTATACGCATGTTTTAATCTTTTTTGTTGTAGGCTGTATTTAATATGCAATTTTAAAATATACCTCCATCTCCAATTTCGTTTATCAAAAATTCTGGCATAGAGAGAGGTAGGAACTCCCTCCTCAACTATATTAAAATAATGCAACTCTTTTATTCCTGGGAAATGAATCTGTGGATGCTTCCTTAAATTAAAACTCAGCCATGTGGTGCCTGATTTTTGGGCGCCGATAATGAGGAAGTCGGGGTATGGCACAAATTGTCAAAAAGCATTAAAATCGTAGCATGTCATGGGCAGATCCGCTAATTGACGAAATATCTGAGCGCTACGCCGAAAAAATTAATAAAAAGGAGCCGCTTATTATCCGCGATGAAAAAACTTTGTCAGGACGAGTCCATGTAGGATCCCTGAGAGGCATAGTGCTTCATGGTCTTGTTGCCCAAGTTTTGGATGAAAGAGGAATTGCAAACGAATTTAAATTTGAGCTGAATGAATTTGATCCAATGGACGGCCTTCCGGTTTACGTCGATCAGAAAATTTATAAGGAGCATATGGGCAAACCACTCTATACGGTTCCCTCACATGAAGAAGGACATAGTGATTATCCTTCAGTGTTTGGAGATGAACTCGAAGAAGTTTGCAAGCCTCTTGAGCTTCCAATTAATTTCTATCCTCTTCTTCCTCTTTATAAAGAAGGTAAATTTAATGATGTAATTAAGGAAGCTCTGGATAACGCAGCTGCAATCAGAAAAATTTATTTGGAAGTAAGCGGCGGCGGCAAACCTGATGATTGGTTCCCACTGAGCGTTGTATGCGAAAAGTGTGGAAAAATTGGAACAACGAAAGTTACTGCATGGGATAGCGAGATTGCAACGTATACATGCAAACCTGATTATGTTGAGTGGGCGGAAGGCTGTGGCCATGAAGGACAAATAAGTCCGTATGACGGGAATGCAAAACTTCCATGGAAGGTTGAATGGGCTGCAAAATGGAAAGTAATTGGAGTTGATATAGAAGGTGCAGGCAAAGATCATTACACAGCCGGCGGTTCGCGCGAGATCGCTCACAGAATTTCTGAGGAAGTGTTTGATTATCCAAATCCATTTGATATCCCTTATGAATTCTTCAATTTCCAGGGAAAGAAAATGAGTGCAAGCAAAGGACTTGGTGCTTCTTCGAAAGAAGTTGCAGATATGTTGCCTCCTAAGCTTGTTAAGTTACTGATGATAAGAAAGAAGCCAAATCAACCGATTGATTTTGATCCGACCGGAAACACAATCCCAACTCTATTTGATGAATATGATCGATTGTCCGATCATTACTTCAAAAGGCACGCAGAGCCTTTCGAGGGATTCGCAAGAACTTTTCAGCTTGCCCAAGTAGACCCACAGGTCAAAGTGCCTGACTTTTGGGAAATGCGATTCTCTGTAATGAGTTTTGTGGTGCAAATGCCTCACCTGAATTTGGAAGAAGAGGCAGCCAAGCTTAAGGGGAAAACCCTAACCAAAGCGGAAAAAGAGGAATTGAGCGAAAGGGCATTCTACGTCAAACGTTGGCTTGATGGATATGCACCAGACGAATACAAGTACACGATTATGGATGAACCTCCATCTGATCTTGAACTAGATGATGAACAAAAGAGCGCAATTGCCAAGCTCAAAGAGGCTTTGGCTGACAAATCTCTAAAATGGGAAGGAGCACCTATCCATGAAAGAATTCATAAAGTTAAAGAAGAAATAGGAATTGAACCAAAGAAACTATTCCAGCCGATTTATCAGATTTTTCTTGGCAGAGATCGTGGACCACAAGTAGGATGGTTTCTCTCAACCTTTAAAAGAGCTGATGTAATTTCCAAACTTGAAAATGTCTGATACTCAACTTTTACAACACGCCGAATACGGCCATTTACTTCCAGCTGCACACGGACTTCTGGAAGAACATGCGGACAAAATTAAGGAGCATTTGATTTCAACAGGTGCTGTAATGGAAGTTTTTGCGAAAAAGTTTGGAGGTGATCCGGATACGTGGAGAGTTGCGGGGATGCTACATGATTTAGACTGGGATCATCTGGAAAAAGATATGGAGGAACACTGCGGACAAACTTTGGATGAACTTATCGGAGAAATTGAGAATAAAGATGAGCTAATGGCTGACATTCGATCGCATTACGCGGAAAAATATGGCGGCGAACATCCGCTTGAATCTCAGCTCCGAAAAACTCTTTACTGTGTTGATGAGCTCACTGGATTTATCATTGCTGTAACTTTAGTCAGACCAAGTAAAAAGCTGGAGGATGTGAAAGTTAAAAGTGTGACCAAGAAATTGAAGGATAAAGCATTCGCCGCACAAGTTAATCGCGAACAGATTAGAAAGTGTGAAGAATTATTAGGAATTGAACTTAATGAGTTTATTGAAATAACATTAAATGCAATGAAAGAAATTGCTAGCGAAATCGGTCTGTAGATGCGACCTGTCCTGAGCGAGTCCGCCTAGGCGGACGAGTCGAAGGGTGAAGAAGATTTCTGATGAGATTGGGCTTTAATGAAATAAGCTTGAGCCTTATCATCCGTATAATCCTCACATGGAGGAATGATCACAAATTCTTCCGGTTTGTCCTCAAAGAACTTTTTAACTGCCGGTGTAATACCAGGAAGTTTTGGATGATCGTAATCGTCAACGATAACAACTGCACCAGTGCTTAGACGTGGGTAAATTGAATTAAGTGCGTGCAAAGTAGGTTTATAAAAATCAACATCTATGTAAGCAAAAGCAATTTTTTCCGGAAGCTCCTTCGGCATAGTATCTTCTATCCATCCTTCATGAATTGTAGGAAGTTCACAGTCAGTCATATTTCTAAAAAAATATTTAAACTTCTCTATCCTGACGGAAAGATCGCCTTCTTTTAGCATGTTATTTTCTCTGTCTTCTTTTGCAGGTACAGGCATACCTTTAAACGAATCGTAAACATGGAATTCTTTATTTGAATTATGATGCATGATTATACGTGCAATAAACGCAGACGTACGTCCTTTAGCAACTCCGATTTCTAAAATATCTCCGGGTACTTTTCTCTTGATCACCTGACAAAGAAGCCTGAAAAATACTCTTCTTTGATTTTTTCCCATCCACAAAAAAATATTAGGCATAACTTCCAGATATATTCTTGGAGATCTGGTGATTCTCTTGATAATTGCATTTTTACCAAGCATCAGGATTGTAAGTTTATACTAACATTGGCTCAAGCGCAGTACCGCGCAGACTATTTTTTAATTCATCGTAATTCTCAACTATATCGCTTAGGCATGCGTTATCCGATACATTTTCATCTTCACGATAAACCCTCTTGAAGTTCTTTCCTCCATCGAAAAGTTCCTTTTGAGTATTGCCAATATATCCTCCAATTTTCTCCGCATGCCTGAGCAGTTCTTCCGGCTCAACTCTAATTGGCTTTCCGGCATTTCCAGCTTTATCAAATATGTATTTTTTTATTGGATTTTTTTGAACATGCAAAACTTCTACTTCATCAGATTTAGATCTAGATCTTTCCTTGTGAATTACTTTTCTCAATATTGCCGAAACTCTCCTCTCTGCCTCTTCTGCATCTGTCCAAAAGTTTTCACCTATCCACAAAGCCTCCAATCCATTCTTCCCAATTAACTGCTTGGCATTCACTTCAATTGTATTATGCTTTTGATTTCTGAGGAGCGGAAAAATCCAGTCCGCATGTTTATAAAGCAAATCATCTTCTCCATATTTATTCAAATATGAATCCAGAACCTGAGTCCATTCCTTTTTGAAGAATGCCCCATATCCCAAGTAAGCCACTTGCGCTGAATCGCGATCAAATTTTTCTTTAGTCTCGAAGTGTTTACTAATTAGTCCGTGAGTAATCTTGGAAGAGTCTGAGCAGAACAATTCGTAAAGTCTCTTTATATCCGTAGATATCCAATCATCATCCTGTGTATAAATCACATCATTTTTTGCCTGCTCAGCACATAAATATCTGCCATAACCTCCAATATTGCTTTCACTTTGAATTATCCGCACATCAGACCCTTCGATCGATAGAGAAACCTGATTATTGTTCCAAATCAATATTTCATCAATAAACGGTATCGATTGCAAATGATTGACAATACTCTGCATATTGAACGGGCGTTGCCAAGACAGCAAGCAAGCCGATACTTTGACATCTGCTGACATTCGAATAATCTAAGTTTCATACGATGCGTATGTTTAGTCAACAATTACCGGGCAAACTGGCAATAGTAACTACATACTTCAATTCTGCAAGATATGACACACTGCTGAATAACTACAAAATCTTCTCGGAAGAGATCCTATCGCAAGGTCTTGACCTTTGGACCATAGAAATCGCTTTTGGAGAAAATGAATTTGACTTGAATAACGACGATCGAGTGTTACAAATACGCACATCCGACATAATGTGGCACAAAGAACGCGCGTTGAATATATTGGTTAAGTCTCTTCCAAAAGAATATGACAAAATTGCATGGCTTGATGCTGATATTCTTTTTGAAAACCGTAAATGGGCAAAGGAAGCGAATAAAAAATTGGAGAATCATAAAATAATACAATGCTTTAGTAGAGCTCATCGGTATGAAGAAGGCAATGTAGATCTATTGGAAAATCAACACGTCGGATATGCATCCCAAAAAATTTGTCCCGTAGAAAAATCCGCTGCAACTATGCATCCTGGATTTGCTTGGGCAGGCAGGAGAGATTTTTTGGAGCGTCACATGTTTTATGACAGACATGTCCTAGGTGCCAACGATTTTTTAATGGCGCTCGTATTTTTGGACAATTTTAAACACAAATATATAACAGAAGACATTAACGAATACATGCGAAACGATTTTTTGAGCTGGGCAAATAGTATTTCAGCCGATTCACAAAAGAATGTCGGCTATCTGAATGGAAGTATACGTCACTTGTGGCATGGTAAAATTGAAAATCGTCAGTACATACTACGTGATTCATACCTTTTGGAAAGCAACTTTAATCCGAAGGAAGATATCAAAATCGGAGAAAGTGGACTGTATCACTGGTCATCAATCAAGCCCCGTATGCATCAAGCTGTACAGCAGTATTTCGTTGATCGTAATGATGACGGCAATTTTGTATCAGGAAGAGCATCATGTTCTTCCAAAAACTCCGTTTCTTCCTCAAGCCACTTGGTTGCATAGCCTCCAAAGCGCTCGTGCAATCTTTTTAGATTGTCAAAAGATCTGAGCACCAACATAACTCTGATATCATCCGGCAAATCATATTCCGGCCCCTTGTTGACATTTCTGTGCGCTACCGGAAATATCTGGTTCTTCAACTTTTCAATGCCAAGAAAACCAAATATGCGCAACAATAAATCTTCAGGGCATTCGCAAATCTCATCATAAAAACCTATGAAAATATTATCTTTTGGAAAGACCTTTTCCCACTTGGATAAGTGCAATAGATAATCAGAATTGATAAACCTAAAAGCAGTGTCGCAGATATTTTTTAGATCATCATGTGACATGTCATCATAATTTTTTTTGTAAACCTTAAAATTCATAAACTTAACCATCGACCATATTTGTTCAACAGGATTTCTTATAAAGAAAATGATTCTGCATTCAGGCATTAACTTGTGAATACGCTCAACATGCTCGAGATCAAGAAAATAATATCCCGGAGTATGCTCGCCGGAAACCTGATCTGCCTCAGAATGAAA
Organism: uncultured Candidatus Peribacteria bacterium; assembly: GCA_964506185.1. Classification (GTDB taxonomy): domain Bacteria; phylum Patescibacteriota; class Gracilibacteria; order Peribacterales; family Peribacteraceae; genus UBA2144. The sequence continues at coordinate 9,132 of CAZDKL010000025.1, forward strand.
AAGGGATTTATACCACTTATCGTTTCTTGTTCTAAGTGCATAATTTAACAACCACTTCATTCTTTTTATACTTTTGTAATTTATTGGTTTTTTCAACTGTCTTATCAGCGCCCTCCTCCAATAACCAACTCTTGGATCACGTAATCGACCAATAAAATCGTTCGGAATACCATGGGCTTGACCATTGAAATAATGAATTTCTTTGATATATGGTAGCGAAACCTGCCTATGCTTTATTAAATTCCAGTGAAGCCACGTAGTACCGCATTTGGCAGCGCCTATGCAAAGGAAATCAGGATATGGCATTGGATTAGAAAATAGCTGAAAATCCCCCACTACGCTACTGCGTTACCTGTCCTGAGCGAGTCCAATTTATTGGACGAGTCGAAGGGCTACGCTAAACTAATCTCCCATGCAAGAAGAAAAACTAATCTGCGATATAAAGCTTCAACAGATAATTGAAGAGAAAGAGGCTATTATTAACAGAATACTGCATTCAAAAAGCTGGAAGTGGACAAGATGGCTCAGGATTTTGGAGGCAAAATTTCGACGATTGATTGAAAACGATAAATCGAAACCAATGCCAAAGGATCCCTCTAATAGATTAAATCCTCAAACCAGCGTTGCAGTAATAATAACCTGTCATAATTATGGAAAATACTTGGGGGAATGCATAGAAAGTGTGCTAAACCAATCACTGACCCCATCCGAAATACTTGTTGTTGACGACTCATCATCCGATGACACACTTGGTGTAGCAACGCTGTACCGTAAGCAAGGTGTTCGATACATTCGATGCAATTTCAATCATCCGTCCGGAGCCCGTAATGAAGGAGCCAAAAACACTGCATCACCATTGATGATTTTTCTAGATGCAGATGACATGCTGTCTCCAGATTACATAGAAAAATGCTTGGAATGCATGAAGAACCCCAGTGTTGCCGTTGTATACGGAGATATAAAACACTTCGGACACGAAAAGAAGATTTTTGGTACACCGGAATTCAATCGAGAAGAATTAATGAGACGCAACTACATTTCATCGCACGCAATGATGAGAAGGCAAGTATTTGATCTAGTCGGCGGATACAGGACAACGCCAAATACACCAAATGAAGACTGGGATTTATACAGAAGAATTCTCAAATACTCATGGAAAGCGAAAAAAGCTCACACCTCGGTTTTATATCGCAAACATGATAAGAATCGCCTACCCACATTCGACAAAGACAAGCTTGAATATTGGATGACAGCTCGTCTGCTTTTGAATCCCATTACAATATTCACTCCGTTTGCGGGACGTAAAGAGGTACTGGATAAATTTATTGACTCACTTAAGAATCTTGATTTCGACCATTCACTGATTCGACTTCACTGTTTCGACACAAGCAATAACGAAGAGTTTGCAAACATTCTTAAAATGAAATTATCCCTTCTAGACTTCGGAAGGATTACGTATACATCGGCCCCATTGCCTAAGTCCTGGAATCATTCTCCTCAAAGCCTGATTCATAACCGCCTAAATAGTACAAAAGTGCAATACTATCACGACATGGCCTTGGTTTACGCTTATAACAACATGATCATTTCGTGTGATACAGAATATGTATTGGCATTGGAAGATGATGTTGCGCTCTCGCCTGACGCCCTGAGTAGATTGATTAAAACTATCAGATATCCAGAGACGGTTGCAGCCGTTGCCTCATACCCCTGCCATCTGCAGGGATACCAAATGGTTTGGCAGAATGATAGCGGCGGGAATTTGAAGCATCCTGCAAAAAGGGGCAAGGGAATTGAAAACATCGACGGAGCAGGGTTCGGCTGTTCGTTATTCAGAACCTCTGCACTTTCCGCTATGCCAATATATACGCGAGCATATGAACCTATCCCCCATTGGTATGATCATAATGCGTTTTACCACCTAAGAGAACAGGGTGAGATATTGTGCAACTGGGACATAGAAGTTGAACATATGAAAACCGATAGATCTCCGCTGACAAAAAAAACTGAAGTTGCTGTAACCTGAGTAATCAATGAATAGATTGCCGTATAAAATCATCGCCTTGCTAAATAAAATATGGAAATCTCTTGGATGCCCTTGTGCACGTCCTGTCAGATTCATTCGCCATAGAATCATCGGACGTCTTTGGCCATGCAAATCTATTAAAAGTAAATATTATGAATCTCCAAGGATTGAACATCAATTAAATCCCATGTCTTACAAACCACATATCAGCTTATTGTTAAAATATAATAAATTAAACGACATTGATCTTCACAAATGCCTCGCATCAATTACTGAACAAACATACGAAGAATGGGAACTAATTATCGATGGCAAGGATCCTGCATTGGAAGTAATTTTGGCGCCTTACAAAAAGCGCTTTCCAAATAAAATAAAATTGAATTCATCTGAATCAATAAAGAGTGATTACGTTGGATTCATAGATACCAGCGATATTTTGGAAAATAATGCGCTTGAAGTTGCAGTACAACATATGCAGTCTGGATCTAAACCTGACATTCTGTATTCGGATCATAGTTTATTTGATGATCCGGTACTTAAGCCCAATTGGAGCCCGGAGCTTCTGCTTTCTTACAATTACATTCAGGGGTTTCTGCTTATCTCACGCGGTCTAATGGAGCAATCCGGAGATTATTCGTGTATTTATGATCTTCTTCTTAAGGCAACGGAAAAAACTGATCTAATAACCCATATTCCGCAAATTCTATATCACAAGCACAAGGAGTCCGTTAATAAAAAAATAGAAATCGAAGCTTTAGAACAAGCTCTAAAGCGTCGAAGCCTTACGCACTCAGTTAAAATTCCCAAGTCCGCTGAGAAGTATAATAAGTCGTTTTACAAAATTGATTTTAATCTTTCTTCTGAACCTTCGGTAACAATTATCATTCCGACAAAAGATAGATCGGATTTGCTTAATAGATGCCTGAAGGGAATTCGAAAAAATACCAACTATAATAACTTCGACGTACTTGTTGCAGACAACGGGAGCACCAAAAAGAAAACTCTTAAATATCTTCAAAGTATTCCTGAACAAGTTGAACGAATTGAACAGGAGAAATTTAATTTTTCAGATATAAACAATCAGGCAGTTAAATTAGCTTCGGGAGAATATATATTGCTCATGAACGACGACGTCTTCCCTATCAATTCCAATTGGCTAAAGGAAATGATTGGCGTGTTTTCGTTATCTGAACATATTGGAGTTGTTGGAGCTAAACTTCTGTACAGAAAAAATAAATTTGGGAACGCAGTACAACACTCAGGCATGGTCCTTGGCAGGCACTACGCAAGTCTGATTCAATTTAAGAAAGCGCAAGAACTTGGTTATAACTTCTACAATCAAGTTCTAAGGAATACCTCATCAATTTCCGGAGCTTGCATGCTTACAAAGAAATCATTGTACGAAGAACTAGGAGGGCTGGATGCCGCAAACCTTGGAATCGATTATTCAGATGTAGATTACTGCCTCAAAGCTCTGGATAAAGGCTACAGAATTGCAGTTAACTCACATGCTGTACTTATACATGATGAATCTGCAAGTCGAGGAGATAATGAAGGGCAGGGAGCCATTTTGGATCAAGCTGAAGCAGATTTTCTTGTGGCTAAATGGAAAAATCTAATAAAAAATGATCCTTACTACCATTCAGGATTTTCGCTTGAATATAAGGATAATGCCTACACAGTTACTAATGTATGAGATCTGATAATCTGAAGGATTTCCTTGGATGTTTTTCTCGCATCATATTCATTAATAACAATCTCTCTTCCCTTTTTTGTAATCTCATGCCTTAGGGAATCACTTTCCAACACCAACTTGGTTTCTTTTGCCATAGCCAAAGTATCCAATCCGGGAACTAATCTGACCCATCCTTGTTCTGCAAGCTCCGTCGCACCACCGGCAGCCTCGAATGCAATAACTGGCTTATTTAATAAAGCATTTTCCAATATAACCGTACCGGAAGGCTCTTGCCTTGAAGTTAATAAGAATGCATCAAAGAGCGAGTAATACTTTTTGGGATTATCAACTTCACCAACAAAACTTACCTGATCTTTCAAAGGCATACGCTCGACGTCTTCCTGAAGAAGCAGATTGTAAATACTTTCTCCTTCCACTTCACCTCCAACCCAGACAAAATGCAATTTCTGATTCTGCATTAGTTTTTTTAGTTGATACGCTGTCTGCAACCAAAGATCGACTCCCTTTCGAGGATGAATTTGTCCCGATCCACCAATAACAATTGCATCTTCTGCAATCCCAAGATCTGCAATATCTGATGCCTCTTCCCATTCATTAAGATCAATTCCTGTGCGAACAACAGTAACTTTCTCTTCAGGAATACCAAACTCTCTGCAGAGCAACTTCTTGATGTGATTGGAAACAACCACATAGTGAACCGGATAGTTTATAAATATTTCAAAAATCTGAGGTGGAAGCTGCTGGAATGAAATCTTGTCTTCCAGCACATGGCAAATTACAGGAACACCCATCGCCTTTGCTTTTGGCAGAAAACCGTAGCTATGGGAATGGAGATAGAAAAGATCAGGCTTCCCAAAGAATCTCTCTCGATATTTTGCATACTCCTGTTCCAAAGGTCCTCCTTTGAGTAATTTAACGTTAATATCGAAATCCTCCTTGCTAATATTTTCAAGAAGCTTAAGAAGTAGAATCGGTGCCCCCGTACGGGAAGCTTCATGGCCTACAAAGGTGATTTTTGGAGATTTCTTCACTACAAAAGTGTACGCTAGGCTCCTTGACTGATCCAACCAATATGCGCCTGCTTTTCTGCTCACATAACAGCGAATTAGAGGGAGCTCCACTGCAATTGATGCGAATGGCCAATCTGCTGCAAAAATGGGGAGGATACTGTTGCAGTGTCATTTCTCCATCAAAGGGCCCTATTACAGAATTCGATACGATCAGATCACTATATAAAAATCCAACTAGAAATTTGGTCAGAAGAGTAATATCAAAATATAAGCCCGATGTAATCATCGTTAACACAATACTGGGATACAAACTCATAGAAGCTTTTGATTCTCTTGGTTTTAATATTCCGATCGTTTGGTATATACACGAATCCGAGAAGTCCCATTACTTCGATATACTGGAAAATCTTTCTCCGCAGATTTTTGAAATTCCTTCAAAAGTAATATTTCCATGCAAAGCTACCAAGAAAGTTTACGAAGATCTGGATAATGGAAACTTCGCATACATTTATAACGGGATAGATACACTAAGTTTCATTAAAAGAAATGATGAACACAAATTAGTATTAAAAGAGAAATATAATTTGCCCCAAAACTCAAAAGTTTTAACCAGTATTGGATCTTTTTGCCCTAGAAAAGGGCAACTTGAATTTATTGATGCCGGAATTGAATTACTTAAAGAAATAGATGAACCTGAAGTTCACTTTTTGCTTGTTGGAAAAAGTACTCCTGACTTTGATCTGCTATTAGATTTAGTTCTTAAAAAAGCTGAAAAATACAACTTTAGAAACTTTTTTTCAATAATTCCGGAAACAAAAGAAATGCATGATATATATGCGCTGACTGACATAGCAGTATGCAATTCTTATATTGAAGCATTCCCGTTGGTTACACTTGAAGCTATGGCAGCCGGTATACCTGTAATTGCATCTGAAGTTTATGGAATAGCTGAGCAAATTGAACACAATAAAACTGGATTACTTGTTCTCCCTGGAAATAAACGTGAGCTTGTAAATGCGATGAAAACACTAATAAATGATAATGAATTAGCTTCGCAGTTGGGATTGAGCGGAAAAAAGCATGTGGAAGAGAATTTTACTCTAGAGAAACAGTATCAGGAGTTCCTTAATCTCATTAACAACCTTGTATTGGTCACTTAGATACACCCTCCCCCCAGGGGTGGGTAAGCTTCAGGGTGGCGGGGCAGTAGTTATATATGATCTATCGCTGAATTACCTCAGTCAATACCTTCTGAAAATTTTCCGGCACACACTTCGACTTTTCCGCTTACTTTAGGGACCTTTCCGGTTCCGCTCCAAAGCGGAACAACCCGCTATATTTCTATTTCGGTCTCTACCTCCGGCCCTTCGACATCGCTCAGGACCTATCACAGATAATTGAAGCAACTAGCTCTTAGATTTCAATTTCAGCTTCCACTTCCGGTATCACAATCTCAACATTGTCACGAGCATTCTTTATTCTTGTAGCAAACGGTTCCATCTCTTCCGGTTCACCGTGAACTAAGATGATCTTCTTTACATCTTTAACATTCATTACCAAGTTGTCTAAATCTGCCATGTCTGCATGGCCTGAGTAAGCATTTACTGAGACTACCTCAGCTTTCTTTGGAAATATTTCATCAAAGATCTTAACTTCATGAATCTCTGGATCAACTATTCTTCTACCAAGAGTATTTTCTGCCATATAGCCGACAGCTAAGACCGTATTTTTCGGGTCGTCGATTCCATTCTTTAGGTGGTGCCTGATACGGCCTGCCTCGCACATTCCGGCTCCGGCCATTACAACCATTGGTCCAGGCATTGTGTTGAGTTTTTTACTCTCTTCGACCGATTCTGTGTATTTGACCAGCGAGAACTTGAATGGATTGTGCGCCTTTGCCAAGAAATTGTCATACATTTCCTTGTCGTAGCATTCGGGATGTTTCATAAAGACTTCAGTTACTCGAGTTGCTAACGGTGAATCTATGTAAATTGGAATGGCAGGGATTACTTTCGAATCCCAAAGAACGTGAAGGTCATAAACAATTTCCTGCGTGCGTTCTAACGAAAACGCTGGGATGAAAACTTTCCCTCCTCTCTTGGCAGTCTTGATAATCATTGCTTTCAAATGACCTTTGGCAGTCGTAACGTCCTCATGTTCTCGATTGCCATATGTACTTTCGCAGATCAAAGTTTCTACAGGTGGCATATCTGCCGGATCGCGGATTATCGGAAGCATGTTTCTACCAAGATCTCCTGTGAATCCGACGCGGTGCAATTTTCCTCTTTCAATTATTTCAAACACAAGCATAGCAGCTCCGACAATATGTCCTGCTTCGATGAATTGGACTTTTACGCCTTCACATACATCAAACCAGTCGTTGTAGTTCCTTCCTTGGAATACTTCCATGCAATCAATTGCATCTTGTTGCGTGTACAAAGGGCCATCAAAATCTATCATTGAATCTTTTAAGTGCTTCTGGAAATACTCCTCATCTTTTTCATGAATATACCCACTATCCATCAGCATCACTTCGGAAAGATCCTTTGTTGCATATGTACATATTACTTTGTTGCGGTAGCCTTTTTTGTAGAGCAAGGGAATTCTTCCTGCATGATCCATATGAGCATGAGTAAGAACAACCGCATCTATGTCAGTTGCTGGATCAAAATTAAACTCTGCATTTTTAACTGCAGCCTCCGATCGCTTGCCCTGGAAGAGCCCGCATTCAAGCAGAATCCTTTTTGTACCTGAGTCAGTTTCGACCTGAAGTTCGTGGCAAGAGCCGGTTACTTCGCGCGCTGCGCCGTGGGGGATGATTTTCATAAGAAAGTGAAAAGTTAAGAGTTAAAAGTGAAAAGTGTTAGCCTAATCTGATAAATAACTTTTAACTATTCACTTTTAACTATTATAAACCAACTGATTCCAAAAGAGCACCCTTCTCTTTTTTGCTTAATTCACAAACTTCCCCTTCCTTTAATTTAGAATCTTTAAGCGTCATTATTCTAATTCTTTTAAGATCTTTGACCGGGCAACCTACCTTCTGACACATTCTTCTGATTTGACGGTTTTTCCCTTCTGTTAGGGCTATTGTGAATTTATTCTGGCTGAGTCTTTTGATTTTTGCAGGCTTGGTCTTGGATCCTGAAATTGTCATTCCCTTTTTAAGTTTACTCAGAGCCCCGTCTGTGATTTCTCTGACGGTAATGACTTCATATTCCTTCTCATGATCGAATTTTGGATGAGTCAGCCTGTATGCAAGCACTCCGTCATTCGTAAAAAGCAATAAACCTGAGGTTTCTTTGTCGAGCCTGCCTACCGGAAAGATTTTTCCCTGAAGTTTTTTTGGAAGAATATCAAGAATAGTTTCTTGGGCCTCGCGTTCTGCATTTATTGTAACAATGCCTTTTGGCTTATTTAGAACGTAGTAAATCAAATCTTTTCTCGCTTCGATCACCTCACCGTCAACTTCAATCTTATCTTTTTCTGGATCTGCCTTTTGTCCAAGTTCCGCAGTCTTGCCATTAACTTTGATTAATCCTTTTTCAATAAACTCCTCCGCTTTTCGACGGGAGCATATTCCTCTGGCTGACAAAATCTTCTGTAGGCGTTCCTGCATGTAGAAGATTATATATTGAATATTGTGATTTAGCTTCAAAATATACAATTATTCTATGAGAAGTATTCGCGCGAATACTTCTCATAATACTATTATATGTGTACAATTGCTTCATGACTAAGCTTTCATCACTTGAACGCAAATTAAAGGCATTGGCAAATCTCAAACGTCTCCAGATTTGTTCTTTCCTGAAGAAAAATGGTTCAACATCAGTTGGAGATATTGCCAAGGAAATTAGAATTTCATTTAGAGCTACATCTCAACATATTAAAATACTCCAAGGTACAAATATCCTAACAAAACGCAAAAGAGGTCTTTTTGTTTTCTATCGCATTGCAGTCCCCCAAGAAGAACCTGTCAGAAAAATCCTATCAGTGCTTTAGTGTTTTACTCAGACAATGCAACCTCTTTTCTTATCTCCTCTTTCATCCTATGAAAGATAATCTTCGCTGTTTCTGCTCTATTTATATAGTCATTTGGACGAAACGTCCCGACTTCAACACCGCTTGAATTTGTATCTCCGCTAACAATGCCAAATACGTTCGCGTAGGCAATATCTGCTTCATATGGATGTCCTGATGTATCATTGAAAGTCGCATACATAGGAAGCACATCGTCTCCGAAGGAATCGTGGATAACAGTTAACATTTCTGCTCTCTTTGCAGGCCTATTAAGTTCCATGTATGGATCTCTGAAAAGCCTTACATCCATTTCTTCTGCACAAGATACAAATTTGCCGGCCCAGTGATCAGTAGCAGATATGTTGACGGTTGAAGTTTCGCATTTCGCCTCATCAACTCCCGCAGCGCGCATAGACATTTTTAAAACCTCCGCAATCGTCACATTATTACCCGGCTTGTATTCCCCTGTGAATTTCCCTTCGCTGTCTTTGAAACCTGAAACAATATCCCACTCAGTCAAAGATGACACATAAGACGCATACCAATCTTTTTGACCTACATCGCGATATACAGGTCCTGTTATGTCATCAAGCTGTCCGATAACTCCAGAGAAGTCTTCGGCATGAGCTTCTTCCCATACTTGGAGTTCTTCCTTGAGTTGTGCAATCTCATCAAAGAATGCACTTGTTGCGGATCCAAGTATCAAAACCAGAAGAAAAGATACAGACAGTATTGGAATGGTGCGTTTTCTTAACATATGTTTTACAACTCTTATTATAACATATTTAGCGTGTTTTACAACTTCCAATTATTTAGCCAGTGGCAACCTATATATAAACACTGTTCCCTTCCCTAATTCCGAGGTTACAGTGATGTCCCCTTTCTGAAGCTCCATGAACTTCTTGGCTATAAATAGGCCTAATCCACTACTCCCAGCAGCTGCAGTATTTTTGCCCTTAACCTTATTGCGTGAGAAAAGATTGCCTAGCATTTCCTTATCCATACCCTCTCCTGTATCAGTTACAGTGACAACTCCAAATCCATTTTCTGATTTTATTTCGACAGTTATTGATCCCTTCTCTGTATGTTTGACTGCGTTGCTAACTGAATTCTTTACAGCTTCCGCACTCTTTTCTTCGTCGGATTCAACCATTATCTCCTGATCAAATCCAACTTCCTTTAGCTCCAAGCCTTTCTGTTCAATTGGCACTTTGTAATCTCTTACTGCGCGCTCTGCAATCGCACTTAGTGACACAGGTTTTGTTTCGACCTCTATAACTCCACGATCAATTCTGGAAGCATTAAGTATCTGGCCAACGAGGTGGCTGTTTTGTGATACGACTTCGTTCATCGAATCCAAAGGTTCTTTTAATTTTTCCGGCACTTCTCCGTAATCACCATCTCTAATCATTTCCATTGTCCACTTAAGTGCTGAAATAGGAGCCTTAAGCTGATGAGATACAAAGCCTATAAAGTCATCTTTCATTTGTTGAATCTCTTTTCTATGCGTTATATCCCTGCAAGTTGCAGATGCCCCAATTACATTTCCCTGCTCATCTTTAACTGGAGAGAGAGTAACTGATATTGGAACAGTCTCTTCATTCTTCTTTACATGCTCAGTTTCATAATCTTGAATCGCTTCGCCTTTCATAAGTTTGGGCATCATTTCCTTATGTTCTTTTTGTTTATCTTCCGGTACTACCAGCATCATTGGCTTCCCTATCGCTTCTGCTGCACCAAAACCATAGATCTTTTCTGCAGCATCATTCCAGCTTTTTATAATTCCATCTAGATCAACCCCAATAATTGCATCATTAGATGATTTAACTATTGCAGCAGTCTCGCTCAATTTAAGATTCTTTTCTTTGAGTTCCGCACTCATTCTCGCGAGTCCTATAACCATGATCAACGTAATCAAAGAAAGTACACCTCCTGCGATACCGATATTGAATTTTAGTATTCTCAAGCTGGCGAAAGCTGCATCCGTAGGTTGCTGAGCAACTACAACCCATGCATTTGCACCAATATTAATTGGCAGAAATGTTGCCAGCATTTCTTTATTAATAAGAGGATCTACGTGCTTAGCCGTATAAATAACACCATCTGTTTTAATAAATCGGGAAATATCTCCTTCCCATTTAACATTACTTCCTGCATCCGGATGAGCAACAAGAACATTATTGTGATCAATTACGAATACATTTCCCCCATGTGTGAGCTTTAGATTGCGCAAACTGTCGACTATATGACTTGTTCCATACTCAAAGGATAGAGTTCCCAAGAGGTCCCCATTTGCATTTTGAATTGGGACTACGATTGGAACAACGCTTTTCTTTCCTCTGATTGAAGTATCGACTCCTGAGAGAAACGGCCTTCTGGTTTTGCTCACTTTTTTGAACCATTCTTTGTCATTAAATTTTGTAGTGTGTTCCAAGTTTGGATGTCCTGCAATCAGAGCTCCGCTTGCGTCAGTTACAAGCGCCTGTTCAATTTTTGGATCTGCAATTACTAGCGCTCGCATACGTGCTATCAATGCCACAACATCTTGCTTTTCAACGGCACTTACAGTCCCCGGAACAGAGGCAACTGCATGCATTAATCCAACTGTATTTGTTATATCCTGAGTTAGAAGCTGCGCCACATCTGATGTTGCCGAGAGGTTTTCTGCATGGACTAGATCTCTGACTGATTCGGAGGCTATTCTGTACGTATAAACACTCAATAGTACTATTGGCATGAGTGCTGCTACAAATGGCAGAAGCCACCGTAATCTAAGCTTGGAAGAGCCTGTTTTTTGTTTTATTTGAGACATGAAATACAAATTCATGTATATCGAAATATTATACCATATTTTTGGCCTCAAAGGCGGGTTTTAGAGGCATCTTTTGAAAATGTGTTATAGATAATTATGCTTGTTAAATTTGCTAAATATCTCTATTTATTGTATAATAAACACACACATAAACACCCTCCTTATTAGATGCGACGTTTAATAGCATTATCAGCATTTATTAGTCTTTTTGCGACAACCTCATTTGTAGCAACAAATAGTATTGAATCTTCCATGTTCTCGAGTTACAAAGAATTTTCAGGACTATTTGCAAAAAAAGGAGGTAAGCATAAAGGTAATTCTAATAACGGAAAAGGTAATGATAATGACTATGGCTATGGAGAAGGAGAACAGAAATGCGGTGACGGAAGAATAAATCAAGTAAGTGAAGAATGTGAGAAAGATGCAGAATGCAATGACGATGATAAAGAATGTAAAGATTGCAAATGTGTTGATAAGCCCAAAGAGAAACAATGCAACGATCCAAGTGCCAGAAAGGGTAGCTTGTGGATCGAAGGAGGATGGACATGTAACAACAATGGTAAAGGAGGAACAATTAACATACACATGAAAGGAAAAGACGTTAAAGAGCTTTATGGAAGAGAATCCTATATTTACAACTACAAGCATTATAAAGCTCCAAAAAGGAAAAGGAGCGGCGTTGAATGCAAAAAAGGGAGACTGAAAACCAGAAACTCTTTTTCCGGAATAGATAAATCGGATGTTTATATGAGGATCGAACCAAAGTCTTACAAAAGAGATGGTTGTTATCAGAAAATTAAAAAGTGGAGCTTCAATGGAGAATACAACGGAAAAGAATTTGAAATTGAGAAGCCCTCAAATTGTTTTCTTAAAACAACAAAATCAGGACGTTCGGGAAAAATCTATTGCTACGACCTTGAGCTGGATATAGAAGAGGAGGAAGAAGATGAGGATGATGAGGATGAAGATGAGGATGAAGATGAGGATGATGAGGATGAGGATGAGGATGAAGATGGGGATGGTAAATATAACAAAAAATATTCACAGTGTGTTGCGCAAGGAAATGGCAATAAGGGATCAGATTGCACTTCTTGCTTAAAAGTAAACTGCAATTTAATGGATAAAACTGCTTGGAAAGATTGTGTAAGGGCTGACAAATGTCATGAAAGTACAGATGACGATGATGACAAAAGCGATTATGCAAAATGTGTTGCACAGGGAAAAGACAATAAAAAATCAGCTTGCACTGGCTGCTTAAAGTCCTTCTGCAACATGGACTCAGACACAAGCTCTTGGAAATCCTGTGTTGAGTTTAATAAATGTCATGAGGGCACAGATGATGAGGATAAAAATAAGGATGAGG
>CAZDKL010000025.1:22077-27346 GCA_964506185.1 uncultured Candidatus Peribacteria bacterium
TATACAATCTTCTTCTTCTACTTGGAGGAGGAGGTGGAGCTGCTGTAGTTGGAGGCGGACTAGGATGATTATGAGGATGACGATGATAAGGATGAAGACGATGATGATGAGGATGATGAGGATGATGTTAAAAAGAAATACAAAAAATGTACTGAAGACGGTCGAAATAATCGTAATACAAAATGTCTAGCCTGCTTACAATCTACATGCATATCCTACAGACATGACAAAAAGAGATCTTGGTGGGCGTGTGTAGAGTATCAAAGTTGTGACGAGGATGATGATGAAGAAGAGGAAGAGGAAGAGGGTGATGATGACGATGATGATGAGGATGAGGATGATTCAGACGACGATGAGGATAAGGATAAAGATGACGATAATGACGATGATTCAGATTATGAAGAGGATGATGATGACGATGATTCAGATTATGAAGAGGATGATGATGACGATGATGAGGACAAAGACAAGAAGGATAAGAAAAAGAAAGATAAAAAGAAGAAGAAAATAAAGAAGGACAAGAAAAAGAAAGATAAAAAGAAGAAGGGCTGGGATGAGGATGAAGAAGAAGATGAAGATATATATCAGATAGATACGAGTGTTTACTACATCTTGGATAAAAAGGACTCTAAAGAGAAAAAAGAGAAGAAATTCAAAACATCAGCTCCAGAGAAGAAGGAGGAAAAGAAAGAGAAGAAGGAAAAGAAAAAGAAGAAGAAAATAAAGAAGGATAAAGGTCCTTTGGGTTGCTTCAATGCAAATGGAAAATGGACGAATAATCGTTCCAATTGCGATAAGAACCAACGCAAGCACTATCAAAAAGTGGTAGAGAAAGATGTATCCGAAACAAAGGAAGATATTCCTGATGTAGTTGTCAAAACAATCAAGAAGGAGAAAGCTCCTAAGAAATATTCCGAAGCAGAAGAAAGAATAATTAAAGATAAATTGAAGAAGAAATATTCGAACTCAGATAAATTCATGAAAAAGCGCAAGAAGCTTCTTAAATCAATTAAAAAAACGCAAAAGAAAATTATAACTCTTAGAAAAACAAAGGATTTGGCACAGCAAGTTGATTCATTCTTCTTAACAAGTTTGAATTGGCTGGAAACACAACATAATTATGTACAAGACAGAAAGATTGATAGCAGTGAACTAAGTGTAATTTCTGATTACATTAAGAAGCTTGTTATAAGCATTGAAGATCTGTTGAAAGGCATGCCAAAAAATAATGGATCAGTATCCAACGTAAAGATTGATGGATTATTCTCCAGAGTGGCAGTCCTTATAGACAAATTCCCTCAAATCGTATCAGCACTGTGGCAAGTGGGAATAGATGTAGATGAAAACACTGTTGGCGACTACTTCGAGATGAGGAACAACTTCCTTAAGCTTTGGGATGAATGCAAGGCAGATACGAGTGTGTGTGCAGACCTGGAGGGTATACTGGATAAATACGAAGATATCAAAGAAGCATTGGAAGCTCAGATTAATAAGTCAGGCAATAACAATGCAAAAGACATAGTAAGAAAGATGCTAGAGGCATAATCACCGTCACAATCTAATTACTCGCACGTACACTCATCAGTGCATTTCTTATCTTCATCACTGCAAGTACCTTTGCCATCGCAAGCTTCTCCGACTTCAATTTCTTCGTTTCCACACTCGGCTTCACAAAGACACGTTTCCATGTTGCAGGTGCCTCGTGCGCCACAGAATGTGTAATTCAACTCGCATTCCTCGCCATCGTCTAAATTGTAGTCTCCGCACCTTGGCTCATCTGAAATACAAATACATCTCTTTGGATCACATTTCTTTCCCTCCTCTTCACATTCTTTCACATCTTCCTCACACTCTTCTCCCAGATCGAGAGTTTCATTTCCGCATTCAGGAAGTTCTTTGCAGATACAATCTGAACATTGTTCATTTTTCTCGCACTGTTCATGTTGCTGGCAACTCCAATTATTATCCTCTGTGCACTCAAGAGCGGTACACATACAATCAAGACAAGACTGATCGCCGGAACAATCATCATCGGTTTCACATTGCTCAGGTGATTCGACTACTCCGTTATCACAAACTGCATCTCCTGTTTCACATTCGCAATTCGGAGTACATGTTTGACTTATGATAGGACAAGGGTAGCCGGCATCACATTGCTCACCTTCTTCAAGAAGTGCATTTCCGCATATTGTATCTTTTCGATTCTTACAACCACACTGACTGCACCATTCGCCTTCTTCGCAATGCCCATTAAATTCGCATTCTTCGCCGACTTCTACAATGCTGTTACCACATTTAACGCATGTGCATTCCGTGCAAGTATATCCAGTTTCGCAGTCTGAGTTGCTTTCACATTGCTCAGGCTCAACAACTTTTCCATCTCCGCACTTGTTGCCTGGGTCTTGAGGACCTTTGGAAGGCTGATTACCAGATCCCTTGTCACCAGATTTCGAGGAGCCTGTACCTGTATTCTTTCCATCACATACCTTTAATCCACATCCTAATATGCAACCATCATCGTCCTTGAAATAATCATAATGGCACCCTTCTTCAATATCAGGACATACGGGAGGCTCTGGACAATTATCGCCTTTGGAAGATCCAGTTCCAGACTTTTGCTCGGTATCGTCTTCCTGACTGACTTGAGGCTTCTTTGGGCACACCGGCACACATGCACATACTCCCTTTAGCTCTTTTGGAATACTTGCACCAAATACAGGAATTTCTTCTTTCATTCCGCAGAATACTTGTCCAATACCTAAGCATTCAACTCCTGCACATAATCCACCTACATCTGGACTCGTTCCACATTCTTTACCGCATTTTGAAAAAGCAGTATTTACACAAATCCAATCAATAAAATCATTTGTCATGCATTCTATAACGCTCTGCTCAGCACATACTTCCAAGCAGTGTTTTTTTTGCACAGTAGATCCTGTTCCTGTTTTTGAACCTGTACCAGTCTTGGTCCCAGCTTTGTCATCACCAGTCTGGCTATCCGAAGGCTTGGTTTCACCCCCTTGATCAGTCTTTGAGTCTTCGGCAGCCCCTTTGTCTGTTCCAGATTCTTCCCCTGATGAAGTATCAGGCTGAGTTTTTGTTCCGCCATCATCATCTGATCCTTCTTCGTCTTCAGTCTCATCTTCGTCCTCCTCTTCATCTTCCTCTTCTTGTTCTTCTTCCTCTTCCTGTTCTTCTTCCCCTGCATCCTCAGCCGGAGCTTCAGGTTCAGCAGGCTCTTCTGGCATTGCAGGGTCTTCGTAATAATAGTCATCATAATAATCTTCATAATATTCATCTTCAAAATCGCTAGAAGACATATCGAATTCATCCATATAATCTTCATAATATTCATCATAATATTCTTCATAACCTGAATAATCCTGAGCTAATTGAGCGTTATAAACATTGTTACCAAGCACCACTATTGCAAGCAGGCATGTTACGGAACAAATGACTGTGTTTTGGGTTTTTCGCTTCATCAGAATTTAAGTTTATGTTTCTGATTATTATAACATTTTTTTGGTGTTTTGGTGAGGTCGGAGAGGTTGCAAATCAAATAAATACTTGTATAACAAAAAGATCCCATTATCTTGGCATACTTCGACTCGTCCGCCTAGACGGACTCGCTCAGTACGAGAGTGATATTATGAGAGAATTTATTTTTGTATATTAAAATCCCATTATCTTGGCATCGGCCTACTCTCGCAACCTAACGGCAACTACCATCGGCGCTGAAGGGCTTAACTGCTGTGTTCGGGATGGGAACAGGTGTACCCCCTTCGCTAGAGATACCAAGATAATGGGATCTTAAATTTAGAATGAGCAAATCTTGCTCGCCTATTTAAGTAACACGTAAACAGAAAATATATAAGAACGTTCAATCATCCATTCGTACCACTCGGCTGAACACGTTACCGTGCGTACACCTGTGGCCGATCTAACCGCTGTTCTTGCGGCGGATTTATGGAGAGACGCAATCTTAGGGGGGGCTTCCCGCTTAGATGCCTTCAGCGGTTATCCCTTCCGAACATAGCTATCCTGCGATGCCGTTGACACGACAACAGGATCACCAGAGGTCCGTCCACTCCGGTCCTCTCGTACTAGGAGCAGCTTCCTTCACGTCTCTAAGTGATTACGGAGGATAGAGGCCAAACTGTCTCACGACGTTCTGAACCCAGCTCGCGTACCGCTTTCATTGGCGAACAGCCAAACCCTTGGGACCTTCTTCAGCCCCAGGATGCGATGAGCCGACATCGTACTAATTCCATATTTTCATATGGCGCAGACTATATCTTTTTCCTGCAATCGATTTTAGGTTTCTTTAAACCATAATCTGATTTTAATGAAGCAGGATTCGGCGTGTTAGCCCTTGTTTAATTGACTAAGGACTCTCCCCTTTCGGGTCAGTCGTTACGGGGCCATAAGACAACTATCAACACATCCTCTTCGAGGACTTTCAACACGGGCACTTCGTGCCCTCTCTACACGTTTCACTTTCAACCTATTGTAGATTGTTGAAAGCGAGCGTAGCGAGTGTGTTGATTGTCGATTGTTGTTTTAGGCTTCCCACGGTATTGCCGGCGAGCATTTCATTTCCACAATGCTCGTGACGGTTTCACCGTTATAAGCCGAATTTTTGGTACAGAATTACTTCTGAAGCACCCCGAATGAGGTGCCAAACCGCTCCGTCGCTGTGGGCGCTTGGGAGCGATCAGCCTGTTATCCCTAGAGTAACTTTTATCCGTTGAGCGATGTCCCACCCACGTGGTAAGAGTCATAAAAAAACAACTCAGGACACCGGATCACTATCACCGACTTTCGTCTCTGCTCGACCTGTAAGTCTCACAGTCAGGCAACCTTGTGCGATTATACGACCACGCCGATTTCCATCCGGCGCTAGGTTACCATTGCACGCCTCCGTTACATTTTAGGAGGCAACCGCCCCAGTTAAACTACCCGGCAAGCACTGTCTCCATCTCTTGTGTACAAGAAATGAGTGAGCAGAATCAGAACACAAAGGTGGTATCTCAAGGATGACTCCACCCGGACTAACGTCCGAGCTTCAAAGTCTCCCACCTATCCTGCATATGCAGACCAACTCTGCAATGCCAGCGTATAGTAAAGCTTCATAGGGTCTTTTCGTCCTTCCGTAATCAACCCGGCATTTGTACCGGGACTGCAATTTCACCGAGCATCGTGTCGAGACAGTGCCCAGACCGTTATACCATTCGTGCGGGTCGGAACTTACCCGACAAGGAATTTCGCT
>CAZDKL010000026.1:0-16201 GCA_964506185.1 uncultured Candidatus Peribacteria bacterium
TGCCGGAAACTCTTCCTCCGCCAGCTTACGCAGGCGGATTCTCGAAGGAATGTTAGAAGGTTTTATGTCCCTATGTGTAATTCCATATTTGTCATGCAAAACTCCCAATTGACTCAAAACCCGTAGTCCAACCCCCTCAACAAATTTTGTTGACACTAGTTCATTACCCACTTTTCTTTCTTGTGCAATCAATTCACTAATAGTAAGTCCTGGAATATGTTCCATTATGTAAAATGGATGAGTTTCAGAAGATGTAACATTACCGTCTCTGGTTTCAACAACTTTTCTGTGTCCTTTCTCCAATATTCTTGGAAATATTAATTCATCCGCTGTTGATTCAAGCATATCCATCTCCCTCATAAACCGTTCTACATTTTCATGTTCACTCTGTTCTTCTGGTGTTAATTTCTTTCTTTGCGCTAAAATTCTTCCATAATGAGCTAAAGTTAAAAACTTTGATTCTTTAGCAACACAAATTCCGTGTGTATGATGATAGATAAGATAAAGATTGCCACCTCCTCCGGGCCTAAATGATTTTACAATAAAAGAATTATCATCAAACTTAGACCCTCCATTAAAATGCAAATGCTGCATTGCGTAATTGGCTACTTCACCAATACCAGAAACTCTTTTGAATACATCTGCAGCCAATTCTTCCGCTGTATATTCTGGTGCACTATCTGTACCTGTCGGCATTGCAGATCTGGCTTCTCTGAGTGCAGTACCAATATCATCCTGAATCCCTTGTCCATTACCGGATTGATCTGCATCGGGTAACAATTGCTCTGCTCTTAAAAGAGCCTCCAGTTCATCGGCTGTAGTAACATCTCTATTACATTCTAATTCATGCACTACTATCGACGTACCCTCTGGATCACCAGCACAATCCAGTTGTATTAAGGATTCTGTATCACCCATATGCGACCCCGTTAATGGTGGAGTTTTAGACATTTATTAAATAGGATTAACATAATAAAGGTTTCGGTAGATATGTCAATCTATACGCAAATATTCGAGTGAATGAACGATTCTTAGAAATTACTACTACTTGAATCCATCTCCCCACAGCTCATATCTGATGAACAGTCACTATCATCGCAATCTGTATCTCCGTCGCCATCATCATCATATCCATCACTGCAATTCGTCTCGGTATATTCCATCATGCTTGAGCTTGATTCTCCTGCCTGACAACTCAGATCCGATGCACAGTCACTGTCAGCACAATCTGTATCACCATCGCCGTCATCATCGTACGAATTCTCGCAATCAACCTCTGTGTACTCTTCGCTCGAACTTGATGACGATCCTGCCTGACAACTCAGGTCAGATGCGCAGTCGCTATCATCGCAATCTGTATCTCCATCGCCATCATCATCGTATGAGTTCTCGCAATCCATTTCTGAATATTCTTCCATTTCAGAGGAAGACATAGTCATGCATTCCGGTAGCGCGCTACAATCACTGTCATCACAATCTGTATCCCCGTCACCGTCATCATCATATGAATTACTACAATCCATTTCATAATAATCTTCTGGTGGTTCCATTTCAGTAACGGATGATCTAACACTTCTGAATAATGTTACTGATCCGTGTATCGCAAAAATCATGAAAAGTGCGAAGGACAGAACCATATAAAACCTCTTATGCCTTTGTGTCATGAGAAGAAGGGGAAGTTACTAGAATACTAGCACATACGTGTTTGTTTTTCCATTTTATGATTAACAAAGCCATAATTTGAGCTTTTGGGGGTCAAGGGTCGAGAGTCGTGAGTCACAGGACTCGTGACCCGTGACACACGACTCCCAATAATCACACTAAAATCTTTAGTGCCGGTAATTCTTTCCCTGCAACAAAATCAAGCATTGCACCGCCTGCGGAGCTTACAAATGAATAATTATCCATTGGATAATCATATTTATCATGAAAATCGAGTGTATCCCCTCCTCCGATTATAGAAACCGCGCCTTTTTCTGTGGCCTCCTTAACTGCTTCTGCAATTTGCCTTGTTGCATTTGAAAATCCATCGATTTCATACACACCCATAGGTCCGTTCCAAACTATGGTGCCAGATTCTGCAATTATTTCCTTGTATCCTTTAATTGTCATTTCGCCTAAATCAAAAATAGACATTTCTTCCGAAATTTCTTCACAAGGCACATTTGTCTTCTCGGAATCCTCAGTCATCTCTGTAGCAACAACTGCATCAAACGGAATATGTATATTCGCATTATCTTCACTTTTACTTTCGGCCATTAAGTCCTTAGCTAAATCGACAAACTCCTCATCATATTTACTTTTCCCAACATCAATACCATCAGCTGCAATAAGCGTGTTTGCGATGCACCCGCCAACAAGAACATCATCTCCATGATTCATGAAATTTTTTATTACAGGTACTTTGGTTTCTATCTTTGCTCCAGAAATAATTAGAGTAACAGGTTTTTTGGGATCTTCAGTCGCCTTAGACAATCCCTCAATTTCTAACTGAACTGCAAAGCCAATACAACCTGGTATAAACTTAGGAACACTGGTCATACTCGCATGATCACGATGACAATTTGTAAAAGCATCATTCACATATATATCTCCAAGCTCTGCAAGCTCTTTTCCAAAAGAATCGCGCTCGGCCTCGTCTTTGCTTTTTTCCTCTTTTTCATACCTGAGATTTTCCAAAAGCAATACTTCGCCTTCGCCAAGCTCATCAACCATCTTTTTCGCTTCGTCTCCTCTGCATTGATCGCAGAACATCACTGAGGTTTCAAGCAGTTTTTCAATAACAGGCACAAGCGGTCTTTGGCTCATTTCGGGTACTCTTTGAGCTTTTGGACGGCCCTGATGCGCCATAACAATCAACTTTCCTCCTTCACCAATTATATGCTTCATTGTTGGCACAATTGCTTCAATTCGGGTGGTGTCCTGAACTTCTCCGTCCTTAAGAGGAACATCGAAGCCGGCTCTGAGTAATACGCGTTTTCCGGATAAATTTTGGTCTTTTAATTGTGGGTAAGTCATGAATTAATTATAACTGATTTCGTAAAATGAAAAGTCGAAGTTTGTTGACATGCTTTTGCATATAAATAGAATGCTTTGGCTCTTCTTCCGTGCTTCATATCCCCAATCGGGGAATATTTTTTTCCGGGACGGAGAGTATTCGTTGGCGCTCGCGGGTCATTTATACCGCGAGCGCCTCTTCTATAAAAAACGCGACCTGTATGGTACCCATCGGTTCTGGAACAACCAACAGGACAGACCGCGCAGTCCGGAGAGCACAGAAGAGGCTCTCGATGGACATTCCGATTTCTGCAACTACATTTGGGCAGCGGTTGCTGAAATCGGTTCACGGATGTCTGTAAACCATCCGCGAATGATGCAGAGTGCTCAGCCCTGCACCGTTGCTAATTATTCCTAATTTGATTTATTTATCAAGATATTCGTTTATATATGTTCCGCTTGGGGATGGCCTGCCAGCCGAAGGCGTAGCGTCGTTGTGCTAAAGACGCCATCCTACGCGCTTCGCGTCTTCGGATGGCAGCCTTCGCTACGCGAAGGCTGGAACGTCTTACGGGGCTAAGGCTTGCGGAATAGTCTGACTCAGGAAAAGATTTTTTGAAGAGGTATTGACTTAAGTTTTTGAGCAATCACCATATATAACTATACCGGCCCGCCACCCTGAAGCTTAACCCACCCCTGGGGGGCGGGTGTATCTATATTCTGAAAAAAGCCTGTGAATATACCTCCTTCGTTCTTAATAATGCTTACTTTCCCCTCATCAACTGACTCATCCAATGTATCAAGCAACTGACCTACTGACTCCTGCAAATCCTCCCCAACCAAATACATTCTCCTATCAAAGTGAAACATCTCGCTCAGACGCTCCGGTAACTGATCAACTTTAGTCGGATATTTAGCCATGAATGCATCAATCCCCTCCTCCTTGAAGTATTTATTCCATTCTTTCTGAATTTTCGATGCATTCTTCATCTTGCCAATGATCCCATAAATTTCACGATCCGGAGATTTTCTAGGACGAGTCATGCCTCTACGTTATCATGGAACTGTGAACGGGGCATTTATAATTGCAGCTTTGGCAGCGTCAATAATCCTGCACGCAGGAGCATTGAAAGTATTTCCGAAATTTAAACTCCTCGATTTCCCCGAACGCTACGGACATGACCGTCCAAAGCTCCCCTACCCCACCGGAATACTGGCGATAATTTCATTCTTGATATTTTTTATTATCTTGGAATCAATAACCAAGCAGTCATTGGGATTGATTTTTGCTGTAGTCATCTTGGGAATTTACAGTTTTGCAGATGACCGCACTCCCCTTCCCTCATGGATGCGCCTCGCCGTTCAGGTTTTAATTGCATTTATAATCTTTGCTACGGGCTCCAGAATTTACACGATTACAAATCCACTGGAAGGACTAGCAGGCTTAGGAGAACTGATTAAGCTTGATACATTTGATGTAATGACGACAGGGTTCGGACCTCTTCCCTTGTGGAGTGGGATCTTCACGCTTCTTTGGCTGCTTCTGACGATTAATGCACTCAATTGGTTCGATGGAATTCCGGGGCAAGTAAGCGCACTAAGTACTATTGGATTTCTTACAATCGGTTTTCTGTCTCTAAGCGCCCGCGTGAATCAGCCTGAACTTGCTGTGATCTCTTTTGTTTTGGGCGCAATAAGTTTCGGATGCTTCCTTTTCGATTTTCCTCCGCCGAAAGTTTTGATGGGAGACACGGGCGCAATGTTTTTCGGGCTGATGCTCGGAGTACTTACGATTTATGCAGGAGGAAAAGTAGCAACAGCCTTTTTGGTCCTTGGGGTTCCTCTCATAGACTCAGGATTAGTCATATTAAAGAGAATCTCCAAAGGTAAATCACCTTTTAGCGGAAGCACTAGCGGCGAACATATTCATCACAGGCTTCTGGACAAGGGATGGAGTCCCAGAAAGATTATTTTACTGACTGTGATACTTGGATGTTTGTTCGGTATTACCGCTCTATTTCTCTCAACTCGTGAGAAGTTTGTTGCGGCAGTTATCCTCCTTATAATAATGATCTCCATCCGATATTACTCCCGTTCAAATGCAAGCTGAGCTCTACCACGTCATTATTCTGGCTCCTGTTGACTCAGCTGACGCTGTTAGAAAAGCGCTGGCAGACGCCGGAGCGGGCCACATTGGGAATTACGACAGTTGCTCATTTTCTTCCAAAGTAACAGGGCGTTTTAGGCCTCTGGAGGGCTCCGATCCTGCAATCGGATCGCAAGGCAAACTCGAGGAAGTCGAAGAAGAGAAAATAGAGGTCGTAGTCACTTCAGACAAACTTAAAGGAGTACTTGGCGCAGTAAAAGAAGCGCATCCTTATGACGAACCCGCCATTCATGTTCTTCCTATGATCGACTACAAGAGTATTTAGTTATTGCTCTCGTATCTCATCGGCCTGCTTAGAACCCCGAACGGCTGAGCTTCGATAACCACAGTCCTTCTTCCGCGCGGAAGCATATTTACAGTTACTTCTCCTTCCTCAAAATCAAGCGGCGAAATTATAGATGGGCGGAAATCTGCCTTTCCATATGCTGTTCGCAGATGAATGTCCGTACTCATTGTCGGGTTCGCAACTGGATTGCCATCAGCATCCAGTACGGTAATAACCACTTTCTCCCACCCTCTTACCGAATACTCTCCATCATGCCGAATTTCCACGGTCGCAACATTTCCTGAAGTTATTCTCTGGATTGTCTGAGTATCATTTACCGAGGTTGCGACTTCTTCCGTACTTGTAATGATTTCATCAGTTTCAACATCCTCGACTGTTTCGGCAGGCTCGTTATTAACAACAACAGCTTCATTCTGAATTTGCCTTCTGGCCATGCGCGCCCTAAGCCGCTCTTCCCTTCTCGAAAGCAACTGCGCAATACGCTGAGCCCTTCTTTGTGCAACAGAAAGTATTACATTTGGTTTTTTCTCGACCACCTCGGAGTCTTCTTCCTCCTGAACTATTGTGGTTTCAACAGGCGCATAGTTTGCCTGCACATACAACATCGGATTAACCGTATAGAGATATCCTCTGGCTTTGTACAAACCTGCATTCACAGCATCTGCAAAACTCATATTCTCCCGCTCTGCTTCCGAAGCTGTGAACGGCCAATACGGATGCCAAGGTGCTCCTTCTCTATCTATCTGGAAATGAAGGTGCGGACCTGATGCATATCCCGTGCTTCCGGTATCTCCAATGTGTTCACCTTTGTGAACCATTGCTCCTTTCTCCACATAAATCGCGCTCAAGTGAGCATATGATGAATACAGGGTTGTCAGCTTTGCGGGATTGGATGGATCCGGCACATTCGGATGCCTGATAACAATAACATTTCCAAATCCGCCTCCTTCTTTAATTTCTGATACTACTCCGTTGGCAATATTTCTAACTGGAGTTCCTTCCGGAGCACGTATATCTACTGCAGGGTGACTTCCATCTCCTTCGGCGCCTGTTGCATACGAACCCAGATATCCAACTGAATACACATCATTTCCTCTTCCATGAGATATATCAGCCGAACGCTGTGAAGCAGATTTATATGTAGGTAAATATACAAACACATCCTGTGGAACCTGCCTGTAAGTATGGACATCAACATTTCCACCATACTGTGACCACTTCTCGTAATCAGGAACCATTTCTATAGGAGATACTGTGCCAGTGTAAACAATCAAGCTATCATCTACTCCACCAAGTACCGATTTCCAGAAAGCATACCATCCATGTTGACCCACCATGTTCCCTGTTACAAAGGCTACAAGAGAAAGTGCTGCAATCCAGAAAGATTTTTGCTGTCTAAGGTAGTGAAAAGCGTGAGGTTCCCGCTTTTTATGGAGAAGATTGACTCTGAACCCGAATTTCTTTCTATGCTTAAGGTGCATTTGTATAGTTTGTTTTACAGGTTTATTATACCATCAAAAGATGTTTAGAACAACCCTTGATAAAGTCACTATTCGGCTTCCATATGCCAAAAAGACAATGTCTGCTGGTATTTCATTGGCTAGCTCCATATATAAAACACCGCTTACAATCGCGCTTTCCGGCGAACTCGGAGCTGGAAAGACCACATTTCTACAGGGTTTTGCCAAAGGATTAGGCATTTCTGATCATCTTACTAGCCCTACATACGCGCTCGAACAGCGATATCAAACCGAGCGATTCGGTGAGCTTTTGCATATAGATTTGTACAGAATTGAGGCTCCTGATGCTATATCCATTATTGAATCTTCTGATGACCACGAGGGCATCAGATGCATCGAGTGGGCCGATAGAATAGAAGGATTTGAGGCTGATATTGAGATAAGGATTATTGAAGATCCTGATGATAGAAATACGAGAACCCTTGAATGCATATTCAAGGATATAAATATCCCCTCTCAGTCTGAAGTTGATGAATGGAGAAAAGAAGTTCACCTCCCAACAGGTGTCATAGGTCACTGTGATGCTGTGGCTGATGCATCAGAAAAGATAGGCAAAGAACTCTTAGACATGGGCAAGCTCCTTAGGCCTATTGCACTTAGACGAAGCGCCGAGATTCATGACCTCTTTAAGTTTATTGATTTTAGTAAGAGCAGCCCTCCTAAAATTGATGAGCCACAAATCTGGAAGGAGCTCATTATCAAGTATGAAGGGCATTCACATGAATCCGCATGTGCTGCATTTTTGGAAGGAAAAGGATATTCAGAAATTGCCTCGATTGTTGGAATGCATGGATTTTCAACCGAGAATCATCCTAATATGACGACCGAGCAAAAGGTCCTTTTCTATACAGACAAAAGAACTACTGGTAATGAATTAGGCTCTATTGATGATAGATTTGAATACTTAAAGAAAACATACGCGGATGGAAAAGAGACTGACTTCCATAGGAAATGGAAGAAGGAGACTAAGAGCTTGGAAGATGATTTGTTTGATGGGCCTGCACCATTTTAATGAATCATTCTAGGCACCAACTCTACCTTCAATATTTCTATAATGACTGAGTATTCCACCTGCAATATTGGAGCTGAGAGTATCAATAACAAAGTTGTAAGTCCCAGTGACCAGAAACACACGCGATCTACTGAACTCCAGTGTTTTCTAAGATGTGGATGTGCGTGATCCAGATAATGCCTAATGTGTGATACTATTTTGAGGAAGTTATGCAGAATCTTCATTTTTGGAATTATGGTTCCAAACATTCTAATAATTGTAATCTCAGTTCTCATAACGCCGCTTATTCCCGGGAAAGCAATTGAGTGATGAAGAAATACAGAAAACATCAATCCGATCATGAATAGTGTAATATCCATGAGGCTTTCTCTAACGATCCCTTTGCATGTAAGCCTCCAGCTGTATCCGTGATACTCCCTGTATTTAACAAAATCCAGACACATATGGGCCACAATCAGAAGTCCAAACGCCCCCAAGCTAAACATAGCTGCTGCAAGAAGTGTTAATATCAAGAATCCTGCATGGAATGCAGGCAAATCATCATGTCTGTGCGCAAAGGCTTTTATTGGTTTATGTGCGTGTAATATTTGCATTTCTATATATATTATAACATAACTACCAATTAATACAATTCCGTTCAAATCGCTAGTTTATGGATAAATTTACTATAAGATGATAAAATATGATTAGTGACCCAAGACTATAAAAAAACAATGGCAGCCCATCAGGACAGTGTGTCCGAGGATGATCAAAAAAAAGCTGGTCAAGCAATTTCGGGTAAAATGGATAAGAAGCACAAAGAATTTATTGAAGGTTTAATCAAGTTGCTTGATGCAGGTGAAATAAATCCTCTTATACCTCAGTCATTTGTAAAAAAAGATGTTTATGATTCTATGCCGGAGGAGTGGCAGGAGAAGACAGATTTGATTCTGATAAATTTGACCGATGACGTTAGGATGATTGCTGAGTTCTGGAAATCTACCGAAACTCCCGATGAGTCCCCTCAGCTCGATACCATGGTTGAAGCCTTGTGGAACTCTAAGCAGAAAATTGAGGTGGAGTATGATGTATTTAAATTCTAAACTGTTGTTATGTCAGATGAAGAAGTATTCAAGCCCGGCGAAAAGGAGCATCTAGATAAAGATGTACTTGATCATGGTAAAACAGCACATGTTGAAGATCAGAAGGAGAAAAAAGAATCATCCGAAAAGCAAGGAACCAGAGAGGAATTAGCAGAAGTAGCTATCGATGTGGCTTTTCAGAAAAGATGGGATGATGCCAGTAAGCTGTCTGCTGAGTGCATGAAGGACATTGGTAAAGTCGACGATGCAGAAGCGGCTTTGGAAAACATCATCGCACTGCCAATGGATCATGCCGAGAAAGATCCAAAATTACTTAAAACAATTGGAGTACACGCCCCAAAAATTAACGATGCAGTCAGAGCCCAAGACGAAAAGGTGCTTCGTGATGAAATGACAGGAATGAATCGAGAGATTGAAGATGCAACTAGAGAGACTACAGCCGAATCTGTCGATACAGTTGAGGTCGCCTCTCAACCTTAAGGGTTAGTCCCTTCGACTTCGCTCCCGTTCAGGGCCTGAGCCCTTCAGGGCCGAATGGCAGGGCAAGCCACTTAATTCTATTATCCCCTCTCCACCAAGTGAGTTGCCTTCTTGCGTATTGACGCGTTTTTGCCGAGATGACTTCAATCAATTCCTCTTCATCAATACTGCCTGATTTAATGGCTTCAATAATTTCGCGGTATCCACAGCTTTTCATTCCCGGATCATCAATCCCATATCCCTTATCCATTAATTCTCTGACTTCATCTACCCATCCAGCTGCAAACATCATTCGAGTTCGTTCATTAATTCTTTTGTGAAGCTCATCCCGAGGTTGTTCAATACCAATTATCTTAATTTCCTCTCTGACCTGATCATCACGCGGACGCAATTCTGTCTGTGGCGAAGCTTTTGTCTTTGCTTTTTCAGTCAGCTCAAATATTTCGACTGCCCTGACTAGCCTTGGTTTATTGTTCTGATGAATTTTAGCCGCAGATTCAGAATCTATCTCTCTAAGCCTTTCATGAAGACTCTTGCCCTGATCTTTGTCGTATTCATCAATTAACTTTTGCCTGAGTTCTTCAGTTGGAGTTGGAGCCATGCTCAGCCCATCGGTAATTGAACTAAGATATAGCATCGATCCGCCAACTAGTATTGGCACATTCCCACGGTCTCTTATTTCAGAAATGATTTTATTTGCTTCTGTCTGATACCAGCCGACGCTCACTTCATCTTTAGGATCCAAAACATCAATCAAGTGATGAGGTATCTCCTCCATTTCTTCCGGTTTAATTTTTGCCGTACCGATATCAAGATATCTGTATAACTGACGTGAATCTGCATTCACGATTTCTACATTGCCGATCTTCTTTGCCAGATCTATTGAATAGCCCGTTTTACCGCTTGCTGTGGGTCCTAATATTACTATCAGATCTGATATCGAAATGTCCAACTTTCCTAACATATTTAATTGTAACAACATTTGACTTATTGTGCCTACTGCCTAGAATACGCGATTTTTGCTATTATATAAACGAAATCCCTTCTCAAACATATGCACTCCCAACTCATCTCTTTAGCCAAGAATCTTCCTCGTGATTACGCATTGCCGCAAAACACGATTATCCCGACTGTGATTGAAAAAACACAGCTAGGAGAACGAGCTTATGATATTTATTCAAGACTTCTGGAAGAAAGAATCATATTTTTGGGCACTCCAATTAATGATGACATAGCAAACTCAATAATCGCCCAACTTCTATTTTTGGAGAAACAGGATCCAAAAAAAGACATCACAATGTACGTAAACTCCCCTGGTGGACAAGTCACATCCACACTCGCAATGTACGACACAATGCAGCATGTTAAGCCTGATGTTTCAACAGTCTGCCTTGGAATCGCTGCAAGTGGAGGTGCGATAATTCTGACCGGCGGAGCTAAAGGAAAGCGATACGCTCTTGAGCACTCAGAAGTTATGATCCATCAGCCTCTTGGAGGAACAGAAGGTCAGGCAACTGACATTGCAATTCACGCTGATCATATAATCAAAACAAAGAACCTTCTAAATAAAATGATTGCAGATCACACTGGTCAAAAGCTTGATAAGGTTACTCAGGATACAGAAAGAGACAACTTTATGAGTGCCGCTGAAGCACTAAAGTATGGACTGATCGATAATGTAGTTAAGGCTAAATCTTAGACTATTTCTTCGTATCGCAACTTCCTCCTGAACAACAGGATGAAATCTTAACGACAAACAGGAAGAGGATTAGCCATATCATTGCATTGAGAGCAGCCGGCATCATGTCAGCAAGCGATGCCCCAGAGAGAACTGGCTTCGCAAGCATTCCTGCTGGAATTGAAGCAAGTGCCAGTCCGGCAGACCAAGCTGCAAGCTCTTTATACATATCTATCACCAATAATGCTCCACCAACAATCATAAGTGCAGGCATTACTAGAGCCCATAGAACTCCCAATGGCTCCAATGGCCCAAGGCCATCTGCAACCATGCCCTTGAATCCAGCATGAGTCATGTAGTGTGCGAGGCCAACAAAAAGTAGTGAAAGGCCGAAGCTAATTCGGACCAAAAAACCCGCGATACCAATTGGTGTCTTTGGACAACAAGAGAAGGGACAACACTTTTTCATAAATTTTAGGGGAAAGAAATCATGTTCATTGTAAGTATAACTATCAATTTTCTTAATTTACTAATGGCAGTTTCGTTGTATCCTAGGTGTATTGTGTTTTCATTAGAGAATACTACTAATCTCGGCCGCAGAGGAAAAATCGAAACACCTCATGGAGTAATCGAAACTCCTTTCTTTATGCCTGTTGGAACGGCCGGAGCAATGAAAGGCATTACTCATACTGATTTGATTGAACTTGGAGCACAGATTCTTCTAAGCAATACATACCACCTACACATAAATCCCGGTGAAAATACAGTTTCTGACGCTGGTGGATTGCACTCATTTATTGGCTGGGAAAGCCCAATGCTGACTGATTCTGGTGGTTATCAGGTTTATTCTCTTAGACGGAATAACAAAGTAAAAGACGAAGGAGTTCACTTCAATTCACACGTTGACGGCGCTCCGCTTTTTATGGGACCTGAAGAATCGATCACCATTCAACATAAACTAGGAGCCGATATGATCATGTGTTTTGACGAATGTCCGCCATCAAAATCTACTAAATCCGATATTCAGACTGCGGTTGATCGAACTCTTCGATGGGCAAAAGAGTGCAAAGTTATACATAAAAAGCTCAACTCAAGCTCCAAACTCTTTGGAATTGTCCAAGGAGGTCTGGATCTTGAACTTCGTAAAAAGTGCGCAGAGGAGCTTATAGCTTTAGATTTCGACGGTTACGCAATTGGAGGACTTGCAGTTGGAGAATCTGAGGAGGATATGTTCAGAGTCGTTGAAGCTGTTACTCCCCTCTTGCCCGAGGATAAACCAAGGTATCTGATGGGAGTCGGCGTCGTAAGCCAAATGAAAAAATGCATCGCACATGGAATCGACATGTTCGACTGCGTACTTCCAATGAGGATCGCGCGCCACGGAACTCTTCTGATGTCAGATGGATCGGAGTTGAGAATTACTAATGCTAAATTTAAAAATGATCACTCCCCTATTGATTCTGATTCTCCCTCAAAATTCAGTCGAACTCTAAACAAAAGCTACCTTCATCATTTAATGAAGGCAGGTGAAAGACTCGGTGAAACCTATGCTCAGATGCAGAATCTTGGCGTAACGCTTTTGGAGATAGGAAAGATTAGGAATGATATTGAACTCTTAAGTGAGTAGTGTGTAGTGGGTAGATATTAAAAATCTCAAAGCAATCTACACACTACTCACTACCCACTCGCTATTTATCATCATTAGCAGCAGCGCTCTTAGAAGCTCCAACTTTTATCCCAGTAATCTCAATATCAGAAAAATCCTGTCTGTGACCTTTAACACGGCGGTACCTTTTTCTTCTTTTCATTTTGAATACTCGGATTTTTTTAGCCTTTCCATGCTCCAAAACCTTAGCCTCGACTGAAGCGCCGTTGACATATGGAGTTCCGATTTTCACATCAGAATCACTTTTTGAGATAAGGAAAACATTCTTGAAAGTCACCTTTTTACCAGATTCCTCACTAAGTAAAGGAACCCTGATTTTCTCACCCTCCGATACTTTCTCCTGAAAGCCTGCAATGTCTACAATTGCGAACATTTCCGATGCAGTTTAGGGAAGTAATGGGCTATTAACAAGTAAAAATGGCTGATGTATAATATATAGGTGGATTTCAAAAACAAACACATCTTAATTTCCGGGGCTTCGAATGGGATTGGCAAAGCTCTTGCAGAGGAACTAATTTCTAAAGGGGCAAAAATCACCAATTTCGATATTGATGAACCTGATGAGAAACTTGATAGAATGAATACCTTTAAAGTTGATATTACTGATCCGGAGGAGATTGAAGATGCCTTAAATGAGCTAAAAACGCCTATTGACGTATTAATTTGCAATGCAGGAGTTATGAGAAGAGGTACTCTTTTAGACTCAACCGAGGATGATTTTGAGCTGCTTTTCGATGTTAATGTGAAGGGCTCGTGGTTGCTTCTTAAGGCCTCGGTCCCCCGTCTGAATCCGGGTGCCCAAGTGGCGATAATGGGCTCCCGATATTCCCAAAAACCGAGGTCCGATCCGGCACTTTATGGGCTCACAAAAGTCACCCAATATCACATGGGATTATTGGCAAAAGAGACTCTTCCCGACTTCACCTTCAAATTCATACTTCCAGGCCCCACAAATACCGCTTTGGCAAGGCATGGTGTTTCGGGTTTAGCCCTAAAGCAAAAGAAAAAGATAATGCACAGCCCGGAGCACTTAGCTGACCTAATTAGAGAGCTTTTGACCTCAAATCACTCTCATCTCATATATAACGAAAAATCACGAGATTATCGCTTTGAATAGCGGAAAAGTCGATATCTGACACCTATTATTGTCATTTACTCGATTTTGGAGTAATATATACACGTAAATATGACACAAACTTACATCAGTGACGGCGGATCCGAGAAGATAGTTGTCGACTGGTAATCGGATTATTATTAGTTTAAATTTCAGCTCAGGTTTTGGGCTCAAGTACTTTGTATTTTAAGCTAAAATACTGCTAGAATTTAGGCCTAAATGGGGAGTCGCCAAGTGGTAAGGCACATGGTTTTGGTCCATGCATTCGGGGGTTCGAATCCCTCCTCCCCAGCCAAAGCACTTTTATCTAACTTTTATGGCTTAAATAAGCCAAATACTCCGAAAATACAAACTTGACTGTCTAGCAACGATCTTTTTGGGTAAAACAAGGGAAAATTCCTTTGACATTATAAGGAGCGGGGGTACAATTCTCGCCTTTTTTATAAATCCCCAATTTTCCCATGCCGTCAAGACGCCTCTTGAGTGCCCTGACACTCACAGCAATGCTCACTGTTCAATTTCAGTCCGGTGGACTTTTTGAACTTCTTTACAAAATTCCGAAAGCCGAAGCTCAAGTTTATAACGGACGATGGGTCCAAACTTGGGGTGGTGCTTGTAGCGGTGTTTGCGCAGCCCAAGGAATGGTTAGCGCGGCGTCACCAACGTATGGGGCGTATTGCACTTCAGGAGAAGTACAAAACGAAGAGGCATATACTCAGCTAGGTGCGGGGATATATCTAGCTGGTTGTTGGAATGTTCCATGTGGTTCATATCCAAGAACAGTTCCTTTGACTCCGGTTGGGGGATATTGCTATCACGCAGGGCAAAAACAGGATTGGGACGCAACGGATATAACAGCGGCGTGTTACTGTCGTGACCAAAATCCAACACCTCAATGCAATGAAGAATCGCTAACTGTTGGAAATGGTACACCATGGAATTTGCCTGATTTGGTCGAACAGGACTTCGCAGCAGCTGGAGAACAAACTCCTTGGGATTTATTGGGTGTAGACACAGATGGCGGGAAAGCTTTTTCTGCGGACAGTTTAACGGCTACAAAACTATGTAATATTCACGGATTCGAAAGTGTTACAACTGTAGATAACACGGCACCAGATGGAAGAACTATTTGGACAAATGGCGGAGATTCTATTTACAGCTGGAACGGTTCCAGTTGGGTTAGAACTGATGACCTTGCGCCATACAGGAATCCGAATAATGAGAAATGGTTAGCAGATGTGCAATGTTGCGGAAGGATATCTCATCCTTCAACAGATGAATGCTCTGACGGTATAGACAACGACGGTGATGGACAGATCGACTTTCTTGAGGAAGGTGGTCACATGGGAGGACAAACCTCGGTATCTCCAGGGGGAACTGTTACTACAACAGTAAACGATTCCGGAGATACGATTGTTCGTAACCTTGGAAAGCCATACTACATTCGTTTCGATGATGATAGTGCCACCAGAGTATGTAATATTGTCGGATACTCTCGATTGGTTTCCAAAGTTAAGCACCATGCCGGAAGTAAATCTCGTTGTTTCTGGAGTCCCGGGAATAACTCCGTATTAAGTTGGAATGGAAGCAACTGGCATGAAAATCAGGCTTCATCGGATTACGGCAGTGTAAATGCGCACTGTATCGAATCGGTTGTTTGCGCTGATAAGTTTCCCGACTGTAGCGATAGATCTGATAACGATGGAGATGGTCAAATCGACCATCCAAGTGATAGCGGTTGTAATTCAGCGGACGACCACAGTGAAGTACCTCATGACACAGATTGTACCGGCCCTAATGGTGAAGAACACACTCCTCAGTGCCGCGATGGAATAGACAACGATGGTGATGGAGCAACTGACGATGCCGACTTCTCTTGTTCTAATCCGGACGATGATAATGAAAGTGATCCGGAATCAGCATGTCAGGACGGGCAAGATAACGACGGAGATGGACAGACTGACCATCCCCGCGATCAAGGTTGTGCCGATGAACAAGATGACAACGAGCGCGACCCAAACGGACCTGAATGTGACAACGGTCAGGATGATGACAATGACGGAGATACCGACTATCCAGACGATGACGGATGCACCGGACCAGATGATGATCAGGAATTAAATACGCAATGCAACGATGGAATTGATAACGACGGAGATGGACAGACTGACTATCCTCGTGATCCAGGTTGCTCAAGCG
>CAZDKL010000026.1:16301-20376 GCA_964506185.1 uncultured Candidatus Peribacteria bacterium
GATAACGACGGAGATGGACAGACTGACTATCCTCGTGATCCAGGTTGCTCAAGCGCATCAGATGATGATGAGCGTGGCAACGATGCTTGTGACAACGGGCAAGATGATGACGGAGACGGAGAAACTGACTATCCTGATGATCCAGGATGCACCGGTCCAGATGATAATGATGAACGCGGAACTGATGAGTGTGACAACGGTCAGGATGATGATGGCGATGGACAGTC
The DNA here is from genome assembly GCA_964506185.1 of uncultured Candidatus Peribacteria bacterium. Lineage (GTDB taxonomy): Bacteria > Patescibacteriota > Gracilibacteria > Peribacterales > Peribacteraceae > UBA2144. Next base: position 16,529 of record CAZDKL010000026.1, read on the forward strand.
TGACTTTCCAAGAGATCCAGGTTGCACCAGTCCAAGTGATGATGACGAACATGGAACAAATGAATGTGACAACGGTCAGGATGATGACGGTGACGGACAGACTGACTATCCTCGCGATCCAGGATGTTCTTCAATAACAGATACTTCTGAGCTTGGCACAGACGAGTGTGATGACGGAGTTGATAATGACGGCGATGGTGATATCGACTATCCAGATGATTCGAACTGCACAGATCCAACTGATAATACCGAAGGTATTTATGCAGACCTTCAATTAGTTAGTCTTACAGGACCTAACAGCGGCGATAAGGACGATACGCTTCTCTACTACGCAGAAGTTGAAAACCACGGCCCGGATACAGCCGATACTGTTGTAATTTCACTTGCGCTCCCAACAGGAGTTACATTCGACTCAGGTGCTTCCAGCAATGACTGTGTTCAAAACGGAAACAATATACTTTGTAATAACTTCGATCTTAACAATGGACAAAACAGACAGTTCACAATCGGATTAATAGTAGAATCCGATATTTACTGCGGAAGAAGTCTTAATCTCCAAGCAACTGTTTCTGCATCATCTACAGATCCTAATTCAGGAAACAACAGTGATAACAAGAGCACTTCAATAAATTGCCCAGTAAGCCCTGCTTGCGATGATGGAATTGATAACGACGGAGACGGACAGACTGACTATCCAAGAGATCCAGGATGTTCTTCTGCTACTGATACATCCGAAAGAGATCCAAATGGTGATGAATGCGACAACGGACAAGATGATGATGGTGACGGAGATATCGACTATCCTGCTGATTCAGGATGTACCGGCCCAACTGACGATACAGAGGCCGACGCTGTTTGTTCAGACGGAGTTGATAATGATGGTGATGGACAGACAGACTTCCCTCGTGACCCAGGATGTCTATCTGCAACTGATACTTCGGAGCGCGATCCAAATGGTGTTGAATGCGACAACGGACAAGATGATGATGGTGACGGAGATATCGACTATCCTGCTGATTCAGGATGCACAGGACCAACGGATACTACCGAAGACGACTCCCCTGCCCCGTCATGTAATGGACGAACAGCAAACGTTTATGTAAATGCTAGTGGAATAATTGTTGGTGGACCTTACGATGGCTACACATACCAAGGGACACTCCGAGGATCAAATCAGGCTGACGTTATCGTTGGTACTGATAACAGAGACTATATATATGGTAGAGATGGTGACGACATAATCTGCGGACTTGGCGGTAACGACAATATTGATGGAGACGATGATGATGACACTATCTTTGGAGGTGCAGGAAACGACGACTTAGATGGTGAATACGGAAACGACTCTCTCTGTGGCGGAGATGGAGATGATGATCTGGATGGAGGAAGAGGAAATGATGAAATGAGTGGTGGAACTGGCAGTGATGAAATTGACGGAGGTCATGACAGCGATATTTGTATAGGAGAATCAGTCCACGATTGTGAAGACACTACAACTCCAGTTGCAGTTTGTGGCGATGCTCCTCCACCTCCCGCTTGTAACGACGGGTCCGACAATGATGGTGATGGACAAACCGACTTCCCAAGAGACCCGGGATGTACTTCTGCAAATGATACATCCGAGCTAGGAACAAATGAGTGTGATGATGGAGTCGATAATGATGGCGACGGAGATATTGACTATCCCGATGATTCAGATTGTTCAGATCCTACGGATACAACAGAGTCCTCATTTGAATGCAGTGATGGACTAGATAATGACGGCGACGGACAAACTGACTATCCTAGAGATCCAGGATGCACCTCAGCCACAGATACTTCCGAACTTGGAACAAACGAGTGTGACGACGGAATCGATAACGACGGTGATGGTCGGGCTGATTACCCCAATGACCCTGACTGCAGCGATCCGTCCGATACGGACGAATCTCCTGCCCCAACTGAATGTTCAGATGGATCCGACAACGATAGCGACGGATTAACTGACTATCCTAATGATCCCAGCTGCTCTAGTCCAAGTGACGATGACGAAAGAAATCCCGAAGCTGCGTGTGAAGATGGACAGGATAACGATAGTGACGGTCAAACTGACTTCCCCCGTGATCAAGGCTGTTCAAGCGAAAGTGATCTTAGTGAGGGAGGCGACGGAGATTGCCAAGAAGAAAGAGTTCGCATGAAGGTGGACTTCACTCACATTCAGAACAGCGGAGGAGGAAATGCATCTAACAGCGTCGTCCTTGGAGACGGCACAGTTGTTGCAGAAAATCAGTACTTCGATGTAATGCTGAACGGAAATGCAATTTCCGATCCGGGCTTTGTCACCGGAACCCCAAGCCTTGCAATAAAGAGAAATTCAAATGGTTCCGTTGAAATTCGCGGTGATGGAAATGGAAATCCAAGCAGCATTGAGGATGTGCATGGAACCATTACAATTCAAAGTGGTACTGTTGACCAATTAATCGACAACTCACTCGAGCCGGTTACGAATGGAGATCGTGCCGACGTAAATGGAAACGCAACAGAAGTTTCATTCGAATTCTATTACTACGCAGACGACACATTTACAATTGTCTACGATCCTGACCAACGATTATGTGAATGCCAGGATGGTACAGATAACGACACTGACGGAAATACAGACTATCCAGCTGATCCTGGATGCGATTCAGCTCAAGACGATCAGGAAGCAAAAACATCCGACCTATCTGTAGTAAAGAGCACTATGACTACTCAGCCAATAACTCCAGGTGATAGTGTTACTTATACTCTAAGAGCAAGAAACCACGGTCCAGACACTGCAACAAACGTTGTAGTTGCTGATCCAATCCCATCGGGTCTTACCTTTAATTCGGGTGCTTCTGATAATGACTGTGTACAACAAGGAAACTCCATACTTTGTAATAATCTTACTCTTAATAATGGTTCTAGCAGGGCATACACGGTTGTGTTTGATATCTCATCTTCGTACACATGCGGTACTAATATTAACAACTCTGCATCAGTATCCACCTCTGCCACAGATCCAAATTCCAGCAATAACCAAGATCAGGCATTAACTCCTGTTGTTTGCTTCGAATGCAGCGACGGAATAGATAATGATAATGATGGTGCGACTGACTATCCGGATGACTTCGCATGTTCATCAGCAACTGATGATGATGAGGATGATGTGCGCGCAGAGTGCCAGGACGGACAGGATAATGATGGCGACCAACTAGTTGACTATCCTCAAGACCCTGGATGTACGAGTGCACAAGATGATTCCGAAGGAACATCAGCGGATCTTTCTGTGACAAAAACTGGACCAAATACTGTTTATCGTGGTGCGACTGCTCTCTACACACTCGTTGCAGAAAACCATGGACCAGAAGTTGCAACCAATGTTGTGGTTAGCGATCCTATCCCATTCGGTCTAACGTTCAACTCAGGCGCTTCTGATAATGATTGTGTACAGCAAGGAAATTCAATTCTTTGTGACAATCTGACTTTAACTAACGGTGCAAGTCATAGCTACAGTGTGGTATTCAATGTACCTACTACTTACACCTGCGGAGGCACCATTACTAATGATGCTGCCATTTCAACTTCCGCAACTGACAATAACTCATCGAACAACACAGATAGTGCTTCTACAACTGTTGATTGTTTCGAATGTAATGACGGAGTTGATAATGATAACGATGGAGCAACCGACTACCCAGCTGACTTCAGTTGTGGTTCATCAACAGATGACACAGAAGGCACACCTGTTGCTCAGTGTCAGGACGGACAAGATAATGATAATGATGGATTCATAGACTATCCTGCAGATCCAAGCTGTACTTCAGCTCAGGACAATACGGAGGACA
>CAZDKL010000027.1:0-18558 GCA_964506185.1 uncultured Candidatus Peribacteria bacterium
GAGACCAGCGAGGCATACGGCACGAAACACTAAGCCGGGGCCAAATGGTCGATGCTGTAAGCCTCGGAGGGGCTTACAGATGGACTGCGTCCAACGGCCCTCGGTCTTCGGTCGGAGATGAAGTTTACTCAAGAAACCGAGTGTGTCAATTTATCTGTGCGCTAAAAACTTGCACTAAATAGGAAAACTGTTGTGATATTAAAGAAAGCCGGGCGTGAACCCGGCATATCTCCGCCAGACTTCCAGTGTCTTGGCTTAGAAGAAGTTGTGTACGACTGAGCCCAAGAATCCGATAGCGAAGACGTACAAGCCGGCATTTCGTAACGTCTTGTGGCGTCTTACTTCAGCGTAGTACCCACTTGACGCATCGCCTGCCAACGATTCGGTTACCTCATAGGTTGCCCGAAAGCCCCATTCTCCCATCATCTTGGAATTCCAGACGGCGATACGCAGGCCAATGACAACGAATCCGATCTCAAGAACGGAAAAGGAAACGTGGGCAAGAGTCTGTAGAGCGCTCACTTTATCTCTCCTACTGAAAGAACACTGAATTGTCCAACGGTGGGTTTACACTAGCGTTGAATTGGGGTTTAACAAGGATTTCTTCTTTCTTTTGCCTACTGTCTGAACCTTGATTCACTTGATTATAGGATTAGCATGATTGCATGGAATGATCCTTAATCCTGTCTATCCTTGAATCCTTTAATCATGGTTCAGACGAGTGTGTTACCATAAGCACATGCGCCTACTCCTACAAAAAGTCACCTCCGCATCAGTCAGTGTCGACTCATCAGTCGTCGGAGAAATTGGACAGGGATATCTCCTGTTCCTCGGCGTCATGTCAGGTGACAGCGAAGAACAAGCAGACAAGTTAGCCGAGAAGGCAGTCAACCTAAGGCTTTTTGATGGAGAAGATGGGAAGATTAATGACAGGTCACTTTTGGACATCGACGGTCAGATTTTAGTCGTCTCGCAATTCACATTAGCCGGAGATCTTAAGAAGGGGAATCGTCCCGATTACACTGCGGCAGCGGATCCCAAGTCAGCAACCAAGCTTTATGAGTACTTCATAGAAAAATTACGTTCACTTGGTGTTACAAAAGTTGAAGCAGGGGAGTTCGGTGCGTACATGAAAGTTAGTCTGGAAAATGATGGACCAGTCACTTTATGGCTGGAGAAATAGGAGGAATTCTTCGGCAGGCTCAGGACGACATATTATTAGACGAATACCTTGCTAAATATCCTCTCAGACGCTAATATTGCAAGTCCAATGCCTACAGCCGTCAACATTGCGACCGTTCTCGACAAGATCAAAAGAGAGAACAAAGACTTCAACCACACGCGAGTGGCGGAGGCCTTTGAGTTTGCAAAAGATCTGTATGGAGACGAAGGACACAGAACCGGTTTATCTTGTATGGAGCACTCTACTGGAGTACTCGATATCCTTCTTCCTTTTGAGCCTGATGAAGACACTATAATCGCATGCATTCTTCACCATGCTGTTTTTCAGGGCGGACTAACTCTAACTGAACTAGAAGAGCGTTTTGGCTCCACCGTCAGGTCGCTTGTTAGCGGAGTGCATTTGCTTACAAGTATTGCTGTGGATCAGAGTAAAGGTTCAATTGACGATCTGCGTTTGGTTCTTCTGAGTGTTTCTGATGATGTGCGAACGGTTTTGATTACATTGTGCGACAGATGCCATCTACTAGATCATCATCATGGATTGGGAAAGGATCTGGCACGCACCGTATCGAACGAAGTACTTAGGCTTTATGCACCTGTTGCGGCTAGGCTTGGTATTTATAATCTAAAGCATGAACTCGAGGGAAGAGCTTTTCCAATCTGTTATCCTTCCGATGCTCAGCGAATTGCGGAACAGCTACAGCAAATTCGTGCACAGAATGGAGACTTTTTGTGGGAGACTACCGAGTATCTTCAGAATTCTTTGAACTCAAATGACATTGAAGTTCAAATAGAGCACAGAGAAAAACAGCCGTACAGTATTTTCCGAAAAATGAATTCAAAAGGACTCTCTTCTGTGCAGGATGTTTATGATTTATATGCAATCAGAGTTGTAGTTAATTCGACTGAAGAGTGTTACAAAGCTCTGGGTTACATGCACAAGCTAGCGAAACCTCTTCCTCACAGATTCAAAGATTTCATTTCGTTCCCGAAACCGAATGGATACCAAAGTCTTCACACAACCATGGTGCAATTGCCGGGAACTCCACAAGATACTTTTATCGAAGTACAGATAAGAGATAAGAGAATGCATCGCGAAGCGAAGTTTGGTATTGCAGCACACTGGAGTTACAAAGAATATGGAGCAACTCACCAGGCACTTGAGCAAGCTCAGTTCAAAAAAATGCTTTCTATGCAGGAATCAGTAGGTGAGGAGGAAGAAAGTTCAACTTTAGTGGATCATATTTTTGTTTTAACCCCTAAGGGAGGAGTAGTTGAGCTTCCGGAGGGTGCAACTCCTTTGGACTTTGCTTTTCAGGTACATACCGATCTTGGCCTCGCTTTCCATTCGGCAAAAGTTAATGGTTCGATAGTTCCACTTGATCACGAACTTGAAAATGGAGACATAGTTGAAGTTGTTAAGCATAAAACTCCGCGCCCATCTCCTCAGTGGATGCACATGCTCAAGATGTCTTCTTCCAGATCCAAACTTAAAAGGCATTTGTATCTGCAGCGAAGAAGTGAGTTTATAACTAAAGGACGTGAGTTGATGAATTCGGATTTGCAGAAACGAAAACTCCAAATTTTAGATAGAGATCTGAGCCTTCTTCGAGTTTACGATGGCGAAGTACTTCCATTTGCGAGACGAGAGGAAATTTTAGTTAAGGTAGGACAGGCTGCTCAGAATGCTTCATCTGTATTCCCGCATCTTGATGCACTCAAAGGAAAAGAAGGTGTCTTTGAAAAAAGTGAACCAAGGAAAACTCCTCCAAGGCAGGCTTCGCAAAGGAGAAAGATAGAACTTGAAGGCGGACTTCCCATGCCTACCAGATTTGCAAAAGGTTGTACGCCAGAAAAAGATGAAGGTTGCGATATAATTGGAGTTATAAGCAGGACAGGCGAGGTTGTAATACACAGAGACGGCTGCAATGTTGTAAATAACTCGAATCCAGAGAGGAGGATCAAGGCTTGGTGGAAATAACCGACCTCACCCCAAACCCCTCTCCTACCAACCCGCTTACCTTCTAGGAGAGGGGCTTATTTCAAAAAACACCCCCTCTCCTGGAGGGTCTCAAAGATTTAACATTAAAAACAACTGTCTTTATTCTTCAGTTGCTTGAATGGTACGGAAGGAGAGGGGGCCGGGGGGTGAGGTCAATCAAGCATCATTTCGATCAATTTCTCTACTTTCTTTTGCCATTTGATCTGTTCCCAACCTTGCCTTCCTTTTTCGTACATAGGTTTAACCTTTTCTACTTCTTCAGGCGGAAGAGGGGCAATGAAATTAGCTATTGCTTCCTCAACTTCCTTATCACTCAGGTCAATTTCCTTCGCATCAACAATATTTTGGATGCCCATCCTCAAGGTTAATCTTTCTTTTGCCTGATTATCAAATTCAGCTTTCAATTCCTCCGGTTTTTTTCCGGCTTTCTCCATCCATTCACTGAAATCCAGATTTTGTTGTTTCAATTGTTGTGCAAAACTTTCGAAAAGATCGCGTGCTTCCTCCTCAATCAGTTCCGGTGCGAGCTCTACCTTGGTTGCTTCTCTAATTTTTTCAAAAAGCTCCGTCTCCCTGCGTTGGCGATCAATCCTATTCTCTTCTGCTTCCATTGATTCCTTAATTTTCTTTTTCAAGTCGTCAGCTGACTCTGCGCCCATGTGTTCTTTTGCAAACTTATCATCAAGTTCAGGCTTATCAACCTCTTCAACCTGTTTGACTTTCACATGAAACGTAACGGGCTTGTTCTGAAGATGTTCGGCATGGTACTTATCGGGGAACTTCAACGTAAATGATTTGTCTTGCCCCTTCTTTAGACCCTTTAGCTCATCTTCAAACCCGGGAATAAGCATCTTTGACCCGATAACAACTTGATGGCCTTCGGTCTTCGTTCCTTCTATCTCCTTCTTGTTTTCATCTTCTCCCCGGAAGTCCATTGTTATCTGATCTCCTTCCTTAGCTTCGCGATCTACCTCTTTGGTTTTCTTGTGTTGATCCAAGATATAACCGATTGCACGGTCCATTTCTTTGTCATCAACCTTAGTTTCCTTCTTCTCAATCTTAATTTTATCCGCACCCTTAACTGTTACTTCAGGATGTTCCACAAAGGTCAGTGCCAACGTTAACGGCTCTTTGCTTTCCGCTTCAATCTTTGGGGGGATTATAGGCTTAAGATCATTTTCCTTCGCAAGTTTATTAATAGTCTCCGGCAAAAGTTCCCTGATGGTTTCCTCAAGAAGTTGATCAGGACTTACTTTGTCCTTAAGCATATCTGCAGGCGCATTGCCCGGGCGGAATCCTTCAATCTTTACACTAGATCCAAGTTTTTTTAGAGCTTTCTCTTCGGCAGGCTTAACTTGAGCTTCGGTAAAGGAAACGGAGAAGATGATTCGTCCGGCCTTATCTTTTTTTGGAGTTGCAGTATCTTTGGGCATAGTAGATTGAAGGGTACCGAACTTAATTGAGAATTGAAAACTTAAACTTAAGAATTATCAGTATTAATTGTTGAGTATTGCCACTTTATGTATCATCTTTTCTCTCTAAAATTGCAAATAATGGTCCGTTAGTTCCTCGTTTAATCGATGAAATTCCAAGCTCAGTCCCAAATGAATCTTTATGTGCTCGTTGCAATCTCTCTTTGGCTCTTGTGAATTCGTTGGGATCGAAGCCAAGAAAGCCGATTTGTCCTGGCTGCAATCCGGCGGCGGATTTAGCTATATCACGATCATCTATCATAATAACAAAGTAAATCAAAAGTTGAATAATGTCAATATTAGATTGCTGGAAATTGATACGTTATTGCTTCTTCTTCCAATACACCAATAGCGGAGTCGCGAGGAAAAGAGATGAGTATGTTCCAATAATGGCTCCAACCATCAGAGTCAGCACAAACCATTTAATACTTTCTGAGCCTAGTATGAATAATGCCGAAAGCATGATTAACGTTGAAACTGATGTGTTGATTGATCGGGTTACGCTCTGATGCAGACTTCTGTCGGCCACTATATGAAACTCTTCGCCTCTGTGTTGCGTCAGTAAATTATCTCTGATGCGATCGAAGATTACGATTGTGTCATTGACTGAATAACCTAGGATCGTCAGAAGCGCTGTTACAAACAAAGTATCAAATTCAAAAGCAGTTATCTGGCTTAGTATAATAAAGATACCAACTGTGATTAGTACGTCATGTAGAAGAGTAATAACTGCGATGATTCCAAATCTCCAGGGACTAAGTCGCCTAGGAACTTTTCTAAACGCGAATGCTATATAAAGAACGATTGCAATTGATGCAATCGAAAGCGCCCAGAGTGACCTCTTCTTAAGGCTTGCTCCAACTGTGGGTCCGATTGTTGTAAATTGAAGTTCTTCTGTCTCTCCCAAATTTTCATTTAGATGAGTTTGAAGCTGGAGGTGTTCCGGATTGGTAATATCTCTCATGCGGATAAGCATAGTGCTACCTTTGGTTGCCGAGATCGAAAAGTTTCCGATAGTAGTTTTGCCATCTTCTTCTTCCGGCGACAAAACAAGCGAGCTTAATGCATTTGCCAAGTCGTCTTTGGTTGCGGAGCTTGGAATGCGGACTTCCATTAATGTGCCTCCTGTGAAGTCGATGGACAGGTTAGGTCCAGGATATATAAGTAGGACAATACTTGTTCCAACCAAGGCGGCAGAGAGCATCAAAAAGTATTTGGCGGGGCGTATGAAGGAAAATTCCATGGGAAATTGGAAGTTTTAAGTGATTCGAGGTCAGAGATTAGCGGGTTTGTGTGTATAATGCCAGATTACAGGCATTTTTCTTGTGGAATGTACTCATTGTTCCGCTTTAGGGTGGAACGTCTTGCGGGGCTTAGACAAGCCTAAAAGCCGAGGTGTGTGCCGAAAAATTTTGAGATGGTATTGACGGAGTGTCAGTGCTGGCACATTATGAACTGCTGGCCCACCCACCCAAGGATAACCCACCCCGGGGGGAGGGAACCATCAATCAATAAATATGATTCACTAATATTTATTCGGGTGCATCAGCATGCCGGAATTTTAGTCAGTTTGAATCGAAAGAGTACTGGTATTTTCACCTTTCTCCAAAGACCAAAGCGCATCACCGGATTCAATATAAGGGATCTTAATAATTTCTGAAAATGGAGTTTCACTAAGTGCTTCATCAAGTTTCTCCAAATCAAAAATTCCATCTGCAATCCTCAGTGATGTCGTCATAGACGAGACCGATGGGGGAGTAATTGATATGCTTTGCTCCAATATTTCTTTTAGGGCATTTTCATCGTTCGACATTACAAACATTGATCCGCGCTTGGCAGTAACAAATGTTCTTGGACCGGACAAGATCGTGTGAATTTTCCACTGATTAAATTTTGATTCCTTCTCGATAAAGTTATCGTTGGAAACGCGAACATCACGGGAATTAAATCTTCCTTCCAGATCTCTTTCTTTAATAATTGCTTTGGAAGCGTTTGATTTGAATTGGATATGAAGGTCTTTTAATTTCTTATCCAGTATTTTTGATTTTTCCATCATTCCTTCCAGTGCCACTATCAAATTACCTGAAGAGTTGTTTCCAATATATATAGTCGATGGTCTTCCGAGCATGGAAGTAATCGATTGTTCCAGACTAATTTCTGTACCGAACAATTCTTCGACTAAATAATTAAGCCTGCCTTCGGCGAAGCTTCGTTGTTCATCATTCATTCTATTCGAAAGAAAATTCCATGATGATGCTCCGTCTGCAAATCTAAGAGTAACGAATGCTCCCGAGAAAGATGATTTTATTTCAGGTGACAATGAAAAGTCAGGTATTGAAGCAGGAGCTTTGAATCTAAATCGCAGGATTTCTGTATCCGATTCCAAGATGCATCCGGTTCCGGTAGGCAAAAAAGTAAATATCGGCAAATCAACCGTCGATGAACAGTTAACATCTTCTTGAGTCTGTACCTGCGGTTCAATTTTACTTAACTGATCTTCCTCAATTTCAGTAACCATGTTTGTCGCTGTGATTAAGACTGCCAGGAGCACCAATGAAGCTGCTATCGAGGCAGTGCCGGCAAGCATTGGTCTTATCATGAGGGTTTAAGCTCTTCCAATTTCTCTTCAACACTCTTCATTTCTGGATTAATACTCAGGGCTCTCTGGAATGCATCTCTTGCCTCGGCATCTCTATCGGTTTCCATACCTGTCCACCCCAGCAGTTCCCAGGCACGAGCATACTGAGGCCATCGTTTGGTTGCCTCTTTTGCCTTGATGTATGCCTCTTCGCCATTCCCAAGTGCCAAGCTGGCTGTTATATATCCGTCATAAGTCTCGAACGGAGCGTCATTGTGACTAGTTAATTCCTCATATTGCTTTAGCGCCAACTCCAAGTTGCTACTTGCTAGCGCCTCCTCTGCAATCAACCTGCGAATCTCTATTTCTGGGCTGAAGCCATTTGTAAGAGCGTACTCAAAGAAGGTTATGGCGTTTGAGTGCTGGTCCATAGCTGCATAAACTCGTGCAAGGAAGTACTGAATCTCCGGTTTTTGTGGATCGATATTGTAGGCAGACTCAAGTGATGAAAGTGCGCCTTCAAAACGCTCCGTGATCAGTTCGCAATACCCCTGAACAATCCAAGCATCTCTGTAATCAGGCATGGAATTAGTAACTTGTACCAATAGAGGCAGGGCAAGTTCGCATTCTTGCGACTGTGCAAGTGCTCGTGCGATCAAAGTAATCAGATGAAGATTGGATCCTTCCGGAAATAGCGAATATTCATCGTATGCCGATTTGAGAGTTCGTGCGTAAGATCTGAGCACGGGGTCCCAGCCGTTTATAACAGGATCAAGTTCCTGCAATGCAGTTTCGTGATTGCCTTGAACGATTGCAAGAAGTGCCAAGCCGTAATGCTTCTGCGGTGAGTCGGTAGCTTCATCCAGAATCTTCTGAGCTTTAACAAACTCGCCAGCTCTAAGTTCAACAATGCTTTCAATCAAAAGCAGATCTTCATTACGCGCTCCGGCTGATCGCATTTTTGAAATTGTAGATCGAACTCCCGGTATCTCTCGTCGTTGCAACTGCGCTTGTGCAAGTTTCCTAAGAGCGGGAAGTCCGCCCTTTGCTTTTACAGCTTTCTCATATTCTTCCTGAGCTTCCTTCCATTCACCTCTAATCGAGAACAAATCACCCTGACGCATATGAAGTAGAGCTTTGTCGCGCGGGTCTATTGGTGAATCAGGAATAATTGTCGTTGGAGATTCAATTGTGGGCTTAAGGAATGAGAGGGGATTCTCCAAAATATTCGTTGACTTTCCTATTTGCCACCATACAAATGCAACCAAAAGCCCCGAGATAAACGCGGCAAGGGCAACAGGCACGACAACTCTGGCAGGTATTCCCATTTAAGTGCATTAAGAAGTAACAAATCTCAAACGAAGCAATCAGCTTCCTTATCCAGCGCACCGTAGTCCCCGCGAAGCGGGGCGAAGGTGTGCCATCGGGCTTGGAGATTACAGCAAAAGAGCAGGTTGCTCAATCTATTCGAATTTCAAACCATCAGAGCTGATTCCAAGTGCTTCACATGCAGCATCAAGATCCACTTTTTCTGTAATTAGTGTATCTAATTTAGTACTAGTGAAACCTTTTCTTGCAGTCGCTTGCAGTCCGCAAATACATAGAAGTCTCTCCGCTTGGGCAGCTTTTATTTTGTTGCAATGCACTAAATCACCCATCACACCTGCCGTTAGAGTACTTAAGTTTCTTGCATCAAGAACCAAGCTCATGTCCACTTGTGCAATGGATCTTAATGCCTGAAGTCGCTTTGCACCATGATGACGTGTTGGATCATGCGAAGAAAAACCGTCGTCAGTCGGTCTAATGATTACAGTGCTATCAGCTTCCGATGAGGTGCAAACAAAGGGCTGTCTTCTTAAGGCCGCCAAAGCATCTGGTAAATCAAGGGTTTGAGAATAATCTTCTGGCATAGGCCGAATATGATTCTCCTGCAGAACTGCTTAGTCAAGAAAATTGTCTTAATCTACAGATGGCGTTAATTCGCCGTCTTCTCCTTCTTCAGTGGACATGTCTTCGATAGCAGATTTAGCTGCGGCTTCGGCCATTTGTTTTGGCAGAACATTCTCCACAGCTCCCCATACGGCATTGTCATCATCAGGCAAAAGAATGGTCACTTGATCGCCAACTTCTGCTCTGTAGAAAGTCACGGAAGCCAGAAGAACTCTGTATGCCTTGCCTTCAGCCAGCACTTTGTACTGTCCGTCTTCCTGAATAAGCACTCCAACCAAAGTCTTTCTCTCAATCGGAGAGATTTGTTTGTAAATGAATTTACCTTCGTCAGTTATAGTCAGCTTCATTCCATCTCCTTCTACAAGTTTACTCTTAGAAGCGTAGTTGGCGGGGACCGGATAAGTCTGGCCTTCGCCATCTGTCATGTTTTGACCGTCAAAGATTCCTTCGACAACTTTACCGCTTCCGGATCCCGAAGATGGCATGTCTTCCGCTCTGGTAACAATGCGCTCCTTATCAATATCAGAAACACCTGTTGAATCTCTGAGCAGAGCATATGCAGTTTTTAGTGAGGACATTGCACTATCTACCAGTTCTTGAATCTGTACTAATTTGTCGTCTGACATGGTGATTATTGGGAGTTAATTGCTAATTTCCACAACAGACAGGTTTGTATCAGCTAGCCGTTTTCTCATCTCTGTGTCTGTGATAAGTCCTGCCTGGGCGCCGATCTTTGAAACGACGCTTGCGGCATTAATAGTACCTGCTTTAAGGGCTTCTGGCAAGGAAAGCCCGTTTAAAAGCGCCCATGTAATTCCCGTTCCAAAGGCATCTCCTGCACCTGTCGTGTCGATCACTTCAACATCGGAAAGACATGGACAGAAAAAGGTTTTTGTACCATCGGATGCTATGGTTCCTTCCTTTCCTTCCGTAATAAATACGTTCGAGACTCCGGCGTCAACGAATGCTTTTAGGGCATCCTCCTTGGTCTCGGTTTTTGTAAATTTCTTTGCTTCCGAAGAGTTAACCAGCAACGCATCGGTGTGGCTTAGTAACTTCTTATTATTAGATTCGTCAATTCCGCGATCCAGTTGGCATCCGCCCGGATTCCATGTGAACCGGGGGCCGTCATCTGCACCAAGTACATCCACAATATCATCCTGAATAACACAGTTTTGTTCCTGAATATGATTTAAATAAACCCAATCGACTCCTTTGGCTTCCTCTTTATGAAAGTTTGCGTCGTGCAAGTGCACGTTGGTTCCGGGAGTGTAGAGAATCACGCGTTCTCCGCTTGATGCCGAGAGGATAATCGAGAAGCTTGATACTTCATCCTCAACAATAGTGATGCAGTCCGTATTAACTCCTTCATTCTTCAAATTCTCAATCAGCTTTTCTCCCCATTGATCCGAACCGATAACTCCGCAGATGCGTGCTTCGCATCCGAGTCTTGATAGGCCAACGGAAGAGTTGGATGCACCGCCTCCGCAAGTCTCGATTACATCTTCAACTCTTACTTTATCGCCGAGCGGAAGCTCTATTGATTTACCTTTAACATTATCAGTGCTTGTTCTTACGAACAGATCATAAGTTGCGCCTCCTATTGACATTGTTTTATTCATAATCAGAAAAGTTCACCTTATATAGTCTATACTTATTCACTCCTATATTGGGACTCCATCTGTTTCATAAAATCCAATGTCATCTTCATTGTCTTTCTACGATGCCAGTGCAGATAAAGGAAGAAGCCGGAGATTGCAATTGCAATCCAAACAGGAAGGGGGAGTCCTGTTGATGGGGTTGACGGCGCACCTCCGTGATATTGAGTTGATGCACTTGCTGTCTGTGCGCTGGGTGAAGGAGTTGGCGGGGCGGTCGGTTGTGCGGCAAAGGTGCCCGGAGGTGCCTGTTGAGCAGGAGTTGGAGTGAAAGCGGATGCGGATCCCTCGGGCGTTCCGGATACTTCGCCTGCCATGTCACGCATTACTTCGCCGGCAGTTGATACAGGCGTTATTCGGATGTAATAAGTTACGCCGTTAATTATATCGCGCAGGGCGAACTTCCTTAATTCTCCGCTGATTGTCCTCTGTTCTGTGTATGAACCTTCTGCTACTCCGTATTCAAGAAGATATGCGGAAAGAGTTGTGCCTTCAGGGGGATCATTCCATTCCAACATAATGGTATTTGATTGCCCGCTGGCCTTAAGTCCGAGTCCTTGTGTTGTGTATTCGATTGTTTCACTCTTTTCTTCGCTCTCGCGGTCTCCCTGCAATGCGGTTACCGAAAAGTAGTAAGATTTGCTTGCTTCAAGCCCCGCGATTGTGGCCTTTGCAGTAGCTTTTTTGGTGTCTAATGTGTACAGGAAGTCGTCCGGTTTTTCGCCGACATATATGCGGTACGCATCAACGCGGTTTCCTTCAACGGCATCCCATGTTAGTTCAATGGCTCCCGGTGATTTTTCTTTTGCCGCAACATTTTCTATCTGCGGTAAGCCGGGTTCTTTAACGATTATGTTGGCTATCATTTCCACTTCATTGCCGGCACTGTCTTCAGCGCGCACAACGGGTTGATAAGTTCCAGCTTCGGGTGCTACAAAATCGACTGTAAAACTACCGCTCTCAGTTTCGCTTTCCAGAAGCTCCAATTCTTCGTCATTAAGTGTCATCACGACATCCTTTGCGCCTTCAGCTGTTTCAACTGTTACAGTCGTGGTGCCTCCCACTTCAGGTTCAACCGGATCGAAAATAATAGTTTCGATTTCCGGAGGGTCCACATCAAGTATCAAATGGATATTCCCGGAATCAAACCTGCCGCTTTCATCGCGGACTCGCAAAGTATGATCGGTCTGTTCATCATTGAGTTTAACCTTTATGGAAAATTCACCATCTTGATCTGTTTCTCCGCTTATATCCTTCTTTCCTCCGGTTACCAACAGGTTAATAAACGGAGGACCTTCTCCTTTCAGCTTAACGGTCTCGGAATTTATTGTTGCATTGTTTTTGTGCGAAGTGATTTTTAGAGTTGGCGCAGAGGAATGTTCTCCGCCGGAAACCACGACAGTGACTTGCGTGTTTACTTCTTTGTCCGAGCTGTCTTCCAAATGCAAAATATGCTCGCCGGGACTTCTAAATCTAAGTCCAAGTGTAAGAACTTTTTCTCCAAGATTTTGAGGTTGAAATTGTATTTTTCCTTCCAAAGGCAAAAGTGCTGTTGGGTCAGTTGAAGACAGAAATGCGGTACCGGTGTAGTCCTCTACACGTTTGCCATTCTGATCGATTGCAGTGATCTTTATCGTAGCATCATCGTTAGCTTTCATATTTTCTGGAACATCGATTTTGAATGTGCTTATTACATCGAATCCGTTTGCCTGTCCGTATAATGCCCGACCCATTACAGATCCAATTACATTGTAACCAGCGGGCGTGGCTGAAACAGGAGGTTGATAGCTTGGTCTTGGATTTTCGGGGAAAGATGTAGTAGGAGCCGCGGGCCCATATGATGGATAGTTATATACTGGAGGCTGGTAATACGGCTGATTGTATTGAGGAGCGGGGTAATATCCTCCTACTGCAGATGTATCTCCTGCAGAAAGCTCAAGCGTATCATCAATCAGTTTTCCGCTTACAAGGTCCATAGCCCTAAGAGTTATTTTTCCTGATTCACGGGAGGCTACTTCAAAAACTTGTGCACCATTAGAGTCAGTTTCGCTGGATAAGGATGTGATTGAGTCTTCGGATCTGCTTGAAATTAGTTCAACAGGTCTTCCAGACAGTGGGTTTGCATATCTATCTCTTAGTATAACTGTAACTTGTACAGTGTCTTCTCCGTTAGGGTCCATAGCAGGATAATCTGATTGGATTGAACTCGCGGTTGGTTCCATTGATTCAGGAAGAACCTCGAAAAATCCGGATGCCATAAGTTTATCTCCGTCATATGCTTCAACTTCATAAGTACCGATTGCTTCCGAGTCTTTTCCTGCTACTTCTACTGTTCCGTCGGTTCCAATCTTCTCTACAATCTCGGATCCGAATGGGGGAACGATAACTGCTTCTCCAGAAGCCATGCCTTTAACCTCTATAATAGTACCAAGTCCTGCGACTGTATCTTGCGCATTAATTTGCACCGATGCAGCTGCTGGGATCGGCAACATCAGGCTTACTGTTAATGCGATAGTGCGTGCAATATTCTTCATGGATTTTTATTTCAAGTAATCCTTATATGTTAGCAGAAAAAGGGGATTCTCTCAACGGATTGGCACTGAATTCTAGATTCAGAGGCAATAACAAACTTGACATAAAGCAAAAAACTGTTAGGATAGCTATCCTAATTTAATTTCCCAGTTTAAATATGTCAGATTCCGGTCTTAATGAAAATTTGGAACAGCAGCCATCGACCCCCAGAGCACCTGTAGTTCAGGGTGATGATACCGAAACAGAAAGAGTTAAGCTTAGTCAGCTTTTAGCTGCGGAAAGCGAAGATACACAGCAGTCAGCTGAAGTTGTAGGAGCTACCCTTTTTGCACAAGTTAAATCAAATCAAATTGATTTAGATGAATGGAGTGAATTTATGGGAAGTCGCGAAGATCTTGCAGATGTTTTAGCTGCTGTTGGTTGTGAACTTGCAAAAGAAATTGATCGAGTAAGGGCCGTAGATGTTTCTTCCGATGAGGCTTTGGGAGTGCATTCACTGGTATGCAGATCAGCGATCGCCGCAGGCGAATTAGGAGATGATTGTGCATTTCCAGATGAATTTGCTGATATTTTAGAAGTGCTTGCTAACAAAACTGATCCGATTAGTGCTACTTTAATATCCGAAAGTCAAAGCTTGGAATTCGCTCTCGATACAAATTCGCAACACATTGAATTAGTTTTTGGACGCATGAAATTTGATAATACAGAAGATGCAGATGATGCAATGGCACTAAGTTGTGGAGGCTCAAATGCAGATGTTCTTGATGATATTACTGCGAGAGATGATGGTTATTATTCAGTGAGTGCCATACTTATAGCTTTGGACAAAGCTCAAACAACTGTGCGAGGAGCAATGAAAACATTTGATGCTCTCATAGACAGGTTGGAGGCTGTAGATCCAGCCGAAACTCAAGCTTTGTTGGAAGGTATTTTTGCGCACTTCGAGGGAAGAGGAGGAATGACTGCAGATGAAAAAAAGTATATTGAGCAAAGGTATCTTCAAGGCGGTCCTTATGTCGATATGCTTTCAGATTTGGATCGAATTCCAACTATAGAGTAAGGAGTTTTGACGAGAGCTAAAATAGGGTAGAATGCTCAGCAATGACTCGCTTTCTATTGCCATTATTCACCTTAGCAATACTTTTGACCGCATGTGGCGGAGGCGGAGGATCTTCTGATTGCGATAATGAATACAGTGATTCTTCCTTGAATCTATGTTTACCAGATAAATGGATTGTTATGGATAGGGAAACCAGAAGGCAGAGAGGCATTCCTGATGAAACAATTGTTGCAATTCGCTTCGAGGAAGCAATATCAGGCCAATTCCCGGCAGTCACAGTTACCAAGGAAACAATGAAGAGGGAGGTGACACCTCTTGATTACAGTGAGGCCGGTATAAGGTCAGTTTCAACCTTACCCGGATATACGCTAACAGATACCAAGGAAGTTAAGGTTGATGGAGAGAAAGTATCTATGCACATCTTTACCGCACAGCCGATATCAGATGAGCCTGCCAGGAAGTTCTTTCAAATCAGCACTGTTACCGGAAATGAGGGATATACGATTACAGCTGCTGCACCTCTATTTATAGAGTCGTCTATAGAGAAGCAAATTGAGACTATTGTTATGAGTATTTCGTTTGATAAGGAATCAGAAGAGGAGGAGGAAAAGGAAGATAAGAAGAAGGATAAAGATAAAGAGAAGGATAAGGATGATTAGTAAATAATTGACAAAGATCGCATTATATATTATAAATTAATATATGAATGCAGAGAAATTGTATGTAGAGAAAGTCACTGGCCTTATTCATCCTTGCCATGGAGAAAGCTTGGGATTTGCGATGGGGAGCACTGATTGGCTGCGCTACGCTGAATTGGCTAGAGAAATTGCAGATAACAACCAAAGACTTAAGACAGAATGCAGAGCACATTTATTGTTTCTTTTTGGTCATTACAATGAGACTGAAGAAGGGCCACCACTTTACTACAGTGGCAGGCGGAAGATGCAAGATGTATTGGGACCGTTTTTGTTGGAGCAGGATGATGTGTGGGGATTCAACGGGGCAGATACATCAGCTTGCAAAAAAATTGATGCTGCGAATGCGGAAGCTGCGGAGCGAAATTTCATTATTGATCCAGCCGAGGTAGATGTAGAAGTAGGGGGAGAAGCAGTGGGCAAATGTGTTCCTGAGTTTGCCATGCTTTGGAGAAGTCACAGCAAGTTTCAAAGGCCTCCGAATGTGCGAATAGATATTACTAATGCTCATGAAGACTTATTAACTACACAGCAGGCACTTGCCAGAGAACTGGCTGCTGAGTGGCCGGAGCTAACGTTTTCTGCAGGGGTTCGAAGTGATGAGGCTTAAGAAGTGGATTCTGGAGGTGCCGGCCATTCGACGGGCTCATGACCCCTATGCGGGTTGTCGAATTCTGTGAATGTGTATGTAAGCTAATTGATTCTGGAGGTGCCGGCGGGAATTGCACCCGCGTATAGCGGTTTTGCAGACCGCTGCCTTACTACTTGGCTACGGCACCATGTAATAATCGCAGGCAAGTATGCCTGCTCTTATTACTTAATACAATTCAAGATTCTTCTGATTCCTCTGATTCCTCTGTTTCTTCTGCTTCATAGGTCGAATTTTCATATTTGATCAAAATGGTAAATTATAGTATAATATACTTAACACATACCCAAACTTTCGCCATGGCAAATAATGCAAGTATCGGAATCTGCGGAGTAGTCGTAGGAGTAATCCTCGGCGCAGGAACCATCCTATATACACAAGATTACTCAATGACAGCCCACTTAGCGGGTTCAGTATTGGATAATCAAGTAGCATTCAGAGGACTTGATATGTCTGGAATAGATACGAGGGCGTATAACAGGCGCAATATTGCAGCTCGAGAGGATGCTACTTACAGTGAATCTCAGGTTGTTAATGATCCAAGATATCCTCGCACTCCTAGTAGAGTCGAAGCTGCCGAAACAAAAAACCAAGCAGTAAATAAGAAGTGTGCAGAAAGACTCAGATTAATTTCTCAGATTAGAGAAGTTCTTAAAAGATCAATCCCAGCAAATCACTCAGATATGGATATAAGGCGAAGAGTAATTGCAGTTCTTGATGATGCAGCAGTTTCTTGTCAGGCATTTAGACAAAAAATATACGATCAGCGTGGTCCAACATCAGCTCAGATGAATAATCTGAAAGTTAAAAAAAGCATGTCAGTAACTGGTGTTGCACCCAAGCGAAGACAGCCTGTTCAGGTCCAATACAATGTTCAGAATACCAATACAGGAGTTAACAATGACTGTAACAAATACGGTATTACAACCCAGCGCTACACGCGTTGTATTGTCGCACAGCGCGAGGGGCAGAGGTATGTTGGAAGGCAGACTAGAAGGTATGAAATGCTTAGGTAACAATTGACAGTTGACAATTGACACGCTCGTCAGCCACGGCTGACTCGCTTTCAACACATTTCATTCTCAACAATCAACTATAGTTGAGTGTCGAATGTTGATTGTTGACAGTCCGCTGTTGGCGGACGTGTTGAATGTCGATTGTCTTACGAAAACGTCAGCAACTCCGGTGCATCCTTCGATGCTTCGACCGTGCTCAGCACAGGCTCAGCTCAGGATGACATTTAAGAGAAGGTTAATAATTCTGGTGCAAATATTAGTAACATACCTAGTGCATACATAAGCACTCCTCCAAATATGAGAGTAAACCTCGCATACTTCTTAGTGAGTCCCGTCGCATGCAATGTGTAAACGGCAATTGTGAAGATAATCAAATCATCAATCATGTACATGATGATGAAGAGGAGCATGTAACCGTAACGAGCCCAATTACTTACGTCATTAAATGCCAGAATCTGCGTGAAGACTGCCGGAAGCCCTGCGGTGCAAACAAGCTCAATCATATTTACAGAGAAGGCGAGTACCGCGACTCCAACAATCATTGCTGGCCAGTAGGTCCTCTCGATTACGTTCCTCATTTTCTGAATTGTTTTTTGCTTGGCACCCAAGTCTCCGACTTTGCACTCATTGGGATTTTTCCCCAATGCTTCATATAGATAAAAGCCTCCACCGCCAATTGCTACGATACCTATCAACTTCTGTACCCATATATTAAATCCAACTAATAAGAATGCATTAAGCCATGCTGCGATGAAGAAGTAGTAAACAGCCCCGCTTACGAACAGGAATATTCCTCCAATTGTCCAAATTTTCTTCATGTCATTGGTCGCAATCAGCAGGGTCAGTAAAGTAATAAGAACCCACATTGCGCATGGATTAAATCCGTCCAGGAATCCCAGAAGTAGCGATAAGGCTGGGAGAGAAAGAGTAGTTAAATCTACCTTTCCAAACATATGCAGATCAAACACGTACTTGTCCAAATCCAGCTCACATTCTTCTGTGCAAAGCCCTTCCGCGGTTTGGATCTCTATATGTATGGGATTTCCCAGAAATTCTCTGAACGGTTGGCATCCCTTGCCCGAGTCTCTGCATTGATGAAGAAGAAGAGAGATCAGTTGCCCCGTAGTTTGGTTATCCTTGTATCCCTGTATTACATTCCCATTTACATAAATAATTGGAACTGCTTGCTGGAGCAATGGTGCGCGGTCTTGTAATTCAGCCCAGAACCCCTGGCTTTCAATTTCAGAAATTTCCAAATACTCAACTTCCCAATTCTGTAGGGTTGCATACTCTTTGAAGTCGGCACAATGAGGACAATCTGTACTTGCAAATACTACAATGTCGGAACCTTGAACAGATTCGAATGCAGAATCAGTCTTTCCCAGAAATCGGTCTGGAAACAGGAGTCCAATAGCTAGTATCGGGATAAATGCTAGTGCCAAAAATGTAACCAAACGTTTATTCAAAGCCTCGGTATTTTAACCGTTTTTTTACCTATATCAACGAATATATGCTGTTTTACAAGCCAAAGTTGCCCTGTTGCAACGGTACAGAATAATGGTCTTGCATTATAAAAAGAGAAGAGTAGATTGTCTCCAAATGGAGACTCAGGCTCGTCATTCCGACGGGAGCGAAGTTAGCAAAGAAGACATCATCATGATGCAAGGAAGGGTCATGGGTCTGTGGACTCCAAATTTAAATCGGGACGAATGGAAACTAAGTGAGTCGGAACTTTCATCTGTATGGACTTTCATATTTGCAAAA
>CAZDKL010000028.1:0-17778 GCA_964506185.1 uncultured Candidatus Peribacteria bacterium
TTACTGTATGTACATCATGTTCTTAATCTAAGAAATTGGTGGCGCTAAATAAATTCACTAAAAATGATTGAAGATCAACCATCTAACTCCGCAATAAATTAGACCCTCTTCCAACAGCAGGCCTGATCACACTTATTACAATATTGATTTCCGTTTTCATGAACTACTCCAACAGAACACTTTGCACTACAACAGTCTGATCGAATATTTGATTGCTGTTTGGATGTCATTTTTCTGCGCTCATCTATCGAAAGATGATTCTTGCAGTATTGCTTGCCATCAGTTGGTTTATTGCATCCCTTTGTAGTACAGAATTCGTTTTTTTTATGAATGATAGAGAGTGGAACAGGTACACAAGTGTGTTAAGTTTACTTTAGTCTAAATTGGGCTTCTTAGCCATTAAAAGAGTTACTTAATTTAAAGAAGTTTAATTACAATAAATTGCTGTATTTAATTCGGACCGGCGCCGTAGCGCCGGCCCTGTTGGTTCATTTTCAATGGCCTGCGTTGCAGTAGTAGACGCGGCCGGCTAGGCCCCTTGCAGACTGAACCCATGTTTTCGAAGCGCCCTTATTGCTTCCCGCATTGAGGCGTTGAAGCCTTCATTGAGCATGATCGTAGTTTCACGCGGACTACTGTCATCCGGCTTTACATCCCGCCAGTTGACACCGCAGCCCATCACCACACTCATGACCTTGGCCAGTCTCTCTTCCGGCACAACCAGTTTGTATGTCTGCACGATTGTATCCTCCAACCCATCCTAGAAAAATGAACCAATGCCCTGCATCCGCGCTAGCGCGAAAGGGGTCCGGTGTAGAATACTGATTTGAGCCTTCATTTCCAGCAAATAGGCAACTTTTAGCCCTTATTAGAAGCAATCTCTTCCAAAGCCGCTTTCACCACATCCTCAACTGGACGAAGCTCAATCCCCTCTCCCTTTAACTTATCCGTATTAAGCACGCAGTTGGAACGCGGAGCTTTGGCGATCTTCAGGAGTTCTTCGTTTGTAATGGCCTCGAATTCTTTGGAAGGATCCACAATCTCTTTGTACATCTCCATGATCTGGAACGGTGAGATTGTACCGGGATTTACAATGTTATAAAGACCTGTCTTCTCATTATCGATTAGCTTCTTTGTAGCTTCAATGAACTCCGGAAGGTAGGTAATTGAGTTTTGAACATCAAGAACCTTGTCATAGTGAGCAATTTTTGTGATCAGGTTTCTCTCCTCACTGGTGCCATCAAATAGCATTCTGAGCCTAAGGACTAGTACTTGATTTGAAAACTCTCTAAGCATCTGATCTGCCCATGCTTTGGATTTTGAGTAGAAGCTGCTTGTGAAATTCGGATCATCCTCTTCTGTAAATCCCTTTCCTCCATTATCTCCCTCATAAATGCATCCTGAACTCATATGAACCCAATAAAGTCCCCTTTTACTGCATTCATTAAGGAGAATAAGAGGGCCTGCAACATTACTCCACATAGTCTCTTCTTTATGATCCTCACACCAATCCACATTTGGACGACCTGTCCTGCCTACAGCATTGATGACAATATCAGGCTGAAACTCTTCCAAAGCGGAAACAACGTGGTCCTTTTCGCCTATATCAATGCTTGGCGCATGTGCATCTGGATACATTTTCATGAATTGGGAGCCTAAGTATCCGGAGGCTCCGAAAATAACAACTCGCATAGTGTCTACATTCTAACAGGCTGAACCTATTTAATACAACTATTCACATACGACAATAATCATGCTATAAAATACCCCTATGCCACGCAGAAAAACTCGTCGAAGAAGAACGAAGAGAAAAGCTTCTTCTCTTGATCTAAGTGAATCAACAGTCAGACATATTTCTGGTATCGTTCAAATCGGTGCAGGAATTTTGGTACTTCTTGCCCTGCAAGAACAAGCAGGACCAATAGGAGACTCTCTTAATAAAGTACTTACGTTCTTCCTTGGAAAATGGGGAATGCTCTTTCCTTTGTTTCTGGTTGGATCTGGTTTGCTTCATTGGTTTTCCGCCGAGAATTATTTTGAAACAAAGCGTGCAGTTGGTTTGATGCTTTGCATATTGGCTTTCTTGGGAGTAATGCACATGCAGGCTCCACTCGAGGATCTGGGAACTAAACGTGATGAACTAGCTGGCGCAATAGGATTTGCTGTTAGTCTTCCGTTTGTGCTTTTTACAACTCGCATAGTTGGTTACACAGTGCTTGGGGCAGTTTTCCTGATTGGGCTATTTGTTTCTTTCGAACCTGATTTTGGGGCAATGGTTTGCTGGGTAAAAGAAATTTCTATGCCGACACCTAAGAAGAAGCGAAGGCGAAGAGTATCTGATGAAGATGAAGAAGAAGACGAATGGGATGAGGAAGGCGAGGAAGAAGATGAAGAAGATGAAGAGTACGACGAAGATGAAGACGAGGAATACGACGATGAAGATGATGAAGAACCTGAATTAAATATTATTCGTCCTGCATTCGCTCAAAAAGTTGCCAAAGAAAAAGCTAAGAAGAATGTGAAAGAGAAGGTTAAAAAAGCAGATGAACTACAGATGAAAGATACTCGTTTTGAAGAATGGACATTCCCCTCTTTTGATCTTCTTGATTCTGACCACAGCGAACTTACCGTTGATGATGAGGAGCTAAAGAGCAAAGCGAAACTGATTGAGGAGAAACTTGAGGAGTTTGAGGTTGATGTGACCGTGAGGGACGCACGTCCCGGTCCGACCGTTACTCAATTCACTCTGGAGCCTTCAGAAGGAGTTAAAATAAGCAGAATAGCCAATCTGAAGAATGATTTGGCACTTGCACTCGCGGCTCCAAGTCTGAGAATTGAGGCTCCTATTCCCGGCAAATCTCTTGTTGGAATTGAAATGCCAAATGAGAAGAGGACTTTGGTGCACTTGAGGGAGATTCTGGAAAGTCCTGAATTTACACAAAGCACTTCTTCGCTGACACTTCCATTGGGGCGAGATGTTTCGGGGGATGCAGTTGTCGCTGATCTTGCAAGCATGCCGCACTTGCTTGTTGCAGGTGCCACCGGATCCGGAAAGTCTGTTTGTATGAACGCTTTCCTGGCGTCTCTTCTTTACCAGAACGCTCCGCATGAACTCAAGTTCATTATGGTGGATCCCAAGAGGGTGGAACTTGTTCCTTATGATGGCATTCCGCATTTGCTGACTCCGGTTATAACGGAATCAGAGAAAGCACTTCAGGCATTCCGATGGGTCGTTGCAGAGATGGGTCGCAGGCTTCACAAGTTTGCTGACGCCAAGGTAAGAAACATCGCAGAATACAACGAGAAGCAAATGGAAGAAGAGAATGTTCTGCCGCGTATTGTACTGGTGGTTGATGAATTGGCTGACCTGATGATGCGGCAGTATAGGAGAGATACCGAGACGATGATTATAAGAATTGCACAGATGGCCCGCGCAACCGGTATGCATATTATTATTGCAACCCAAAGGCCTAGCGTGGATGTTATTACGGGACTTATTAAAGCAAACATTCCAACACGAATCTCATTCAGAACCGTATCCGCAGTTGACTCTCGAACTATCATCGATTCAATTGGCGCGGAAGATTTGCTTGGTAAAGGAGATAGCTTGTATCTGACTGCGACGACTCCCAAGCCGATGCGCGTTCAGGGCATATTTGTTTCAACCAAGGAGGTTGAGAGAATAATCAATGCGGTAAAGATTGCAGGCGGAGGGAAAGTTACCGAGCAGATAGGAATTGAGGATGATGAGGATGATGAGAATCAAGCCGATATACCCGCCGGAGCATATGACAATATTGATCTGGAAGCTGATGATAATGGAGGAGATGATTTATTCTTCGAAGCGGTCAGAGTCGTTCAGGAAACAGGAAGAGCTTCTGCAAGCCTGCTCCAACGCCAGTTAAAGGTCGGTTACGCAAGAGCTGCCAGGCTCCTGGATATTATGGAAGATAAGAATCTAATAGGACCTGCAGATGGAGCTAAGGCTAGGAAAGTTTATATTGGAACGCAAGCATAATTTCAAACCTCCAACTGTTGCATTGTAATCAATACAAAAGTAGGGGCACAGCGCGCTGTGCCCCTACTTATTTTACAATGCAACAATCTAATGGTTTCATTTGCCACATATCGATGAACATATATCATTTGTATATGCAACTCCTAATAGGTACAAATAACAAAGGCAAGGTAATCGAAATCTCCGAGGTCTTAACCGGTCTGGAACTTGATCTAAAAACGCCAGCTGACCTCTCCATAAAGGCAGAGCCTGAGGAAACAGGAACTACATTCCAAGAGAACGCTATTCAAAAAGTGCGTCATTTCCACGGTCTTGGCAAAGGAATGCCTACAATCTCGGAAGATTCTGGAATAATCGTTGATGCAATTCAAAACGAACTTGGACTCCATACCAGAAGATGGGGAGCA
Source organism: uncultured Candidatus Peribacteria bacterium (assembly GCA_964506185.1). GTDB lineage: Bacteria > Patescibacteriota > Gracilibacteria > Peribacterales > Peribacteraceae > UBA2144. The sequence continues at coordinate 4,426 of CAZDKL010000028.1, forward strand.
GGACCCGCTGCTTCTGACGAAGAATGGATTGAGCATTTTCTTAAGCGCATGAAAAACGAACCTAATAAGAAAGCTGCATTCATGTGCCACCTTGCATACATTGATCACAACGGAGAGCTTCATTTATTTGACGGGGAATGCAGAGGAGTTATAACTGAGGATCTGGAGGCTGATTACCTGCCGGGGCTCCCGATCTCAGGATGCTTCCGTCCTGAGGGATTTGATTCTGTCTTCTCAGCCCTTAATCTTGAACAAAAAAATAGTACAAGTCATAGGGGTAGAGCTACGCAAAAACTCAGGGATCACCTTTGTCTGAACCTTGATTCATAAGATTCAAGGATTAGCTTGATTAAGATCTCAACCACTACTCTAACTAATAGCCACGAACCGGCAAACACACCCGAACGAGGAGCCAGTAGTCATTTGTTGAATAACGCGAGCAGATGGCGACCTTTAGTGTCGTCTCTGCGAGCCCAGCTCTGATTATGAGAAGAGCGCGACGAGTGAGTTGTGTTTGCCTTGATCTTTTCTTTGCTTCTTTCTTTTGCATCAAGGTAAAAGAAAGAAGAAATAACTTGTATGTACAATGTACATACACTTATTCAACCGGCGTAAAATCAAGCTCAGTAATCTTCTCCCAGACTTTTCTGACCACATCTTTAAGTTCATCAATGTCAGTCTGACTGATTGTGAATGATCTTGTGACAGGATGATCGCTGTTCTCGCCGATGAATTCCAAAATAAATTCCTGAGGTTCAAGCGGACCACCTTTGCATTCCAGAAGCAAAGCATAGAACGTAAGCTGACGGAAGTAGTCTCCATCGTCTCTGATTTGTTTTTCGGACTTTGGTACGCCTGTCTTAAAGTCGATAACTGTTGCAATCGATGAGTCAGGTGCCGCGAGATCTATGCGATCAATCTTTCCTTTAAGCGGAATGTCGTCCAGATAAGATCTGACGTCATACTCAACTTTATATATGAATGGATGACCCTCGGAAAGTTTCTGAGAATAATAACGTGGCAATGCTTCTTCTCCGACTTTTTTAAGTCCGCCTCTTTCGCTTTCGGTCAAAATTTCGCGCTCATCTAAGTACTTCTTAAACTCAGCCACAAACTCATTCGAGCTGAGCGGACTCCCCTTCTGAGCGGATAGCCCCCACTTCTTCATTGCCTCATGAACCGCGTTACCATAAACAAGGCTCGGCTTTTTGGCCTGAGGAACCCGAAGCAGATCGATTTCGAGGAACATCTGAGGATCTGCCAAAAAATGGTTTAGAGCAGTAACCGACAATGCAAAATCCTCTAACCTTTCTTTAAGGAACGCTTTCATTTCCGCATCCAAATCTCTATCCGGAGTATGCAAAAGCAATGAAGCTGACTCGGGATCGCTAAGCTTATGCATCTTCTCGTTTAAGTCCCCTGCTTCCGCAAAGAACGATGAAGGAGAAACCTCGCGCGACTTATCACCGGACGTGAGCTCCTTGGGGCATGTGAAAATGACTTCTTCTTTTGCTCGCGTCATAGCCACATACGCAACCCGCCTTTCATCCTGATTCTTTTCGAAGACTCTCTGATCTTTTTCCCATCCAAACAACAGATCTTCCGGCATCGAAACTGATGATGGATTTCTGCGTTTGTCCCAATGCCCTTCGCGGAAATTTGGAATTATCACGGTTTTAAATTCCAATCCCTTGCTTTGGTGCGCAGTCATCAGATTAATACCTGATTCAGTAAGATGCGGAAGGGAGTAACTGAGCCTGAGGTCCTTGTAGTCCGGATTTTCGTAGTAACTTAAGTCATCAAGGAAAGATTCGAATGAAAATGACGGCTCCTCGTATGCCCGCTGTTTAATCCGGTCAAAGAATTCCTGAAGTACTGCAAACTCAAGAGGATCGTCCAGACCTATCAAGCCTGAGTCTCTTAACAATACTTCAAGTGTATCAATCACAGTTCGACTTTGGAGTTTGTTATGGAGATCCAGAATAAAGAAGAATGCTCCCATCAATTCATCTTTACGGACCAATTCCAAATCCGGATCTTCGTCCATCAAAAGCAAAACCTCGAAAAGCGTAAGATCGGATTTATAATTGATCATGTAAGCCCTGCCCAAATCCGCGGGATGGCATCCGAAACATTCGCACCCCAAAGCGCCTGCCAAATTTGCGCTGTTTTTCGGGCTTTGTACCGCCCTGAGTATCGAAATAGCCTGTTGAACCGCAGTATGGCTGAAGAGATCGACCTTGCCTGTCATTTGCACCGGAATTTCGGAAGCCTTTAGAACTTCATAAATCGGCTGCAACTCTTTGTTGGTCTGAACGAGAACCGCTATGTCTTCCGGATTCATCCCCTCTTTAAGTTTGGCTTGGAGCATCTCTGCAATGCACCAAGGTTCGGTCATATCGCTTTCGGAAAATACCAGATTAATTTCGGGACCTTCCTTGCCGCTTGCTGACTTTAGATCTTTGTTAAGTCCGTCAACTTTTCCAACTAACCTTTCCGTATTTTTTTCAATAAGCGATCCGGCTGAATCCAAAATATTCTGAGTACACCGGAAACTTTCTGCGAGAGTGATTACGGGAGCGGAAGGAAACCTGTCCCTAAAAGAAAGAATATTCGCAAGGTTTGCACCCTGAAATCTGTAGATGGCCTGATCATCATCGCCGACAACAAACAAATTGGGTTCATGATCCACATTGTCGAAACTGGTCAGCAGTTCCACCAACCTATACTGGGCGCCGTTGGTATCCTGAAACTCATCAACCAAAACGTACATATATCTTTCCTGCAAACCGGAGAGCAACCAATCTTCTTCTTCGAGCGCCTGCGTAACATACAAAATCATATCTTCGTAATCGTACCTCTGGGTTTTCTTTAGCATCTCTTGGTACCTGAAAAATACTTCCAGAAATTCCCTGAACTTTCTTGCGGAGAGAAGATTCTTTTCGTGCGCCTTTGTCCCCTCTTTGGATTTCGAATTCATCGCACTCTCATATTCATCTGCGATTTTATTTAACTGGTCTTTATCCGTTTTTCCCTCCCGTTTAAGCTGGGATATTCGACTGATTATCTGGCGCGTTCTTAAGTAGGGCGACTTGCGGTTTACCAGTTTAATATCAGGCAAAAGCTGATCTATTATTTTGTTCACTTCTCTGGTTCTTTCAACATCGCTTATCTGTTCCATTGCCGACCAATCGTCAAATACCGCCGGATACTCCTGAATCAGCTCGTTGCAAAAGGCATGGAAATTTTTGATGGTAACCCCATAGGCATCCGGACCGATGAGAGATCTGAGTCTTTCTCGCATCTCTGTGGCAGCATTTACGGAAAATGTAAGGCAAAGAATATTACTCGGCCTCATTTGCGTTTTCTTTAGGATATTTGCCGTTCTAAGGGCAACGGTATGCGTTTTGCCTGTTCCGGGACCCGCAACCACCATAACCGGTCCTTCGATGGTATCTACCGCTTTCTTCTGCGATTTATTCAACTTGGCATACAGGGCATCAAAGAGCTTTGAACTTACTCCCTTTGATTTCTTCTGAGTGGCGGTGGCTTTTGGCATGAGGACAAAATTATACACTATAAATTAAGCAATACTTCCCCGTCACATCAAGTTAAGCTTGATTTATAAATGCTAAACTTAACGGAAGTTCTTCCATATATTTAACTTCCCCCTTTTCATATGAAAGGTCTTGGACCAATCGCCCGCATTCTTCTCCTCGTTGGAGGCCTTAACTTAGGTCTGGTCGGAGTCGGAATGCTAGTAGACAACGACCTGAACGTAATAAAGATGGTCATTGGCTCGATGCCGGTTTTGGAAGCAGTCGTTTACGTACTTGTAGGATTGTCTGCACTGTATGTAATTTTCAATAAGAAAGCTTAGCAACCATTAACAGATCAAAATAACGGATCACAAGTGATCCGCTATTTTGATATTAACAATTAACATTTAACTTCCCATTCATGACTAAAAGTGGTAGCTTGGGAGGCTATCATGCAAACATTTAGATTTCTTTCATTCAAGGCCTATAAGGATTCCAAGGAATTCAGGCATCTCGTAAAATCACATATAAAAAATTTCCCAAGAGATGAGCAATATACCTTAGGCAAACAAATATATCGTGCATGCAATTCAATCTTACTAAATATTGCGGAGGGTTCTTCCAAGAATTCTGATAAGGATTTTGCAAGATATCTTGAAATATCAATTTCTTCAGCTAATGAAGTTGTATCCGGATTCGATTTAGCTAAAGACGATGGATTTATTACTGATATCGAATTTGAAGAAATAAAATCTGAGGCAGAAAGCATAATCAAACAATTAGGCGGTTTCATTAAGAAACTTAAATAAGTTAATTGTTAATTGTTAACTGTTAATTGTTAACTGTTAATTGTTAACTGTTAACCAGCTAATTCGTATGCGCAGTGATCGCACTTCATATACTTTCTTCCCTCGCGAACAAGTTCGATCATGCTACCGCGCCTGCATTCCGGGCAAAGCTTGCCTTGGCTGAAAGCATGAACCGCGGAGAATCCAACTCGCTTTGGAACACCGCCCTGTTCTCTGATTGTCATTGAACGCGGATGATCCCTCATCTTTTGCAAAACCTTAGCTTCGATCTGACGAATTCGCTCTCTTGTAACTCCGAATTCCTTTCCGACTTCTTCCAACGTATGTCCTATTCCGTCTTTGAGTCCGAATCTCATCTCGATTATCTTTCTCTCGCGCGGAGTTAAGAACTCAAGCATCGCATGAACGTTTTCTTTTCTAAGTTGTCTGTTTGTCGCGTCGAACGGATTGATTGCTTCTTCGTCTTCGATGAAGTCACCCAGCTTGCTGTCTTCCTCTGAACCTACCGGCGACTCGAGCGAAATTATATCCTGGCTTATCTTTTGAATGTGCCTGACTTTCTTTATATCCATTTCCATTTCAACCGAAAGCTCTTCCACAGTAGGCTCGCGTCCAAGCTCCTGAACCAATCGTCGCTGAGTGTGCGTAAGCTTATTAATTGTTTCCACCATGTGAACCGGAATTCTGATTGTTCTCGCCTGATCTGCAATTGCTCTTGTGATTGCCTGCCTGATCCACCACGTGGCATATGTTGAAAACTTGAATCCCCTTTCCGGATCAAACTTCTCAACTGCGCGGAATAACCCGATGTTTCCTTCCTGAATAAGATCCAGAAAACTAAGTCCTCTTCCTATATATTTCTTTGCAATTGAAACAACAAGCCTCAGGTTTGCTTCAGCCAACTGTTGTTTTGCCGATGCATCTCCTTTTCGAATTCGGCGGGCAAGTTCAACTTCCTTCTTCGCATCGATAAGAGGAACTCGTCCAATCTCGGACAAGTACATCCTGACTGAGTCGTTGGAGATTTCCAGAAGATCAACTTCGCGCTCCCTCCTTCGCTTGGTCTTTTCCTCTTCGGTCAAATCTTTCTCATCGATTGCAATACCTGCCGTGGCAATAACATCCAGAGCTTCTTCGTCATCTTTTCCTACTTTCGATACGGCATTCTCCGTCGTTTTTCCGGCTTCTTCCTCTTCCTCAGCATCGTCGCCATCGCCAAAGGAGGCCACTTCGGTCAAATCCTGAGTTGGCTCCGGTATGTCCAGCGCTTGTTTTCCCTGCTTCTCCCATATCAAAGCATCCTTAACATCAATGACTTGAATGCCCAGATCTACCAGAAGCGTATATATTTCATCGAGCAAATCGATATTTTCCTCAGCTGTTGGAACCGCTCCCATCACCTCCTGGTGCGTTACATATCTCTGCTCTCGGCCTTTCTTTATAAGATGTTTTACCGCTTCCGGGAATTTTTTTAGGTCATCATCTGTCGGTTGTACGATGAATTTGCGCGGATGTGAAGCCATACTGGAGGAGTATAGGGAAATTCAAGCAATAGCCAAGTTAAAAACCCAAGTTCTAAGCTCAAAGTTTCAGGCTCTAATTTGCCATTTTTGCAAGTTTAAGCACTTGTTGGTACTGGTTCATGAGCGCGGCAGCGTCGCTTTCCTTGCCTTCGCGGTTTGCGACAAGAAGTTGAGCGGTTATTTCCTTTTGTTTGCGCTTTACGGTTTCCTGATTGGCCCTGATTAAATTCGAATGCAATTCGCGTGATGCCAAAGCGTCCGACCATTCTGTAAGCCCGTGATGCTCGCAAAAAAGCAGAAGAATTCCCGTCTTTTCTTTTTCTTCCTCGGGCAAATCCAAAGTATCCAGAGAAATGTCTTTTGCGTCCTCCGGAATTTTTTTGATGGATTCGTAAATAGATTTTGCGAAACCTGCATCCGGAGGTATGAGTTCAGAAATATACTCCCTGTGTTTTGGGTAAATCAGAAACAATCCCAACGCGATTTCTATTCTGGAAAAAATGTCCGGTTTGTGATCGCCCTCTTCCGAAGGAGCCGATACTTCGGACAAAACATTTTGAGCGGAGAATTTTTCCAGATCTTCTTTGAAGGTGGAAGGAGTAGTACCCAAGGCGCTCGCTGAGCGTTTCATCTCATGCTCTTTTTCAACTGCGCTCTTTATTGAATCGAGCAACGGCAAAAGTCTTTTTAGGCCCTCGCGTTTTCCTTCGGCCGAAGTAACATCCAGTTTTTTTACATCATCCAATACCGCATCCATGTAGGGCACGCCTCCGTCCAGGAAAAGTTTTTTTAATCCCTTTGCATCTTTATTCGCAGCTTCGTCCGGATCTTTGTAATCAAGAATGACTGAATTGACCTGCAATTCTTCCCCCTTGCATAGAATAAAAGATCTTTCTGCCGCAGCTTTTCCTGCCTGATCCTGATCCAAACACAATATTATTTTCTCTGCGTAACGCCTGAGCATCTTTGCGTGCTCTTCGGTAAGCGCCGTACCGCTGACTGCTACTGCGTTCTTTACTCCAATCTGATGGCATGCAAGTACATCAAAGTAGCCCTCCACCAGCACAACCGACTTGGAATCTCTGATTGCTTCCTTGGCCTGATAAAGCCCGTAAAGAATTTTGGATTTATTGTAAATCGGACCCTCGGATGAATTTATATATTTTGCATCATCCTCTCCAATGGTTCTTCCTCCGAAGCCAACTGTGTCTCCTCTGTGATCTATTATGGGAAACATAATTCTGTTTCTGAATCGATCATAAATCTTCCCTTCTTTCAGATCTTTTTGAATCCCAAGACCCGCATCCAGAATTTCTTTTCTGCTGAATCCTTTTTTAAGAAGGTGCTGATACGTATCCGAGAACGAATCAGGCGCGAATCCCACTCCGAATTCTTTTGCGAGTTTCGGATCCATATTTCTGCTCTTTAGATACTTAACCGCAATTTCGGACTCCTTCAGCTTTTTAAAATAGAAAACCTGAGCTTCCTTGATGCATTCTTTAAGCCTGTCTTTCTCATCCTTTTTCACGGTTTCGGTTTGCTTGAATCCTTCCAGAGTAACGCCTGTTTTATCAGCCAAGTCCTTTATTGCCTGCCTGAAATCGCATCCTTCGATGGCCTGATAAAAACTGAAAATATCTCCTCCCGTTTGACATGCGAAGCAATAAGCAATCCCCTTGTCCGGCGAGATCTGCAAACTGGGCTTTGTGTCGTTATGGAACGGACAAAGCGCGACAAACTGGCGCCCCTTCTTCTTTACCTGGCAATATTGGCCAACCAGTTCTTCTATCGGAAGCCGGGCTTTGATATCGGTTACAGGATCCATGGCGGGTGGGATGGACATTATAAACCCATTGGACCATCAATGGTATTTATTATGCTGCTTGTTTTGTTTTGCTTCTTTTCGGCCTCTTGTGTGTAAAGTAGGCAGCCATACCGGCAGCAACAGGAACTTGTCTCTCTCCTTGGTCAATCCTATATCGTTTCCCATTTCTGCTCTGACCTTTTCTTTTCAATCGCTTTTCGCCGTTTTTTTTGTAACCAACTGAATCTGCATCGACACTCGAACCTGTCCAAACAGAAAGAGCGGATTTGCTTCTTCCGATGCCTTTGCTTCTTGCACGATCTTTGCTCTTTGCACCCGCTCCGCTATGCCCCCAATTCGTATCTGCAAGGTGCTCACGTAAAATGCCCCTAAGTTCAGCTCTGGCTCTATGTAATCTGGATCTTACTGTGCCCACGCTGATGTCAACTATCTGAGCTATTTCTTCATAACTGCATTCCTCAATTGATCTAAGCACAAGGATTGTGCGATGCTCTTCCGATAACTGCTGTATTGCCCATCCAATATGTTCAATTCCTTCGGAATCAGAACAGGCTTCCAAAGGATCTTCTGCTTTTGTATCGGCTTCCCCTGTAGCAGCTCTCAAAATGTCTGCATCAGCAAGCATCTCTTTTTGGGCCACCGGTTTTCTACGACGACTGATCGCAATATTGAAACCTATCCTGTAAAGCCAAGTGTAAAACGCAGATCCTTGCTTGAACCCGCCAAGACCTTTTATTGCATTGATAAAAGCTTCCTGTGCGACATCTTCTGCAGCTACTCGATCTTTGGTAACATGAACCACTGCATTAACCAATCTGTCGTAATACATCTCATGAAAATAAGTCATTACCTCCCGTTGTTCTGACCCCATCCCACCATTGCTATTAACTTTTCCCTCAGACTTATACCGATCGATCATTTCCATTTCTCTTTCTTTGGTTGATATAGCGCTTGCAACCATATTGCCAAGATTCTAGTCCACTAATTTTATACTTCAAGCAGATCGTTATTGCTTCTAATGCAAAACAAATGATCTGGATAGATGCACTTCGGCTATGCCGCATCTTGAACAGCTAATTTATGCTCAAGCGGGCCATTGTAGTTATCAAACTCGAATGGCAATGTTTGTAAAAACTGTGCCCTTACTGTCCTAATTACAGGCTCATAATCTCTCATAATCCTTATCTGCGCATCTCTTCTTTCATGCCTGAAAACCTGAAAATGCAGATTTGGTATATCACCCACATGTCCGCTCAATCCGGTTCTTGCAAGAACTTGTCCCTCGCTAACACGTTGTCCGGGAAATACATGTGCACTGCCTTTTAACAGATGACCGTAAAGAGTTTGAAAATTACCATGATCAACTGTAATCAAATTTGATGGAGGCACGTTGTCCCCATCATAATCCGTATCAAGTGAATACTTATCAGATCCCATACATACAATTTTCACACAACCATCTCTTGCTGCTGTTACCAGAGAGCCCAATGGCAAACCCAGATCGACAGCCCAGCTGAGATCAACATAATATCCATATCTGTTCCCGCTGTTGTGGCCATGCGGTCCGTGAAATCCCTGCACAATATTTGTTTTGTGCGCCTCATCTCTGAACGGCAGACTAACGCCTCGTATTGGCTCTATAGTTTCATGCACAAGGAAACATACTACTATCTTTCATCAGATTGTCAATCTTCTTATACGACAAAACTCACCAGCTTCCCTTCGATGTAAATCTCCTTCTTTATCTTCTTATCCTCGATAAATCTTTTTACGTTTTCAACTTCTTTAGCTTGAGCTACCGCATCCTTTTCGGAAATATCTGAGCTTGCTTCGAAGTCACCTCGGAGCTTCCCGTTAACTTGAACTGCAATGGCAACCGTATCTGACTGAGTCAGTTTTTCATCGAATTTAGGCCACTCTTGCTCAACTACAAATCCCTTTTGACCTAAGCCTTCCCATAGTTCTTCTGACAGGTGCGGAGCTAATGGAGACAGAAGTTTTACAAAAGTTTCAGCTGACTCTTTATCGATCCCCTCTTTTTCGGTCAGATTAAGGAACTCCATAAGAGCCGAGATTGCCGTGTTGAACCTGAGCTCATTCATTTCCTCTGTACATTTTTTGATAGCTCTGTTTAGCCCTACAGTAAGCGCTTTACTCTGTTCACCAAATTTATTCTGAGTAATTATTTTGTACGCTTTCTTAGCAAACCTATCAAGCCCCTTTATCCCGGTATCATTCCAGTCTCCACCATCCGCAAACGGACCCATAAACATCATATAAAGACGGAAGACATCCGACCCATACTTCTCCACAAACTCATCGGGGCTGACCACGTTGCCTTTGCTCTTGCTCATCTTCGCACCTTTGTGAGTTATAAGTCCCTGATGGAAAAGCCTCTGGAAAGGTTCATCTACAGACACATATCCAAAATCTTTTAAGGCCATTGTTACAAACCTTGCGTATATCAAATGCATGCAAGCATGCTCCGGTCCGCCGATGTACATATCAACCGGCATCCATTTCTTTTCAACTGTCTTTGGAACAAATTCCTTCTGACTGTTTTCTGAAAGGAATCTGAACTGATAGAAACTTGAACAGACAAACGTATCCATAGTATCAACTTCCGGAGTCCATCCTTTTCCAAAAATCTTTTCCACTCTTTCCGTCAATTCTTTCGACTGAGCAATGGGAGAAGTCCCCGTCGGCTTAAACTCAACATCAGTCGGAAGTATCCATGGAAGATGCTCTTCCGGAACAGGATGCGCTTTGCCATCGGGATCGTAAACAATTGGAATCAAAGCGCCCCAATAACGCTGGCGGGAAACAAGCCAGTCGCGGAGCCTGTAATTTATTCCGGTATCTCCCAGCTTATTCTTTTTAATATAATCAACGATCGGATCGTATGCATCGCCCCATTTCATGCCCTTAACTTCATCCGGAGTATCCAATATTCCATCTTCAGCTTTAAAGTAACAGTATTCTTGGTTTCTGACTTTCTTTGCCTCCTTCTCGTCAGGCGGAACCATAACAGTCTTCAATGGAATGTCGTATTTCTTTGCAAATGCAAAGTCCCTCTCGTCATGAGCTGAACAGTTCACAATTCCGGTTCCATAGTCAGCCACAACAAATGAAGCTATCCAAATGGGCAGATCTCCTGTTCCAAATGGATTATCAACGTATCTTCCCGTGAAGATGCCTTCCATTTCATTTTCAATATCAAAGTCCCCTGAGGCTTTCCTTGCAGCAACACGATTCGAAAACTCCAAAACTTCTTTTTCATACTTGGTCCCCTTTACAAGCTCCGGAACAAGAGGATGCTCGGGCGCGATAATAGTAAAAGTTTGCGCCATGAAAGTCTGCGGTACGGTGTCGAACACTTCAAATTCAATATCCAAGTCTTTGATCTTCTCTTTAAATAGAATTCCTTCCTTTCTGCCAATCCAGTTCTTCTGCATAAGCTTTGTTTTTTCCGGCCAATCTATATTTTTTAAACCATCCAGAAGCCTCTGAGAATAATCAGTTATCTTCCAATACCATTGTGCCAATGGCTTTTGTACGACTTCCGTTTCACACCTTTCGCACTTTCCATCCCAAACCTGCTCGTTTGCAAGAACCGTCTGGCACCCTGAACAGAAGTTCACGTTGCCATCTTTTTTGTAAGCCAAATCATTTTTGAACATTTCCAGAAACAACCACTGAGTCCATCTGTAGTAATCAGGATTTGACGTGTCCAGGCTTTTGCTCCAATCGTACATGCAGCCCATGCGTTTAAACTGCTCAATCATCACTCCAACATTATCTTCGGTTGATTTGGCGGGAGGAGTTCCGGTTTTAATTGCATAGTTTTCCGCAGGAAGGCCGAATGCATCAAATCCCATCGGATGAAATACGTCTTTCCCCTGCATTTTACGGAATCTGCTGAAAGTATCCGGAACACAGTACATATACCAATGTCCTACGTGCAGACGCGCTCCGCTTGGATACGGGTACATGACAAGGCAGTAATAAGGATCTTTAGCTTTCTTGAAGTCTGTCTCGTACACCTTCTTCTCTTCCCACTTCTTCTGCCATTTGGCCTCGACGGCTGATGGGTCGTATTCGGGTTGCATATGCATAAATGGTACCTGTTTTCCTTTCAAAGCGCATCAAATGTGATATACTTTTCTTCTCGATGGTCAGACTACCAACAGTCGCAATAATCGGAAGACCCAATACAGGTAAATCTACGCTGTTCAATCGCCTCGTAGGACATAGAAAAGCGATTGTTTCCGATGTGCCGGGTACGACCAGAGATCAGGTTGCAGGCAAAGTCGAATCTGAGCAATTGGACTTCTTGCTGATAGATACGGGAGGAATGGGTGGTGGTTCGGCCGATCATGAGTTTAAGGATGACGTTCAGGTTCAGTCGTCTATTGCACTGGAAAGCGCTGATCTTATTCTGTTTACGCTCAATTCCCGCGAAGATCTGACTTCCAGTGATTTTGAAATCATCGATGACCTTAGGAAGAAAAAGCAATCGCATGTGCCTGTGATAATTGTTCTGACCAAGTGCGACGACACTTCCATTATCGATGAGATATTGCCTGAGTATTATGCGCTTGATATAGCGGATGAAATCGTACCAATCAGCGCAATGCATATGATTGGTGTTGAGGAACTTACTAATGTTGTTATTGAAAAACTCATTGACCTCAACTTCAGCAACGAAGAAAACCTAACACCTGTTACCTGTAACCTAAAACCTAGAATTGCAATCATAGGCAAACCAAACGTTGGTAAAAGCTCTCTGATAAATGCCTTCATGTCCGAGAAGCAACAAGAGTCATCCCAATTATTGGTTTCTGAGGTTCCGGGAACGACGCGCGACTCTGTTGATGTTTCAATCAAGTATCACGATCAGGAATATATATTTATAGACACTGCGGGAATCAAAAGAAGAAAGAGTACAGATCAAGGAATCGAAACTTATGCATACCTAAGAAGTATTCAATCATTGGAACATTCGGATATTGCCGTACTTGTGATTGACGCGACTGAGCCGGTGAGCAAACAGGACAAAAGAATCGCGCGGCTTTCGATCGAAGAAGGCAAAGGATTGATTGTACTTCTTAATAAGTCTGACAAGCTTTCCGGATCGGAAAAAGAATTAGCGGTGGAGAATGCCCGAAGAGAACTTGCCTTCTGTGCATTCGCTCCTTTTCTTTGCGTCTCCGCGGAAACCAGAAAAGATCTTCTAAAGATTTTCGATCTGATCGAAATGGTGAATCAAAGCAGAACCAGAAGAATTGCCACAAAGGCCCTTAATGACTGGTTTAGAAAAGAAGCTGTGGGCAAGAGCCTGGCTTCTTCCAAGCATATCACCCAAGCCGAAGACATACCTCCCACGTTCGTATTGTTTGCCAAGAACCCGAAAAAGATCCACTTGAATCAGATTAAGTCTTTGGAAAAAAGCCTGAGGAGCACTTTCGGATTTGATGGCTCCCCAATCAGATGGGTCACTAAAAACAGTTAACACGCTCATCCCGCGTTCGCGGGATTCGCTTTTGACAATTAACAATTGACCTCTCGACATCCTGAAAATTTAGACTGTCAATTGTCAACTGATGAACTACCGCCAGCTTACGCAGGCGGTGTCCTAGAGGGCAAGCTTCGCTTGT
>CAZDKL010000029.1:0-17216 GCA_964506185.1 uncultured Candidatus Peribacteria bacterium
GGAAACTCTTCCTCCGCCAGCTTACGCAGGCGGATTCTCGAAGGAATGTTGAAGACAAAAATAAAAATGGCAAATGGGATGAAGGCGAGACCGATTTGATGAATGCGGATACAGATGGAGGTGGCGAAGCTGATGGATCCGAACGCGAAGGAGGAAGAGACCCCTTCGATAGAAAGGATGATATGACTTATGACTTGGACAATGATGGACTCACGAATGGAGAAGAGGCAGAAATTGGAACTGACCCGGCTAACCCTGATACTGATGGTGATAGCATCAATGATTTTGACGATCCTTTCCCTCTAGATGCCAGATATCGCAGAGATACGGACAACGACGGATTACCTGATGAATACGAGCAAGAAAGGGGTCTGGATCCTAATGATCCAACAGACGGAGGAGAAGATGATGATGGCGATGGACTGACGAATGGTGAAGAATTTGCCGAGGGTACCGATCCGATCGAAGATGATTCAGACGGTGACGGAGTGTCTGATGGAGAAGATGCTTTTCCAGATAATGCTGATTACCAGAAGGATACTGATGAAGATGGTATGCCTGATGCATATGAGGATAAACACGGACTTAAGAAAGGAGTGCCTTCTGATGCAGGATTAGATGCTGATGGGGATGGGCTAAACAATCTGGGCGAATTTCTCTATGGAACAGATCCAAATAATCCAGACTCGGACCATGACGGGATCGTAGATGGGGAAGAGATTAATAAAGGAACCAACCCGCTCGAGAATGCTTGTTTATTGACTGCTAAGCCTACGGCACTTTTTACAGACACTCTAGGTCATTGGTCAGAGGACTATGTTATCCGTCTCCATATGACAAAAGTTTTGCCAGAACATATGAGAGTTCTGGATGGCTATGGGGAAGGAATGAAGAGAGAGTTTAATCCCAATCAGCATATCACGCGTTTTGAGTTACTGAAGATCGCAATGCTGGGAAACTGCATAAAACTCGCAAGTGATCAGCCCAGATTATCGGTTAATTTTTCTGATCTTCCGTCATCGCCAAGACCTCGAGAAGGAGATGACATTGCAAAACGAAGGCGGGTTGTTTACACAGCAGTTCGGGAAAAGATTGTTCAGGGATATCCTGATAATACTTTCCGGCCCGATAATAATGTTAACCGAGCGGAAGCGCTTAAGATTCTTCTACTCTCCGCAAACATTAAGCCGCCAGAAGAATATGATTCACCACTCCCATTCTCTGATGTTAAGCCAGACGATTGGTTTTTCCCATTTATTAAAGATGCAATTGAATTAGATGTAATAGAAGGATACGGCGACGGCTCATTCCGTCCTGCTAATCCTATGACACGTGCAGAGGCCTCCAAGATTCTTCTGCTTCTAATGGTTAACAATCCGATGATTAATGGGTATGTGATACCAATGGATTTCTGACAACAATCGACACGTCACGCTTCGCGTGACTGTCAACAATCAACAATCGACATGGTCGATTGTTGAAAGGTGCCGAAGGCACCGTGTTGATTGTTGATTGTTATATTTAAAGGTGCCCCTTCATTTCTGTGAACGCCTCGATAAATTTATCTAGGTCCTCGGAATCAAACATGATGGTTGTCTTTTGGCCACCTCGCGATTTTTCTGACACTTTGAAGAACTTTCCGTTTCCGGATTCCTTCAGGTCAATATAAAAAGTACGCTGTGCAGCGTGGATTGTAATGGAATGAAGTTCGTCTGCGAACTTTCTATTTCCACCGCCAGCGTTGGCAGCGGAACCACCTGAAGCTGGTGCTGCAGCTGCATCACCACCCTCTTCTGCAGGAGCATCACCCCCCGCAAGATCTGACATAGGATCAAACATAATAATATATGGAAAGAAATAATAGTCGTGCTCCCCTACTCAGTTACCTTTCAGCTCTTGCTGAATGATTTTTCTTTGGAAGCTATCTGCAGTTTAACAAGTGATATTATCAGATCAAGAAAAAAAGAGGTTATTCCAAAGGTTCAAACAAAATCTCCGCTTCCCCTACCTTCTTCCACCCTTTTTCCGCTCCCCATTCGATCTTACTCTCAAGTGTCTGAGGAACTTTTAGACCTAATTGCTTGAGCATTCGTTTAGAAGTTCCGGGTGTGAATGGTAGAAGCATCAATGCAACGTGTCTGAGAGCTTCTGCAAGCTGAGAAAGAAGATTTACTTTCTCCTCTCCCTCAAGTTCCCAAGGTTTGTTCTTGTCAATGAACTGATTGCACTCAGTCGCAAGCTCAACTGCCAAACTGACTCCGTCTTCGAGCTCAAATGCATCCATAGACTTCTGATATTTCTTCCATCTGTCTTTAAGCAACTTAGGATCGCTCCCCACTTCACCTAACTTTCCTCCTTCTTTCTTAAGAAGAACTAAAACTCTGTTTAGAAGGTTGCCTAGATCGTTTCTGAGCTTGGAGTCATACAACTTTTCGATCCTATCCCACGAAAAATCTCCATCACGTCCTACAGGAACTTCGTGACTTAAATAAAATCTGAGCGGATCTGGATCTCCTCCGAATTTTTCCAAAACCTCATCCGGAACTACGACGTTTCCAAGTGACTTACTCATCTTTTCTCCTTCACTTGTAAGAAAACCATGGATCAACAACTTATCTGGGGTCCTAACATCTCCATGCTTAAGCATAGAAGGCCAAATGAGAGCATGGAAGCGAGCTATGTCTTTGCCAATAACGTGAGTTACCTCAGCATCATCCCACCATTCACGTTCCTCATGATCGGTAAAGTATCCAAGTCCGGAAATATAGTTAGTTAGTGCATCGCACCAAACATACATAGTTTGACCATCTTCATCAGGAACAGGAACACCCCAACTAAGACTCGACTTTGGACGAGAAAATGAGACATCTTCCAGACCCTGATCAATTAGAGACAGAGTTTCGTTCTCTCGGAACTCAGGAATTATTCTATACTCCTCCTTATCCCACTTTTTAGTCAGAAGATTCTTCAAATTATCTGAATCTTTACTCATCAGAAAGAAATAGTTTTCTTCAGTAACTTCTTCCGGAGCTTTTTTATGATTTTCACACTGCCCTTTGTCATCCAAATCTTTCTTTGTCATAAATCTCTCGCATCCCGAACAATACATTCCTGTGTAACTCCTCTTTTCAAGCATTCCTGCTTTATCCAGCTTCTTCCAAAGCTCAACTACCGTCGGCCAGTGTTCTTTTTGATCGGAAGTTCTGATGAATTTGTCATAGGATACATCGAGCTTCTTATAAAGCTCCTCGAACATTGGTACATTCCTGTCAACAAGCTCTTTAGCAGTCATTCCCTCAGTTTCCGCAGTTCTTTGAACCTTGATACCGTGCTCATCGGTTCCTATTTGGAATCTAACTTCATCTCCTCGCAGCCTAAACCATCTGGCACAGACATCTGCCAATACTTTCTCCAGCACATGCCCCATATGTGGAGCTGCATTGGGGTAGTCGATAGCTGTTGTAATGTACTGGCGAGGCATAGGCATAGATTACGACGGAACTGAGTCATTGTCATCTAAATATACCAAGGAAACAGAGGAAACAGATGAGTCAGAGGAATCAGAAGAGTCTACGTTTACGATATTAAAACCTTCTCGAAATATAAATCCTCTGCTTCTTCTGTTTCTTCTGGTTCTTCTGATTCCTCTCTAGATACTTGTAACGAAATTATTAACAAAACTAATTACTGCCTCTGCAGCAATCGCTAATATCAAACCGATTAAAGCGTAGATAATTACCTTCTTTCCATTCTCTCTCCTTGTGTCATCCCCTGCAGAAGTACCAATGCTAATCGCTCCATAAATAATTGCAATTACAGATCCACCGGCAACCAGAAAACCAAAAAAGTCACCAACATTATCTGCAAGCCAAGCCAGAAATTTTTTGCCACCTACACCTCCGGAACCACAACCACTATGAAGAGTTGAACAATATTTATTGAATGCATTGTAAGCGCCGGCATATGCCTTCTCTGCTCCCAAGCCAATATTTATTAGGTAATTAATCATATTATATAGGTAGATTCATAACAGCATTAACCATAGCACGGGCAACATTTACACAAATTGCACCAATACAAGCCCAAATAAGAATCCCACGTGCTTTACTAAATTCATCTGCACTTCCACGAGCAAACGCCATCTTGAATCCTCCAAATATCATCATGATTACGAAGACTGCATTAAAGGTTCCAGTCATAGCTCTGACTGCTAACCCCATGAAAGAGAAAATTGGATCTCCGCTTGTTTGCAAACCTCCAAACTGAGCTATCGCAAACGCAACAATTGTCTGGGAAACCATAGTCAGTCCCAATCCAACGAGAGCAAATATAATTGACATTTTACCTTTCCCAATTGCCCCCTCTTCTCCCGAAGATATCAGCAATTGATAAGCACCCACAATTATGAACATTACAGATACTCCAGCTGCAATTGCTACCATTGTATCTACAATTAAAGGTACAGCATTTAATGCTTCATTCTGGATAGCACAACCTCCAATTAATCCGCATGGATCTACACGAGCAGCCGCAGAAGTAGGAATAATCAGTGCTCTTGCGCCGATGAGTAGTGGTATTAGTATTTTCATATTTACTGGAAGAACCATGCGTTCATTAGACGCAAAATAACATCAAAGAATGTGAGTACAATAGCTCCAATGATTGCTGCAACAATACGGCCTTTCCATGTCTTACTTGGATCCCCTGTCGTCATAATTGCGGCACCGCAAATCAGAACCCATAGTGTTACTATTCCCACCGCTACCGCCAAAAGCCACTCATAACCGCTAGTGAAATACTGAAAGAAAGGTTCAAGAGGTTTTGTAGGATCGTAACTAATATTTGAAGTTCCTCCTACGTCCAATGGTTCAATTAGAGGCACATTGCCTTTAACCTGTTTTACTTTATGTGGATTAGAATTGGCTGCAATTAATACATTAGCCGATGCTGTTTGCACGTGAGGGAGCGCAATCAAGCTGATAAACGCTGTGCAATACAATGTACACGCCAGAGTGGCAATAAGTGCTTTATGTCTGAGCATCAGACTATTATACCTCAAAAACCGATTTTGATCGAGTGTTTTAGGCTTAAATAAGCCAATATAAGTAATAAACAGTCAACTTAATGAAGATGGCCTGCCAGCCGTAGCAGTAGGTGTCATTTGGATCTATGGGCGAATATCCGCCTACGCTAAAGCTTCGGCGAACAGCCTACTGCGTAGGCTGGAGCGGGTGGTTGGAGGTTATTACAACTCAGATGCAGTGCTGCTAGTAGTTTGTGTCCATATGGTCGCTACATAGTTAAGTCAAAGTATTTACGCAAAAAATGTTTATTCCAACGCTGTAATATTCCTGAACGAACTTTCTCATACATTCCCAAGCCACGTGTGCGAACCAGAGAAAGATCAATGACAAATACACCTTGTTTACTCTTAGATTCTCCATATACGAGATTGGAGATCTCAGGAGTTGTCTCTCCACTCATCCACCAATCCTCAGCTCCTCTCGGAAAATTGAGAGGTGTCCTTCTCTCAATTGCTCTACCAAAATGTAATCCTGGTCTGATAAGAAGTGTTTCGATTATGCTACCTCGAAACTTTTCAGCACTGGCAAGTACGCACTTTCCTGAACCTTCCAGACCGATAAAGTCCAAACCACATCCATCTACATTTAGGGCAGATCGGTTTCGATGTAGGATGTCCTCTACCTCAGCATGAATATCATGCTTTCTCAACAGTACCGGAGTAATGTGTTGCGCATTGAAAATGCGTTCTTGCCGAACGAGATAACTGTTCTTACTAGTGTCATCCTGATGCACTATTGTTTCTGGTAAATAATCACCAAAATGTCTTTGTGCAAGATTTAAGTCTTCTTGTACGCGCTGGAAATCAAAATGCCTCGCGTGTAGCGGCTTGGGTTTCTTTACTAAAACTTTAGGATCCTCAGAATCCTCAAAAACTTCATGACCAGCCCCCTCAGCATACTTCTGTAAAGGCATGATGCGTAATTTATACTAAAATGTGTCTTTTGTCAATGGAGCGGGATACGGGAATCGAACCCGCCTTTCGGGCTTGGGAAGCCCGCGTACTACCGATGTACTAATCCCGCACGGCCTCCGATGGTGATTTGGCCTGCCAACCGAAGTAGCAGGGCTTAGTCTTTTAGCCAGCCTACGCTCGCTTCTGGCGAGCTTCGGCTGACAACCTGCTACGCAGGTTGGAGCGGATGACGGGGGTCGAACCCGCGACCTTCGCCATGGCAAGGCGACGCTCTAGCCAACTGAGCTACATCCGCAAAGTGATTCCAAGTATAGCATCCTCAGACCAAGAGATCCTGACCTGCCCCTCGTAGCCCCGAAGGGGCGAAGTGGGGAGCTACATCCGCATAAAACTTTTTTTGGCTACCGGTAAATCCTACGAATGAACGAGGGAATTTGCAAGATGTCTTTTAATTAAACTTAAATATTCTTGACTGCAAAAATCAAAAGAGGAGAATCACTCACCAATATCCACCTGTAATATTTTTTATGTCACTAGACGCAGACGTCAAAGTAGAGGGCAAATATATAGGCAACCTGCCTCACAGACAGGCAAGAAGCATGGTACTTAATTCAGCCAAAAAAGTGCAACCCAGTGGTTTTGAACAGCACTTCGTTGTTACCGCAGGTGATATGGAAATGGGACAATATGCACGTGCTGATTCATTCGATATTCCACAAAGAGATGATGATGGAACTCGCAGTCATTTTCCCTTTATGATAGATGCAAAAAGAACCAGTAGATCCGGAGCCATGGCGCTGTTCAACGGATTAGCAGAAAAAGAAGGTAGAAGTATGTCTGTTTCAGATATTTCCTTCGATGAAACAGATAGTCCAGACGACTATGGTAAACGAATGGAAACTATGGGTGATTTTTCGTCATCTGCCGAACAAATGAGTGCATTGAGAGTAGTTAATCAAGTCCTGGAGATTATGTCACACGAAGTGAAATCCATCTGGGTAACCGGTGGGGGAGAAATTGCGTTCGGATCTTCTTTGCACGCATTCCAGTCGGATCATGATATTAAATGGGCAGCTAGAAGGGATGCTGAAAATGACACCGATGAAGAAGATAAAATTGCCGAACTGGAGCTTGAGAGAGAGGAGGCGATAGAAAGATGGAAAAAAGAAACTATCGATTCCTTGGTTGCAGCCCTTAGGGATGCAGGACTAGAAGTAGGCGATGATGAAATAGAATTCCTTAGAGAAGCAGCGGAGTATAAAGATAAGGCGTTTACGCTTTAACCATAGCGATCATAGCGATTCTTGTCGTTGTATGGTATAATACGAACAATGATAAACACAAACACACCAGATGATTCAGATATTGATCCCGCCATTGAAAGGATCGACAGCTTAATAGGTGATTCAGATGTTGATCCTGAATTGCTTGATGACCTACAGAAGCTCGAGGGTGCTCAGAATGCCGGTAGTGAACCTGAAGTTGATCTAAGTCCACTAGGTGATGCAGATGCAATTGACGTAGTAAAAAATGAACTAAGGGGCATCATACGTACTTACGATTATGAAGATGTTGAAAGCAACTTAAAGCCAGGAGGAGTATTTGAGCAACTTGAAGTACTGATATCTGAGGCATTGGGAGAAAACAGAGAAAAAACTATCGCATTGCTGTCACTTATTGCCGATGTTGCCAATGAAAATGGTTTTGTGACATTGGGTAATGAATTACATATCTTTTTAATGACTCCAAAATCAAGAAGATACGAGGAAGATGTAATATTCGGTGAACACAAAACGCTAATGAGATCAGAAATCGCCGAAATGCGTGCAACCCAAAAAGGCTTGCCTGAAAAAATTGCTGAAGCAATTGAGCGCAATGAAGAAGGCTTAAAGGATGACATGAGAAGATTGGCTGAAAGTAATTAGTTACCATTTAGTTAATGCTTCATATCAAAAAAACCTTCGGCGTTTTTTGTCGTCACCCGATCAACCTCCTCCAAACTAACTCCCTTCACCTCAGCAACAAGCTTCGCCACCTCCATCACAAACGCAGGTTCGTTCCGCTTGCCTCTGAACTTCTCCGGAGCCAGATAAGGCGAGTCAGTTTCAATCATCATCTGCTCAAGCGGACAGTTTTTAATAACTTCCCTGATATGTTCTGACTTTGCGTAAGTCGCAATGCCCGTGAAGCCGAACATAAATCCCCTGCTGATAAGATCACTGACGTCTTCCCACTTTTCAGTGCAACAATGAATGACAATACGCTCGTAACTGACCTCATCAATTATTTTTTTAAGGTCATCAATCGCATCTCTGCAGTGAACTACAACCGAAACATCCATATCTTTTGCAATTCTAAGCTCTGCTTCAAAAACTTTTCTCTGCACATCACGCGGTGAGTTGTCATAGTAATAATCCAAGCCTATCTCCCCTATCGCAACTGCCTTATCTGACGAAACCATCTTCATCAATCTTTCATCATCTCCTTCCTGCCAGTTTTTTGAGGCGTGAGGATGTACTCCAACCGCACAAAACACATTCTGATATTTATCACAAATCTTCAGGCACTCAGTCCCCTCTTTCAGAGTATCAGAAATTGTAATTAGCTGAGAAACACCGGCCTGTTTAGCTCTGTCTACGACCTGATCTAAGTCAGAACGAAATTTTCGGTCGGCCAAATGACAGTGAGAATCGATCATGAACCCATCTTACATCAACATGTAATTGATTCTCTACTTTCTAGCAAAACTCTCGTGAGTTCCGCCCGTAGGACCATCGTCTAAGAAATCATCACGATCTGTTACATCAGTTCCGGTAGGACCTGCGAACCCAAGCGTTCTGTAAAGCCTCTCTCCCACTCCTCCAAAGGGCAACGAGTGATCAATTCTAATTCGGGAAGGAGCCGTTTCTGGAGTGCGACGTCTATCAATCATTAGAATAATTGGTTAACAAGCTGAAACAGACTAATCACTTAAGCCTTATTGTCAATAATTCCGTTAAGAATTTGGTTTTCTCTCAACAAAACACGTGTAGAATCGTTTACTTGCTTATGGGAGAAACCAGAGAAAAATGCGGCGTGTTTGCGATTTATGACTATCAAGGAAATACCGAGAATTTGGCTCTTGATGCATATCAAAGCGGACTTGAGCTTGAGCACAGAGGTCAGCACGGATGGGGTTTGGGCTATGTCGAAGAAAATAAGCGGCAAAACCGTTTTAGAATCAGACATCACTTGGGACCAATCGGCTGCATAGACAATCAGCTAGATGACTTTATGGATGTTGGGAGAATACGGGCAGCTTTTTGCCAAACCCTTTATCACACAAGCGGGAAACACGAGAAAAAACAGTGCAAGAAAAAGAAGAAGACGAAGAAAATGGACAATAGATACGCACAACCCGTTGAAAGCCCTGATGGCTCTTTGGCAATGCTATGGAATGGTAATCTATCTAACTTTTCCCAGCTTAAAGAAGGAGACGAAGTTGTAGATACTCAAACTCTCCTTAGAATGGTAATTGAGGGAATGCGAGAGTCAGAAAAAACTGCACTCAAAGAAATAATGGGAGAAGCCTTTGAATACGTTGATGCCAGAGCAGAAGGAGCCTACAACATTGTTGTAGTTCATAAAGGAGATCCGCAAAGAGATTTGCCTCCTTCAATTTTTGCACACAGAGATAGATGGGGAACAAGACCATTGGGATTCACAATTGATGACCAGAAACGTCTGTTAATTTATTCCGAAAACGTTGCGAGTCCTTCGCCTGATGCAAGGCGTCATAATGTACCCCCCGGAGGCATGGTACATTCCATGGACTTGTATCCTGAACCAATTCAAATCACTCCTTCCAATCCTCACCATTGTTTCTTCGAATGGATCTATTTTGCAAATGTTTCTTCCCAGTTTGACGGGACCAATGTTCGAGAATCGCGTAACCGTGCCGGAGCTATACTTGCTAGGCAAGATCGAGAGCAGTTTGGACCTCATGTTCCGGATATGGTAATTGCGCCTGTTCCAAAATCTGCCAGAGCCGGAACATCCGGATATTCTGATGAGCTTAAAATGTTTCCCAATGGCGATGCAATTACACGCAATCCGCAATACAGAGGAATAGCATTTATTGAGCAGACAAATAAGGGCAAAAAGCACATCGTGAATGCTGAAGAAGTGAAAGACAAAAGCGTTATTGTTGTCGAAGACAGTTTGGTTAGAGGTAAAACAATAAAGAAACTTATCAAAGACCTAAAAAAGGCGGATGCCAGAGAGATACATCTTAGATTCTGCTGCCCCCCAATTCTAGGAATTTGTGCAAAGGGAATTGATATTCGAACTATAAAGGAGCTTTTTGTTCCAAAAGTGTTCGACTACAACGTTCCTGAATTTGATGATGAAGGCTGTTTGCCAGATTGGGCATTGCAAAAAAAGCTGAAGTTTTGGAAGTAGATTCAGTCCGATTCCTGCCAATTCCGGGAGTGGCAGAAGCAATTCAGAAAGAAACTAGTGAACTCTGTATGTCATGCGTGCATGGCAAGCCTGAATGTTATGGAACCGATTCCGAAAAAGAGCTCGTTCAGCTTTCTTTGGAAGAAGCTAGGAGAGGCAAGAAGAAGAAATGATTTTGGTGGGTCAGGTGGGGATCGAACCCACGGCCAATAGGTTAAAAGCCTACTGCTCTACCACTGAGCTACTGACCCAAAGGACTGCTCACATAACTTATTATACGATATTTTTAGGTACTTAAAAACCATTAACATGTAAAATCAAAATATGAAAGTTGCTCTTGTCCACGAACTTCTGACCATGCGCGGCGGTGCTGAGAGGGTATTTAAGATTATTTCTGAGATGTACCCGGAAGCCCCCATATACACGCTTCTTTATGATGAAAAGAAGCTCGGGGAATGGTTTCCTAAGGAAAGAATCAAGACTAGCATTATCCAAGATTCCAGATTCCAGATTCCAAATTCCAGATTCCGTTTCAATCACCACAGATACCTGCGTAAGTTCCCTGAAGCCGTTGAATCATGGGATTTTAACGAATTTGATCTGGTGATCTCATCATCTTCCGCCTTTGCCCACGGAATCATCACTAACGGAAAGCCGAAGCACTTATCTTTCGTTCACTCCCCTGCCCGCTATCTATGGGATAGAACTCATGACGTACTCGATCGCGCAGATAAAGGACTACTTGGTCCAATAAAAAGAAGATACCTTGAACACACATTCCATAAACTCAGAGTCTGGGATAGCGAGTCAGCTTCTCGTCCCGACAAACTACTTGCCGCTTCCAAAGAAGTTCAAAGACGAATTGAATTGTATTGGAGACGAGAGTCGGAAGTTTTATATCCACCGATTGATGACTCGTGGATGACATCCGACAACCGAAATCCGGAATCCGAAATCCGAAACAGTATGGAGCACCCAGATTACTTCCTCATCGTTTCAACTTTAGTTGATTACAAAAGGATCGACATCGCAATCGAAGCTTGTAACAAGACTAAACAGTACTTAAAAGTTGTTGGCGAAGGTCCAGCTCTTAATAATCTTAAAAAATTAGCAGGACCAACAATTGAGTTCTATGGTTACCGTGAAAATGATGAACTTAAAGACATAATTACTTCGGCAAAAGCTTTGATCTTTCCCGGTAAAGAAGATTTTGGAATCGTTCCACTCGAATCTATGTCGCAAGGGACTCCGGTCATCGCATTTCGAGGTGGAGGCGCACTTGAAACAGTTAGCGAAGGACGCACCGGAGCATTTTTTGATGAACTTAACCCAGAGTCACTCGCGAAAGTACTGACTGACTTCAATCCCAATGTGTTTCACAATGATTTAATGCTGAGTACTGCTGCCAAATATTCCCGAAAGATATTTGAAGATAAATTAAACATCACCGTAAACGAATTGTTCAATTTATCAGCGTAATCTGTGTTATCTGCGCAATCTGAGGTTCAGACAAGTGTATGTACATTGTACATACAGTGTATGTACACACGCTTACCACATAATATTTTCTAGAATCATTAACACATCTTCTTCTGAATCTATAGAAACACCTGTTAATCTCTCCCGAACAACATCTTGCATTCCGTCTTTAACACCCATAACCGATATTGTTCTTCCGCCGAATGCTCTGACTTCTAAATCGTCTCCTTCTCCTTCTCCTTTTCTCATATTCTCCGGCAGCCTTGCTTCGTAAATTTCAATTATTCTCGGCATAATCAAATATTAAAACAATCCTTGTTGTACA
This sequence comes from uncultured Candidatus Peribacteria bacterium, assembly GCA_964506185.1. Classification (GTDB taxonomy): domain Bacteria; phylum Patescibacteriota; class Gracilibacteria; order Peribacterales; family Peribacteraceae; genus UBA2144. Next base: position 12,243 of record CAZDKL010000029.1, read on the forward strand.
TCAGTAGGAACCGGAAGTCCAAGAAGTTCGTAAGCAAGCTGTGTAACCGTTCTTCCCTTCGGAGTGCGTTGCAAGTAGCCTTGCTGAAGCAAGTAAGGCTCGTACATATCCTCCAAAGTTTGTTCTTCTTCCGAAGTTGCAGCCGCAAGAGTACTTAATCCAACTGGACCGCCTCCAAACTTCTCGATTATCGCTTTTAAAATCTCGCGATCAGTCTTATCAAGTCCCCTATCATCAACCCCAAGTGAATCGAGTGTCTTGTTAACACGTTTTAATGATATCAACGGCTCATCATTCACCTGTGCAAAATCTCTTATTGCTCTTACCAACCTATTTGCAACTCTTGGTGTTGCACGCGCACTTAATGCAATTCGATTCGAGACACTTTCATCCAATTTAACTTCCAAAATTCCCGCAGTTCTCTCCACAATCTGCTCCATTTCGATTTGTGAATAGTATTGAAGCTTAAAGTTGTGAACAAACCTGTCTCTGAGCGGTGCGGATATTGATCCGGCCTTCGTTGTAGCTCCAACCAATGTGAATGGCTTTAGATCTAATCGCATTGAACGCGCAGTTGGCCCTTTGCCGATTACTAAATCCAATATGAAGTCCTCCATTGCACTATACAAGACTTCCTCAATCGCCGGACGAAGCCTATGGATCTCATCAATGAACAAAACATCTCCTGCTTCCAAATTTGTGAGCAGTGAAGCCAGATCTCCGGGCTTTTCTATAGCTGGTCCGGTCGTAACTCTCACCTGAGACCCCATTTCTCGGGCTATAATATGCGCCAGGGTGGTTTTTCCAAGTCCTGGGGGCCCATGTAGCAAAGCATGCCCCATCGGCTCATTTCGCTTCTTAGCAGCCTCTAAATGGACCAGTAAATGACCTTTAATATCACTTTGGCCTACATACTCGCTTAAGCTCTGAGGGCGCAGGGTTTGCTCAAAAACGTCATTATCACGCGCTGTCCTGCCAGGTTGTACAGGATGAGAAGATCTGGTCTGTCTTTGGATTGTCATGGGATGCGATTATAGCATAGGATTTGCTAAAGTTTGGTACTACAATGTTCGTGCTATGAACAAGCCAATAGTGACTCTGGGACTAATTGTGATGCTTATTGCCATAGGCGCAGCAGATGCCTTTTTAACTTCTGCAAAGCTTCCCAAGGTTGATACCAAGCCTCAAACACAAAACCAGCCCCAACAAAAACCCAAGCCCAAGCCACCAGTTAAAAAAGTTAAAAAAACAAAGACCACCAAGGTGCCAAACATCTTAGAAATTCTCGTGAACGAACAATACAATTTCCAGCAAACAAATGAGCAGAACTTGCTGTCGATGATTATCAAAGATGGCACTCCTGTTCAGTCCCGCACATTAATTAAGAACGGAGACCGCGCTGGATTTGTTGCATGGTCAGAATCACCGAAGGTTAAATTGTATTTCTTATCACTTAAAGAAGCACTCCATGTTTCTTTCACTCCTAAAGTGAAAGATTTGATTGATGAAACTCAGAAGCGTGAAGGAAAAGCTGAAAGAAATTTGCTGTCTTTCTTTGATCCAGGAATTGGAGAAGAGCGATTAGTATTCGTTAGAGTAAGAAACAGACTGTTTGAATTCCACTTAGCCAAAGATCATGAGGACGAAATGTTCGATCTTGTAGAGAAGCTGACTAAGTAATATTACTTTATTCTTCCACGTGAAAAGTTATAGGCTTTTTTTGCCCTCAAGTACTTAGCCTTAGCATCTTTGTAAGATCGCTTAACCACATTCAGAAATTTCTTATTATTTTGCGAATTGCGCTTTTTAAATACCTCATATTCACCACGTTCGGATTTCTTTATACCTTTGTAGATTATCTTCTCTGCATCCCGTTTCTTATTATAAGCTTTTTTGGCTTTCTTTCTAATTTTGTTGTATTCAGATTTTGCTTTAGCAACCTTATTATCGTCATTCTTATGCCTTTCCTCAATATCTGAATATTTGCCTAAAGCTTTTTGCTTTATCTTCAAATACTCTTTCTTAGCTTTTGCTTTTTCCTTTTTATACTTTGCATAAGCTTCTTTCTTTGCCTTTTTGTACTTGCTCCAAGCTACCTTCCTTCTTTCCTCATATTTCGGATATCTAAATTTTGCGGCCTTGTAATTATTCCATGATGCTTTCTTCACAAGTTTCGCATCCTTGTATTCTTGCTTCCATTTTTTTCTCTCAGATTTACTATCTTTACCGCCGTTACACTTCTTGGAACGAACATAGTAGTCCGGCTGACAACTTACCGATCTTCCTTTTTTATCTTTATAACATTTAAAGTTTACTCCATAATTACTGCATTTCGGACACTTTGCACATATCCCACTTTTATCTCTGCACCTCTCGTAACCCAGTTTAATGTGACTCTTTCTGCAAGTCGGTATCATGTTTTCGTATCCCACATAGCACTTCTCTCCTGCTGGACATTTAACTCCTATACACATAGTGCACCAGCTTGCACCTGCCTCACATATCTTAGTTCTATCCAAATATAGAGGTAAATCACTATCAATAAACTTGGACGACTTTTTGAAGTCTTCTTTCTTACCATTAATAATCCTGCACTTAGGTATCCATTTTTTTGATTTATTAAGTTCAACGACACAGAAAGCTCCTATCGGACAATCATACTTTTCACAAGCAGAACAATGCTTGCCTCCTACACCTTCTCTTGATTCAATACACTTACCATCTTTGTCCCTACACTTATTATATCCATCAGATTTTCCACATCTAGCAGCCTTTTGTATGTTTTTTGCGTAACAGGATTCACCTTTGTCACAAACTCTATAATTGCATTGCGCACATTTGCCATCGCACATTTCAGGCTTTGCAGCATCAGCTTGTACAGCTGCTAATGACGTAATAACTATGCCTAGAGCAATAGATACAAAACGCATTACTTCATTTTATCGTAAGCCTTCTTAATTCTTTCATATGTCTTCTTTTTCTTCTTGTACTCTTCCTTAGGTTTTTTTATTTCATCATTATATCTCTTCTTCGCTGCAGCTTTATTTTTGTCGTAATCCTTCTTTTTAGCCTTTTTGGTGTCGTTGTATACCTTTTTGGCATTGTCGCGTGCTTTTTCATAAGCCTTCTTCGCTTTTTTGCGCATCGACTCATACTCTGATTTAGCTTTACTTCTTTTTTCTTTGTAATCATCAAGAGCTGTATTTCTTTCTTTTTGATCAGCTTTGTACTTATTCTTCTTGTCTTTACATTTGCTTGAACTACCACCATCGTCTCTGCATTTTTTATAAGCAGCTTTTGACTTTTCATATTTCTTCTTTGCATCATTGTATTTCTTTTTTGCCGGATTTTTTACATTCAAATATTTGCCCTTCGCTTTACTCTTGGCAGACAGATATTTATTCTTTTCATCTGCTTTTGTCTTCTTGTACTTATCATAAGCAGTCTTTTTGATGGTCTTATACGTACTCCAACCCATCTCTTTCCCATCATCATATTTTGCTTTAGCAACTTTTTTTGCAGCTTTATATTTCGACCAAGCTGCGGATTTTTCTTTCTTAGCTATATTCTTACCTTTTTTCAAAGCTTTTTTCATTTCGCTTTTGCTACATTTCTTAGAATTAACATAAAAATTCGTCATACACATAACACTATTTACGCCCTTCTCCTTGTAGCACTTCATTCTGTCTTCGCAATCTGGACATTTTGCACACGCACCTTTCTTGTCTTTGCACCTTGTGAAATATTTTGTCTTGCTTTCCTTGCATTTCGGCCTCAAGTCATTGTAATCAACATAACAGGTTTGCCCGCTCGGACATTTTTTACCAATACAAGCTGCACACCATCCCGCTGGATCGCAAATGCGTGCACGTTCCATATTCAACGGACTGGATCTATATACACACCTTGCTTTCCACTGCCCATGAACAGTTTTGGTCGTGACACAAAAACTACCAGAATCACACTCATGATCCTTACATGCATCACATCTTGAACCACCAACTCCGCTATCCTGACATTTGCCAGAAGAATTCCTGCACATCTGATATCCTGCTCTGTTTTTACATGTTGCCACATTCCATAAACCCTTCGCGTAACAACTTTCTCCTGAACCGCATTTAGTATAATTACACTGTGCGCACGGACCTTCACACATTTCGAAAGCAAATGTCTTTCCCGTACTAAGGAAAACCAAAGCCGTAAACAAAACTACTGATGCAAAAATCGATTTTTTCATAAAGAGGAAGGATTAACTTCAAATTGATTAATATTGTACCGAGAGATGAAATAAAGTGAACTTGACAGTGTTTTCAACGGTTATTACTTCTTAGATTCCTCATATCTCCTCCTCGCTTTATTGAATTTTTCTTTCACTTTTTGATACTTGGCAAGTGCTTTCTTTTTTGCCCTCTCATATTTCTTCCTGGCTTTTTCTTTTGCCTTTTTATAATCAGAAAGCGGTCCCTTTTTCGCGTTTTCATAATCTTTTTTAGCATTATTTCTGGCCTTATCGAAACTCCTATTCGCCTTTTCAAGCTTTATATCAAGGTAGTTTTCAGCTTCCTCAATCTCTTTTTCAAATACCTTCTTTGCTTCTTTATTAGCTTTTTTCGCTCTTTCGTAATTATCCTTTGATCTCTTGCACGAAACAGGGCTTCTTCCGTCGGATTTGCATTTTTTATAAGTGGACTTTGCGTCCTTGTAATAAGTATATGTTGAATTATACTTTTCCTCGGCCTTTTTCTCTTTTTTTGCATAACTACTTTTTGCAGACTTTACCTTTTTCTTAAACTTTGTTCTGGATTCTCTCTTAATACTTCTGTATTCATCACGTGCCTTGCCTTTTGCTTCTCTATATTCCTCTCTTGCCGGCCCTCTTTCCTTATTGTACTGCTTCTTAGCTTTAGATCTTGCTTTTTTATAAATGACTACCCAGCTAGCGCAGAAAATGGGGTTTTGAGCTAAAATATTGGC
>CAZDKL010000030.1:0-13132 GCA_964506185.1 uncultured Candidatus Peribacteria bacterium
CGGTACCCCTTTGTGGAAGTATCGAGAACTACGGTTGCGCCGCAGATGAACTTGGTAAGATTCTAAAGGGTCATAATGATGGTGCTACTTTTCACGGTCCCCGTATTTGGGATCTTGCTGTCGGCTTTATGATGATCGAAGAAGCAGGCGGAAAAGCTGAGTGGAAACTTGATGATCCCGATGATGTGCGCTCAGCCGTACGTGGTTGTACTTCGACTGAACCTATTTTTGAAGAACTAAGGAATTTTACTTTTGAAACTACTGCATCATTAACTCTCAGGACAGATTGACTTGTTTTTTACTCGTGTGATACTGTCACCACCAATGCTTAAATATAACATATGTCTTGTAGTAGCTGCTTTGGTGATATCCGGATGCAATCCGACTGCGCAGGTAACACAAGATAGAATTTCATTCGATAACGAAGAAATACCGATTCTCTCACAAGAAGACAAAGAATATCTTATTAATGTTTCTCAAACTTCTGTTTCCGACTTTTTCAATGGGAAAGAAGATGCTGAGCACACTTGGCCAGCAAGTTATGATGGAATCAATAATACTGTATTTGTCGCCTTTCGTATTCAGGGAAAAAAGAAGGGATCATGGTCTGCGAAGGAGACTAATCTTGCACAGAGTGTTTACTTGGCAACGCAGCGCACCCTCAAAGATAATCGATATGATGGAGCAATTAAGAAAAAGCATGTACCTGAGCTTAAGATCGAAATATTTATTCTTGGAAAGTCCTATCCATTCAGTAAAAAATATGAACCTGGTATACATGGACTCAGAATTCGAAAAGATAATAGGAGAGCTACCTTTTATAACGACGTAGTAATAGAAAAAAAATGGACTACAAAATACGCTTTCAAGAGACTTTGCAGAAAAGCAAAGTTACCCGAAAATTGCTATGATGATGAATCAGTTGAGAAATACATCTTTCGCACATTGCATTTTGGGACGACTACCAAGTCACCTGACATCGTAACATTCTACAAAGGCAGATAATGTCCATGCTATATAGATTATCTCCCTGAAAAGAGTCCAAACCCCGAGTCCTTAAACAATTGACTGAGCAAATTTATCGGTAACCCGACAACTCCATTAAAGTCGCCTTCGCACTTTTCAATTATTTTCTGACCTTCCCCTTCTATCTGAAATGAGCCAGAACGGTTCTCCCAAAGCCCTGTATTAATCCACCAATCCAGATCTTCATCGGTAAGAGTTCTGAAGTGAACATGGGAAGTAGATATATCCTCATGTTTATTAGACTGAGGACTAATCAAACTGATCGCTGAGTGTACCTGTGACACTCCCCCGCTCTGTTCCCTGAGCATTTCTCGAGCATGAGATTCATCAGAAGGCTTCTCAAGTAAATTTCCTTTTTGTGAAACAACCAAGGTATCGCTTCCAATTACCCAAGCTTCAGAATATTTTCGTGCAACATCCTCAGCCTTAAGCCTTGCAAGAACTTTTGCTCTTTCAATCGGATTATCCAAAATTATCTCAGCTTCATTAATCGAACTTGGAATAACTTCAAACTCAACTCCTAACTCTTTTAATAGACGCTGACGTTGAGGACTTGAGGATGCAAGAATAAGCATACCCTGAGATTACCAATTACTGCGCTACTACGCTACTTGTCCTGAGTTCATCGAAGGGCTGCGCTTATTTAATATAAGGCGTTGGTCTTCCCGGACTCGTGCTCTCTTTTCTATTCGACCTGTCCTTAGCCTGTCTTAGCATCTCCATCCTCAATTTCATTGTAGGCGCAGCCGATTTCTTGTCGCGATTCACCCATTGCCAGGGATTAAGCAGCCCTCGCCTGGACTGAGTTGTAGGATTCTTTGTGACTGACTTACAAAGTTCAAAGAAGCCGGCAAGTCCATAGTTTGCAAGAGTGCTTGGACAATTGTTTGCCCTTTGGTATCTGCGAAGCAGATGCCTCTCTTTCTCGCCAAGATCCTCGACCTGCAAACTGCTGACCCCCTTTTCTTCAGCTGAACCATGTACTTCCTCTTTTGGCTGAGCAGGAATCTGTTCATTTCGCAAATAGAACAAAATGGATTGATAATCATTAACTTCCGGAGGAGTTAGCCCTTCCTCACCGTCTCTGATGCGGTATTGATACAGCTTCATAGCCTCCCAATATTCCCTCTGTTGCTTTCTCTGCATAGCACGGTTCTTTATTGCGCCGGCACGATTGGGAATTCTGGATTCCATGTTGCTGATATCGCCAACGGTACCCTCCAGGTCTCCGTTCCTCTGGATAGTTGCCAGAATGTTCATGGCAAGAGGTGCAGACATTACTACGATCAGCGATGCTGCGATGGCTCGCCTTCTGGTATTGAACTTTATTTTTTTCATGAGTTTGTTTGTTATGAATCTGATTATTATAGCAAAATTTCGCCTTTTATTCAATTTCCATTAGGTCTCAATTTTTAGCTTTATAGTCCAATAGCAGGCCTCACCCTTTCCATTGTTGATCCAGCCACTTTGCCGGCTCTCTCCTTGCCCGATTCAAGCACTTCTTTGACCTTCTTATCCGTGAGTTTCTCTCTTTTTTCGCGCATGGGCTTGAAGTAATCCATCAGATCTTCAAGCAGCCTCTTTTTAGCGTCTCCATAAGGAATGCCATTCTTATATTCATCAGCCAATTTGCCTGCGTCAGATTCGGAAAGTATAAGTTTGTGTGTTGCAAATATCGCTGATTTCTCAGGATCCTTGGGATCATTCGCTCCGGCTGAATCTGTGACCATACCCATGACTGCTTTTTTAATAACTTTTTCATCCCCAAATATGGGAATTGTATTTCCGTAACTCTTACTCATTTTTCTTCCATCCGTTCCGGGGACAACTGCAACCTCTTCTCTGATCTTTGTTTGGGGAAGCTTAAGAAGATCTTTGCCGTACCTCTGATTGAATTTCTCTGCGATATCCCTGGTCATCTCTATATGTTGTTGCTGGTCCTTTCCGGTTGGAACGAAGTCCGCATCATAAATAACAATATCGGCAGCTTGTAATACAGGGTATGTAAACAAGCCAATGCTGGCGTCTATCCCCTGCTCAACTTTATCTTTGTAACTAACTGCGCGTTCCAGCAAACTCTTGGGGGCCACGCATCCCAAAATCCAGGCAAGCTCCGTGTGCTCCGGAATGTCTGACTGAACAAACAGCACTCCTTTATCCGTATCAAATCCGCAGGCAAGAAAATCTTTCGCGACTTCCATTCTATTTTCTATCAACTCTTTGGGGTTATGGACTGATGTGAGCGCATGCATGTCTGCAATCATCAGAAATATTTCCCCTTCGCTTTGGAGCTCGATGTTCGGCTGAAAGTATCCGAAGTAGTTTCCTATATGAACTTGGCCCGATGGCTGGATACCGGAGAGGACTCGCATGGGGGTATCTTATCGTTTGAGCGGAGGTTATGAAAGGGCTTTGACATGTTAAGAGATGCACCCTCCCCCCTGGGGTGGGGAAAGCTAAGGGTGGCGGGGCGGTAGTTATATATATGGTGACCACTAAAAAACCCGAGTCAATACCATCTCAAAAAAATCTTTTGCTGACTTCTACTTTTCAGCGTCAGTAAGCTTCATAAGACGTTCCGCATCAAAGCGGAACAGTATCTATACAACATTCTGCAAAAAACTATCAAAAGCGTGTGGAAACTTAGCCTCAATCTTAAGCCTCTCCCCCGTCACCGGATGCTCCATCTCGATTCTTTGAGCATGCAAAAAGAAGTTTTTTAGGCGCAACTTCTTCGAAAATTTCTTGTATAGCTTCTCGCCTCCATAAACCTGATCCAAAACCAATGGATGTCCAATACCTGCGAAGTGTTTTCTGATTTGATGGTGCCTGCCTGTCTCAATCTCAGCCTCGACGTAACTAAATTCTTTGAATTTCATTAAAACTTTGTAATCGGTTCTCGCTTCGACTTCGCCTGACCCGCGCGCAGGCAACTTTTTGTTAATAACACCGCGTTGATTTTTAATTCGTCCGGCAACAATCGTTCTATAAGTTTTCTTCGCCCTTATTAGTTCAGTATCTTTTGATTTTCCAAACACCACTACACCGGAAGTTTCAAAATCCAGCCGATGCAGGACCTTAAGTCCCGGATAATCCTTCTTTAGGTAATCGAAAAGCGGAAGCTTTTGTACTTTTCCACGCCCTTTAACAACCAGCTCGCAACTAAGCTTGTTTATAGCCAGAAGATGATCATCTTCGTATAAAATTCTCTTTGAATAGACTGACATAAGTACATATTACATGTATTCTCCTCCGGAATTATGAATTTGTTCGCATATATTTTTGGCTCAATACTCTTAGTCAGCCTGATTTCCCTCGCAGGAATACTGCTTCTTTCTATCAGCAAAAAAGCCACGAACAAAATACTGCTTTACCTTGTTAGCTTCTCCACCGGAGCACTTCTTAGTACCGTCTTTTTGCACTTCTTTCCGGAAATTATCAAAATTGAACCGTATCCCATACGCGCATCATGGCTTCTGTTGGGAAGCATACTCTTCTCTTTTGTAATGGAGCGCTTCATTCATTGGAGACACTGCCATGCAGTGGATGATGAATGCCACATTCATCCGGTCGGACCGATGATGCTCATGGGCGATGCTATTCACAACATTCTTGATGGAGTTTTAATCGCCGCAAGTTATCTGATTAGCATCCCGCTTGGAATCGCAACAACTCTTGCAGTCATGTTCCATGAAATTCCACAGGAAATCGGAGACTTCGCAGTCCTCCTACACAGCGGATATTCAAGGAAGAAAGCATTGTTATTAAATCTGCTGACTGCGTTTACTGCTTTTGTCGGAGCTCTGATTGTTCTCTGGATAAACGTAACAATTGACGGCATCGCCACTTACCTCTTGCCTATCGCTGCAGGAAACTTCCTGTACATTGCAACGGCTGACTTGATTCCGGAGCTTCATAAGGAAACTAAATTCAAAAAATCATTCCTTCAATTCATATTCCTGCTTCTGGGGGTTGGCGTTATGACTTTGCTGGCGCTTGCCGAACCAGGACATGATTCTGTCCATGATAATGGCCATGAAGCAGCACCTGAGGTGCCTTTAACATAACTAGCAAATATGTTATAATATACGTAGTGGGAATCGAAAACACACCAGCATTAGGAGCAACAAAAGAATCAGTTACTCTGGCTACAAAAGCAAAGCTTGGAGCATTAAGTGCGGCAATTGTTCCTGCTGCCTTGCTTGTCGGCGGGCTTTATCTTGGATTTCAGGGAGCAAAAATGGTTTGCGGACAGAAACCTAATCTTCCGTTTATGAAGAAAGATAAGATTGGTTAAAGCTGGTGGAGATGCCGTGGAAATCCAGATGGATAATTCTTCTACTATTGAGATTGAATTCTTTGAAGCTCTGTTGAAAGCTCGCTTAATTTTCTTACAGGTTCATATTCATTCGTACTACCTGACTCATGGACTACAATAACCGAATTATTATCGTCACGTCTGTCATCTTTTGTATATATGTAAAACCCTCTACCATCATCTAGCTCCACTTCTCTAATTGAATGCCCAGCCTTATTTGATAATTTATTAACGATGGTAATTGCTTCCGGCTTAATGCCAATTTCTTCGCAAAGCATTTCAAGCGAAATTGGTTTCACACTTTGTTCCAATTCATGAATAATCAATCCTCTTTGGCGTACGTGTGATTCTACAAGGCTGTTTGCAGTTGTAGCAGTAACAGTTACCGCCTCGCTGTCGTTACATAAGAACTCAGTTTTTTCTTGGTCATCCAAAAAGAGTGTGCGTATTTTGTCCAGATCCTGTTCAGGCCAAACCTTAATAATTCTAATAGAACCTCCTTCTTGTAGTGCATCTACAGATTTTATATCTGGTGAAAATCTTTTTATAATTCTTTCAAGAAAATTATGACCATGTAAACCATGTTTTCTTGAATATCCGGCCAAAGTCCAATGCATAGATCCAAATTCTGATTCTGGGGTATCGATTATCACACTACCTTCTTGATTAATATGTAAAAGATTTTCATCAGGTGTAGGATTTTCAAAAGGATTGGCTTCATTTGTAGCCTTTACTCGCATTAAATCATAAGCGCCACAATCAGATGTCCTTCTTTTATATTGAATTTCTGCTTTATATGGATAAGGAAGGATATTATTTTCAGCTAACCATTTACTAACTGCTTTTTTACTAGGCTCATATGGTGAATCTCCTTGTAAAAAACGCTGAATATATACGATAGTTACCAATTCTACTCTCTGATTTTGTATTTCCACATTTAGTACTTCATATGGACCATCGAAATGCAATACTTCACCATCGAGCTCTGGACGTTCATCCACTGGGCCCAATAGTTTCATTTCATCCGTACGTGCACAAAATCTTCTTCGCAGTTCCGTTCGTAAACGCTCAATGTAAGCAGTTTTACCTACGTCGACTTGTTCAGTTTCACAATCTGTTTCGGCACAATGTCTAAATGCTTGATTAATAGCGCTACGGACACTTTTGGTCCCAGTTGTTACTTGGTCGGAGATTACGCCTTCTGCACGCAGTTTATCAAATTGTTGAAATGCTAAATCTCGATCCTCTTTGCGATCAAAAGCTCTTTGAACGAGCTCCTGATTATCATCATCGGCGTTAGTTGCATTTTCTAGAACATATACAAGGCGATCATATTTAATTTGTTTCCCATCACACAATCCAAGTCTTTCCACACCGGTATCAGGATCAGAGATACGACTAATTATTACCCATTTTTTATTACCCCCATTTCTGAAATTGATAACTGCTCCAATAGCAGGCATTTTCTTTTTTCCTTCAGTAGATTCATCAATTTTCGGAGCGGCATCAGTCATATATAAATATATTATATCTAATTAGGTAATTTGTCAATTAGCAACAACAAGCTCAACTTTGGCTTACGCAAGCCTAAAAGTCGATGTGGTGGACGATACTGGAATCGAACCAGTGACCTTACGGATGTGAACCGTACGCTCTAACCAACTGAGCTAATCGTCCTTCAAAATTCATTATAGCAATATATAACAAAAACCACCCCGCCGAAGCCGGCGAGGCAGTTTTGTTTTGTGACCCTAACCTCCAAGGGGGGTCAGAGTCCTGGCCTTTTTGTTGTAATTGGCGGACGTTGTGTCGGAGTTTCAATATCAGTTACTAAACCAAGGTTAAGATGGTGATCGTCCCATCGCGCCTCAACTGTGCGTACCACCTTCTCTCCATTGTCGACGTACGCTTTGAAGTGACGACTGTGGTCCATCGCCTCGAAGCAGAAAAAGGCCGCGACCATTCCTGTGAGCACCTGCAGACTGAGCAGCAGCTCGACTTCGAAATAGATCAGAGTGCTCATACTCAATACCCAAGTGATCAGGTACGGCGCGAACACCCAAGCCTCTTTCATCCACGCAACGAAGATTTCCTTCGGGCTCATAATCTTCTTGGATACCATGACGACCAAGAATAGAGCTATCTGCGGCCCGTTCCCCAGCGGCGAGAGCCCGCCGAACGTAACTGACGGGAACAACGCGTACCACTGCATATATTCGGATGCCAGCGGTGCGAATTGCGGATAAGCAGCTGCGAATGCCGCTGCATTATCTGCCGCGAGAGTCAGACCAACGACGACCCATATCATGCCTTGATTGTGGATGTGGACATGATGCAGACCGGTGTGCGCCAAACACACCACCGCGAAGAACGCGACGAAGATTGTGGCGGTCTCCACGCACCAGTGGATCGTGTTGTGGCGCTCTTCGTGACCGAAGAATGCGAACGCACTGAGGAAGGCGACGGCACTGAGTAAACCTAACGCCACCGTGATCTCGTAACCGCGTAGAAACGTGATCGAGAGTCCCACCCCAGCAGCCAGTATCACACCGTAAACGACGCGATTCCAGCATTCGGGCCTGATTCCTTTGAACTCCTTCAGGGGATTCCCGAACTCTACGCCGGATCTTTTTAGGGACACGAAGTAGACGTACCAAGTGATGCAGAGGTAGGGCCAGAAGACTGTGAAGGGCCAGAAGAATCCGAGGGGTGTTCCACGTGCTGCCTCTTTGACAGCAAGCAACGCTTGCGGCGGATCCGCTGCCAACGTTGCCAATGCGAGCATGTTCATGCTCATGATGCATTCGCGGATGAGGATGCGCTTCCATCTGTCCGGGTATTGTTTCTGGAGTATCGGAATCAACGAGAGTCCGATTGGGACGAGCGCCCATGTTGTTCCAGAGTTCCCGATCAGCGGGCACAGCCCCAATATGAAATACCCAACACCATTGCTCGCTCTCTTGATAGAGAAGAGCTGCAAGGATGCTATCAATACTGTGCAGATGGGTATCATAATGAACTGCGCGTAGTCGACCACGTAAACGTGGTGCAACACCTCTCGTCCCGTCTCCCCGCCAAAGTACCAAAGCCCAATGAACACCGAAAATCCAAGCCCTAGAAAGACCGTCACCTTTTTGCCCAAGGATTCCACCTTAAGCGTGGTTGCAACGATAACCACAAGTACGACCAGTGCTAAAAGCAAATACTGCATTCCGCTCTCTCCTTCATGTTCTGAACAAAGCAGTAATTCCGTGGTTCAATCATGCAAATATGTGAACGGCGATTTCCATTTGTCCGCCGATGAATTGAAAAGACCATACCCTCCCTGCTACAAGCTGAGAAGGAACCTCCTGTGTAACATTCTTTGGCAAAAATTTCAAGGGTCCTAGGGTCACTCTAAAATGATGATCAAACATGCTAAATCCTTGACTTTTTCCCATTTTGATGTAATATTTATTGCTTTACCCTAAAGAGTACAATGAATGAAATGCCTTCTCCATCACCAAATAGGCCAAAGAGGAGATCGAAGGCAGTAGAAATCTGCGGGAATCTGTTTGATGCCGGTAAACACATAATTAGAAAAACGAAAAAGAACATTTCTGAAACGATTGCAATTACCCGTGAAAAAACTCTCAAGTCCCTTGGGTGGTTTGGAGAAACTTTGCCTGTTTCCGGTACCAAAGATGTTAATGTGGCGCCATTCGAAGTTGGTGCAATCATTGGAACTTGTTTCGCTGCAAGTTCCGCAATCGCAGAACTTCTTGGACAAGGTATTGTGGAAGGAGACTTGAGTAAATACGACGAGATACTGCGAGAAGGAATGTACTTTTGGCTTTGGACTGTCCCCCCTTCCACAGCTGTAATAGCATCCACGATGTTCAAACACGGAGAAACTGTAAAAGAAAAATGTGCTTCAGTTCTCAAAACATCAATCCGATCAAGCACCGGTGCTGCAATACCAATTTGGATTGGATACACAGCAACATCAATCAATCAAATATTCTCCTGAGCATTAGTAACAAATTCCGGATCGGAACTCAGCCTGCTTTCTTCCGGCAAAACTTGATTTTGATATTTGCTATGTGGTTTAGAGTGATATGGAGTCTCTGCCGCGCTTGTCATCTGCTCAAAGGCAATCTGACAAACTCTCATCCCGGGATACAAAGCCACGGGAAGTCTGTTGAGATTTGAGATTTCTAAAGTGATAGTTCCGGAAAAACCGGGATCAACGAACCCAGCCGTTGAGTGAACGATGATTCCAAGCCGGCCCAGGGAACTTCTGCCTTCTACTCTGACCACTAAATCATCAGGAACTGTGATCTGTTCTTGGGTCACTCCCAAAACAAACTCTCCCGGCTGAACAATGAACGGATCCCCTTCTCCTACTTGAATGGTTCTTACATTTCCTGTTAGAGTTTTTGGATCCTTTGGATCCAGAAGCGGGAACTTGCTGTGCTCATAAAGTTTAAACGACTCGCCTAAATGCAAATCCATCGAGCTTGCGTGGATATACGGCACGTAATCAGACTGAGGACTATTGATGCTCACGCGTCCGGAGTCGATTGCCTGGCGGATGTCTTTGTCGGATAGGATCATGGAGTCGTAGAGTATCATTACTCGACTGACTAAGGAAGCAGAGGAATCAGAGGATGCAGAAGAATCAGAAGAGAGGTGATTTATAAATTAATATAATATCCTCTGAATCTTCTGATTCTTCTGATTCTTCTGCTTCCTTTTCTTTGACATAACCATTGAATCCGACAAATACGCGAGTAAAATATACCGGCAATGCCATCCAGCTCTACTATCCAAAGTGACCGTTACAGCTCCCTGAGTGATGATTCTTCGGGAGGAGATAATGGCGTAGATGTTGAAGATTTGGATAAGAATGCAAAATGCGATGTATTGAAAGAGAAGTGTCTGGATCGTATTTCACAAGTCATGGGTAGTTCCCCTCTTTATACAAGCAAAGACTTCGAGCTCGAAAAGCGCGGACTGAACTCGTTTGTATCAAAAGGACAAGTAGACGAACTTGAAGCAAGTATCAACAGTATTCCCGGATTGGAGCAAAGGCTCGTTAGTGCTGAGCACGATTTTCGCCACCAGGTCTCGGTAGCTCAATCAAAAGGATTCATTACTCAAGCCACCGCTAATTATTGGCTAAAGAAAATGTATTCAAATAAAATTCACTGGTCAGAGAAGGAAAGATTTATTTATGGCAAGTTCCCAGACCTCGTAAAAAACTGGGCAAGGATGAATAAGGATATAAAAAAGATTAAAGATGAAGCAAAGAGAGACGAAACAATCAAACAAGTTCCGGAAATTAAAAAGATACTCACAGGCGATGGTCTTAAGGGTTATAAAGAGTGGCGAAATGCAGTTGATCTCGCCCTGGGATTACTCGAAGCTCACAAAAGAGGAAGAACTGAACTTTATAAGGAGGCAAAAAGTATTTTGGAGTGGGCTGCAAAATCGCAGAAGGTTCTATCTGAAAATAAAATTGGAACTTGGATGCATAGAATTTTCAAAAGTAGCACTTCAAACGAGAATGTAAGAAAGTTTGTACAAGGAAGCGACTCAAAATCTTTGCGCGGGATGATTGATAGATGGGCAGATGTAAAAAACAAATATGACAAGATAGAAAATAAAAGGAGTAAGAAAGGAACACCTCGCGCATTTCATTTTGTAACTACAAATAAGTTCCTTGAGTGGCATTACACCAAACGCCTTGCATATGTGAATGAAGCGAATCAGAGATTCGCCGATTTTGAAAAAGAGAAACCAATCTTTTTGGACATAAGAAGAGAATTGGATATGGAAGACTGGGATTCTGCACAAGCCTTGATAGAAAAAGCCGAGGAAATGGATTTAAATTCAGATGATCAGAACAAACTAAAATCGCTTAGGTGGTATCTAAGAGAACACAGAAAGGAGGAAGTAGGAATCAAGACGGATAAAGATGGCAAAGAAGAGGAAAGTCCAGAAGAGGAATTGGGTCGATTATTAAATCTTGTTCCAGACAGCCTTCGATCCCTCTACAGAAAGTCTATACAAGCAGGCAAATGGAATTGCCTGAAGGCACTAATGTACAACAGGGTTTGGTGTCATGAAAAAGGTAAGGTTTTGGATGAAAGCAGAGAAGAAGAACTTGAGGATCGTGCAACCGAGGTAACAAAAAATCGTCTCAATCATGGCGATCAGGGTGAACATACCCTATGTGATGTGGACCAATTTCATAATCCATCAATTCGAGGCTACGCCAACACAGGAATTAACAAATCACAGATTCTTTTTGCAGGCCCATCAGGTTATGATTCTGTTCTTGCTAAAATGAAACAGGAAGATTGTTGGAGATTTAGATATTGGACCACGTTTATTCCCAAGGGCATCAGTTTTGGCACACATGCATATGTAGTTAAAAAGCTTAATCATCAAATAAGCAGCGTTGTTAGAAAAATGCAGTCTTCCTCTGCAAGTTATAAATGGAATTAATTACTTAACTCTCTATCTTATGAAAAAATTATTAATTCTTTGCCTAGCACTCACCGCCTGTGCACCATTCCAAGCAGGTGATCCTAATCCTGCATCCGTATCCCATGATGAACGAATGATTAATCCACTATTCGCTCAAGAGTATGCAAAAGAACTTGTTAATCGACTTACAGAACTAGAGATACAAGACGATCCAATACTCGAAGATGAGAAAATGTCTGAGTTTGTTAAAAAAACAAAGCGTGAATGGAAAGATAGAGATCGATCAGCACGCAAGCTCCAGCGCATGGGCATATCTGGTGGCTTTATTGGAGTGAAAGAGTATACAGTCGGAGACTCTTTGCTTATTCAGAACTATCTTTTCATGGGAATGAACTTCATTTCTCCTCCAGGTCCTGATTTAAGAGTGATTCTCTCCGAGGAAGTCGACCCGCGCGATGTAGAATTCCCAGATCCAACCAGCGTCGACTTGGGAAATCTGGAATCGCCAATGGGCGCCCAACGATATTTAGTTCCATTGGTTGAAAATCTAGAAAAGCTAAGAACTGTTGTGCTGTGGGATGCAAAACTAAATAGGATTTATGGATTTGCACAGCTAAGTCCTTAAGCCTACTTACAATCTCTGTTGCAACTGCTCAATTCTCTGCTGAATAATTGAACTTAATTCGTTAGTCGGGACCTGTTTGCCGTCAACAAAGAAAGTTGGAGTTCCTTTAACTCCCATCTCTCTCCCCTTCTTATAGTTATCAATGGCAATCCCCTTCTTTGCGCCTGACTTGAAACATCGTTCAAACAATTCTGCATCCATCTTCATCTCTCTAGCCCAAACCAATAGTGATTCTGTGCTAATAGAATTTTGATGCTCAAAAACTTTATCAATATATTCCCAGAACTTTCCCTGATCCGCAGCGCACTCGCTGGCTTTGGCTGCATCCATTGCATAACGATGTGACTGGAGCGGGAAATGCATCCATTCAAACCGGATAACATTTCCATATTGCTGCAGAAGAGGTGCCGATACCTTTGCATGTGCTACTCGACACGCAGGACACTCTAAATCGGAAAATTCCTGAACCAAAATAACTCCGTCAGGATTTCCAGCGGGAGGACGACTGGTTTCTTTCGAAATTCCTGATCCGCAAGAGACTAAAATCAATGATAGTAATACTGTTCCTGTTAAATGTTTCATAGCTTTAGAAGCATGACATAATACGAGTACTTATTCAAACTACTCATGCATTATGAACTACCGCCAGCTTACGCAGGCGGTGTCCTAGAGGGCAAGCTTCGCTTGTC
>CAZDKL010000031.1:0-11764 GCA_964506185.1 uncultured Candidatus Peribacteria bacterium
CTTCGATCTCTTCTCCGATCATAGATGTCATTTCTGTTCCAAGCATTTTTGCCGCGGCAGTATTTGCACTGATAATTACTCCGGTTTTTCCGACTGTGATAATTCCATGTTGAATGCTTTCCAGAATCGCACGGTCTGTTTTGTATTGTTTCTTAAGCTCCTCCGTTCTATCCGAAATTATTTCTTCCATTCTTTCATAGGTATCCTGAAGCCTGATCGCCATATCCGACGCCACTGTCTCCAGCAATTCAACTTCGTCTCCTGTTCGGGTGGAACGGCTGAACTTCCAGTGCCCCGGCCCAAGCTTTGCCATTGTTTTGCCTAGCTTAACAATCGGGTTGGTCAGACGTCCGGCAAGAATATATGAAACTATTCCGGAACTGATTATCAATACTATTCCGATAATCGCCAGAAAAGCTGCCAGACGCATTGTTCCTTCCAATGCTTCTTCCCGTTCGATCTTTACAACCAGGCCCCATCCCAAACTTGGGAGACTTCTATATGCCGCATAAACATCTTCGCCCGCGTAGTCTTCCGCCTTTCCCAGATCTTCTTTTCCTCTAACTGCCAAAGCCAACGGCAATCCATACTCTGCTTGCTCATCTACTTTCCCCAACTTCAAAGTTTTGCTGCCGGCAGGCTGGAATCTGTGGTGAAGAAGTATCAGTTCTCCTTCATGTTCTGAACCAAGAAGCACCTCTCCTGTTTTTCCAACCGATGCGACGGAAAGTAAAGTATCAAGAAGCGGACGCGAGTCGTACCTGACCCCGACTATTCCAATGTGCTTTCCATCTTCATCGTAAACCGGAGAAAACAACACATGTTCTTGCCATCCAAATTCATCAACAATCGAATGGAGAGTCGTGCGTTCAACTGCAGGCGGATCGGAAGCTATCGAAAGCCCTGCGCTTGCAACTTTTTCTCCGGACAAGTTATAAACAACCATTCCAAGAACAGGAAGATGCTCTTCTCGCATTCGACCGTACATTTCGTTGATATCTCCTTCACTCCTTTTGTTTTTCAAAATGCTTCTAACTTCTTCACGGGTCGCAAGCAACGCGTTCCTCGCACGGTCGTTTGTAAGAACATGTTCTACCAAATCTTCTTTCGCTGAAACGATAGAGGAGAGCTGGGCCAACACTCTCTGCTCCAGAAATCCTTTTGCTACCACAAACGAAACAACGCTAAGCGTGACCACAATGCATGCGGCAAACAGCACATACTGACGCACAGCACGCGTGCGTATGGACTTGCGCCTGACCAATTGGCCTTGTTTAGGGCTATCTGTGGGCATATTTATCTCTTTATTATTATACCATATTTTGTCTGTTTTAGCTATTACCGCTTACGCCCCACAATTTTCATCTGTACGGGGTGAACAAACCTTAATAAAACTGCCCATAAGGTATATTCGATAACCTGAAAAATTCACATTTGTTTCATCTGAATCAACCGGAATTCCCACCAGATACGTGGGGGATAGAGCCGATAAATCATAACAACCCACACCGCCCTCTCTGCAAATATCTTGCGCATTGGCTATCCCCGATGGCACTCCGGCAAAAGAATTACCGTCAATTATATATTGCACTACTGCATTCTCGATCTCGCGAACAGAAGCATGTCTGCTGGCATCCCGCGTATCGCTGAGTTGTTTTGTTGGATTGATTGCAACCATAACAATGGCTGCCAGAATTGCCATGATGCCAAGGACGATCATCAGTTCAAGAAGAGTGAAACCTTTTCTCATACATTGATCAGTTTATCACATCAATCTGAAAAAGAGACCTCGGTCTCCCGAGGCCCCTTTCTGTAACAAGCTCAATACTTATCGAGTAACACTAATCGTTGCACCCTGTTCAGCAGACGGTGCCGCGACTGTCACACGACCATTCGCATCTTGAACAATCGTATAACCGGTTACCGCTGCATCCTCATTTTGCGGATCTGCCGGTACCGCTACGATGTATGTTCCGATTAGATCGGAAAGATCTACACCAGCCGGAACTCCGGTACATGCCGCATCTACGACGGTCCCAAGACAAACTGGCTTAGCAGCAGCAGGAGCTGTTGGAATTGCGCCAGGCAAAGAACCATTGTTATCAATGGCATACTGATAAACCGCATTTAGGACGGTGTTTACGTCACTGCGGCGCTGTGCATTACGCGCGTCACCGAGCTGCTTGGTTGGATTGATTGCAACTATGACGATTGACGCCAAGATCGCAATGATACCAATTACCAGCAGAAGCTCGATTAGCGTGAAAGCTTTGCGAGTTTTCATATGGAAAGTGGGAAAGAAACAGCCGATATATTCGGCTTTTCCAGAGTATATCAAACAGCATTTTGGAACTTAAAGGATTAGGTTGACGGCACATTCAACTGTGATTCTGATACCATTTAACCGCATGGAAACTCGTTATCTGAATCTGTGCAGCTCTCCTCCTCGCAATATCCCCAGCTAAAGACTCCGTCAACGCAGGTTGGACTGCTGCAAGCACACGCATTTCCTGCCAGATCATCATCCGGGAACAACGTGACCATGGATTGCATCCTGCGTTCGTATGTTCCTCCGGTTGGCAATCCTGTTGATTTTGAAGCTGTAAACAATATTCGCACACTGTGGTTGCCGGATGTCGCGGAAGTATTTTGAAATTCCAAATCCGTAATTGTCAATCCTTCCGAACTTAAACTGCGAACAGTGTTCTTTTCTGCAACACGAATTGCTCCGGTTTCGAGTGCAATAACAGTCGGGTCTTGTGGTTGCAAAGCAACTTGTATGGAAAGTACCGATCCTGTTTCACCTCTTGGAGGATAAGTGATGCGCTCCGCACGCCTAACTCTTCTTGTTAGCATTTGCATGATCTGCATTCCTTCCTGCTCTACGCCGGCAATCATTTGTTGCCTGACTCTTTGTTCATTGGTCGACATAAGTACGTTGATAAGTATGCCCGCGCAAACCGCAAAGAAAGCCATAAACATGACCAGTTCTATCAAGCTCATGCCGGAACGGAAAGAATGGAATCTATTCATAGCTGCAAGAAGTAAACACATCCACTTCCTGCCATGCGGTAACTTCGATCGAAGGAAGTACTCGTTTTAATATTGTTTCAAAGCGCCTGATTGTATTTCCGCTCTCGCTTTCCACGCAAAGCGTTCTGTTTTCATACCCCGCACCTCCAATTGGAAGTATATAACACGGCCCGTCATCTCCGGATAATTCTTCGTTCCCCGCATACGTATAGTCTTCATACAATTCAAGTAAAGCATGCTCGGCACAAGTCATTGCAAGTTCATATCCTTTGCCGGAGTTTTCCATAATCGTAACGTTGTGCATGCTCAGCCAACTCAAAAGCAACATCGTACCCGTTACTGCAATGGAAATCGCTCCGATGAAGAGTACGGCGAGAAGAAATGTGTAGCCGGATCTAAAGGAAGACTTTATCACGGGTTGGGTGAAAAAATTAATAAGGCCGACGTTGTCACGGCAAACAATCTGTCTCTTATGGGATCGTAGATGAGTCCTCTTCCTATCCCCGTGTCCGTATCGTAACTCGCTATCAAAGGCATCTGCCCTGCACGCCAAAGATCCGAATCAATTACCTGAACTTCCGCTGACTCGTGTTCAGTCGCTGCGAAAATATATTTTCCTGTCGCACTTCTATCCAGATCGTGAACATCTGTTCCAACTCCTCTGTACCAAGGACCCAGCGGGGGACTGGGTACGGGACTATCGGAGATATCAAATAATGCCAGCTCTTGTATTACATCTCCAACTGACCTGCCGATCGCAACCGAGTCTTCGAATGAAACTATGGCTTTCCCATCCGGCACATCCGTCAGGTTGTATCCGATTCCGGGAGCAAATTGCATACTCGATGGATCAAAAACATCTATCACTGTTAATTCTGCGATGTCCTCTGAGTTTGCAATGTACGCATAACCGCCGTAAAGAGTAATGCTGTTATAACTTCCATCATCATTCAAGGAATCCAAAAGGCTTATGTCGGAAGGATCGGAAATATTGAACGAATAAAATTCCGGTTGCGATCCGTCTTGCTGTGAACCAACAAAAAGAGTGGTTCCGAAGACTGCTATCGAACGCGCCTTTCCGTCTTCCGGAATGTTGTACGTATCAATTAATTTGTCCGCTGAAAATTCTTCCGGAGCAGATACATCGAATGCCTGAAGTTCTGCGCCCGGCATGCTTGTTATTACAAATAGCGTATTCCCGCTCACCAAAAGCTGATGCCCTTCTGCGCCAAGAAAGAACCCTTCTGCAATTCTGGTCGGCAAACCGAGATTGGATATATCAAAAACATACAAACCCGCTCCTCCGCCCTCTGTTTCGCTTGTGACGAATGCATAGTCGCCTTTGATTGCAACATCATTGAAGTTAACCGGAGGATCTTCCAGATGAGTGCCAACATGGAACAACGCATTCCACGTTCCCATGTCTCTTTCCTGCCTCCAGTTTGAGTAAGTGGACGAAATGGTTACTGATCCTGATCTTTGCACGCCAAAATCTCAAGTTGTGGTTGCGCTTGCGTCATATCTGTCATCGTCAACGGCAGTAATTACGATACTTGTTGTGTAACCATCGAAACTGACTGTTTCCGATCCGTTGAATTCCCATGTTCCATCATCACCTATTCCAATTCCGTGAGTGCCTTCCGAAAGGTCATCAAAACTTCCGTCTCTGATGCTGCGCACGGCTTCTATTGCTTCTTCGGTGAGTGAAACTGCCCTTAATCTATCTCCGCTTGATACGGTTAATCTCTGGCTTGTAAGAAGCGAGTGCCCCGCGATACCGATGAAAAATGCAAAGATAGCAACGCCTAACAAGACATCGAGCATGAAGAAAGCTGGCCTGTTGTGATGGAGAATGGACATTGCGGAAGTAAGAGTAACACATAATAGAGCTTAGAACTTAGAGCTTAGAACTTAGAAAATACTTGAGTTTATTCGCGTTTATGATACTTTTATGGGCTTATTACAATAATTCTCATGCCAGCTAATTTTACTAAAATGATCGTTTGGCAAAAGGCTCTAGATTTAGCAGAAATGATTCATGATGTTACTGAACAATTCCCGAATCAAGAGCGCTTCGAACTCACATCTCAAATGCGCAGAGCGTCAGTTTCAATTTCTTCAAATATTGCTGAAGGACTGGGTCGTTTTACATCCGCAGACAAAAGGCATAAATATGTTCAGAGTAGAGGAGAATTGATCGAGCTAATTACTCAAATTCATTATAGTTTTCGTGTTAAATACTTAGAAAAAGATAAATTTGAAGAACTAATTGCTAAGACAGACGAAATACACAAGATTTTAAACACGCTCATCCATAAGCTTTCGTTATAGCAATTTAATGAACCCTAAGATCTAAGTTCTAAGCTCTAAGTTCTACAATCTCGCTCGTTGCACCATTCTAAGAATTCTAACTGAGCACCCATGATTCCTCGCTCCTCTTGTGTAATGCGGGAAGAGACTCTTCATATTTCGTTCCAACATCGGATATTGCGAGAAGTAATACGTATTTCTGTCTTCCGCAACATCCAGAAGCTGTTCGCAGCTGCATCCCTTTGTATCGCTGAGAGTATAAGGGCTTATTCTCTTTCTGGGACCTTTTCGGAATATTTCACTTTCTTCGGTTATAGCAAATCTTCCAAATAGCATGAAATCTCTGGGCACTATTTCCGGCGTGCCCGTATTGGGACACAAGTCGTTGTAATTCGGAATACCGTCTCCATCCAGATCTTCCGCGCATGATCCTAAACGATCCCCATGCCTTCTGTGTGCTGCCCAGGCAGACGCACCAATCGTAAGAGTGTGGTGATTTGAACGATTGCCCGGAGGATAATGGCAGATTGTTATTTCACCCGAAATTGTGCCTGCTCCATCATCGTCGTCATCATCGCCATCCGAATCCGAATCATCATCATCCGCAACCGACCCGCAAGCCGGTCTTTCCATGACTATTTCCACTGCAGCATCGGAGAAATCTGAACTCGTATTCATATCCTGAAGTTCAACAAGGGCCAATACTCTCCTGCTGTTCAGATTTATCTTACCGTTATGCACAACGTTTCTAACAAATCTTCGCAATCTGGTCTCATTCGCAAATGGGGAAGTGCCCGGAGGATCGTCTCCATCTTCAAATACTCTTACCCTTCCCGATGCATCGCGGGAATGAGCCGTCTTTTTAAACAACCATCCGTATCTTCCTTCGGCCTTAAGGACAATTGAGCTTCCGGAAGAGACGCTTGCAAACGTCTGTTGCTCGCCTCCATCCACATCGCGGAAGTTGTACAAAGTCTGCCAGGTATTTCCATTATCTAAGCTTGCATTCATTCGAACACTCACTTCCGGACCATTAAGTCCATGCGTTACATGTGAACCAAGAACTCTGAACGTCACATGCGCATCCTCATTCAAAATTAATCTTCCATTGTTAAGTGAGTATGTGGCAGAGCATGAATCATCTTCGTCATCATCGTCTGCATCATCGTCATCGTCTGCATCGTCTGAGTCATCTGTGTCATCATCTGACCCCGGAGCGCTTCCCTCCAGCCAATTAATAAATATTGCGTCGTCCAGAGTTGTTACGCGCGCCTGATAAAGCGCATCACTTGTACCAAGTGTAATCTCATCTCCGCTGGGACCGTCGTTTACGATGCCATCGAATGGAGATTCAGATTCATCGGTACCTGTATCATTATCCGCTCCCTGCACAGTTGCCCCGTCGAACGTTACGCGCGCATCTACAATTTCTTTTGAGCCTCCACTCGGGTGCGAACCGTGCAAGAGAACCCTGACGGTTCCGTTTCTGCGTTCGACGGCAAGTCCCGGAACTGTTTCGACCAGCCCGCTATCAATAACCGTAACTCCGTTAACCTTCAGAGGGATCCACTGACCTTCCGCGTATCGGATTTGCTGTGGACCTACGTAAACTGACCTGTCCACATCTCCCGTTCCAAAGTTTTCCATTCTTTCGAAGTCAATTTTGAATCTTGGATCGTCTGTGCCCGCGCAACTTCCTACTTTTTGCGCAAATTGAATTAAGACCACTGCATCCTGAAAGTCTGATGACGCGGTTCGAAGAGTTCCAAGTTCCCCAAGAAGTACTGCATCATATTCACCGATACTGATTTTTCCATCGTCTCCAATTATTTCCTGAAGGAATGTTTCAAGTGATTCTTGGTCATCATACGGTTGATATTCGGGCGGAGAACTTCCATCTCTCAAAACCTCCACATGTCCGGTTTGATCGTTTGATCTGTAAGTCTTCTGCCACAGCCATCCGTGTCTTCCTTTGAATCTGAGTACGATTTGCGAACCTGACGGCAAGTTCTCTATAACTTGCTCCTCTCCGCCATCTATATCCCTTCCGCCAAATAACGGAGTCCACGTTGTTCCTCCGTCTGTACTGGCTTCAACTGTTACCTGAATCTCCGGTCCGCCTGCGCCATATGTAATTTCTGACCCAAGCGCGCGGAAAGTTACGTCAACTGTTCCGGTCGTTTCGATGGTCCCGTTTGAGTTTACTTCAAACCTGTCTTCGCATGGTTCAGTTGGCTCCGAATCGTCGTCATCGTCGTCCGAACCTGAGTCGTCATCGTCACCTGAACCTGAGTCGTCATCTCCCGAGCCGGAGTCATCGTCACCTGAACCGGAGTCATCGTCACCTGAACCGGAGTCATCATCACCTGAACCGGAGTCATCATCTCCTGAACCGGAATCATCGTCGTCTGAGTCGTCGTCCGATCCCGAATCATCGTCGCCTGAGTCATCGTCTGATCCCGAGTCATCATCTCCTGAGTCATCATCGTCATCATCTGCATCATCGTCATCGCTGAATACCGGACTTTCTATTCCTGTTGAAGAAAGCACCCCATCCGCGCTTATTGTTATAGTACGTTGATCTCCGTTTATCGCTTCCAGAACAATATCCCCGACATATTGCGGCACACCATCGACACGCGAGAAGGTAACCTGATCCAAACCGGAAACTGATATGGTGGAAGGAACCGGATATTCTTCATCCGCATCCGGATTTCTGAGTGCATATGTTTCTCCCTGGAAAATAACGCCATCGGATGTCCACACTCCCCATTGTGCATCTTCCTCGCCTGCCTGAGACCTTACTTGAGCTGAACGCAACGCTTGTATCGTTTGTTCTGTTGCCAAATCCAAATCAGTTCTTATCTGAAAATTTCTGTACATCGGAATAGAGACTCCGGTTGTAACTGCAATCACTCCGATTGTCAGAAGAGTTTCTATCGCGGTGAATGACTTTTGCTTCATTCTAAAATGGGGAAGGGTTAGCCATTGGTAACATTCCCAACGACACTGTAGATTGGAACAATGATAGCAAATGCAATAGCAGCAACGAGTGCGCCGATTATTAAAAGTAATATGGGTTCCAAAATTACCGGAAGAGCCTTTGCTGTTTCTGAAGCCTTTCGCTCATAAATTTTGGCAACCTGCATAAGACTTTCCGCCAAAGAACCGGATTTTTCTCCTGCAATTACCAGTTGCTGAACAGATACAGGTAGTATCTTTTCGCTATTTTTTATGGTTCCAAATCCTTTTGTAAACGAATCGCCAATTTTTACATGTTCCAGAAGTTTTTTGTAGAATCTCTTGAAAGTAACAACGTGGGTTACTTCAACTAACGATTCCAATGCATCAACCACCGGAACTCCTGCTTTCAAAAGTCCTCCAAGTACTACGCCAAATCGTGCCACTGCAGCTTCCCGGCCAAGCCTTCCAACACCGGGTATATGAAAAACCAGCCACTGACTGACTACTCGGAAGCGCGTAAATTTTCCCAAAATGAAAAAGAGCGCCATGCCGATAAATATCAACGGAACAAAAACAGCTCCGTGATCCGAAAAGATTTTTGTCACATAAATAACTGCACGAGTTGTGATTGGCAGATCTACATTAAGCGAGAAAAGCACCTGGACAATATTCGGTAATACAAAAAGCCCAAGACCCATAACGATAATGGTCATCATAAACACCACTATTGTCGGATAAATCATTGCCAGCTTTACCTGTTGTCTTAGCGCCCTGTCCTTTTCTCTCTGCTCTGACAAATACTGCATATTTTGCGCAAGGTTTCCTGCCTCCTCGCCTATCTTAACCATTGCTATGTCATATGGAGTAAACAGATGCCTATTGACCATTGCTTTCCAGAAAGCTGAACCATTTTCCACATCAGATACTATATTTCCAACTGCCTTTTTCATTGCCTTGCTTCTCGTTTCCATTTGAAACGTTCTTAAAGAATCCAGCAATGGTAATCCGGCGCTCAGCATTGTCGAAACACTTTGGACATACAGATGAGCCTGCTTTCCCATGCCAAGATTATTGATGGATTGCAGAAAAGCGGAGAGTGAGGATTCTTTTTTGGTACGACTGACTCTTCCTTCTTTTTTTTCTTAAATAAATCCGACAAAGTCATTGATGATAATGATTTCAAGAATGATTTTTTTTCTTTTTCTCCTTTTTGCTCTCCCTGGGTTTTCTGAGCCTTCGGCTCAGGCTGCGACGTGACCGTCGCAGCTGCGGCATCGCTATTAGTTTTATCATGCGCATCGGATGCCGAAGCCTCTGGCAATTTATTCTTCTTCTCCATCTTCCTTGTTCGTGGAAAGAACTATATCCGGAGGCGCAGCGACTCTCATGAGCTCTTCAATTGTAGTCATTCCCGTCAGAACTTTTTCAAATCCGTCTTCGAACATCAACTTCATTCCACTCTTGGTTGCATGATCGTTGATTTCCGCACTGGTTGCTCTGTTGATGATCAGCTCCTCTACCTCAGAAGTTATTTCTAAAAGTTCATAGATCCCAACTCGACCTCTATATCCTGTGCCTCCGCACGCATCGCACCCTTTGCCTTTGTATAAGGTTGCCGGAGCAGAACCTTTGAAGAATTTTTCGGCGCCTCTGAACAATGTATCAGCCTCGCCATCAGGAACTTTATAACTGTACCTGCATTGCGGGCAGATGCGCCTGACCAACCTTTGACCGATAATAACTTCCAGTGTTGATGCCAGAAGGAACGGTTCTACTCCCATATCAAGAAGCCTGGGAACCGCTGTTGCGGCATCGTTCGCGTGCAGAGTTGAGAAGAGAAGGTGGCCGGTAAGAGCAGCGTTGACTGATATATCCGCTGTTTCTCCATCACGTATTTCTCCAACCAAAAGGACATCCGGGTCCTGCCTTACAAGCGCTCTTAATCCGCTCGCAAAAGTCAGATCAGCTTTGTTGTTAACCTGAATGTGGTTGATGCCTGCGATTTTGTATTCAACCGGATCTTCGATTGTCGAAATGTTTACGTCAGGTGAATTTCTGAGCTTGAGAAGCGCATAAAGCGTTGTTGATTTACCTGAGCCGGTTGGACCGGTCGTAAGAATCATGCCAAACGGCTTGTGAGCTGCGCGTTCCAGAATTTCAATATTGGCCTGAGTGAATCCAAGGTCGTGAAGTGTTAAATGTCTGACGTATTCCGAGAGCAAACGCATTACAACCTTCTCTCCATCCACAAGAGGAACGACTGACACTCGAATGTCGAGCACTCCCGTGTGGGTTTTATGCCTGATTGCTCCGTCCTGCGCAGCAAAGTGCTCATCTATTCGCATGTTCGAATCAATTTTGATTCTATTCAGAACTCCATCGTAGTGTTCGCGCGGAATACGCCCCGCTTCGTGCATTACTCCATCAACACGGAATCTTACGATAACGATTTTCTCCTGCGGCTCGAAGTGAATGTCTGAAGCACGGAGTTGAATTGCATCGTCTAAAATTTCCTCAAGAATTTCCGGCGCAACTTTGCCCTGCTCTTTAATGATTTGCTGGAACCTTGTTGCCAGCGGCTTGTTGTAATGTTTAAACGCGGCATTAATTGCTGCTTTTGGTGCATAAACAAATGTTATTTTCCCCGTGAATTTTGTACGTTCGGTTTCTGCTTTCTTTTTCTTTTTGAAACTGAATGACAATTCTTTTTTAAATATGGATTCTTTTGGTTTTGTTTCTTTAGTGTCCGGTTCCGGCTCCGGTTCAGATTCTGACTCCTGTGTATCCTTTTCTTCTTTCTTGCCCTCCGTAGCCTTGGCGGAGGAGGGTACCTCCTTTTTTTCCTCGGGAAGAACCACCGACTCCTGCTCCAAGTTTAATCTAATTGCCTCTTCCAGTGTTTCATTGCCCGGATCCGCAGTCGCAATTGTGACTGAATTCCCGTCCTTTTTAACAACGACTGCACTGTAGTTTTGTGCAACCTCTTCGGGAAGCAGCCCAATTATTTCAGGTGATGGGGGAGCTGATACCAAATCATAGAAAGGCATTTTAAAGTATTCCGCCAATGCCTCTTCATAAAGCTTTTGCGTAAGAAGTCCCTGATCAATTAGTACATCAATAAGTGGTATTTTAAGTTCTTTGGATAACTCCTGAGCTTTTGTAAGCTCTTCTTCGGAAATAAAACTTTCCTTCAGTAGCATTTCGCCGATTTGTTTGTCTGTTAGAGGCATAATTAAAACGTATCTTTAACATGTTTAACAATGTCCATAATCGGAGTGTTTGATTTTACAAAGTAGCCTTTGGCACCAAGAGCTTTTGCCCGCTCAATATCTTCTTCCTGACCTAAATTACTAAGAACCAAAATCGGAATTGTGACTTTTTGCTTTTGCAATTCTTCCATAAAAATGAACTACCGCCAGCTTACGCAGGCGGTGTCCTAGAGGGCAAGCTTCGCTTG
>CAZDKL010000032.1:0-8766 GCA_964506185.1 uncultured Candidatus Peribacteria bacterium
ATTCCCCTTCATCGCATATACCCCCTCCAGGACAATCTGAATCATCCTCACAATCATTTTTTTCTTCAAAATCACAATAACCATTGGTACAACTATCACCCTCATCACAATCCTCATCTGACTCACAACCACCACCATACTGCGAAAAAAGATCATCTAGTTCATCTTCTTCTACATCATAATAATTGGACCAGAAAAATATATCAGCCTGTTGATTTCGAACTACATTAGAAGTAATAGCCCCTGCAAAAAATGCTATAGCAAGAGCTCCAACAAATAATGCTTTAGGTTTTGTTCTATTTTGTTTCATTTTATTAGGTGGAATAATGCAAAATGCGCTTTCTGAGCGCTTCAACTATAGATTCTACCTAAAACTCACCAAACTTAACTATCGACACAATAAGAATCTATGTTTTTTTCTTCTTTCTTCTAGAAACTAGATACCCAAATGCAGAACCTGAAGCAATTAGTGCAATCGCCGTCGGTCCCGTATTTCCTATCGGAGCGCGTTGGATGATTGGCTGAGGAACGGTTGCTACATGCATAGCAGGAACTGTAGCCGTAATTGGAACTGGTTTTATTGGAGGAAGCCTGAGAGGGATAGTTGCAACCGGAAGGGGTTCGGGGGCTGGCGGAGGAGTTGTTTCGGGTTTCGGATTTAGAATTTCTGATGGCGATGTGGGCACGGGCGCAGGAGCGGGTGTGGGCGTGGGTGTGGGTGCAGATTTTTCTAATGGAACACAGAGACATTCTTCACATTTGCCTGATATACATTGTGAGTCGACCTCGCACTCTTCTCCTGTTTGTATCAGTCCATCTCCACACTTTTGTATTGCAGCCACTTGAGCTGATTCTTCTTTGAAACACCATGAATTACAACCATCTCCATCCAATTCATTACCATCATCGCATTCTTCCCCTTTCTCTATTTTAAAGTTTCCACATACGGGAAGCACATCAGGAATGTAAAAGACACACTTGCAGTTTTTACATCGTTCTTTAGGACTACACTCAGAATTTGATTCACATTGTTCATTATTATTCACAACTCCATCTCCACACTTCGGAGTATTGGAGACAGGCTTTGGTGAAAACAAGGATTCTAAGGAATCCAAAGGATCCAAAGAAGCCGAAGATTCCTCGGTATTTTCGTCCGTCTGAGGCGGATCGGTTTCCTCAAGTGGCCCAGGATCTTCGACAGGAGATGACTGGTTGTTTTTCTTCTTGCATCTCTTATCACACATAGGAGAATTTGGAGGCTCACATTCTTCTCCCGGATCGAGCTTTTTATTCCCGCATTTGGATTCTCCAAGAATTACCAATTCTATGGTTGCTTTTCTTTTTTCAATCTTTTTTAGAGTAACAGTTATATCCGGCTTTTTATCATCAGTTACGTCAATTTTCTTTGTTTCCTTGAGTTTGATTGTAAAATCTTGTGGATCTGACTCAACTGTTATTTCTATTGAGCTTTTTTTTATGTTATTTATCACAATACTGTGCTCTTTTTTCTTAACATCAAAGGTTATTAGAGATAACTCTCCTACAACTTCCGTTCTAACACTTGCAGGAGCAATTGGATCTGAATCCAAACTACCATCGTCGCCATCATCCAGATCGTCATCGTCGTCGTCTAGCAAATCATCGTCATCATCATCGTCATCGTCGTCAAATAAATCATCGTCGTCGTCATCGTCGTCATCAAGCAAATCATCATCGTCATCGTCATCGTCATCGTCGAATAGATCATCGTCGTCGTCATCGTCGTCATCAAGCAAATCGTCGTCGTCATCGTCATCGTCATCGTCGAATAGATCATCGTCGTCATCGTCTATATCATCATCGTTGCTGTCATCATCGTTGTCATCGTCATCGTCGAAGAAACCGTCGTCGTTGAAGTCATCTTTTGAACTTTTTTTACTCTTTTTTGATTTCTTTGATTTCTTAATTTTTTTGCACCATGCATCGCAGGTTGAAGTTCCCGGAGGCTCGCACTGTTCCTTTCCTCTCACTTTTCCATCGCCACATTTTGTTGTAGGTATTTCACACTTACATTTTTGGCAAGTAAAACCTTTATCGCATTGTGAGTTGTTTTCGCATTCTTCTTTTTTCTCATCCCATATTTTGTCTCCACATTTGGAGTTTTTGATTTTGCATATGCATCTGCTATTGCAGTATTCATTTCTGTGCTTATCACAATGCTTATCCTCTTCGCAATGCTCATATGGAGGTTCATATTTTCCATTGCCACAAACTGCCTTATCGTCACTTGACGCAGCTCGCCAAACACCAAACTGATCTGCCACCAAAGCTCCACTTGCGACGATCAGAAAAGCAACAATGGGTAGTGCAAATCTTCGCATTTCGAGCATTGTACCAAATCAACTAATAAAGAACTATTGTCTTTTATTTCCATTTATTACGTCTGGAACAAACACTATATAAGCGTTAAAATTCTTCCTATGAACTTGGGAAGTAATTCTTTCAGGAGCAATGATTGGCTTCTCCTTGGACTAGTCGTTACATTGTCATGTTTCACTTTTTTTATTGATTACACGCGTCCAGCCTCTCCTTTTTGGGACGAAGGGTATCACGTTACAAGTGCTCAGAAATACTTGAATAATGTTTATTTCATGGAATTGCACCCGCCAGTTGGCAAACTTTTACTGGCAGCTGGAGAAAAATTGATTGATGCAAATGATAATGAATTGGATAAATTATACACAGAAACTAATCGCATCAAGAATAAAAAAGCTACTGAGCTCTCGATGAACGGATATCGCTTCTTTCCTGCCCTTCTTAGTTGGGCTACAGCTGTTGTACTGTTCTTTATTTTTCTTGCGATAACCAGAGCCACAATACTAGCAACCCTTTTTAGTTTTTTATACATATTCGATACTGCACTGCCAGTCCATTTACCAGGGGCTATGCTAGAGGGTCCTATGATATTTTTCTGTTCATTATGCATACTGATTTTCCTTCATATTTATGACACTAAAAAGCCGAGTACAAAATTCAAAGTACTATCGTTTATTTTGGGCATCACATTTGCTCTAACATTTTTAACTAAAATCACTGGTCTGTTTTTGTTATTACTTTTTCCCCTGCTTATTATCGGACTTTGGCCAAAATGGAAAATCTGGTTGATCGGAATGTTATTTGCGTTTTTTGGCTTTCTTATAACATTTATTGGCATTTGGCATATCCATATATCACTTGGAAAAGAGGTTAACAGTCGAGGTTTTTATAGTGCTTCTGCGCCCTACATAGAAGCCTTAGAAAGTGACAATCCTATTCCATTTTCCTTGTATCCCATTGCAATTAAAGATCATTTAAAATACTCAATAAAATATAACGATACTGTCCCAAGGCTTGATATGTGTAAAATTCATGAGTCCGGAAGTCCATGGTTTTACTGGCCATCGGGAGCCCGATCCATCACCTACAACAAAAAAAAGTATTCAGATGATAAGGTGGGATATCTAACGCTCCAAGCCAACCCTGCTGTCTGGTGGCTTAGTGCATTCGCAGTATTAACTGCTTTCTCATTATTGGCATGCTCATATTTGTTTAAGCTCAAACTAAAACAACGTTTCTTACTCATTTCTTTCGGTACTTTGTACACAGGTTACATGCTTGGAACGAGCCAGATAGATCGCGTAATGTATCTGTATCATTACTTCCCGCCTTTGATAATCAGTTTCATACTAGCTGCACTTGTGTTTGTTGAAATTAAACAAATTGGAAAATGGAAGCTTGATCATAATCGCAAGGTTTTTGTAGCCTTCTGTTTAAGTATTTGCATCTTTGCTTCTTATCAGTTTTATAGTCCATTGTCTACAATGAAGCCATTGACCAAGACTCAGTTTGAAAAGCGTGCAATATTCCCATTATGGAATTTACAATGCGCTGACTGTAAAAGAAACGACCCTTTCTTTAGGCCTCCACGGAAATGTACAGAAAATGAAGATCCTTACTCCAGAAAACGATGACAAAACCTGAACATTTCGGCTGGAAGGGTTGGGTATTTATTGGATTGCTCATGGTGCTTTCTTTCTGTTCAACAGTATATAGATACCACGAACCCACTTTTCCATACTGGGATGAAAAATTTCATGTGACGAGTGCGCAGAAATATCTAAATAACTTTCATTTTAATCAAGCACATCCTCCATTGGGGAAAATGCTAATTGCTTTGGGTGAAATAATTGTTGATGCAAATCCACCCGAAATCGATGCGCGATTCGTAGACATATTAATTATTCGTAAACAGGGTCCAGATTTTCAGATGCGAGGTTACAGACTGATACCAATGATACTTGCATGGTTGCTAACCCCTATTACATTCATTATTTTTTTCCTGATTCTTAGAAATAAAATACTCGCCGCTCTTTTGAGCTTTGTAATAATTTTCGATACAGGCCAAATATCCATGCTTAAGGCTGCTGTATTAGAAAGTCCATTGATTTTCTCAACTGCCTTCGCGATCCTCGCATTTCTTGTAATTCCAAAATACGTGAAAAACAGATGGAAATTTGCATTCTGGTCTTTTCTGCTTGGCTCTGCCATTGGAGCCGCATTCGCAACAAAGTTTACTGGATTATTTCTAATTCTTCTTGCTCCACTCCTTTTGTTTCACTTATGGCCAAATTGGAAAAAGTGGCTGTCAGCTTTTGCTTATATATTTGCAGGATTCGTAATTGTTACTGCTGGGATATGGCAATTGCACTTTTCTTTGGGAACAAATGTAAATTCCGCTCTTCCAAACGAAGGATATCATACTAATCTGCATGAATACCGTGAAATCCTCGACCAAGGGAAAAACCCATCAATATTGATGTTTCCAACAATTCTAGCTGACTCCTTTAAGTATATGTATGAAAATCACACCAATAAGGGAAGCTTGAACCTTTGTACTTTACATTATGGAGCAAGCCCCTGGATTTTCTGGCCCTTTGGAGCAGAATCAATTCACTTCTTAACGGCAAGATCAAAAGAAGGCCTTGGTAAGTACATGTATCTTCAAACTAATCCAGCAGTTTGGTGGACAGCCACTTTGTCTGTATTCATATCAATTGCATTGCTTCTGAGTTTCATATTTATGGGACAGAAATTACGCAAACCAAAGCTAATGATATCATTCCTTATTCTCTATCTTGGATATATGTTAGCTATAAGCCAAATAAGCAGACCTATGTTCCTTTATCATTATTTTCCACCTCTGTATGTCAGTTTCATATTGCTAGCATTGGTCATTGATGAACTTAGAGCCAAAGGTCCATTTAAAGGGGAGGCCATTTCGCTTTTATGCATTCTTCTGAGCTCTTTGATGGTACTTGGCTATTTAATATACCGTCCCCTGATTGATTTGACACCAATGACAAACGATCAGCTCGAAAAACGGATTTTCTTCCCGCTGTGGGATGTCCATTGTCTCGGTTGCAAAAAAGACAATCCTTATTACATATCAAAACGATGTAATCCATTATAAACTTCTCCT
The DNA here is from genome assembly GCA_964506185.1 of uncultured Candidatus Peribacteria bacterium. GTDB lineage: Bacteria > Patescibacteriota > Gracilibacteria > Peribacterales > Peribacteraceae > UBA2144. Next base: position 5,498 of record CAZDKL010000032.1, read on the forward strand.
CAGTCTGAGAAGCTCTATAACAATATTTTTTATTACTTTTATTGAAGCCCCTGTCTGTTTCCCCCCGTGACGCGGATAATGAGATACGGGAACTACATTGATTGAAATACCCTGCCTTTTTGAGCGGCACAACAACTCCGCGTGGAAAAAGCCTCCGGTAGCAATCTTGGGCATAAGCTTTGACCAATCGGAAGAATGAAATAGTTTCATTCCGCAGTTAACATCTTTCACTCTGACGCCAAGAATAATCCATACTAACAATGCATATGTCCGCATAAACATTCTTCTAGGCAACGGATCAACTCTTTTTACTCTCCTTCCAATTGCGATCTGTCCTGGCTTAACAAAAGGTAGAAGACCTGAAAAATCTTCTGCATGCATTTGCCCATCAGAATCCATCATGCCCCAGATTTCCCCTTGTGCTTGCGAAAATCCCGAAAAAAGTGCTATTCCATGCCCCTTATTCTCATTGTGATGAATTACACTTAATTTGTCATTGGAAACTGCCATACGGTCTAACAAGGCACCCGTCTGATCCTCAGAACCGTCATTTACAGCTATTACTTCTCCATCTAAATTTTCGTTATTAAACCATTTAAAAACATCAGTAACTACGAGTTCAACATTATCTTCTTCGTTTAGGCACGGCAAAATTATAGAAATTAACATCACTCCAAATCCTCATCTTCTTCATCGAATAAATCATCTTCCTCATCTAAAAAGTCCTCATCATCCAAGAAATCTTCCTTATCATCCTCAAGTAATGATTCATCATCGTCATCTAATAGATCTTCATCTTCGTCCAGAAAACTATCTTCGTCCTCTTCGTCCAAAAATAGATCGTCCTCGTCTTCATCATCATCATCGTCATCGTCAAAATCGTCGTCAAAGTCCTCGTCTTCATCATCGTCTTCGTCAAAGTCCTCGTCTTCATCATCATCCTCGTCAAAGTCTTCTTCTTCATCATCGTCATCGTCATCGTCGTATTCGATCTCTCTGCTAAGTAGCCTACCATCACTGGCAATTTCAATTTCATACTCCATTCCATCAATAACCACCTCGGCCTCGTAGATAACCTTACCATTCTTCCTTGTCTTCTCTATCTCTTCGACATTTCCACCTGAAGCTTCTGTTATGAGGGTATTTTGAACTGATTGAGGTAAATCAGAAAGCCTCATAAGCATTTCTTCATCGTCACCAGTATATAAATCCATAGCATCAAGAGGTGCGCCATGCATACTTTCTCCTTGCTCGCACCCGCAACTCCAATGCGAAGAACCATACCAAATAACCAGAGGAACAATTCCAAAAACTAAACCAACGGAGAATCCGTAAACAAATCTAGGAGGTAACATGCAGAAATTGTATCACTAAAAATAAACAATCGCCTATCGACAAAAAGATATATTGATTATCTAACAACCTAAGCTGGCGCTTTCACGTCAGCCTTGGTTGTCACAATCTAATAAATTACCTGCAAACGTCTGGGTCGGGAGTACACAATCCTCCGAACCATAAATCTGCGTATACACAATTACCAAGTTTCGTGCATTCATCAGCTGAACACATATCGAACAATCCATTTCCACATAGACCGCATTTTTTGCAATTATTATTACTTCCGCCACTCTCTCCCGCTTCGGGTGGAGGCTGACTACCTCCTCCGCCTCCACCACTAGGGCTTCTATTGCTATCACCATCGTCATCGTCTGAGTCGTCATCGTCATCGTCTGAGTCGTCATCGTCATCATCGTCGTCTTCATCGGGACAACTTTCAGAGCCACAAGATTCAATACATCCAAATCTGTCATAATTTATATTCTTGAAAGTGCACCCCGTACTGGATGGTATACAAGTAGGTGAATTTGGACACCAACCTCCTCCTCCATCATTGCACTTGGCAGCCAAATGTTTGGCACATCCTGATGACCATCCATTAGGCATAGCCCACTTACCATCACTACAACAGTAGTTAAACATTCCCTGTTTCCCATGAGAGAAACAAGGGGTACAGCCTTCAGCATCTCTGGCTTCACAATATTGAACTACCTGACCCCCTTCCATGTGTACAATCTGTTGTGGACATAGATCGCCACCACTAGGATGTAAATTTCCAGCATCGCTTGGACAATTAGAACCACCACCTAATTTGCTACATCGCCATTTACCATCACTACAACATTCTGCTGATCCTAGTAGGCATAGTGGCTTTTCGTCATCACAATCATCACCACTATCATCATCTCCACCTCCGCCTCCAGCTCCAGCTCCAGGACTTCTATTGCCATCATCGTCATCGTCTGAGTCGTCATCGTTATCTCCTTGATCTTCACTACACACTCGATCACATTCTTCTTTAACGAATTCTTCACGTTGATCTGGATCCATTTCTGCAGCCTCAGGACACATACTATCAAGACACATTACGCAATTAATTGATTCATCTTTGCCTTGGGAAATACAGTATTTCATCCATGCATCACCATCGTCATCTTCTTTCTCGCAATCTTCTGGACAATAAAGCCCTCCACAATCTTCCGTGCATTTTCCACCTGCACAACTAGTTGGTGTACATATTTCAAATGGCTCACAATCGTCATTCTTGCAGGTTGCACTATATTGCCGAGCTACGCCCTCTCGGAAGAAAGTTGCCCACCGCTGCTCACCTACTTCATCCGCTTTACATTGTTCTCTTGAATACCTTATTGGAATAATATTGTCAGGATATCTCTCCGGATTAAGACCTGCACAGCATTCCGTGGGTCCACCCTTCTCGTTGTAGAACAACGGGAAATCTTTAGATGCACAATTATTCTCAAGCGAACAGCAACACTTTACCCTTGAAAAGCCTCCAGGTGCTCCAAGACCAGGTATCACCTGACCCGTTAAGTCGGCAACCATGGTGCCACTTCTCTCGATACCAAAGAAGCCAAGAATCTGCGCAAACAGGCTCTTTTTTGGCTTATACACCTGAACATTGCTTCTGGCATCCTCAACTTTACCCCACTGAGCACATTGCTCAATTTCATCCGGATTGAGCATCAAATAGCAATGCCTCGGGCACTGTCTTTGTGAGCAAATCGGTCTGCATCCAATAACACATCCTTTATCATCTTTAATTCTCTCCATTCTGCATCCGGATTCAGGCTCGGCACAAGCTGGATAAGGCTCACATTTATAATCATCATCGTCGTCATCATCGTCATCGTCGTCATCGTCGTCATCTTCATCGTCATCGTCGTCATCGTCATCGTCATCGTCGTCATCAT
>CAZDKL010000032.1:8776-9232 GCA_964506185.1 uncultured Candidatus Peribacteria bacterium
TCTGCTTATTTTTTTTAATCATCTTCTTATTAATCTTCTTCGTCGTCATCGTCGTCGTCTCCCTCACAATTTGATCCTCCACCTAATTTAGTACATCCCCATCCTCCATCACAACATTCTGGACTCCTAAGAAGACACCACGGTTTGTCATCTTCGTCACAATCGTCATCGTCGTCATCATCATCATCATCATCGTCATCATCATCATCATCAAAAACGTAATCATAATAATAAAAATAATAATAAAAGTCGTCATCGTCGTCGTCGCCATCACAATTACAACATACGGGGCCATCATCATCACCTATTAGCTGAGCAGTTAACTTATTTTTGTAATAACTATTAGGATTATAATCCAAATACATTGCAATCTCGCCCGAATCACCCGAATCACCCGAATCACCCCCAGGACAACAACATTGCATACCAGAAGCGTCAGAAGTGCCACCTTCATCA
>CAZDKL010000033.1:0-8342 GCA_964506185.1 uncultured Candidatus Peribacteria bacterium
ATGACGACGATGATGACGACGACGATGACGATGACGATGATGATGACGATGATGACGACGATGATGATGACGACGATGAAGATGACGACGATGACGACGATGGGCCAGATTGCAGTGCATGTGATTGCTCTGTTTGTTGTTCTGATTAGTTTTTTAGAAAAAAGTTATTAATGATTTTGAATGACTACTAGCGCTCAGACCGCTATCCTATGGTCATGACTCCAGCAGCACGTCAAAAACCGCCCAAACAGAGATGGTTATTCTCACTGTTTTTGTTTGCTTCCCTTATTTTCCTTTCCCTTTATTCAATCTCAAATCCTCTAAGAGATAAAGATAAGCAGTTTGAGGATGCAGAAGAGGTTGCAATTAGCCGTATTACAAAGGGGTATGCGGAGAAGGAGTTCGAAAATATCATAATTAAAGACAACAAGGTATTCGCTGTAACAAAGGAGGGAACCGCTTATCAATCATATAAAGAGGGAAGAGATAGTGTTAGTACGCTAGGATGGAATGATCCGGAGAATCCAACAGTTGTGGAAGTGGAGAATCGTGAGGCTGCAAATATGTTTATGGCTATTTTGCCCGATTTGCTATTCTTTCTTCTAATAATCGCAGGGCTAATATGGCTTTTCAGAGGTATTTCCAGAAGCCAAAGCACTGCTCTTTCGTTTGGCAAATCTCGTGCACGCGTTACTGATGCAAAACAGGTCAAAACCAGTTTCAAGGATGTTGCTGGCTGCGATGAAGCGAAAGATGATTTGGTAGAAGTAGTCGACTTCCTAAAACATCCTAAGAAGTACATCAACTTAGGAGCGAAAATTCCAAAAGGAGTTCTTTTAGTTGGTGCACCGGGAACAGGAAAAACTCTTCTTGCGCGAGCGGTTGCAGGTGAAGCGGGAGTACCATTCTTTTCTATTGCCGGATCAGAATTTGTAGAAATGTTTGTTGGAGTCGGTGCAAGCAGGGTCAGAGATTTATTCTTGAAAGCAAAGCGTAATTCTCCTTGTATCATATTTATTGACGAAATTGATGCTGTTGGACGCCAGCGTGGCGGAGCAGGGTTTGGAGGTGGACATGATGAAAGAGAACAGACATTAAATCAGATTCTTACCGAAATGGACGGATTTGAGCAGGGGACTAATGTGATTGTAATGGCTGCGACAAACAGACCGGATGTTCTGGATGTTGCACTGCTCAGACCCGGCAGATTCGATCGCAGAATATTCATCGACAAGCCAGATTTGATAGCACGCGAAAAGATTCTTAAGGTTCATTCGGAGAAAAAGAAAACGGGAAAAAATATCAACCTAAACAGTGTTGCAAAACAGACTGTCGGCCTCACTGGTGCTGATTTGGAGAACATCTGCAATGAAGCCGCAATCATTGCTGCTAAACAAAAGCATAAAACCATATCTCATAAAGATTTTATTGATGCAGTCGAGAAAATTACTTTAGGTTCAGAAAAGAAATCCAGAAAGCTTACAGAGAAGGAAAAGAAGATCACTGCTTATCATGAACTTGGACACGCCATTGTCGGATATTTGTGTCCAGAGACAGATCCGCTTCACAAGATTTCGATAGTATCACGTGGAATGGCATTGGGGGTCACATGGTTTCTTCCCAATGAAGATCAGTATACGACCAGTAAGACAAAATTCATGGACGAGATTTGCAGCCTGCTTGGTGGTAGAGCAGCAGAAGAACTTGTCTTTAACGAGATGACCACAGGGGCCAGCAATGATATCGAAAAGGCATCTCATATAGCACGAAACATGGCGATGAGATATGGAATGGGAGACGATTCTCTAGGTCCGATTGCTTACGGTGAACGACAGGGAACTATGTTCTTGGGTGTTGATCCTGCTTACACCCGAAACTATTCAGAGGAAAAGGCAAAAGAAATAGACTCATTCGTCAGAAAGACCATCAAAGAGCAGTACGAGCGAGCGCTTCTATTTCTACAAAAGCATCGCAAGAAATTAGATGAACTAGCAGATCAATTGCTTAAAAAAGAAACTATGAGTATCGAAGAGTTCGAAGAGAAGTTTGCGGGGAAAAAGAGTGACAAGAAGAGTAAAAAATAGTAGGCTCGACTCTTTACGTTAATTCGTTTATTCGTTAATTAGTTAATTCGTTTTATTTATGAATAAATTCAGAAAGTTTGAAGATATTATGGCATGGCAAGAAGCAAGAGGTCTTATTCGAGAAATTCGTTCTATTTGCAGGAAGCATGATGCTCGTAAAGATTTTGCGTTTGTAGATCAGATTACAAGAGCTGCGAGATCTGTTGCAGCAAATATTGCTGAAGGATGCGATTCGATGACAAATGCAGAATTCATACAATTTCTAGGCTATTCTAAAAGATCTGTATCTGAAGTTAGATCTCACTTGTATGATGCTTTTGACGAGAAATATCTCTCTAAGGATGAATTTGACGTTTTATGTGACAAAACATATAAAATTTCAAGTATGCTAGCCAAGTTGATTCATCATCTTCAAAGAACTGATAAGAACTTAAAGCGCACTTATAAAAAAGTCGAATTAACGAATTAACTAATTAACGTTATAATCCGTGTAACACGTTGCTTAGTTACTCGTTCCAATTCTCCCAATGATTGAAGCACTTTCGCCCCTAGACGGTCGTTATCTGACTAAAACAGAGGCGCTCAGGCCTTTTTTCAGTGAAGAAGCCCTTATCAGGGCGCGCTTGCAGGTCGAAATTGAGTGGTTTCTAGCTCTTTCAGCCAATCCTGATATAAAGGAATGTAAAAGGATCTCATCCGCTGATAAAAAGAAGCTCAGAGGCACTATTGAGCGATTTGGCAAGATTCAAGCCGAAGAAGTTAAGAAGATTGAGAATAAGACAAATCACGATGTAAAAGCGGTGGAGTATTACCTCAAGGCAAAAATGAAGAAGATCCCTGGGTGCAGGAAGAGCTTGGAATTCGTGCACTTCGCACTAACAAGTGAGGACGTAAATAATCTGGCGTATGGGATAATGATTCACGGAGCGCTCAAGGAAGTAATAAAGCCCGAGTTGAAGTCATTAATATCCAAGCTCAATGGACTCTCAAAAAGATGGAATAAGATAGAAATGTTAAGTCTGACACATGGGCAACCAGCAACTCCAACTACAGTTGGGAAAGAGATTGCAGTATACGTAGAGAGATTAGAGCGACAGCAAACTTGGCTTAATGAGTTTAAGATGCAGGGTAAGTTTGGTGGAGCAGTTGGCAACTACTCAGCGCATAAAGCAGGATATCCCAAGGTGAAATGGGAATCATTTGGCAAGAAATTTATGAAGTCTCTTGGAGTTGATCCCATGACAAACACAACTCAAATCAATCCTCATGATGACGTTGCGGAGCTCAGTCACATAATGTGCCAAGTTGATACGATCTTAGTCGACTTTTCACGCGATGTTTGGATGTATATTTCACGTGGAGTCTTCAAGCAGAAAGTCATCAAAGGAGAAGTGGGGTCTTCCACAATGCCTCATAAAGTGAACCCAATAGATTTCGAAAATGCCGAGGGCAATCTCGGACTCGCAAATTCATTATTCCAACACTTCGCGGAAAAACTTCCAATCAGTCGTTTGCAGAGAGATCTTACAGATTCAACAGTCCAGCGAAGTATTGGGTCTGCATTTGGCTATTATTTAATAGCAATTGCATCTCTTAAGAAAGGAATTAGTAAATTAGAATTAAATAAGAAAGTGATTAGGCAGGAATTAGATGATCATCCAGAGGTTCGAGCTGAAGCAATTCAGATAGTCCTTAGAAAGCATGGAGTTGAAGGAGCTTATGAAAAATTAAAGAAACTTACAAGAGGAGAAGAGATGACTCATGCGAGTATTAATGAATTTATTGATAAGCTAGATATTCCTGTAAAAGAAAAAGGAAGGCTCAAGAAAATGGCTTAAACAAGGGCTCAAAAGTTAAGTGTATGTACATTGTACATACAGTGGATATGCATATAAATAGAGTGTAATTTCTGCAAAATGGTACAATTGGAGAAATGTATCGATATTTATCAAAACACGTGAGTAAATCATTTCTTCTCTTTTTGATTGGAACGATTTTTATACTTTTTGTGCATGCGATAAATAACGAGAACGTTCCGAATGGTTTGTTCCTCGATGAAGCGTCAATAGGATACAACGCAGCCCTGATAGCTGAGTCGGGACATGATGAAAGTAAACAATACTTACCAGTGTTTATTGGGCCTGCATATAAGTCGCCTCTGTTCATTTATGCGGCTGCAGCAATGTTTAAAGCCTTTGGAGTCTCCGCAAAAATACTTCGGAGTACCAGCATCTTATTCTACGCCATCTTTTTTATAAGCTTCATAGGGATCACACGCGAGCTTTATGGTAAACGTAAATCGGTTCTGGCGTATTCCATGATTAGTGCGGGCTTTATTCCGTGGTTTTTTACTGCTTCTCGTATTTCATTTGAAGTAAATTCTCAACTTGCGACTGTTGGTGTGGCTTTATATTTCATTATAAGAACATTTCATTCAAATTCGGGCAATGTATCTCGAAATGCACTCCTTGCAGGAATCATTCTCGGATTATCGATGTATTCATATCAAACCGCCAAATTACTCACACCTCTGCTTTTTCTACTTACGTGTGTGCTCTATGCTAGAAGGTCGACCATAAAGAAAAGCACGATCTTCATAAGTGCATTTGTTCTGATGTGTGTTCCATATATATATTTTACTATTACGCATCCGGGAGGTTTGACTGCGCATTTCAAAACAATTACCTATGTGTACAATAATTCAATCACTTTTCTACAGAAAGCCGGAATCTTTTTGGCAAACTACTGGAAGCATGTATCTCCGTCGTATCTCCTTCAATATGGCGATGGTAGTTTGCGGCATGCAACAGGATATTATGGACAAGTATTTTCGATAGTATTATTACTTTCTGTAATTGGAATTGTATTTCATATTCGGAAGAAAAGATCGAAGATCACGGTTTTACTCGCAACTAATCTTGCATTTGCTCCGGTTGCTGCCGCTTTTACAAATGATGGCATTCCGCATGGCTGGCGTAGTATTCTAATCGGATTTTATATCCTGATTTTTTCCGTAGCAGGTTTTCATACACTTCAAACCACATCGTTCAAATTCAAGAAGCCGGTACTTTGCGCAATATTTGCTTTGTTGATCGCACAAAGCAGTATTTATACATATGATTACTTTACTCGTTATGCCAGACAAAGTGCCAGGCTCTTCGGCAGTCATGGTATGGAAGAAGGTATCTTGAAGGCCATGGAGTTAAACCCAGATGCTATCATAGTATCCAAATCTATATACTACGCTTCGACTGAATTTTTGCGTAAATCACTCAAGCCTTCTGTTACTTACAAGATCGGCAATGCAATACCTGAACCGAATAGTTGTTTGGTATATCACCCTATTGACGATTGGAACGTTCTTCGATCAAATCTTGCGTATCAGGACCTCGCAATTCCAGGTGCTTTTATTAGGACACGATGTTATCTTGGCGAAAAGTAGAGTGCAAAATCAAAATGGTACACTATTCTTTGTGTATCGATATATTTCAAAACATGTGACAAAAACCTCTCTTATCTTTTTGATCGGAACGATTTTTATACTTTTTGTACATGCGATAAATAATGGGAATATACCGCGTGGTTTATCCCACGATGAGGCATCAATGGGATACAATGCGATTCTGATAGCTGAGTCGGGGCATAGTGTTCGTGGAGAATACTTCCCGGTGTTTTTCAGAACTTGGGATGGTTATCATTCGCCTTTACATATTTATGTACTTGCTGTGGTATTTAAGGTTTTTGGAGTTTCCATACGAATACTTCGGAGTGTAAGCACCTTATACTATGCAATCTTTTTTATTAGCTTCCTGGGGATAACACGCGAGCTCTATGGTAAACGTAAATCGGTTCTGGCGTATTCCATGATTAGTGCGGGATTTATTCCATGGTTTTTTACTGTTTCTCGCATTTCCTTTGAAGTGAATTCTCAACTTGCAACTGTGAGTGTAGCTTCATATTTCATTATTAAAACATTTCATTCAAATTCAAAAAATACTTTTCTTACTTCATTACTTGCAGGAATCGCTCTCGGACTATCGATATATTCATATCAAACCGCCAAACTGCTTACACCTCTACTATTTCTACTTACGTGCACACTCTATGTTAGAAGGTCGACTATAAGAAGAAGCGCAGTCTTCATAAGTGCGTTTGCTCTGATGTGCGTTCCATATATTCATTTTGCCATTTCAAATCCGAGAGGTTTGACTTCGCGTTTCAGAGTAATTACCTATGTGTATGATACTTCACTTAACTTTCTACAGAAAACAGGAATCTTTTTGGAAAACTACTTCAGCCATTTTTCACCGTCGTTTCTACTGCAACACGGCGACGGTAATTTGCGGCAGTCAACTGGATACTATGGTGAAGTATTTGCAGTTGTACTGTTACTTTCTGTAATTGGACTTATATTTCACATTAGGAAGAAGAGGTCGAAAATCACGATATTCCTCATAGCTAATCTTGCATTTGCTCCGGTGGCTTCTGCTCTTACAAGTGAACGTGTGCCGAATAACTTGCGCAGTATCTTACTTGGATATTATATTCTGATATTTTCTGTTGCAGGTTTTCATGCACTTCAAGCCACATCATTTAGATTAAAGAAGCCGATTCTTTGCGCAATATTTGCATTGCTGATCGCACAAAGCGGTTTCTATACTCATGATTACTTTACTCGTTATGCCAAGAAAAGCGCCTATCATTATTATTATGGCCTTGAAGAAGGTATCAAGGAATCTATGACTCTTAACCCTGTAGCTATCATAGTTTCCGAGTCTATAGACCATTCTTTGACAGAATTTTTCCGCAAGACACTCAAACCATCTGTTGCTTACGATAGTGATCATGCGATACCTCTAGCGAATCATTGTTTGATATATAATCCTCGTAAAGATAAGGATGTAGAGAAATCGCATCTTTCTTATCGGGATCTTACCATTCCAGATGCTTATATTAGGACACGATGTTATATTGAAGAATAAGAGCTGAAGTGATAATAAGAGCCATCCTTCGCTTTTGCTGGCCCGCCAACCGTAGCCGCAGCGACTTTGCCGTTCAATAAAACGGCGCCTGCAAAAGTCTACGGATGGCAACCTACGCTGCGCGTAGGTTGGTGCCCAGGAGAAGACTTGAACTTCCACGGGATTGCTCCCACTAGCCCCTCAAGCTAGCGCGTCTACCAATTCCGCCACCTGGGCATTATTGAAATAATATCAGAGAATGAACAATTGCAGAGTTATTCACCCTTCCGTAGCCCGAAGGGCGAAGGAGGGGCGCCACCTGGACATCTTAGTCAGTTTATCAGGGAGACTTAAGTAGAGCCAAGAAAATTTATACCTTATTGTCCTCCTGCGTTCAAAACCGGTCTGAATTGATTAGGAGCGAACTTCTCCCATCCTCCCCAATTACATGTGACTGTATAGGTTGTATCTCCTTGAGTGCATGATGCTGAGTTATTGCATTCGACATCTCCGCAAGGGGTACCTCTACATACAGGAGGAGTTGTATCAATGCTGATAACGGGATCCTTGGTACAGAAGCAATCGCCAAGAGTTGCTGTTGTAATAGAAATGCCTGCACCGGATACACATTGATGACCATTCAGCTCCGCCAGTATCTGATTAGTATAATCAGTCTCACCGGGATTATATCCGTTCTGGGCACATGTCTGGTCACAGTCCAGTTTGCATTGCCAGCAATCCACGCTGTGTTGAGAAGCGGCAACCTCACAGGTTCCGTCGCATGAAGCTTGGCATTCACCTTGATCTTTAGAGGTTCCTCCTGGGCACTGAACAACCATGCATGAGTAACAGTCTCCATCCAAAACACAAACACCATCAGCAGGGCATTGATCTTCACATAGGCCTTTGTCAGATGTAGTTCCGGAAGGGCACTGTGGTCCGGTATCCTCAGCTATACACTTCAAACAATATGTTCCATCACTCAGGATCTTAAGATTTTCACATGAACCGGAAGAGCATTTGGAGCAATACGGTCCATCAGCCTCAATATCAGTTCCACTTGGGCACTCCTCAGGCGGTGGCGTATCTCTTACTATGCATTTGAGACAATATCTTCCATTGTTCAGAGTCTTTAAGTTCTGACATTCTCCCGAGGGACACTTTGAACAATACGGTCCATCAGCCTCAATGTCAGTTCCACCTGGGCACTCCTCAGGAGGAGGAAGATGATCTACCTCAATACATTTAAGACAATATGTGCCATCACTCAGAGTCTTTAAGTTCTGACATTCTCCGG
>CAZDKL010000034.1:0-8224 GCA_964506185.1 uncultured Candidatus Peribacteria bacterium
CAGAAAGATCACAGTAAAAAGATTTACTGCAGTAATGCGTTGCCATGCTGAACGCACAGTATCGCATGTTCAAAGTTGAGATCAGTTCGTAAGCAACTTCAGGTTTATAAAGCGAATAATTCAAATCCTGACAATCTTTGGCATCCAAAACATCATAAAGATATGAGCAGTCTTCACAATTAGTAGCGTTGTAGCAGTAAGAACAGTTTTTGCAGTCCTTTAAATTATTTCCCGTTGAATTCTCACAGTTAATGTTAACCATGTCGCGATAAATTCCTTTATCAAGTCGCATTTTTTTCCAGATATCGAATACATTCAGGATTGATTCAAAGGAATTCAGTTTAAGTTCCTCAAGTTTCTGCTCATATTCTTCCTTTGAATGAGGTTCATTTAAAATCCAGTACTGCTTATCCCTCAGATTGGTACAGAGCAAACAGTTCTTGCATCCTTTGCAGTCAAAACAAAACGCAGACTCAGAGCAACCGTCCATGTACATCGAATATCTGACGTTGTAGCAGTTATAAACCTGAATACATTCGTAACAAAGCTCCGAATGATACGCGAAGGTGCAGTCTGCACAGTTCTTGGAATACTTAGTGAACAAATTGTAGTAACAATCTTCATTCGCTTCTCCTGCGATATCCAAATAACAGTTCTTATCGTCTCCGCAGTAGTTGCAGTACTGGCTATTTTGACAGTTAACCAAGTCCATGTTTCTTCTTGGCACTCTGTTCATCAGTTCCCCCCACTGTTCAAAGAAAGGTTTATTAAAATCATACTCCTGTCCGTATTCAAGCGGGTCCCACTTGTCACTCCACCAATAGTCAGAGTGAAAAACCTTGAAAGGCATTCCGTTAGGATAAAGTGAGATCATATCTTCTCCCGTTGCATCGCATTTACTCTTATAAAACGATCTGTCATTCCTCCATGCCATTCTTCTCTGCACTCTGCATGCAGGGCAGTTCGACGGAGGAGGGATTTCGTACTTAACTCCGTTGTATTCAGGTGAAGCGTGCTTCAGGAACTGAGTCTCCTTGTCGGAAAGCTCGAAGCCTAGGCCGCAAGAGGCGCATGTGGCAGGCATAGTATGAGTATAGAGTATTGAGGGTTGGGTATTGAGGGAAGCAAATTATTAATAATATCCCTCAATACTCAATACTCTTCCCTCAATACCAATTAATATACTTCCTCTAAATAACACTCCTCGCAAAATACTCTCTCCGGCCTCTCCGGCGCATATGTGGTCTGAATCTCCTTTTGGCATTTGTCGCACTTTCTATCAAATATCCTCCTGGGGTTTCTCCTCGCAAATCTTAATCGGTGTCTTTCATCCGGATGCAGACGCGGAATTGGGATGTTCATTCTCCTGTAAAACTCAAGCTCCATCTTCTGCAAGATGAAAGGTTTGTTTGTTGCCGAGCATTTGATTGCCCAATTTGTTACGTCGTCCGGAATGTCTGCAGTTTTGTCCGGCAATTGATCTGCAGGAATAATTTTTTCAACGTCCGGAGTTTCTTCAACTTCATCATGCCATTTCCAACCCTTAGAAACAGCATCCTCTTTTGTAATTGGGAAGAAGTCTTGCGCGACAGTTTCGTTGTATCCGAAATGACAAAACTCCAAAGGGAAAAACAACCCCCATTCGCCATCAGCTTGCATTCGCTCAACAATCTTTGATGACAGCGCTTCGTATTCTTCCTGAGTGTACTGTTTATTTAGGATACAGTACTTGCTTCTCTTGAGAGCCGCGCAACCAAACAAGTGTTCGGATGTGTGGCATGCAAGGCAGTAGGTAAAATTCGCGATGCTGTCCCATGTGTGCATGCACATAAGTATCCTACTTGCCGGAGCTCCTATCTCCATTGAATTGTAACTCTCTTCAATATTTGGATATCCAAATGAATAAATATCGTAACTGTCTTTTGAATCATTAAACCAACCGCAATATTTGCAGTCTTCCAGATTATTGCAGTCAAAACAGTATTTGCAGTTCTTGGAATTAAATATGTGATTGCTTGCCGTTACATTCTCGTTGTTTTGGCCTTCAATAAACAAGCGCGGACAATCAACAATGAAGTCTTGGTACTCCTCCTTAAGTTTTTCCATTGTTTCGTGCGAGCTTAAATCAATCTTTTTCATTTCTGATTCATAATCCTCTTTCGAGTATTGCTTATTTCGTATGTAGTACTCCTTACTCCTCAACCCAAAGCACATGAAACAATTGCTGCATCCGTGGCAATCATAAAGAAACGCACAGTCATTGCATGTCTTTGTATTTTGGCAGAAGACCTGATTATATCCGTTGTCTACATCAATGCATTCAAAACAAAGTTCAGAGTCCATCAAGTGGGTGTTATCAACTGAGTTTTTGTTTCTGACCAAGTAAATACCGTAATAACAGTCTTCGTTATATCCGGCTGAAGAGATCATATAAACATTTCTATTTCTCGTAGTGCTTGTCGTATATTTGCAGTTTTCATAATTGTTGTTTTGATGACGCGTCTGCTTAGGAACTACTTCGATTAGTTCTTTAAATTGTTCAAAGAACGATCTATCGGGATCGAAGTCTCTTCCGTACTCAAGCGGATCCCACTTATCGCCCCACCAACAGTCCAGGCAATATGTTTTGTATGATTTATCAATCGAGTATATGGAAATCACATCTGCATTGCACAGATCACATGTGCGCTTATAGAGTTTCCTCTCGTTTTTCCATGCCATTCTTATGATCAGTCTGCACTCGGGGCAATAGGTTGGAGGGGGGATTGGATACTTTTTTCCGTCAAATACAGGGGATACTTTCTCGAAGTACTTCAAGTCCTCACTGGGGATCTCGAATGCCGTGCCGCACTGCTTACAAATTGTCTGAACCATGATTCACAAGATTAAAGGATTAGCTTGATTACAGAGAATTATCTTAATGTATTTATAAATATCCAACAAACAATCCAATTTCTTTAATCCTGTCTATCTATTAATCCTTCTAATCAAGGTTCAGACAAGGGGGTATCATCCATAAACTTCTTTGTGATAGCATGCTTCACAGTAAACAATTTCGGGTCTATCGGGGGAATAGGTGGTTTTTATGTCTTCTCCGCATTTACCGCAGGTTCTGTCCCAGAAATGGCGGGGGTTTCTCAAATGCAGGCGGTCTTTGTGCCTTTGGAACCATTCGCGGTGCGGGACGGGAAGCTTGTGCTCTTTATAAAACTTATATTCCTGCTTGGTCAGCTTAAATAACTTACCGGATTCCTCGCATCTGATTGCCCAGTCGGTTACCTCTTCCGGGATATCTTCAATATTATCCGGCAATTGGTCGGCTGAAATTATTTTTTCAGCTTCAGGCTCTGGCGCCTTGTAGTCTGACCATTTGAATCCAAGCTTAAGGGCTTCTTCTTTCTCAAGCGGATAATAAAGCTGCGCGGTAGTTTCGTTGTATCCGCTGTTTGCAAGAAATGGAGGCAAGAATTCCCCCCATTCACCGGTGTTCTGCATATGTTCAATTATTTTGGGAACCAATTCTTCGTATTCCTCTTTTGTATATTGCTTATTTAAAATGCAGTAACTTTTGCATCGCATGTTTGTACATCCAAAGCAGTGTTTGCATGCATCCATTACCATGCAATAAGAAAGTTCATTGCAACCTTGGTAATGCAGGTATCCGCTTAAGATGTGATAGGAGTTTTCTCCAATAATTGATCCCTGATAAGACTGTTGCAAGTTAGTTCCAAACTGATAGACGTCATAATTGCTCTTTGAACCAAGAACTAACTGATAACAATACTTACAACTTTCCACATCCTCACAATCAAAACAGTACTTTGCTTCCTTGCAATTCTGCAAATAGTCACCGAGGCTATCTTGTGTGTTATGGCCAAAAAACTCTTTGAAAGTATGTTTTAGTTCAAGTTCTCTGCGTCGTTTCTTGAATTCCTGATACTGCGAGTACGATCCCAGATCAATCTCTTCCATCTTTTTTTGATACTCCTCTTTTGTTAATTGTTCATTTTCAAAACAATATTCTTTTTGTCTTAGCCCCACGCAAAGGAAACAATTACTGCATCCAATACAATCCCTCAGGAAAGAACTGAAGTTGCAGTTCGTACAATCTTGGCAACATGTAAGGCTGTGCGACCTATGTATGGTCACGCAATCGTAACAATGATCGCAATGCAGGTTATAAAATCCATCAACACAATTCCTGTTGTCTTTAAATCCATATCCGTAATAACAATCTTCGCAAAAGTCCGCGTGCATAATCAGATAACTGTTCTTGCTTGTTCCTGCGTAGTGAATATATTCAGAATTTTGTATTTCACCGTCCACGTTCAGATGCTGATTCGGAACTTTTGCAAATAACTCTTTCATTTGCTCAAAAAACGGCCGGTTAAAATCAACATCTTGTCCAAGTTCAGTCTGATCCCACTTATCACTCAGGTAACACGGCCTGCAATAAATCGGAAATGTGCGATCAGGTTTAAATTCAGTGATCACATGCTTTCCACACATGTCGCAGTTGTCGCTGAAGAGCGTGAACTCATTGCATATCAAGAGTCTTCGTTGCTGTCTGCAGTCAGGGCAATACTTTGGAGGTGGTATCAGATACCTCTTTCCATTAAATACAGGGGATATCTGTTCATAAAACCTCAGATCCTCATCAGCGATCTCGAACTCGGTGCCACATTGGGTGCATGTTTTTTGCAGAGGGAATGAGTATAGCATTTATTGATTTAACGATCGGCAATTAGCAGATTGGCACGGGCGCTTTGCGCCCTTTAGCAGATTAGCTAATCTGCCAATCTGCTAACAAGCTAATCTGCTAATTGATCATCCATAAACCTCTTTGTGATAACAACTCTCACAATACACAATATCCGGCCCGTCTGGCGGATATGCGGTTAATATATCTGCTCCGCATTGCATGCATTCCCTATTCCAGAGCTTGTAGGGGTTCTTGAAAGCGAAGCGATCGTAGTGGCGTTGATCAGGATGCTTGCGTGGAATAGGAAGCTTATTATTTCGATAAAAAAGCAGTTCTTGAGCAATGATCCTAAAAGGCCTGCCGGTTTCTATACAGACGATTGCCCAGTTAAGTATGTCATCCGGAATATCATTTAGATCATCCGGTAATTGATCAGCTGGGATTGTCCGCTCTGCTTCAACGGGAGGATCATAATCATTCCATTGGAATCCTTTGGAAATTGCCTCATCTCTTTCCAGCGGGAAAAAGCTTTGTGCCATTGTTTCGTTATAACCGAACATGGAAATTTCCGGCGGGAAGAACTGACCCCATTCTCCCGTACTTTGCATGTGCTCGATAATTCTTGCTGCAAGATCGTTGTATTCCTCTTCTGAGTATTGTTTATTAAATATGCAGTGCTTTTTATGTTCAATGCCGATGCAGCCAAGCAAGTGTGCAGATGTTCTGCCGCACCAAAGCGAATAATAAATACTGTCAGCTCCTCTGGTTACATAATATCCGGAAATTATATTTCTTATATTTGATCCGATTACGCACGAGTTGTAACACATTTCCATTCCTATTCCCCAAACATGCACATCGCGTGTGTCTTTGGCTCCCATTAAACAGTCCGTGCAGTACTTACAGTCATGCAATTCATTACAATCAAAACAGTACTGAGCGTTTTTGCTGTGGTTTAGATTATCTCCTGTGGAATCTATGTTTTGAATTCCTCTGGTTGCTTTAATGGGCTGAGTTACAAAGTAGTCCTCGGTTTTCTGTTTCATTTTTTCGATGGCAGAGTGCTTATTGG
This sequence comes from uncultured Candidatus Peribacteria bacterium, assembly GCA_964506185.1. Lineage (GTDB taxonomy): Bacteria > Patescibacteriota > Gracilibacteria > Peribacterales > Peribacteraceae > UBA2144. Next base: position 5,775 of record CAZDKL010000034.1, read on the forward strand.
ATTCAAAATGATTTACAAATTCCTCATATTCCTCTTTCGAGTAAGGCTTATTGAAGATGTGATACTCCTTTTTGTGCAAATTTACGCATCCGAAGCACTTTTTGCATCCGATGCAGTCGCACAAAAACCATGAATCCTGGCAGTTATGGCAGAAACGACTGAACTTTGTATTGTAACAGTTTCTGCAATGCGTGCATTCATAACAAAGCTCACACTTTTCTATCGATAAGAAGTCGATACAAGATCTTACATCTTCAAAAGTATGTCCATGATAAGCATCTTCGGCTTGCTCACCATCAAATACCATATAACAATTCTTTAATTTCCAGTTATCGTTTGTGTAATCGCTGTTGATGTTCTCCGTACCCAGTACTGCAATATTAGGAAAGGGAACAGATTCCATAAATTCTCTGAACTGCTCAAAGAACGGCCGGTTAAAATCAAAGTCGCGTCCGTAATCCAACGGATTGTGCTTATCCGAAAACCAAACGCTTTTATCGAAAACCTTGAACGGACCGTCAGGTTTATAATTGGAAACAATCGGTTCTCCCGAATAGTCGCATTTTCTGTTGTACAGAGATCGGGCATTATAAAAAGCAAGCCGCCTCTGTAGGCGGCAATCGAAACATTCAACCGGAGGGGGGAGCAAAAGCTTCTTGCCGTTAATAACCGGCGAAATCCTGTCCAGGAAGTCCAGTTCATCCTGATCAATTTCGAACCCGGAGCCGCATTTTGTGCAAGATTTCTGCATTACTCAAGAGATTGCTGATAGCAGGCCTCGCAGTATATCTCTTCCGGCCTTTCGGGTACATAACTTGTCTGGATATCTACTCCGCATTTGTCGCATTTGCGATCATACAAAACTCTCGGGTTTCGCATTGCGAGATGCTTCTTGTATCTCTGGAAGAAATCAATGCGCGGCAGCGGCACGCGCAATTGCTTATAAAAATTCAACTCATGCGGAATGATCTTGTATTGTCGATTTGTATCTTCACACGTGAGAATCTTGTCACAAACATCCTCTTCTACATCATCGATACTGTCAGGAAGCTCCACCTTTGGTCCGGCAGCTTGCTTCTTGCCCAAATCGTCAACCCATTTCCATCCTCGTGCCACGGCTTCTTCTTTAGTTAGGGGATAGTAATCTTGTGCTAGAGATTCGTTGTACCCATATGTAGAAATTTCCACGGGGAAGAACTCGCCCCATTCTTTGGTGCCTCTCATATGGTCAACAATTTTTGGAATCAATTCTTCATATTCCTGCTCCGTATATTGTTTATTAAGAATGCAATACTCCTTTCGTTGTACGCCTACGCATCCAAAGCAGTTTTTTGAATGATTGCATAGCGTGCAATAGATCATGTCATTCATGTGGGCCAGCGTATGATTGCTGAACAAACAGCTGTGAATTCCATAACCAGCAACTGAGCTTTCATATAATCGTTCTCCGTCTCCGCATTCATGGATATCCATGCAGTTCTTTAGCGGCATAAACCCTTGAGTAACATGTCTGCAATCCCATAAATCCTCTGAATCAAAGCATAAATGCGCATTTTTACAGTTCACCAAATAATCTCCTGTAACATTCTCATTCTGAATACCATGCAGATATTTTTGTGGATATTCCAATTTCAATTTATCAAACCTCTGTTGGGCTGATTGTAGAGCAGAATAAGAACCAAGCATTGCACGGAATTTTTCAAATTCTTCTTTGCTGACCTGTTTATTTTCAACGAAGTATTCCTTGTTTTGCATATTGCTGCACATCAAGCAATGCTTGCATCCCGTGCAACTCTTCAAAAACATTGAGTCGGAGCAGTTGTCGCAGTCCTGTAAATATGCGCTTCCGTAACACTTCACAGAATCTACGCATTCATAACAAAGCTCAGATTTGCGAGTACGAAAACAGTCAACACAGTTTTCACATTGGTTAAGGCTGTAGCTGTAATAGCAATCCCTGTTCTCATCGGAATCAAAAATCAAATAACAGTTTTTATTCTTTCCGGCATGATTTGTGTAGTCGCAGTTTTCATCATATTGATATCCCGTAAATAAATTGGGGCGTGGAGTGTTCATGAGCACTTCTTGCCATTGCTCAAAGAATGGACGATTAAAATCATATTCTTGACCGTATTCCAACGCGTCCCATTTATCGCTGTACCAATCTTCTTGCCTGTAAACTTTATATGGAGAGTCCGGTCGGATATTCGAAAGAATACTTTCTCCTGTCAGATCGCATTTGCGTTCATATAAATTTAGTTGGTTAACATGCGACATTCTTCGTTGCGATCGACAGTCGGGGCATTGTGTAGGAGGAGGTAGATCAAGTTTAACTCCGCCAATTGTGTGGCTTAGTTGATCCAGCATTTCCAGATCACCATCGGCGATTTGGAATTCTTGGCCGCATTGGGTGCAATCTGACATCGGCTTCAGTATACCTCAGCCAAGTA
>CAZDKL010000035.1:0-7898 GCA_964506185.1 uncultured Candidatus Peribacteria bacterium
CATCAACTTCCTCAACTGATCCTAATCCAGCTAATAATCAGAGCGGACCTGTTGTTACGACTGTTGACTGTCAACAGCCTCAAGCTGACCTGTCAGTAACAAAGATTGGCCCTGCTAATGTAAATCAGGGTGCAACAATCACTTACACTCTTACAGCAATCAACCAAGGTCCTGATACCGCAGACAATGTAGTAGTTACTGACACAATTCCTGCAGGACTCGTATTTAATGCAGGACTTTCTGATCCAGCTTGTATCCAGCAAGGAAATGATATCCTTTGCAACAATGTGAGCCTACCTAACGGTAACTCCATTGCTTACAACGTAGTATTCGATACACAAGCAATGGCATGTGCTGCCGTAGTTCCAAATACAGCATCAGTTTCAACTTCAACAACAGATCCTAACCCAGCAAATAATCAAAGTGCTACAGTTCAAACAACTATCGACTGTCCTGTGGCTCAGTCCGATCTAATGATCGTAAAGACTGGACCAGCAACTGCAAATGCAGGAGGAACTGTCACTTACAATCTGGAAGTAACTAATAATGGTCCCGATGCTGCAACAAATGTTGTAGCAGAAGATCCAATCCCTGCAGGTTTGACGTTTAATGCAGGTGCTTCTGATACTGATTGTGTACAGCAAGGAAACGATATCCTCTGTAATAACACAACCCTTACTAACGGTGCGACAAGAAACTATTCCGTAGTATTCGATGTTCCTGCCAACTATACATGTGGTGGAAATATCTCTAACTCAGCTTCAGTATCAACATCTTCAACTGATCCTAACCCAGCAAACAACCAGAGCGGACCTGTTGTGACTACTGTTCAGTGTCAACAGCCTCAAGCTGATCTATCTGTTACAAAGAGCGGACCTGTGAACGTTAACCAAGGCTCAACAGCTAGCTACACTTTGACTGCGATTAATCTGGGACCTGATACTGCAACCAACGTTGTAGTTTCTGATCCTATTCCTGCAGGACTTACATTCAACGCAGGACTTTCCGATCCAGCATGTGTTCAACAAGGCAATGACATTCTTTGCAACAATTTGAGTCTCACAAACGGAAGTTCTAGTTCATACGTAGTTACATTCGACGTTCCTCAGTCAGTTGCCTGCAGCTCTGTTATTCAGAATGCAGCATCTGTATCAACCTCAACTACAGATCCAAATCCTGTTAATAATCAAAGTTCAACCGTAAGCACAACTGTCCTATGTCCAGTTAATAATTCTGACCTTTCGGTTACCAAGACCGGACCAGCTACTGCACAAAAGGGTGGAACAATTACTTACACTCTAACTGCAACTAACCATGGTCCAGACACAGCAAATAATGTAGTTGTTTCAGACACAACCCCAGTTAACCTCGTGTTTAATGCAGGACTCTCTGATCCAGCTTGTGTACTACAAGGCCCAGATGTTCTTTGTAACAATTCAAGTCTTACGAGCGGACAATCAGTTAGCTACAACGTAGTATTCGACGTCCAACAGAGTGCAATTTGCAATCAAAACGTCGATAACTCCGCTTCAGTATCCACATCTTCAACGGATCCGAATCCCGCTAACAACCAAAGCCTGCTAGTAAGTACTCTTATTCAATGTCTTACAGCAAGTGCAGATCTGAGTATCATAAAGGCTGGTCCAGCAACTGCTCCTCAGAATGGAACAGTAACCTACACACTATCTGCAACTAACAACGGACCTGATACTGCTCAAAATGTAGTAGTATCTGATCCAATCCCAGCTGGTTTGACATTCAATGTAGCTCAATCTGATCAAAATTGTGTACAGCAAGGTGCAGACGTTCTGTGCTCTAGTCCAAATATTATAAATGGAGCTACTAGAACATTCCTTGTAACGTTTGATATTCCAGGCACTGTTGCTTGTAACACAGTAGTACCAAATGCAGCATCAGTTTCAACTTCAACAACCGATCCTAATCCCGCAAACAATCAGAGTCAGACAATTAACACAACTGTCGAATGCGGACAACCAGGACAAGCTGACTTGAGCCTAGATAAGACAGGCCCAGGAGCAATTTCTAAGGGTGACGTTGTTACTTACACCCTTACAGCAAGAAACATTGGTCCGGATACTGCAAACAACGTAACAGTTACCGACTATGTTCCAGCAGGACTAATCTTCAGTTCAGCAAATAGCAGCGCCGAGTGCGTACTTCAGCAGAGCGGTACAGAGATTATATGTACGGCTGCCAATCCTCTCGCAATTAATGAGGAGGCTGTGTTCAATGTTGCATTCGAAGTTCCTGGTTCAGCAGTAGCATGCAGTTCATGGATTAATAACATTGCTGTAGCAGGCGCTACAGAAACTGATCCTAATGGAACTAACAACATTTCAACCACTCAAACACAGGTTGGATGTCCAGGCTTCTCTATTACGAAGATGGCTAATCAAACTACAGTTATTCCTGGAAGCTTGCTCAGATACGATATTAGAGTGACTAACGAATCTGTTCTGTACGATGCAATCGAATTCACAGTGACAGATGTACTACCTTCAAATGTGACATTTATAAATGCATCACATGGAGGAGTCTACAATTCTCAAACGCATTCAATTACTTGGATAATTAGCCGACTTAACCAAGGCCTAACGCAAGACTTGTTGGTTGATGTAACAGTAAATGCCAACGCAACCGGTACTGTGGAAAACACAGCAATGGTTGCGAGCGAGATAGCAATATCAACTGTACCTGTTTCCAGCACCGATGAAGCTGATATGGAGATATCCAAGCATGGCCCACTAACAGCTCAGCAGAGTGGAACACTTGAGTACGGTCTTTGGTACCGCAACAACGGAGGTGGAACTGCTAATAACGTTATTATTTCCGATCCAATTCCAACAGGATTGGTATTCAATGCCGGTGCATCTGATAGCCGATGTTCACAGCAAGGCAACGATATCCTCTGCGACATTGGAACCGTTATTGCCGGCGCACAAGAGAACCTCTACATTACATTCGATGTTCCAGTAGCAGTAACATGTAACTCAACTGTTACGAACAGAGCGACAATTTCTACTTCAACAACTGATCCAAACAGCTCTAATAATGTGACTCAGGATGTAGATACAATCATTCAGTGTGGAATCCCAACATTTTCTGTTTCCAAGACTGACAATCTAACGACAGCCAAGCCAGGAGACATAGTGACATACGAAATTACTCTCACTAATACCTCTAACATTCTTATTCCCGAGGCTTCGGTCTCCGATCTATTGCCACAAGAAGTAGACTTCATAAGCGCTTCCCACGGAGGACAACTTATGACTCCAAGCAACACGGAAGTTTACTGGCACGCAATACCGCTAAATCCATCCGAATCAGTTACCCTTACAATGTATGTACAGGTTAAGAGTACTGTTCCAAACGGAGTAACTATGACGAACTTTGTATTCGCTGGAACTTCACATCCAGGTGTAACAACAGCATTTGACCAGACCACTATTATGGCCAACTCAACTGCTGACGTTGGAATTCAAAAGACCGGTCCTGCAACCGTACAAAGAGGAAGCACTCTTGTTTACACTGTGACCGCAAACAACACTGTCGGTCCAGATACAGCTCAGGATGTAACAATCACGGATGCAATTCCTACAGGACTTACATTCAACACAGCTCAATCAACGCAAGGATGCGTACAGCAAGGCACCGATGTACTTTGCAGCCTGAGCCCTCTTGCTCTTGGTGCCAGCTCACCAGTAACGATAGCATTTGACGTTCCAGGTACAACAACATGTGATTCTGTAATTGCAAACAACGCAACCATTTCCACTTCAACTACAGATCCGAACATGGCTAATAACATAAGCCAAACTGTTCAGACAACTGTTCAGTGCGGTGGAACCGCAGATTTCACAATTACTAAGACCGATAACCTGACAGAGGTTGAACAAGGAGATACTCTTACATATAGCATTGTTGTTACTAACACTTCTGCAGTAGGTGCAACAAATGTAACTGTAACAGACAGTCTTCCAGGTGATGTTACTTACATCTCCGCATCAGATAGCGCATCTCATGCAGGAGGAATAATCACATGGAGCAACCTGAGCATTAGTGCAGGTGCCTCAAAGACTCTCACAGTCACCGGTAGAGTCGGAGATACAGTTGCAAACGGAACTATCCTAACTAACACAGCATTTGTGAACGGAATTCAGGCAACTGATACTACAACTGTTCAAGATGGTTCTACTCAGACAAATCTAACTTTAACTCTTTCAGACTCAGAGGATCCTGTTGAGCCATGTGAAGCATTTACCTACACAGTTAGAGTTACTAATCTGACCACCAATGCTGCATCAAACAAGACTGTGACCCTCGCTTTGGATAACGACGTTGACTATTTGAACTCCAGCAATGGAGGAACTCACAGCAACAGTGTTGTTACATGGAGTAATCTGTCTATCGCAGGCAATTCAACATTATCTCTAACAGCAAATGTAAGAGCAGACTGTTCTGCCAACGATAACGAAATACTTCGTTCTACCGCATATATAGATTCACTTAACGCTTCTGAAGATACTCGCGTTGATGATGATGACGATGATGACGATCTAGAACTGACTATTACAGACGATACTCCAGACCCCGTCGAGATCGGCGAGATACTCACGTACAACATTCGAGTATGCAACGATTCCAGTACAGACATCGAGACAGATGTAACCGCATTCCTGGATAATGACGTAAGCTTTGTTTCCGCATCAGACGGTGGAGATGATGAAGACGATGACGAAGTAAAGTGGGACAACATTGATATTAACGATGATCAGTGTGAAACACTCAACTTGAGAGTTCGCGTACGAACAACTGCACAACCCGGAGGTACTATTAGATTAGAAGCACGCGCTGGTGATGCCGATGATACAGAGCACACGCGAATTGTCGGAGGTATCATTCCACCTGTACCACCTCCAGGTCCTGTTCCAGGCGAACCAGCTGTGTTAACTGTTAACAAGACTGCAGACAGAAGTGAAGTTCAACCAAATAGTCTTGCAACCTACTCGATCACAATTAGGAATACATCTCCTTACGCAGCCGATGGAATAATCGTCGATGACTCATTCACCGCTGGAAGCTTCACCGTCGAAGATGCAGCTGCCGGACAAGTAAGTGGAAATGGTATTCGATGGACAGTTCCAAGCCTTGCACCAAATGCAATGAGAGTTATCCGTTACAGAGTCCGAATCAGCCCATCTATGAGGCACGGACAAAGAATATCCAACACTGTTACGGTTACAAGTCCAGATGTCGCAGGATCTGTATCTGATACAGAGGTTGTAAATGTAATTGAATTCCTGCCACAAACAGGTGTAGGAGGATTCTTCCGATCTCTCTCCGAAGGTAATCAAGAATACGTAATTAGGCCAAGAGCCAGGAACGCAAGTTCCTCGCCCATAGCACTCCCCATGTTCATTTGGTACAACATCATGGCAATCGGACTGGGAGGAGGTGCATTGGCAGGAAGAAAATTGTTCTTCTAAATCAACAATCAACACTCGACGCGCTAAACTCTGGATCATAACGAGATCCAGAGTTTAGCTTTCAACATTCAACAATTGAAATACGATAACCGTCGATTGTTGAAAGGTGCCAAAGGCACCGTGTTGATTGTCGATTGTTAATCGTTTATATATTCTCTGACCATCTCCGGAACCTTTCCAACAGCTTCTGCAATCTTTTCCGCATCTTCTTTGGGTGGAACACTTAGAACCCAGTTGGAAAGATCTTCGCCTGCCGGTTGCGAGCCCATTCCGATTCTAAGTCGTGGGAATTCTTCACCAAATATTTCTACAAGTGACTTAAGACCGTTATGAGTACCGGGGCCTCCTTTGTCACGGAGTCTGACGTCGCCTAATTCCAAGTCAACATCATCGCAAATAACTAAAAGCTCCGTTCGTGGATCTAATTTATAGAAATCAACTAACTTTTTGGCTGACTCTCCGGAAAGATTCATAAAAGTTTGAGGCTTCGCAAGTAGTATCGGAGCAGTAACTACTCTTCCTTCCATAATAAATGATTTAAATTTTGACTTATCCTTGAAGTCCCCTTCTCCAAATTCTTCCGCTAACTTTTCGACTGCCTGAAACCCAACATTGTGACGAGTGTTCGCATAAGACTGACCAACATTTCCGAGTCCGATGATAACAAGTGAAGGTTTCATATATTTATTGTATCAGGTCAGCTTATCTATGGCTTTCTTAAAAGCTTTGACTGCTCTTCCAGCATCTTTCGGGTTCAAACTGATCCCCGGCTCATGCACCACTTTATTTCTAAGTTTATGGGCCTCCCAAATGGCTTGTGTATGCGGAAATCTCGGTCCTGCCTTTTTAAGCTTATCCGCCATTGAGCCTTCGTATCCAAGCTTCAAAAGAGCTTTTTCGAGTACTGCATCCGCTTCGGTTAGTTTTCTTGCAGGATCTTCTATCTTTTCAACACCTGACCAAAGCTTACGTATCTCCTTTTTATCTCCACCTCTTAGTTTTCTTTTCTTCTTTCTTAATGACCACCATACATACAGAAGAGAGATAACTGCTAACCCGATAATTGCATAAACTGTAGCCATAATTATTCGTCGTCGTCTTCATCTTCCTCCTCTTCGTCATCATCATATTCCTCAAGTTGTATTTCCCTTGAAATCATCTCCCCTAAAAGTTCCTGAACATGTTTTGCATCTTTCAAATTCTTTCCATGAAGATAAAGTTCCATATTTCCAAGTATCAATGACTCAATCCTCCTGGGATTAGATACATGTGTGAGAGTAACTGTGCTCCCTGTGGAAATTTTCTCCACACTTAGCTCTCCGTACTTTAGAACTGTCGCGAATACTCCCTGTATCTCGTAACTGACTCCCTGTATATCACTGTAAAGCACACGAGTTGATTGTCTGTGGAACCAACCGTGCCACGCTACATCAATAATTCCCTTGTCCGTAATAATCCAAGCATCAAGATAGTAATCGAAGAAATTTCTAAGCAGCCAAACCAAAGATACAATTGCCCAAAGTGATACAAAATAAAATATAAGCAGAAACGGAACTATATAAAGTACTAACCACGCCAAAAGAAACGAAAATACTGGCCACAAAAAGTGCTTAATTCCAAGCATCCAGTGTTTATGCACTATCTCTGTCACCTCTTCTTCATCGTCAAGATGGCGGGCAAACAGAATCTCATTTAGGTTTGGCATACAGGAAGTGTAGCTAAAATAAGGAAATTGAGAAAGAATTTGATTCTTACTACAGCCTCCGTATACTGACTGGGATGCCAGGTTTCCGAAAAGAGTCATCGGCTTGGGTAAATGTTTTGGACGTCGTTCTGAACATTGTCATTATTATTGCCATTGTGGTCGTAATTAGAATCTTCCTTGTTTCACCATTCCAGGTTGAAGGAAGCTCTATGGTTGATACTCTGGAACACAATCAATATATCATTATTAATAAACTGTCCTTTTGGATTGGCAAGCCTGAACGCGGAGATGTGGTTGTTTTTAAGCCCCCAAGTCAAAGGAAAAAACATTACGTAAAGCGCATTATTGGATTGCCTGGCGATACTATTTCAATCAGAGAAGGCTATGTGTATCTAACTGCAGCAGGAGGATTAAATACCGTTAAGCTTGATGAGGATTATTTAAATGAAAGAAATAATGGCAATACCTATCAGCATCCTCCCAGCACCGGTAATACGAATGAAGTCATATACAATATTCCCGATGAACATTACTTCTTGCTAGGAGATAATCGTCAAGGAAGTCTGGATTCCAGAAGCTTTAATCCGAATTACATCCCAGAAGATGATATAAGCGGCAAGGTCTGGTTTATTGCTTTGCCCATCAAGAAAATACATGCTCTGGAGACTCCTGAATATAAACTATAA
>CAZDKL010000036.1:0-7874 GCA_964506185.1 uncultured Candidatus Peribacteria bacterium
ACCCCCAGGACAACAACATTGCATACCAGAAGCGTCAGAAGTGCCACCTTCATCAGAAGACTCAAATAAACAAGAACCATCATCGTAACCCAAAGCACAGCAATCCCCGTCAAAATCAGAATCCTCAATACAATGATCTTCTCCATCCCCATCATCCCAACAATACCAATAACAAGTCGGGCCACCTGAAGAACCAATCGTCGAGTCACAATCGGTATGATCAGTACATCCTGTTCCAAAATTACATTCGTCTTCATCAGTCGATGCCACGCATGCACCTGTATCGTCACATACATTACAAGTCATAGTGATACCCGAATCACCAGTATCAGCCTCAGCCAATAAGTATGCCTTTTCACTTCCTCTTTTCCCCATTTCCTCCAAAACAGTCTGCGTCACAGAGACGCCAACTACGGCAGTGAGAAACAATACGATGATAAGTGAACGTAACTTCATAGAGGGGGCGAAGCAAATCTACCGCTATTAACGATAGATATTACCAACCCCTTGCGAAATTTGGGCTATCGACATATGCAAAATATTGTGCTTTAGCTTTCGATGATATTAAAGATTCTGATTGAATTATTACTGCGTAGCCGCCGGAGCTACTTGCACAGGCACAACATCTAGTATTTTATTCTGCTTTTCACTGAATAGAATAGCTCTTTCTGCGGTTACTATAAGGAAGTCCCCATTCTCAGCTTTGTTGTAAAAAGGATTCCTTTCTCTAAGCTTTTCTACATCTACAATCGTTGCAACGGTCGGCTCAATATCCCCTATTTCCATCAGTCTTCTGACCTTTTCTACAATTCTAGCTGCCTTTTCTCGATCTTGACGTGTAGATCCAGTTTGCATTTGCTCAAGTCTTACAGTCACTTGCTCCAATTGGTTCTCCACAACTTTACGCTTTGCCTCTAGAACTCCTGCCAATGCAACAAGAGCAACCAGAGCGATAAGTAACAATGTACCTTTCTGGGTTTTTGCAGATCTTTTAGTGGATTTCATAAGGGAAGGGGGAATGCGAATCTAATGATAACGAATATTGCAATATGAAGGCAAGTTTAAGAAGTTGAACCGGTTCCTGTGGTTGATCCTGCCTGCGGTGAGCTTGTCGAACCCGCCTGCGGTGAGCTTGCCTGCCCTGAGCTTGTCGAAGGTGTTGAACCCGTGCTTGATGCGGGTTCGGGTTCGGATTCGGGTTCTGGCTCAGGCTCAGGCTCGGGCTCGGGCTCGGGCTCGGGTTCGGGCTCGGGCTCGGGTTCGGGTTCGGTAATTGAGCCGGTTCCTGTTGTTGTTGAACCAGTTCCGGTATCAGTAGTTGTTGATCCGGTGCCTGTTGTTGAACCACTTCCTGTAGTTGTTGAACCTGACCCTGTGTCTTGCTCATTATCATCTTCATTTGTCTCTTCTGTTTCTTTTGTTTCCTCTGTTTCTTCTGTTTCCTCTGTTTCTTCTGTTTCCTCTGCTTCTTCTGTTTCCTCTTGAACTACCACCCATCCAAATGGCAACACCAACCTTTCACTTAACTCGCTATCCCACACAAACTCAATTCCAAAATCAGGATGAGTCCACTTGTTACCATCGTGGTAACGCGAGCAATTATAAGGTTTACCATTGTCATCTAATGGAACTCGCTGTCTTATACAACCGTTCCATATTTCACTCGAAGAGATCGGGTATCCAAGTTCATCTACCGGGAAGTCCCTCATTACTACTCCGTCTTCGCGATCGCCTGACTCTATCTTCAAATCTTTTAATGCAAGCGCGGTCCATGCAAATGTAACTTCTTCCTCTGCTGAATCTTTTAGCTCAATAACAAATCCGGTTTGTGATCGGAATGACATTCGCCAGTCTGCAAATGAATCAGATGTTGCAGTTACAACAGGAGTAGATTTGAACTTAGGTTCGAACGGAACTATCACCTCTTTTCCAGTCAGAGGAATTTGTGCGACACCGGCTTGGTTTTTACTGACAATTAGTTCGCCCCCCACTTCCACGTCACCTAAGAATTTTGCGAGTCCCTTGATTGTAATATTTCCAAGTACTGTCAGCGCATCATGCACAACCAATTCTCCTAACTCAACTGAGCTCGTCTGATCCAAATCAAACTCCATAACTGATCCCGAACCCGAACCCGATAAGCGAGTAATCATATCCTCAACCGACTCACCATTTATCTTAAGTTCGCCTTGGACAGACATGTCTTTGAAAGCAGTCACCGACTCGTAGAAAAGAGCCGCTCCATGAACCTTTAGTTCATTTTGAAGCAACACAACTCCACTGGAAGTTAGAGTTGAAACGTGCAAACTTGGAACTTGCAGACTATCGGTAATTCGCACGGAGCCCTTAAACTGCACATTTTCTCGACTTAGCCAATTTTCTACGGCTTCAGTAATCTTGGATTCCTGACTTGCTCTATCGGACTTAACAATATCCTCAACTTCCGATGCAGTCACCAATTCCGAACCCTTAAATTCGGTAATAAGATCTGCCAGATGTCCTGCATCCAGGTTCTCCACAGCATCGGTAATCATCAACTCAACCTCATCCTCAATCTCCATGGCAGCGACGGTTTCCAATACATGAGCTTCAACTGCATCAACAGTAATCGAAGAGTTTCTGCGAGATATCAAAACATTCACAACTCCCTCTCCTGATTCCTGGTCTTCAAGAGCCACACCAACCGTCGGCTCACCAGGTTCTGCCAGTCGTGCATAACCTAATTCGGAGGCAGAAGTAAGTGCATCACCTGCTCTAATAGGCTTGCCCTCTTCAACAATTACTTTTGCAGGAACCTGCCCGATAAGACCAATCATATAATGATTCGGTACAGGCAAACCACTTGCACCTGTTATGTAATTACCAAGAATTGCCGGATTAGTTGAGACGATTCCCATCAGGTTTCCATCTGCTTCATTCTTACAACGTTCAACTGCATTGTCGCGAGCAATATCAATACAAACCACTTCCCCTGAGACTAGTTCATCTTTCGAGAAGAACCACTCTGCATAGTCAGCACCACTTGTTCCGTGTGTCCCATCGGCATAGCTCTTTCCATCTGCAGCAATTCGCCAAATAATATTTTCGTCACTTGTTACATCTGAATAAACTCTGAATACATTATCTGTTGCCGTTGAAGATTCGCTGTCCAGAGTAAGAGTAGATCCGCTTGTGGACTGGATCCTAAGCGAGCCTGTATCAGTCAAGTACATGCTGGATTCAAACTCTCCGTTGTATCCGAATAGAATATGAGGAACAAATTCTTTGTTTACATAAGAATTAACTTCAATAGCAAGAGCTGCACCAGTTTGTGCTTCGGTGTAAATCAGAACTCCAGTAGAAGTAGTATGCTTTGCGTTAACATACAAAGCACCAGTTTCGGATGCAGCAGTTGATATAACACTTAACCGCTGGCCGGACATTGTACCAATTACCTCCAAAGCAGTTTGAGGGCTTGCTGTTCCAATTCCAACCATTTCGTTTTCGGTATCAACATTGAAAACAGGGCTTCCTCCATCAGTATCAAATATTTGGAAGGCAGTTACTGAATCCGTGAGGTTTTGGAATGTTGACGTGCCTTCTATTGAAAGTGCTCCGGAAGATGTAATTAGATCTCGAGCATGAATTGAATGACCGGACATCGCACCGGTTACATCCAAGAGTGTAGAAGGATCTATATTCCCGATACCTACATTTCCTCCATTGGCAATTTTCAGCTTCGTGCTATTGGCTATCGCAAAGCTCATTCCTCCGCCTCCACTGAAATTATTGAAGTACATAGCCCCTGCCCAATCTGCAACTTGAGTATATGCCGTACTGGCCATTCCAAAGTTACCATTCTTCCTGTCATCAATATAAAATATATTGTTGGCTCTGGCATGTGTTCCTGCAGTTTGATTCTCTTGTACGAAACCTATGTCATCATTTGAATTGCCAAAAATATGCAATTCCTCTTCAGGACTCGCTGTTCCAATTCCAACCCTTTCATTAGTAGTATCGACATTAAACACAGGATTGCCACCGTCGTTATCTAGAATTTGGAAGAACGTTGTGGCATCTGAAGCGCTTTGGAATGTAGTTGCTCCTTCGATCGAAAGAGCACCGGATGAAGCCAAGACATCTGATATATGAAGAGAAGATCCGGAGAATGCACTTGAAAGGCTGAAGACCGTTCCATTTAATGATAGTCCCTGACCTGCGGAATACGAGGAGCCTCCAACATTTTCGGCCCATGATAATGTGCCCGCACCATCGGTCTTTAGAATGTAATTAGCAGACCCATCCGCTGTTGGCAAAGTGTAGTTGCCACCAATTGTTACGGCTCCCTGAAGACTTGAAGTACCATCTATTACCAAAGCTCCACTTGAGTTGATGCCTCCCTCAATCGAAAGTGCTCCAGAGGAAGTTAGAAGATCTTGGGCATGTAAGCTCCAACCAGAAGCTGCACCGGAAATTTCGAGCAGCATTCCAGCATCAACAGATTGTCCTGCCAGATCAACTGAGGAAATCAATAGTCCCCCAGTCATCGCATCGCCTGAAACATTTACATATCTTGTGTCTCCATTGGCTTGATCCATACCAGATCCAGCTGCATTATCCGGAGACCACGTAAGAACTCCTGCACCATTCGTCTTTAGAACTTGTCCATTATCACCATCTGCAGTAGGAAGCGTGAAATTGCCTCCAATTGTAACCGCACCTAACAGAGACGAAGTACCTTCAATTGAGAGAGTGCCTGAGCCTGCAATGTTTCCCGATGTATTTATATTGCCTGTGACGACCGTGTTCGCGTTCAAGTAAACAAGTCCATCGATTGAGAGCGAGCCGGATCCTGCAATGTTTCCTGTTGTGTTTAGAGTTGAACCTAGAGTCGTTGCTCCTTGAAGTGATGAAGCACCTTGAATTGAAAGAGTGCCAGATCCAGCGATATTCGTGGACACATTCAATGAATCCGCAAGTGTTACAAGTCCCTTTAACGATGAGACACCTTCAATCGAAAGTACTCCTGAGCCTGAGATATTTGAAGATGCATTAAGAGTTCCTGTTATGCTTGTGTTGTCATTTAGATATGTAAGGCCATCAACGGAAAGTGTTCCGGATGATGTAAGTCTGTCTTGGGCACTAAGAAGAAGTCCAGAGGCTGTACCAGAAACTTCGAAATCTACAGTAGGTATTGTCCCAATTCCAACCCTTTCATTAGTCGTATCTACATTGAAGACAGGATCTCCTCCGTCTGAATCCAGTATTTGGAATGAAGTGGTTGCATCGGTCAGATTCTGGAATGTTGATGAGCCTTCGATTGAAAGTGCACCTGAAGATGTGAAGAGGTCCTGAGCATGCAAAACTAATCCTGAAGATGTTCCTGTGATCTCTAGTGATGTTCCGGAGAAAGTATTATTAAGTGCAAAGAAACTGTTTGCTAGAGTAAGTCCTTGTCCCGCTTTGTACGTAGTACCTCCAGCATTCTCCGCCCAGCTTAATGTCCCTGCACCATCGGTTTTAAGAATGTAATTTGCTGAACCGTCCACTGACGGAAGTGTGTAAGCCGTTCCAATTGTCACAGCACCCTTCAAAGAAGTTGCACCATCGACAGTCAGAGTTCCGCTTGATGACATGTTGCCTTCTATCGAAAGCGTACCTGAGCCAGCGATGTTTCCGGATGTGTTCAGATTTCCCGTGACAACTGTATTAGCATTTAGGTAAACAAGTCCGTCAACGGAAAGTGAACCTGAGCCTGCGATACTTGTATCAACAAGCAACGATCCGGATGTTGCTATCGATCCCCAGACATCCAAAGAATCATCTATTCTAAGGGATGTACCAGACATGCTAGATCTGAAGCTCGAAGCTCCATCTACAACAAGTGTTCCGGAAGATGACAAAGATGAATCAGCGTGAACAATATCTGATCCCAGCGCACCAAAACTATGATCAATGATTTTTACTGTGCTACTTGAAGTGCCATCGTTTGAAATGGCAAATACATCGCCATCGCTACCGGATCCGTTTCCGTCCGCCATCCAGAAAACTACCGCATCGCTGTCCGGATTAATCGGATCAGAATCACCATCAGCTGGAGCAAGTGCAATAGTCCACAAGGCAGTATCATTCATGCCAGCTGAGAATTCTGCTGTGCCAGCTGCACCTGCATTCTCCAGTGTAGTGGTCACAACCATCGAACCTCCATCACCTGCCATTTGATAATAACTTAGTTTAGAGTGATCGGTCGGAGTACTATCCTCCAACGTCATACCTGACATTTCATCCGATACTGCAAATCGAATTATCTGTGAACTATCATGATTAGTAGTTACGGTCGGTGCGTCAGGATGATAGCCAGAGTCTGTCGTATTTGCAGACACATCAATTGGACTTGTAAGATGCACATTGCTGTATCTAAGAATATTTACTGTAAGTGAATCGGAGACATTAACCGTAAATGTATAGTCGGCAGGCTCAGAAGCTCCTGCATGCTTGTAGAACACAGTTGCATTAGCATCCGAAGAAGTAGATTTCGTACCCAGTTTCGTCCAACCTGCTGGAGTATTGATATTGGAAGCTGCAGCGTCATCCATGTATGCATGCATTGCGATTAGGAAGTCACCCTCTACTGTTCCGGAAGGCTTGGTGACTGTAACAGATGTACCAACAGCCGAATTGTCATTTTCGGAATGGTAAGAAACAGCAGCTGTAGGTGCAGGAGCTGTAACCTGTCTTATAGTGAATGCTCCATCAACATCCAATGAAGTATCTGGAGCCGTGTGTCCAATTCCTGTTCTGCCAAGAACGTAGGATATTGCACCGGACATAACTGTTAGATTTGCTCCGGAAAGAGTGCCTGCAGTTGAGATGTTTCCTGCAGCTACAAGTGTTGAATCCATTGTTACAGCACCTTGAAGGGATGATGTTCCTAGTACTGAAAGAGCTCCTGAAGAGGTAAGGAGGTCTTGAGCATGGACTACTAATCCTGATGATGTTCCGGTGATTTCTAATGAAGTCCCTGAGAATGTGTTGTTAAGACTGAAGACTGATCCGTTCAGAAGTAATCCCTGACCTGGGGTGTATGTAGTTCCGCTGTCTTCTGCCCAACTTACAGCTCCAGCTCCATCTGTTTTGAGTATGTAGTTTGCAGTTCCATCTGAAGTTGGAAGTGTGTAAGCAGCACCAATTGTCACTGCACCTTTGAGTGAAGATGCTCCATCAATAACCAAAGTTCCGCTTGAGGATATGTTTCCTTCGATTGAAAGTGTTCCTGAACCTGCAATATTTCCTGATGTATATAGAGTTCCTGTGATTGCAGTGTTGTTGTTTAGGTATGTGAGGCCGTCGACGGAGAGGGAGCCTGAGCCTGCAATGTTTCCTGTTGTATTTAGAGTTGAGGACAAAGTTGCTGCTCCTGTAACTCCAAGAGTTGAACCAAGTGTAGCTGCTCCTTGGAGTGATGAAGCTCCTTGAATTGAAAGTGTTCCAGATCCTGCAACGTTTCCGGTTGTATTCTGCGTGCCTGTAATTACTGTATTTGCATTTAGGTATGTAAGGCCGTCGACTGAGAGGACGCCTGAGGAAGTCAGAAGATCTTGTGCATGAACAGTTAATCCTGAAGATGTTCCAGTGACCTCAAGTGATGTTCCTGAGAATGTGTTGTTTAGACTGAAGACTGATCCGTTCAGGAGAAGACCTTGGCCTGGTGTGTAGGTTGTCCCCGTATTCTGATCGGTTGCCCACGTGAGTTGACCGGATCCATCGGTTGTTAGTACTTTTCCTGAAGCTGCTCCATCTGAATATGGAAATGTGTATGTAACTGAGTTGGCCCTGAGAGTTGAACCAAGTGTTACAGCCCCCTGAAGAGATGAAGCTCCTTGAATTGAAAGAGT
>CAZDKL010000037.1:0-7227 GCA_964506185.1 uncultured Candidatus Peribacteria bacterium
TTGCGAAGTCTCCTGCGATGTCGAGGGAGGCTCCGAGTGTGTAGTAGCCTGAGCCTGTAGATGGGTTTCCGTTTGCGAGACTCTCTACTTCGGAGGCGCTTAGGGCTCGGTTGTAGATTCGTACGTCGTCGAGGAGGCCGTCGAAGTAACTACTTTGCCATGCACCACTCTCTCCTGTTGTATTGTACCCAATCCAAGTTTCATCGGTCGGAACAATAGATCCAATGCTGGAGGTAGAAGCACTCCCACGAGAGATTCCGCTTATGTAGACAGAAGCAAGATTGCTATCTCTATCCAAAACAGCTGCAATATGTGTCCATGTATTCTTACTAATACTAATGGATGAAGCGGGATTTGCAGTATTGCTTTGATCATTGATGTAGAAATTTAGATAGTCATTACCATCTAATCCAAGTATCCATTGTCCAGCACCCCTCGCGTTTGCAATCATTTTTTCATCGCCATCGTCAGAAAACAGCACTGATGCCTTAATCCAAGCTGTAATTGCAAAACTGCTGTTACCAATGTTTCCAACCGATGTTGAGTTCGTATCCACATAATCATCACTCCCATCAAAATCTAATGCATAAGCATTATAGAAGTTAGTAGTTCCTGTTCCTGCACTTATATCCACCCAATCATTCGCATCCATATTAGTAAGCGTTCCATCATTTCCGTTCAAACTTCTGTCCGTAGCGGACAACCCTGAGCCGTTGTCGAAGGGCCAATACCCAACCAATCCATTATCAAGAGTAACATCATAGAAACCAGTGTTTTCATAAATTGTCTTCTGCTCAGCCTCATCTACCGTTCCATCGAATGTGATACTTCCTGTTCCCGCTGTGAACTTGCCACCGTAGTTAAGCCACGCACCCGAAACAGTTGTATTAAATCCTCTTGTGTCTATTCCACCCGTATACATCTTCAAATCTCCTCCAATCTGCAACGAGGCGTCTATTGAATAAACACCGGAGCCTGTGTAGGCGTTTCCGTTTGCAAGTGACTCGACTTCGGAAGAGGAGAGGGCTCTGTTGTAGATGCGGACGTCGTCGATGAGGCCTTGCAAATATTGAGAGGGGCTAAAGTTATATCGTCCAAATGCCAAGGGTTCGCTAGTTACCAATGACTTTTCTGCATGTGCTGAAATATCAACACTTCCATCATTTGCTCCGTCTACCCAAACAATTGCTAAACCATTTCTATTAATTGTTAACGCAACAAAATGCCACTGGTTATCTGCAACATCAGTGCTTCCAATATTCTCTGCTACGAATCTTGTTGTTTGACCTGCAAGTGCTATCCATAGGACACCAGATGTAATATCTGTTGCAAGTCTGTATCCGGGGTATCCATCTCCACCACCACCTTTACCAATAACGCTTCCACGACCAGATGGGGCTTTTGGCCCTTTGAGCCATGTAGAAAGCGTTATGTTTTCACCGCTTACAAAATCCAGACTATCATCATCACTTACCAATACATAATCATTACTCCCATCAAAGTCCAAAGCACTTCCCATCCTTCCATCCACCCAATCCGTATCCGGATCCATATTTGTAAGTGTTCCATGGTTTGCATTTCGGGAGCTGTCGATAGCAAGAGCAGAACCCGATCCGTCATCGAGTCTCCAGTAGCCGACTAGGCCGTCATCAAGCGTCAAATTATTGAACGTATTAGTGCCTCCAAGCGATAATTCATCAGCCGAGCTTTGGAGAACCAGTGTTCCCGTACCACCATCGAATGTGTCTGAGTTTAGGTACGCTCCGCTTACGGTTATCGTTTGTCCGTTAGTTACTTTAAGTGTTCCTCCGGAGATTGTAAGTTCGCCTGCAACCCCGAGCCCTGTTGCTGAGGCAAGATGGAACTCTGTGTCTGAGTTGTTTACACTCAGGTTATAGTAATTTGTATCTGGAATTCTAACTGTATTATCATTATCTTCACCTTCAAAGGTTACAGTACTTCCTTCGTTAATTTCGTTTGTAAATATTCCAGAGACTAATGTTCCTGTACCTCCTAGCGTTAGTGTTCCTGAGTTTGTAAACTCTGCACCGGAGTAAACCTTTAAGGTCTCTCCTGATCCTCCAATAGTTAATGTTACGCCATTGCCAACGTGGAATGCTGCATTTCCGCTGATTGATCCTGAACCAACTGTAACACCTGCAGAGTGATTTGTGCTGTTTAAGTCTGTTCTAGCTGGACTCGCATCTACTCCATTATTGTTTATTATTAGTTCTCCTCCACCTGTTCCATCATCTGCACCTTCAAGATAAATTGTTCCGGCTGCGCCCTTTTTGCCGTTTGTTCCACCAAACGCATTGATGGCACCTGTACCAAAACTTGTACCAGTAGAAAGAACAACGCTGATTCGGCCTCCACCTCCACCACCACGATCGTTACCGAATGTGGCTTGTCCTCCATTTGCTCGGATAGTTCCTGTTCCCGTAAGCGAGCCTGCTGAAATGTTAATTGAACCTCCTGCGCCCCCTCCATCATTATTGCTACCACCATCCACACTAATTGTACCATTTACGGTAACAGTTCCACTTGCAGAAATTAAGATGGCACCACCTCCGTTAGATCCAAAAGTATTACTATCAGAGTCATCCCCACCCATGCCAAGATATTCAGGATTGGTGATAGAACCATATGTTGCATTGGATGGAGAACTACCGGTGTACTCTCCACCACTTCCACCATGTGATCCACCCGTTTTATCTACATTAGATAATGGACCCACAGTAGGCTCAAACCCTAACTCATCAGCTGTTAGCGTTCCACCGAGGTTTACGTTAAGGCTCGTATCTGTATTTGTAAGTATCAATTTGGCTACTCCTCCGTAAAAACCATTTAGACTTGGTTTGCCATCCATTTCCAACGTTCCACCATTCTGAATAGTAATGCTACCGAAATCATAATTATTTGTACCATCTGTTCCTAAGCGAAGTGAAGGAAGATTTCCTGCTCCTCCTATTGTAAGACTATTTCTACGAGCAGTATTGAAATATATTGTTCCAGCGTGCCCTCTTACATTTGATGTACCACCGTTAACCTGCAATGTTCCGCTAAAGGCATCTGTTGTTACTCCACCAAAGCTGATTCTTCCACCGCCGCCGCTTCCACGAGTGCTATTGAATGTTCCTAGACCACCGTTTGCTCTTATTACTCCTGCTCCCGTAAGTGTACCAGCAGTTATATTTATAGAGCCACCCGCACCACCACCATCGTTGTTGTCGCTTCCGTTGGCGCTTAGAATACCGCTTATTGTCATTGTTCCTCCTGCAGCTAGGATAATAGATCCTCCTCCAGCAGCTCCCCATGTTGTTCCATCATCTCCACCACTTCCAAGGCTAGTTGGATCAGTGAATGATCCATATGTATCATTATACGGTGCACTGTGAACAGGATCTCCACCAGTTCCTCCGTGTGATCCTCCATTTTTATCTACCTCTCCTCCGGTTCCGACTCCTCCATCAAATCCCTTTCCATCAGCAGTAATCGTACCCGTACCACTTCCATCCGCAAACAATGTAAAGTCACCATCGACCCTGATTGACTGTCCTGAACCATTTCCGGTTGTACTAGACCTTTCTACAGTTACATAAGATCCGCTTCCAACATAGAAGTCACCGACTATGTACAAATCATTCTCTTCATCCTGAGTCCATGTAAGTCCTGTTGCGTGCGTTCCTGAATGCGTCAGTGATCCGGAGATCGATAGGGGAGTGGAGATTGTAAGTTGTCCTGTGTAGCTGTCGCGGATGATTATGTTGTTTGCAAATGCAGCTGAGTCGATAGTTACGTTAGCCGTACTTGTGTCATCAAACGTTACATTACTGTTATGTGTCGGCACGGTATTGCTTGACCAGTTCTCTGCAGTGCTCCAAAGCCCATCTCCTCCGCCGTTATCCCAAGTAATATCTTCTGTAAAGTCCCAATTAGTATTATTTCCGCTGTTTGTTGTGTCCACGCTAGCATCAAGTTCCAGTCCTCTGGAAGCGTCTGAATCTTTAACATCAAGATATGTAAGTATTTGCGATCCGGCACTTGCATCCAGAAGTAGCTTTGAAGCACTGCCTGTCTTTGTTGATCGTAGGCTCAAAGCTTGCCCTGAGTCCCCAGAGAGTACAAGAGATCCCGAAATGTTCTGTCTACTAGTATAGTCGAAACGAAGGGTATCAGCAGTCGATCCTGTGCTCTGGAGCTTCCAGAACACTGTAGAACCACTAATTGTCTGTGAAGTGCCGTTAAAGTTAACAGTTCCGCCATCGTCATGGCTAAACTCGCCTTGGTTATTCCAGTCTCCTTGGACTGTAATAGAACCGCTTGAAATCAGGTTTGCAGTGTAGTTATTTAAGTTTCCTGCGATGTCGAGCGAAGAACCGAGAGTGTAATATCCGGAGCCGGTTGATGGGTTGCCGTTTGCGAGGCTCTCAACTTCGGAGGCGCTAAGGGCACGGTTGTAGATTCGTACGTCGTCGATGAGGCCATCGAAATAACCATAAGTTGCCCAATCTTCAAAACGCCTTCCCATTCTCAGATTATTTGTAGTTGATACTGTGGCACCTGTTCTTACTGTTGAACCAAATAATGTGCCATCTGTATAAAGACTTAATGTTGCACCATTGTAAATAACAGTATAGTAATACCAAACTCCATTTGTTGGTGTATGAAGAGGAGTAATTTTAAAACCTCCAGCACCACCAACATCTCCAATGATACCGCCGATTTTTGTAGTGTCACTTACATATAGTCCATAACCCTTATTAGTTTCTAATTTTCCGACAATATCAGGATACGAGCCAGCATTAGCATTCTTTTTTACCCACGATCCCACAGCGAAGTTTCCAGTAATATCTAAACTACTGTCATTCCCCGCATCCACATAATCATCCACCCCATCAAACTCCAGACTATAAGGATTAAAGAATGTAGTTCCCGTATTCCCTTCCGGCCAAGTATTTAGCCTCCATCCTGTTCCTGTATTCATATTTGTTAAGGTTCCGTCGTTGCTATTTACAGATGAGTCGCGTGCAACAGTTGACCCAGAGCCTTCGTCGAACTTCCAATACCCAACCAATCCATTATCAATCGTAAGATTATTAAAGCTTCCACTACCCGTAACATACTTAGCATCCCCGTTATCAACTGTGCCGTCAAAGGTCACAGTCGAGGTTCCTGCGGTAAAGTTATCAACACCCGCATACCCAAGCCAGCTTCCGGAGATTGTTATTGCATTAGCTCCTGCACTAAGTATTCCACTTTGGATGTATAGATCATTTTTGACTTCGAGTGAGGAGCCGAGAGTTATGGTAGCAGTCCCATTATCTCCGTCTGCGTACTTACCGGCGGCTAGATTTGCGACTTCTTTGGCGGAGAGAGCACGATTGTAGATTCGTACGTCGTCGAGGAGGCCGGAGGCAAATTCTCTTCCACCATCATGTGCATCGGCCCCTATCCAAATATCCGAATAGGTTGTAAAGTCGTCAGTTGTGGTATCTTCTAAATCGTGTTTAAGAGTTGTGTCAATATAGGAATAAATCCTGTCATTGGAGACATCACGCACAAGAACCATATGCTGCCAGGAATTTTCGACAACACCACTCTCACTGTCATTCGCAGCCTGGTTGCCCGAGTTATCTCGTACCTGAATAATTAGATTTGTACTACTTTTAATCGTCCGAATTAGCGCAGTGCCACCTGAATCTACATCGTTCAGGGAAAATATGCCCCTCGATCCAGCAGATGAATCCAATTTGGACCAGTGTGATATTGTGAATGAGTCATTCGCTCCAAAATTGAGCGCTGATGGGCCTCCGCTTGTTGCTCCATTATAAATTTCCACCCGATCATCCTGCCCATCAAAATCAAGAGCATAAGGATTATCATAAGTAATTGTTGAAGTCGTAGCGCCGCTCCACAGCAGTCCTCCCGTTCCCATAACAAGAGTTCCTGTATTTGCCTGACCAGAGGAGTCATAGGCGAAGTTGCCTTGTCCTTCGTCGAATTTCCAGTAACCGACGAGGCCATTCTCTGTGGGATCTTCAATCTGAAGGTTGTAAGGAGCATCCGGAATCCGGAATCCGGAATCCGAAGTTGCGTCAATGACTATTGTTCCTGTTCTAGATTTCAACGTTCCAGCCGATACATCCATGTCCTGTACATACATTGTATATACACCTGAGCCAGTATCGAGGGTTCCTGCTGTTTGCGCAAGAGTACCATCAACATCGAGCTTGTCTTCCAGTATGTATTTATCGGATCCTTCTATCTTAAGGTTATGGAATGCCTGCCCTCCAGATCTAATAGCCTGTGCCGAGCCTGCCGAGGCATCTAATGTACCGGTACCGGCGCGAGGCTCAAAACTACCTCCATCATTGATCCAGCTTCCACTAACTGTTATTGGGTAATTACTGGTTGAAACATCAAGGAGACCAGAGACCAGTGACAAGCGACCCCCAACTTCTAAGGAGCTTCCCAATGTATATGTTCCGCTCGAAGTCATTGGATGATTACCCGCCGCGAGTGCTGCGATTTCTTGTGGAGAAAGGGCGCGGTCAAAGATTCGGATGTCGTCTATTTGGCCAGTGTAAGCCAAGCCATTATCACCTCTCCTTCCAATAAGAATTGAATCATTATCTACAGCAATCTTGCCTGTTAATGCAGTTGTTGTATCCAAAACCCCATTAATATATACATTTTGATTTGAACCATCATATGTACCGGAAACAAATACCCATTCAGTATCCGACATGCCAATTGCTCCATTTAGGTAACTTAAACTATCAGCTTGGACTCCGAATCTAAGGATACTATTCAGCCTTCTTAATGAATACGGACGATTTCCTACAACATCATCTTTTCCTATAATCCAACCATCAGAATCACTGGATTTAATCCAAGCAGAAAGTGTTAATCCATCAGTAACATCAAAGACACTATTGGTTTTATCAGGTACATCCATATAATTACTACCATCAAAGTTTATGCTATAAGGATTATAATAATTAGTCGGCCCTCCGCTTACCCAATCCCCAGCTTCCATATTCACAAGAGTTCCACTATTTCCGTAACCAGAACTATCACCAGCAGATGTTCCCGTTCCTTCATCGAACTTCCAGTATCCAACCAATCCATCATTCAAATACAGATCATAGAATCCATCTCCACCATTAGTCGTAATAGTCTCCGATCCGCTTGAAGTAAACAGAATCTGTCCACTTGAAGTAA
>CAZDKL010000038.1:0-5590 GCA_964506185.1 uncultured Candidatus Peribacteria bacterium
CTAATGACCCAAGCTGTACTTCAGCTCAGGACAATACGGAAGACACATGGGATCCAGGAAATACAGAATGTTCCGATGGCATAGATAATGACAGTGATAATGCAACTGACTATCCTGCAGACTTCGCATGTACATCTCTACAAGATGATGATGAGGATGATGTCTTTGCGGAATGTCAGGATGGAACCGATAACGATGGAGACAACTTCACCGACTATCCTGCAGATCCAGGTTGCCAGAGCAATCAAGATAATGATGAATTCAACATCTTCAGTTCTGATCTAGATATAACGAAGAGCGGAGCTGCTACAATCGCAAGAGGCGGATCTCTCCTATATACACTTACAACGACCAACCATGGTCCAGATCCTGCTCTTAATATTGTAGTGGCAGACGATGTTCCTTCTGGTCTTACGTTTAATGCAGGATTATCTGATCCTGAATGTGTACCTCATGGCAATCGCATTCTTTGCGATAACCTACTAGTCCTTCCAAGTGGCAGTTCGAGAACTTACTTTGTTGTATTTGATGTGCCTACCAACTACACATGCAATGGAACCATTAGCAATACTGCATCAGTTTCAACTTCTTCGACTGATCCTAACTCCAGCAACAATACAACCAGTCCTGTCACAACAACCGTAACGTGCACACAGTGTAATGACGGTGTTGATAACGATAATGACGGAGCTATTGACTATCCTGCAGACTTTGCATGTACATCAGCTCAGGATAATGATGAAGGAGACGTTCTGGCACAGTGCCAAGACGGACAGGATAATGACGGAGATCAGCTAATCGACCATCCTGCAGATCCAGGTTGCACGAGCAATCAGGATAATGATGAAACTCACACTCTTCAGTCCGATCTTGAAATCGCAAAGAGCGGTCCTTTGACCATTTACAGAGGCAACTCAGTTTCATACACGCTAACAGTTACTAACAACGGACCGGATGTTGCAAATAACATTGTTGCAGAAGATCCAATTCCTGCAGGTTTGACATTTAATGCGGGTGCTTCCGACAATGACTGCGTACTCCAAGGTCAAGACGTACTTTGCAACAATACTCAACTAACAAACGGAGCATCTCGAGCTTACACAGTTACATTTGATATACCTGGTACTTACACTTGCGGAGGTCAAATCACAAACTCTGCATCAGTTTCCACTTCTTCCACAGATCCGAATCCTGCCAATAACCAAACGCAGGCAAATACCACGGTTCAGTGTTACGAGTGTGATGATGGAGTAGATAACGATAATGATGGAGCAACCGACTACCCAGCTGACTTCGCATGTTCATCTGCAACCGATGATGATGAGGATGATGTCCTCGCACAGTGCCAAGACGGACAGGATAATGACGGCGATCAACTTGTTGACCACCCTCAAGATCCAGGATGTTCAAGCAATCAGGACAATGATGAGTTGAACATACTTAGCTCTGATCTGGTAATAATTAAGAGTGGACCTGCTAATGCAAACGCAGGAGGAACTGTCACCTACACTCTTGCTGTAACCAATAATGGTCCTGATACAGCAAACAATGTAGTTGCCGAAGATACAATTCCTTCCGGACTCACCTTTAATGCAGGCGCATCCGATAATGATTGTATTCAACAGGGTCAGGACATCCTTTGTAACAACCTGACACTTGCAAACGGTGCTACCAGAAACTACACAGTAGTATTTGATATTCCATCAAACTACACATGTGGCGGTACTATTTCAAACTCAGCTTCAGTTTCAACATCTTCAACAGATCCAGTTCCAGCTAACAACCAAAGTGGACCAGTTACAACGACTGTTGATTGTCCTGTAGCTCAGTCCGACCTTGCAATCCAAAAGAGCGGACCTGCAAACGTGAATCCTGGTGATTTGATTACCTATGGAATCAGAGTTACAAACAACGGACCAGACGCTGATGGAAGTGTTGTAGTAACAGATCCTATCCCTTCAAACTTAAGTTTCAATTCATCTCAATCCACTCCGGGTTGTGCACCTTCAGGCGGAAATATAGTTTGCAGCGGTATTAATCTTGCAAACGGAGGAATGGTAAACCTGGATATTGCGTTTGATGTCCCTGGTAATTACACATGTGGCGGAACAATCAGCAATACTGCAACTGTCTCAGGATCTTCGAATGATCCTGTGTTAGGAAACAACTCAGCAGGACCTGTTACAACAACTGTTGACTGTCCTCAGCCTCAATCTGATCTAAGCATTTCTAAGAGCGGACCTGCTAACGTTTACCGCGGACAAACCGTGAGCTACACACTCCTTGTAACAAATAACGGACCTGATGCTGCTACCAACGTAGTCGCAGGTGATCCAATTCCTTCAGGTTTGTCATTCAATGCAGGAGCATCTGATCCAGCATGTATTCAGCAAGGAAATGATATCCTTTGTAATAATCTGACTCTTGCTAATGGAGCATCCAGAAGTTACACAGTTGTATTTGATGTTTCACCCGCTTACACATGCAACGGAACAATCGATAATTCAGCTTCAGTTTCATCTTCTTCAACTGATCCAGTTCCTGCAAACAACCAAGCAGGACCAGTATCAACGACAGTAGATTGTTACGAATGTGATGATGGAATAGATAACGATAATGATGGTGCAACTGACTATCCTGCAGACTTCGCATGTTCATCTGCAACTGATGATGATGAGGATGATGTTCTCGCACAGTGCCAAGACGGACAGGATAACGATGGAGATCAACTTGTTGACCACCCACAAGATCCAGGATGCCAGAGCAATCAGGATGATGACGAAACTCACACTCTTCAGTCCGATCTGGTAATAGTTAAGAGCGGACCTACCAATGCAAACGCAGGAGGAACCGTGAGCTATACACTTGCAGTTACGAATAACGGTCCTGATACAGCTAACAATATAGTTGCCGAAGATGCAATTCCTTCAGGATTAATCTTTAATTCAGGAGCTTCTGATAATGATTGTGTACAGCAAGGCAATGATATTCTTTGCGACAATTTAAGCTTAATAAACGGAGCCTCGAGAAGTTACACAGTAGTATTCGATATTCCTTCCAACTACACATGTGGTGGAACTATCTCTAACTCAGCATCCGTTTCAACATCTTCAACAGACCCAGTTCCAGCGAATAACCACAGCGGTCCTGTTGTAACAACCGTTGACTGTCCTGTTGCTCAATCAGATTTGGGCATTGTTAAGACTGGTGGCACAAGTGTTCACCGCGGAGAGACAGTTACATACACTCTTTCCGTTACTAACTATGGACCAGATGCTGCAGACAACGTTGTAGTTTCAGACGTTGTACCTTCAGGATTAACATATGAACAAGCTTCTTCCCACCCAGATTGTGCATATATGGGCCAGACTAATACTGTGCTTTGCGCAAGTCAGGGTGCATTAGCCAACGGAGCAACTAGGGACTACACAGTGACATTCTTTGTTACCGGTATTACACCATGTGGAAGTGATATTAATAACACTGCATCAGTATCATCTTCCTCAACTGATTCAAATGCTGCAAACGACCAAAGCCTTGCAGTAACAACAGTTGGTTGTTACGAGTGTCATGATGACATCGATAATGATAATGATGGTTATACCGACTACCCAGGTGATGCTTCTTGTTCAAGTTTCTCCGATGATGATGAGACAAATCCGATTCCTCAATGTCAGGACGGACAGGATAACGATGGAGATCTGCTTGTAGACTTCCCTGCAGATCCAGGATGCTTGTCCAATCAAGATGATGATGAATTTAATCAAATGTATTCCGATCTGGAAGTAATTAAGAGTGGAGTAACCCAAATCCCACGCGGAGGGAATCTTCTCTACACAATTACAGTAAACAACCACGGTCCAGATACTGCCTACAATGTTGTAGCAGGAGACTGGATTCCAGCAGGACTTACATTTAACCCAACTCTTTCTGACAATGACTGTGTACTTGATAATCTAAAAGTACTTTGCGACAACTTGAATCTCGCAAATGGAGCATCACGAAGTTACCAAGTAGTATTTGATGTTGCACCAACGCTTTCATGCAACTCTGTAATTCAGAATACTGCAACTGTTTCTACTTCCTCTACAGATCCAAACAGTCAGAACAATATTTCTGCACCTACTCAAACAACAGTTACATGTTACGAATGTGATGATGGAATAGATAACGATAATGATGGTGCAACTGACTATCCTGCAGACTTCGCATGTTCATCTGCAACCGATGATGATGAAGGAGACGTTCTGGCACAGTGCCAAGACGGACAGGATAATGATGGTGATCAGCAGACCGACTATCCAAATGATCCGGATTGCACAAGTAATCAGGACAATGACGAATCAGGACCTATTGTTGGAGCCGACTTAAGCATTACAAAGACCGGACCTGTAACAGTAGTTAACGGATTACCAGTTACCTACACTCTTACAGTACTAAACTCCGGACCGGATACAGCAAACAACGTTGTTGCATCAGATCCAATCCCAGCAGGACTTACATTTAATGCAGGAGCATCTGATCCAGCATGTATTCAGCAAGGAAATGATATCCTTTGTAATAATCTGACTCTTGCAAGCGGAGCTAGTAGCAGCTTCTCCGTAACATTCGATCAGCAACACGCTTGTGGAACAGTAATACAGAACTCAGCCTCTGTATCCACATCAGTAACTGATCCTAATCCTAATAACAACCAAAGCCAGACTGTTAGCACAACTGTTCAGTGTGTTACCCCAAATTCTGATCTTTCGATAGGAATGACAGGGCCTCTGGACATTCCAAGGACTGATACAACTGTCAGTTACACAGTTACCGTTACAAATAGCGGACCTGATGCTGACTCCAATGTTGTAATCACATACCCATTGCCAGTAATTACATCATCTGATGGAACATTCTCTTACGATGAATCAATCTTCAACATGGCAGGCAAGCTCCTTATAGCTAAAGCCTACGCAGCTCCTGTCTCACAACCATTAGTATTCATTCCAGGTTCTTCTGATCCGGCTTGTACACTACAAGGTCAAAACGTAGTCTGCACAGTAGGCAATCTAGCAGCTGGAGCTTCAGCTCCATTTGTAGTCGCATTCCAATTACCAGGCTTCGGAAACATTCCGCCTAACGCGATAATTACGATTACAAACAATCCTGCGACAGCCGGAGGTTCCAACGATCCTAATGCTGCTAACAACCAGACAACCTTACTTACAAATGTTTCTAATCCTCAGCCTCAGTCTGACTTAAGTATTGTTAAGAGCGGTCCTGCAAATGTAAATGCAGGCTCAACCGTCAGTTACACTCTTCTCGTTACAAACAACGGACCAGACACAGCTAATAATGTTGTGGCAGAAGATACAATTCCTGCCGGTCTAACTTTCAACTCAGGTGCTTCTGATCCCGATTGTGTGCAGCAAGGAAATGATATTCTCTGTAACAATGCGACTCTTACAAACGGTGCTACTAGAAGTTACACAGTAGTGTTTGATGTTCCTGCCAACTACACATGTGGTGGAACAATCTCTAACTCTGCATCAGCATCAACTTCCTCAACTGATCCTAATCCAGCTAATAATCAGAGCGGACCTGTTGT
>CAZDKL010000039.1:0-5227 GCA_964506185.1 uncultured Candidatus Peribacteria bacterium
CTTAATTTGTCATATTGCAAGAGAATTTGACGTTAAAGCCCCCTCTCCTGGCAGGCAAGTGGAGTGTGGAGGAGAGGGGGTTTGGGGGTGAGGTCGGTCCCCCTCTCCCTAGGGAGAGGGGGGTCTGGGGGAAGAGGGATAAATTGCAATTCTTGAATTTAATATACCCCACCACATTTCTCAATTTCCATAACCCCCTGTTCCGCTTTGGAGCGGAACCGGAAAGAGCCCTAGTTCAACAGGAAAAGTGGAGGTACCCAAAAGTTTTTTTTGAGAAGGGGTTACATTCTCAAGTCAATCGGAGTTACATCATCCCCCTCCCCAGAGCGGGGAGGTTTTTGATTAATTCCCATTTCATAACATGCCTGATAGAAGAAAACTTCATAACAATACTTTTTCCCCTCGAGTTGAACCTCTGGAGGAAAGAACCCTTCTGAGCGTCAATCCCCTTCTCGACCAAAACGCATCCGAGGTTGCTAATGTTCTTTACACAGATAGCTTCGATAACGGTGTGGAGATCGGAGCCTTTTGGAACGGAGCAAATGCGAATGTCACTGATGGCAATCTGGTGATAAGCAATGGAACAGTATTCGCGAGTAAACCGGAACAGGATCTAACTCCTTCTGCAGAGAGTCCTGTAAAAATCGAAGCTGACCTGAGGCTTGATGGCAACGGAGTAAGAATCGTTACCAGATATGACGGAAATTATTTGGGAGACGGTGAATACAAGAATGGGATGGCGTTTATTATTGAATACAACAGCGCCGGAATTTATTTGTATGACGAAGACGGCAACACAAGACTCTTTGACGAGAACGGAGCAAGGTCATACACATCGATTCCAAAATTGAGCACTGACCAAACTTACGCAGTTCAGGTAATTGATACCGGCACTTATGCCAGCCTGAAGATCATGGACGGAGATCAGGAGATTGTCTGCGTCGACGGAGCTGTAAAAGAAGAACCGGCCGGAGGAAGAGTCGCAATGGAAAAGTTCGGATCAGGTTCAATCTTTATTGACTCAATGGAAGTTTCTCATGGCACTAAGAAGATTCAAGTTGATCCCGAACCCGAACCCGCACCCGAGAATAATGAACCGCAAATTGTAATTTTAGATCCTCCCCAATCACCCAAAGTGGATACGCAAGCAATTCTGGATAAGGCAGAAAACTTAGATACAGAGCGAAATACAGTCGAAGAATCTGTTAATCAGACAAAATCAGAAATTGAGGCATTGGAAGCTCTGCTTGCAAAGAAGAAGGCAGAGCTGGTTGAACTTGAAGCCGAACTAACCGTGGCACAGGAGGATTTGCGGGAAGCAGTCCCCTATTCCAGAATGTTTGTGGCCGAAGATATAACTGGGGCTGACGGGAACTCAGCTGACGTAAGATTCTCGACTGATTTCGATGCCGTTACATTTGTAATGGAAGACGGAACGAACAGAGTTGAACAGACTTTTGAGCATGTTGGAGGTGAAGCTGATAAGGCAGTGACAATTAAACTTCCAAAGGAGCTTGTGGGAGTAAATGCAAAAGAACCTGGCAAGAGTCAATATCTGAAAATGCTTGATCCTGATGGAAACGTACTTGATCAGGTTTGGATTCGAAAAGGAAAAGTTGATGCACCGCAAAATGATTGGAGTGAGTTGGAAACCGGGTTACTTGAAGAACACCCCGTCATACCCGACGTACAGATCGCTGCAATAAACGGGACGGCAATTGTCGCAGCAACTTCGACTCCTTTTGATGACATTCGTTTGGAAGTTGATGGAGGAGGAATAATGTCAGACAGAGTAATTGAACGCGAAGGAGGTACGGAACTTGTGATGGCTCAAATGTTCTTTGACGGATCTAATGTTCCAGGAACATATGAAGTAGACCTGAAGAATTCGAAGGAAATAACCTTGGACACTCTTTCAATCAACTGGGATGGCGAGGAGATTTCGTTGACTGACGTCGGCGACAGGTGGAGCCCCGAGCCTCAGATAGTCGGAATGATGGCGCGCGGAAATGAAACAGTTAATGAGCTAGCATATTCAGTTCAGGCGTCTAAGAGAACTGTGGATGTTTTTGCCAATCAGACTGAACTTAAATCTACTAATGTTGATGGATATCCCCAATTCAGAGAATATCAGGAATCTGAGCTTTACAGGCTTTCTAAATTCAGCATGGACCGTGAAGCCCTCGATGAAGCCTATTACCAAAAGCGTCCGGAAATGAGAAATGTCACAGACGACCAATCACGCAGGATGAGAGGTGATGCAATGCAATCCAACTGGGAAAATCTGGAAGTTTACAAAGGGGCGGTTGGAAGAATCTTGAAGTTTGCAGTCGATGTCTACTTCGATTCGCAACGCGGAGGCAATCAACAGGAAGCAATAGCACGAGTGGAAAATGAAATTGCAATCTGGGGAGGTGTAAGGAAGATTTGTGAACTCAAGATTGAAACCGGAATTGAATTACCAACGGTTGATGAAGCTATGGCGGAGGCACTAAGAATTTACGAGCAGAACATTGGAACGTTCTACGTGCTTCAGGAAATGAGCAATCGCCAACATCATAAGCAGGAGTACCAAGCACTCAGTCGTTACTGGCAGATAGTTCATGCCGGACAACCGGACGGACCCGCGACTCTGATTGCAAACGATTCCGGTTCACTTTACGCTTCAGCCAGCAACACTTATGACACAAATGCTACTAACATCAACACAAAATCTGAGACCATCCCGAGGCGTGTTGCGAGAGTAAATCGCAGGATTGCAGAGATGGAAAGACAAGCTGATTCAGGTGGTTACGTTGACCCAAGATTCCAACAATGGAGAGAAGTGCGGGACACTCCAAACGTTCAACGTGAAAGATGGCAGGAAGAAATTGATCAGGTGTTTTCACTTGTTGCAGAAGATGCGGGTCAGACTGATGTGACTAACGCAATGCTGGTCGAAGAAGATCCACTTCGCCCTAGTGTTGCATGGGCGGAGGAACAAGTGGCTGACCTGGGCGCGGTTGTTGATGTTGCAGTGGAAGGAATAAGAATGGAGGAACAGTTGAGGTTTGGAGAGAAGTTGGCAATGGCAATAGAAATAAATCCACAATGGCTGGATCCAGATTTCGGTAAGGAAAACACAGAGAATGAGGAAGAATTACTTAGCTATATTGTATCTAGACCATTTGGTATAGACGTATTTCATTCACATAACTTTATAGTCACTGACGCGAAATTCCTTGGTGATCCAAATGCAACGATATACACATTTGCGAAAAATGAATCTGGCAATCTAGGTCGAGTCTTTGACAAAGTACACAAAAGGGATCGAACAGCATGGGAATCTTTGACCGATAAACCTATTAGAGATGACAGTCTGAGAATATATCATTCGAAGATACCTGCAAATAATGAACTGGTGAGAACACTAGCACTCACCTTACTTGAAGACCTTGATTATGATCTGACTGGCCCAAACTGTAACAGTGCCGCACAGGCTATAGCAAATGTCGCAGCCAAAGCATCATTAGTGCCACCAAGCATGCCATCCAGATTTCCATGGGGCCATGAAGATTTCGATTTAATAGATTTTGGTGATAGAATTGGCGGAAATCCCTCTAACTGATTTACAACTCAATTATGAAATCTAAACTCTTATTACATCGATTAGCTAGATTCGTTGTTTGTATTATCATTTCCTTCATTGTCTGTTTATTCTTCACAGCTCTTATTGGCATTATTCAGTCATCTATTATTTATAGTTCACTTCCAGAACTCTCCATGGACAATGAAATGCTAATGAGCATAATACTTTTATCATCACTGGTACCAGCGCCTCTTGGCATTACAGTTATCATTGCGCTTGCTTACTTGGCAATTATTAAACGACATTGGAAGATTTTTGACAGAACATCTTCAGCAATTAAGTTGGGGGTAATTATTGGATTAGTCTCTACTATTCTCCTTTATCCCCTGCACAAAACACTATTTCCAATGGGTATATATCTGACGCCATTTCACTAGGCTCTTCGCCTACGCCTCCCCCTACTTAGGAGAACTGCCTTAAGTATTTTGGTGGAGCTTATCAGTTGAAAGTCGAACCCCACATGGGCATCTTAGCATACATTGAAAAACTGCCTGAATTGGCGAGGAGGTTGGAAATGCTTGATTTTGGGTTAAAGGAGAAGAAGGAACTTTGTTATGTAATGTAAGAAATTGCTTTATGCAGAAAGAACATCATCACATTTGTTTCTAGCAGCTTTGTTGTTTGTCTCAATAGATTTCAGTGACGACAACACTTTTCTAAAATGCACTCGATATGCATCGTTGTATGCATATCTGCTAAAACCCTTGAAGCCACTTGGAAACACCATGAAATCTTCACGCATATCTAACGATGGTTCTCCAGGAATTTTATCGTGTGGATGACACATCTTGTTCCATTTTGCTACTTCCTGCTCTGACGATGGTAAAAAACCGTTTTTAAGACACCAAATGCCAACTTGAGGTTGAGAAAATGTTATATCAATTTGCATCTCCTCATCTTTAATATTTGCATATTGCTTAATAAATGTTTGTGCACAATCAATAATGATACTACTGACTCCCAAATTATTATCTCCACCACCCTTATACTCATCGCCCACCTGCCTGTCGTAAATTATCCATTGAGTCCAATTTGAAATTCTTGGACGTACGAGTGTAAGACTAGCAATGCAATCACCATTTTCTTCGATCTGAAAATTAATTAGTTCTTCATTATCTGGTTTTAAGATTCTTGCATTAATTATCAAGATTCGATTATCACCGAGGCTTTCTTCCAAATTAAAAATGCAACCCTCTTTGTTAGTTGATTCTGATATATTCGCCCAGACTTCCGCATGTTGCGTCTGTGCTTTCATAGCAACTTCAAGAGCTATTGCACGATTGTTTTCAGAAAGCAATTTTGTAGGGCTTTTTTGCTTCTGAATCTGCCTTATGGCTTCCATTTCATCTGCATTTTTGTACTCTGCTAAAACATCCATGAAACGAGGGATTTCTTGATCGCCAAAATCTTCTAATATCTCTGTCATACTTTCTTGGTATTGTACCACATTTAGCACAATATTTGCTATATAGACCCTCTAAGAAAATTAGAAGTTCGACCATCCGCTTTAGCATTGATTTATATGGCTTGTATTAGCCAAATTTCTTTATGGTGGAGCTAAAGCATGGTTTTCCGAACTGGTGCTATCATATAGATCTA
>CAZDKL010000040.1:0-5179 GCA_964506185.1 uncultured Candidatus Peribacteria bacterium
GCATCGACCATTTGGCCCCGGCTTAGTGTTTCGTGCCGTATGCCTCGCTGGTCTCCCGGTCGTAAGGAACCAGCGTTTTTATTTTCTGACTAAAATATGGCACTCACCAAGGACCAAAAGACGGCTCAAGTAAAAGATCTGACTGATAAATTCAAATCAGCAGAGTCTGTTATGTTTGCTCATTACATTGGTATGAGCGTGGCAGAAGTAAGTGAACTTCGATCTAAATTGAAGGAAGAAGAAGCAGAAATGCGAGTTGCCAAGAAGACGCTTCTTAAGATTGCAGCTAAAGACAGTGATATGCCCGAGCTTGATGAGAAGCTTCTGGATGGACCTGTTTCTATGATATTTAGCTTCGCAGATCCCCTATCAGGAGCTCAAGTTGCATTTAAATTTGGAAAAGACCACAACCAAGTTGAGCTTTTGGGAGGAATCTTTGATGGAAAGGTTCTAACTAAAGAGGAAGCGATTGAGCTTGCCAAGATGCCTAGCCGTGAACAGCTACTTGGAATATTCGCCACAATGATTAGATCTCCTCTTACAACATTTGCAGGTATGTGCGGTTCACCTTTGGGTGGATTCGCAAGAGCTCTAAGTGGAATTGCAGATAAGGGAGGCTTCGGAGGTGATGAACCTGCACCTGCTGCCGAGGAACCGAAAGAAGAACAAGCCGAGGCAGCTGCGACTGCCGAGTCGCAGCCTGCGCCAGAGGCGCAGAAGGCAGAGGATAGCGCAGAAGACACAGCTGAGACTCCGGCTGAAGAATCTTCCGAACCCGAACCCGAACCCGAACCCGAATCCAAATCCGAATCAGAATAATTTTTAACTCTACACTTTTCACTTATTACCCCCTAATACTATGGCTGATGATGCAGCAGCAACGAAGGACACCGTTTCCCTCTCTAAAGAAGAGAAGGCAGTAATCGATGCCCTCGAAAAACTTAACGTGGTACAGCTAAATAACGTCGTTAAATTCATGGAGCAAGAGTACGGCATCTCAGCCGCTGCTCCAGTAGCAGTAGCCGCAGCTCCTGGCACCGCAGGCGGAGGAGATGAAGGCGGAGCAGAAGAAAAATCTGCTTACAATGTCGAGCTTACCGAATCAGGCGATCAAAAGATCGGCGTGATCAAGGTTGTCCGTGAAATTACCGGACTTGCCCTCGGCGAAGCAAAGGCAATGGTCGACGGAGCGCCTAAGGTTATTAAGGAAGCCGTCCCAACAGCAGAAGCCGAAGAAATGAAGAAGAAGCTGGAGGAAGCTGGAGCGAAGGTAACCTTGAAATAAGTTTTCAAAAGCAATTAAGCATCTAAGGATATATTCCTTAGCTGCTTTTTTGTATTACCAGTTCTCTCTTACGGCGAATTAGCTCTCTGACGATATCAACATTAATATTTTTCTTGCCTACAACATATAATTCTTGTTCACCTTCTCCTCTGTAGTTCATAAGGTACTCGAAGTGTTGCTGATCTAATACAACCGTTCTGGTTCCTTTTGACTTTGAAAGCATTTCTTCCAGTGGATATGGGCAAGCCCCGTCATTTTTTGAGTACGCTCCGGCAGCCATATGTCCTCCACCCAAAATAATGAAAGTAACTCCAAACCTTGGTGTAAGATCCAACGCTTCGGAAGTCGCATATTCATTTCTGCGTTTCATATCTGACTCGTCTCCATTTATAAACCACTTAATAAAACTTTTGACTTCTGCATCTGTAACATTTGTTTTCCGCGCCATAGTTTCTATTCGATCATACATCTCATGCGCAACACCTCTAAAATTTCTTGGATCTGATCCATGAACGTAGTTTGTATATTTAGGATTCGCGGTGCTGAACGCAGCAATATTAACAGCAGCCATACAGGATGCCATTGCCTTGAACGCAGTCATGCCTCCTTTCTGCAATTCGCTTGGGACATCGTCTCTGATTGCCTGTGTCATTCTTGGATCTCCCAACAGCCTTAGGCTTTCAACGGAATCGGATCTCCATGTAGTTCGACGGCCGGCCAAATCCGGGCCTTCAACAAGAGCATGAACCAAGCCCGGCTCATTGTTAGTCATTTCACTCTTAACACTATTTGTAAAACTGTCCTGATGATCCATATATTTTTGTAAAAGATCCGGATGTTTAGCAAGCAAGTCTGCAAATCCGCTGTCTCCGTGAAACTGTTTTAACAACACGAACATTCTTTCTGGAAGACCATTCTCTTCATCAAATACAATTTTTCCTTCTGACTTAAGTCGCTCTACAACCTCATCAAAATTTATTGGAAGAGATTCCATGTGCAGCTGTCTTTCAGACTGATTGCGAAAGTGTCTGTGTGTCGCATAAATCCCTCCTCCAGCTAATAGTAAGGCAAGAGGTCCTAGAACTTCCCTTCTTGTATAAACCGGAGATCGCCTATTTTCGCCAGGCCCGCTTTTAGCTGGCTCAGCTTGTTCTCTTCGAATTTGCCGTATTCTTCGTTCATGCCTATTAACCATGAAAGCAGATATTAAACTATTTATGTATATTTGTCAATCCTTACGTTTTTTGCCCCAAAATACCCATTCTCAATATCCACATCTCTGCTAAACTATGCCCAATGTCCTTCAAGGTCCGCAAAATTGATGATAGGAAAAGGCGGCGCAAAGGGTTTCCTTGGAAATCCGTTGCTTTAAATACTCTAGAATTTGGCCGTCCCCTATTACACTGGTATGAAGATTGGAAGAAGCGTTCTACTAAGTCCAAAAAAGCCAAGAAGCGCGTTCAGTTTATGAAGAAGTTGTTACTGATATTGATTTCAGTCTTAGTCGCTCTCTTTATCCTGAACTTGTTAAGCGGCGCACTGTTTTCTGTGAGGATCTTAAGCTTTTCACAACTAACATCGATGGCAGGTACTCCGCCTCCCGTTGATCAAAATGGATTCACAAATATATTGCTGATGGGACAAGGAACAGTTGAACATGACGGAAAAGATCTGACTGATTCGATCATAGTCGCAAGCATTGATCCTCTTAATACAAAGAGTGTGGTTCTTCTTTCCTTCCCAAGGGATTTGTATTTCCTGAATACGGAAAAAATGGGTAAGGGCAAGCTGAATACTTTCTATCGTGACTACAAAGGATACCTAAGGTATATGAAAGAAAAGAGTAGAGATGATGCTTCTCTGGAAGCTTTGAAGGAACTTGGTAATGAAATTGGCAGAGTTCTTGAAATGCCAATTCACGGAGTTATTAAAATTGACTTTAAGGCTTTCGAACAGGCAGTTGATGAACTTGGAGGAGTGGATATAGAAGTTCCATATGACATTATTGATAACGAATACCCGGATGAGAATTTTGGATACGAACCATTTGAAATTCGAAAGGGACTACGTCATCTGGATGGTAAAACTGCTCTTAAGTATGCCAGAAGCAGATCAACAACAAGCGACTTCGGTCGATCGGCCAGACAACAACAACTAATAAAAGTAATGGGAGCCAAGGCTAAGGAAATTGGTTTTCATAAAAAGTCCGGATCTATAATGAATTTCTTAAAAATATATTCAGATAATGTAGAAACCACGTTTTCGATCAGAGAACTTATAGGGCTATTCACGCATGCAGCTGATATGGACCCCGCAAATGTAGTTGCAATGCAACTAAGTGATAGGAATGCACTTTATGACAGTTTTATTGAACCGGGAGGCTTCTTATACACTCCCCCACGCAATTTGTTTGATGGGGCTGCAGTACTTCTCCCTGTTTCTATTCCTGAATTCCCGGTTACATGGAAACAAATACGTGGGCTTAGAAAACTCCTATTCGAATCCCGCGATATTTATCTGGCTAAGCCAACTGTGTCTATTCTGAATGCAGGAGCCCCGTCTGGTCATGCACGCAAATTAGCTACGGAACTGACTCGCTACGGTTTTCCAGTTGATGTTATTGCCAATGCTTCGATGTCTAAGCAAGAAAAATCGATTGCAAGTTCTTCCAACGAAAAAATTAGAAACTTCTTTGCAAATATGCTGAGTATGAATCCAAGAGAATCTATTCCGGAATTGCCCGCTGATGAAATAAGAGAATTAACAATCGTAATCGGCAAAGATTATTCTTATAAACCTCTTCAATCTTACATATCCACTGAATGACACCTCGTGAAATAGTTGCTAAGGCTTGGGCCATAACCAAAGCAGAAAGCCAGATTCGCCGCTGGGGATATGCAGCTGCCGTAGCCGAAACTCTTTTGAATATAAAGCTTCTTATTTATCAGGTTTGGTTTTTGATTTCGTATCTTCAAGGTGATCCTATCGGCTTCTTTACTGTTGAAGCAACATTGATGAAGTACGTACCAATGTGGTTCTTTATATCATTCATGATTACTTTAGTTGTACTGATAACCATTGAGTGGCTGTTCCCGCATTTGTCCCGTGGTGCAATAATCGGTTTGGCCGCCAAGAAACATAAGGGTGAGGAAGTAAAAGGCGGACTGGTTCTGGCGATATATAACTTCTTCCCGATTTTTGCCATACACGAGATTTTCTTCCTAGGGAGAGTCACTGTTGTTATAACAATTATTTCATTGCTCCTAAGGTATGCAGGCGGAATGGCAGCATTTTCGATCGTATTGTTGCTCGTATTTTACTTCTTCTCTCTTCTAATCCACTTTTTCTGCATCTTTGCAGAAGAGGCTGTGGTGATTAAGAAGTTAGGAATTGGTGGGGCGCTAAAAAATAGCTTCAAGCTTGTAATTAGCTACCTCGGTCATGTTATTTTCTTAATGCTTCTATTCTTTGTGATTGTGCTTAGGATAATCTTGAATCTGATAATGGTAATCTTGATTCCTGGAATCGTAATCGGAATCGGATTCCTACTCACGCTATTCTTGCCTCCAGCAATTAGCTACACAGTGGCTACGATTCTAGGACTCGTTCTTGTTGGAATCGCAAGCTACTTCTTCGCCTACCTGGCAGTATTTAAACAGACCATTTGGACGATTACCTACATGGAACTCAGTAAGCTCAAAGAGTTGGATGTTATCGAGATTGATGAAGAGGATGGCAAAGATAAGGATAAATAGGCTTAATACTCACAAATCGACATCTTTAAATAATAGTTGCATTTCATATAAATAGGGGTAGCCTCCTTCCATGTCCAGATATAGAAAAATGACTACCCAGCTAGCGCAGAAAATGGGGTTTTGAGCTAAAATATTGGCA
>CAZDKL010000041.1:0-4586 GCA_964506185.1 uncultured Candidatus Peribacteria bacterium
AGTCGAGGGGTACAATCCTTATGCTCTTGATTTTGATGGGAGTAATGATTATGTGGATATAGGAAATCCACTTGGTGCAAATTCAGCAGGAATCAAGACAATTTCAATGTGGGCAAAACCAACAGTGGCGACAGCTGGTTACTTAATTTCTAATTATGATGCTAATTCTGCTGGATTATCAATTCTATTTAATGCCGATAGAACAGTTGGTCATTCATGGAATTCGATAGCTAATACAGTTCGAACAACAGATACACTTACTCTTGATTCATGGGTACATGTGGCTGCATCATTTGAGACTGGCTCGGCTGGTGGTAAAATCTATTTGGATGGATCAGAAAGTAAAAATGGTGATTTGAGCGCAGAAGTAACAGCAACCAATAAAATAAAAATAAGTAGTAGATGGGTAACTGCGAATGCAGGTACAGCATTTGCATTCAACGGCCTCCTAGACGACATAAGAATCTACAATAGAGCTCTCTCTGCCTCCGAAGTAGAAAACCTCGCAAACGGCAACCCATCAACAGGCTCAGGTTACTACACACTCGGAGCAAGCCTTGATATCTCTGGAGACTTTAAGAACTACACAGGAAACCTCGTAAGCTCAGGTTCAATAACAATGAGCGGAAACTGGTTGAATGTTGGTGACTTTACTCATGACGGCTCAGGTACAGTTCTGTTTGATGGTAATGATCAGACAATCTCAGGAAGCACGGTATTCTGGAAGTTGCAGTCAACTGGAAGTACATCAGACACATTGAAGTTTGACCACACAGCAAGACAGAACATAAGCGGTTCATTGGTACTGGAAGGAGAATCTGCACAAGAGCTCAGCTTGCGCTCAACAAAACTCGATAACGCAACTAACTTCCTTCTGGATGCAAGCGCAGGTACTCAAATTCTTAATTGGTTGAATGTAAGAGATAACGACGCCTCGGGTGGAGCGCAACTTAATGCTACAAATACTGCAGATCTTGGAAACAATACAAACTGGGGCGGAGCGACTGATGTCACGACTGTTACAATCTCCGGACGGGTTTACGAGGAAGATAAGGAAACCGCTATTACAGGAGTTAACGTAAAGACATACAAGAACGGAGCAGGAATTATAGATGTTACTCCAACCGACAATAACGGAGACTACACGGTATCCGGAGCGCTTCTGCAACCGGGCGACGTTGTAACTATCTTTATCGGAGGCGCAACGGAGAAGTCATCCACAATGTTGGTTGTAGGAGACAACCAGACAATTACAGATATAGATCTTTACAGAAACTATATTATTACAAGAGCTGCATCCGGTGCGCTTAGGCCAATGTTTGGATCGCACATTAATGACGGATACGTTTCAACCGATTCGAATATTACAGATATCTTCACATATTCCGGCAACGATATGACAGTTCAAACCGGAAAAAAGCTCCTTATCTGGGATCAATACGAACCTGCGGGAGATATAAGTACAGAGGATCTGACTCTTCGCGGACCGTTTAGGCTAACAGAACATACGCTGACCACAGATGCTCTAACAATGAACACGGGTACAGACTTCGCAGCAGGTTCTGGTACAGTTGATATCAACGGAGCATTTACGCATAACTTTGGAACATTTGATCAAGGATCTGCACCTATGAATATCTCCGGTGACTTTACAATAGGAACAGGAGCAACATTTGTTAAATCCGACAACGACTCCCCTATTGTATTTGACGGAGATTTGACTCTTGACCTCAGACAAGTAGTTAACCTTGGAGACGTTCAGATAGGTTCTTCACCGGAAACAATAACGCTCAGCGGACATATGCTTTGCGACTCCCTATCAGTTGCCGCCGGTGATACATTTGTAACAAATGGATTTAACATCTGGGTTGGAACAGGAGGAATTACAAACTCAGGAACAATAATTGCAGGCTACGGATCGGGTGGAACCACTTCGATCGGAACTGCATCAGGATTTGTAAATATTGGAACGTTCAGGTCAGGAGGTACAGATCTTACCATTTCAGGATCTCTGCGAAATAGTGGAACATTTAGGTCTGGTTCAGGCAACGTATTGCTGCAGGGAACAGCTGACGACTTGGTTATAGATGGTCCAATCGGCCTTAATAATTTGACGATTGATGATGGATTGGTTGGATACTGGAAGATGGATGAAGGGGCGGGTACGTGGGTCAGGGACTATTCGAGCAAGGGTAATCATGGGACACTCACTAATAGTGATGGTGATGAGTGGACTACAAGTGTCGCACCGGCATTAAATGATAATCCTTATGCTTTGGACTTCGATGGGGATGATGATTATGTAACCATAGCTGATGATCCAGCCTTTAATATAACAGAGGCGATCTCCATATCACTGTGGAGTAAAGTGGGCACCATTAATCCCGGCGGTGATGACGATGCCTTTGTTGCTAAAGCTCATGACACTTCATGGGATGCATATCTTGTGAATGGCAATAGTGGAAAACTTGGTTTCCATATAAACGATGCTTTGAGAACATCCACAAGTACTGATGCTATAAGTGCTGACACATGGCATCACCTTGTATTCTGGTATGACAGAAATAATGCCAAAATTTATATTGA
The DNA here is from genome assembly GCA_964506185.1 of uncultured Candidatus Peribacteria bacterium. Taxonomy (GTDB): domain Bacteria; phylum Patescibacteriota; class Gracilibacteria; order Peribacterales; family Peribacteraceae; genus UBA2144. The sequence continues at coordinate 2,587 of CAZDKL010000041.1, forward strand.
TGGAAGTCAATCAGCATCAACTGCATATACAACCGCAATAGGAACGGATAATGATGCAATTACCATAGGTAGATACATAAGTCAGTATATCGATGCTGTCATCGACGACGTCCGCATTTACAACCGAGCCCTAGCCTCTTCCGAAGTCGCTTCTCTTGCAAACGGCAACGCATACACAGGCTCCGGTGTATACACACTCGGCGCTGCGTTGACCTTAAGCGGAAGCCTAACGATGTATGGTGGAGGAATTAATAATTCATCTAATTCCGCAATTACACTTAGCGGTTCATGGCTTAACTACGCAGGGCAATACGCGCGCGGAACAGAAACTATTACATTCGACGGTGTTGTAGACGAGGCTGAGCAGGCAGAGATCTACGAGACTACAGGATTCAACGATGTTACATTTGATAATGGCCTTGTAGGTTACTGGAAGTTTGATGAAGGCGGTGGAACGACTGCACGTGACAGCTCAGCTAATAGTAATGATGGAACGCTTACGAATATGGATTATGAAGATTGGGTTGATATAAGTGCTGGAACTGGAACAACAAACTTCTACAATGCATATGCTCTTGATTTTGATGGGAGTGATGATTATGTGGATGTTGGATCGACCGTGTCTAATCTTGGCACTCAAATGGCTGTATTTGGCTGGATAAAGACTACTGATCCTAACAGTGCATGGTTAAGCAACCGATATGACAATGGTAGCTGGGGTGAATGGTATGAGTTTTGGCCTAATACCTTCGCTCTTGGCGATGGTTCACCACCGTATGGAATAGGGTTTGACACAAGCAACGCTGACGGAGTGTGGCATCATATCGGTGTAGTACGCAATGGAGCAGATTGGCGAGTGTATCGTGATGGTGTAGAAGACGGAAGTCGTACAATTTCTGTTACGATAGGTAACAGCACGCCAACTTATATTGGAAAGCGGTATACTATCAATGATGACTGGAATTTTCCCGGCCTCCTCGACGACGTACGAATCTACAACCGTGCCCTAAGCGCCTCCGAAGTCGAAAACCTCGCAAACGGCAACCCATCAACAGGCTCAGGCTACTACACACTCGGAGCTTCATTAGATATCAGCGGAGACTTCAAGAACTACACAGGTAACCTCGTAAGCTCAGGTTCAATTACAATGAGTGGAAACTGGCTTAATGTCGGTGACTTTACACATGATGGAAGTGGAACAGTTCTGTTTGATGGAGGTGACCAGACAATTTCGGGATCAACCGTGTTCTGGAAGCTACAGAGCATAGGATCAACTGCTGATACTTTGACGTTTGATTACACTGCAAGACAAAATATTTCAGGTTCACTTGTGTTAGAAGGCACTGATGGAGAACTCTTGAGTTTAAGAACAACAAAGACAGGCTCAGCATCAAAACTTCTTTTGGACGCGTCATTGGTTGCAAGCGATCAGATATTAAGCTATCTGGATGTTAAAGATATGGATGCCTCTGGCGGAGCACAACTAATCCCCTCTTCTTCAACTAATAGTTTGAATAATACAAATTGGGACTTTGGAGCGGAAACTGTTACATGGGATAATGGAGCAGGAACAGCTAATTGGAGTGATGCTGCTAACTGGAATACAAATAATGTACCAGGAGCAGACGACACAGTTCTCTTTGATGCAACTTCTACAGCAGATTCAACAAGAGACAGTGGGTTTACAACTACAATAATGGGAATGACAATGGAAGGAGATTACACAGGAACAGTATCGCTCGCTCAACCTCTGGGAATATCAGGAGCTTTGATAATCTCCGGAGGAACACTCGATGTCTCTGCATCAAACTACGACATAACAGTTGATGGAGACTGGAAGCAATACTCTAGCGGTAACTTCAATGCCAGAGAAGGAACAGTCTACCTAACATCTACAGGAGATACTCTTACTCTCTCCGGTTCCAACGCCTTCAGCAATTTGACGATTGATGATGGACTCGTAGGATATTGGAAGATGGATGAGGGGGCCGGGACAAATG
>CAZDKL010000042.1:0-4056 GCA_964506185.1 uncultured Candidatus Peribacteria bacterium
TGATGAGTCTCCAGTAGAACCTATTGATGAGTCTCCAGTAGAACCTATTGATGAGCCTCCAGTAGAACCTATCGACGATACTCCGTTTGGATTTGATACTGTCGGAGAAGGGGAGTTGCCTACAAGTATTGATGGAATGAGTTATTTCCATGACGGTAAAAGGGTGGAAATAAGTAGGAAGGATTTGATCAGATACGTAAATGGAAAGGGCGAACTGATTGGAGTTGCATATCCTGATGAAAATGGGGAACCTGCGTATGTCTTTTTTGGAAGAGATGGAAGACTAGTGATTGTTAGGGGATATATTCCTACTCCATCTGAATCAAATGATAAACTCAATCCCATGTATCCAGATACGATAATTCTATTTGATTCAGAGGACGGACAAGTATGGGATAATGATGGTGAAGGAGACAGAGATGATGCAACACAATATAGCGAAGCAGGTTTCGGGAATACTCCTCCTGGAAGATACAATCTTAAAGATGCTGAAAGCTTGGGGAATCCCTCATGGGCCAAAGACAAGAAGTTAAATCCAAGAGGCGCTTTTGCAGGACAAGGTAAATATTTCAGTGAACTTAAAAAAATGGGAACTGGTGTTATTCTGCATGAACTTCAAGGTGCGCTGTAAGTACCTGCAAATAGACTGTTAGTGCAATAAATGTTAGCATTCACCGCACTCAATGGATCTGACCGTTCTAATTCCGGAAGATGGCGAATCTTGGAGCTCTTTCTCTGAGAGAGTTTCTTTAACAGAAGGGGACTTGTTTATAATTCTACCTGATAATGCCGATTATTTGCCTGAACACGACGAAAAAGCTCTGCAGAATTTCTTTAAGATGTGCGAGGATAATACTGGAAGGATTACGATTGCGACTCTCGAAAGAGTCTTTCTCTCAATGTCTAGATCTCACGGACTTAGAGTTTTAGACAGGGTAAGCGATGTTAGATCGGCATTGGAAGGACATCCTAGCTCTGCTACAGCCCTTCAATTATTATCACCGAGCTTATGGAAGCAACAACTCAGATCACATTTGCAGTCTATGGGGCTTTTGTCTTTGCCTAAATTGCGAGTCTGGATTCTAATTGCCATTAGTTCGTTTCTCCTAATTTTTGTTTTATTTAAACTACTGCCATCTGCCGATGTACGCGTTTGGTCCAGATCGGAAACAATTAGCCAAACTGCAAATATATTCCTTGTTCAATCGGGAGCGTTGATTGATCTTCCTCCAAGAGTAAGGGTGCTTCCAGCGATTTCGCTTGAAGTAACGGTTTCAAAGGATCTTACCTTTGATAGGATTTCGAAGCATTTCATAGGCACAAGCTCGAAAGTGCCAATGACAGTTGTAAATAAATCAGATGAACCATATTCGATTAGAAAAGGGTCAAGGGTGATAAATCAGGCAGGAATGGTATTCAGATTGGATGACCCTGTAATTATTGAAGCTGGAGAGGAAGTAACTGTACGAAGCATTGCGGACGATACTGATTTGTATGGTGAGATAATAGGGGAGCGAGGTAACGTGCCCTCAGGGCTTAGATGGGATTTCCCAGGCCTTGCAAAGAAAGAACAAATACTTGTATATGCAGAGAACCGTGCACAGGCGACTGGTGGAACTACTGAGTATTCAACAGTCTTAAAAGAGGAAGATCTGGATCTTGCAAAAAAGCAATTAGAGAAGGAGCTATTGACGCTTGCAAATCAAATGATGGATGAAGAACTTGAGCTTTCAAACTCAACAGCATTATCAAGCAGGATAGAAAGGCTCTATTACGATATTTTCACAAGTGCGACTTTCTCTGGTTTTGTTTTACCGACTCAGTTTATTGGACAGGAAGTAGCTTCTATGCCAATAAAAGGAGAAATAACTTACAATGCTCTGGCTTACGATAAACAGAAGGCTCTGAATATGCTGCTTGACGATCTAAAATCTCATGTAGGGGAGGGGATGAAGCTGCTTGAAGATACTGTAAGCACGGATCGATTAATTCATCACGTTATTGACTACGAAGATGATAATTCGTGGATTAAATTGACTGTCGATCTCTCGGGAAGGCAAATATATGTTCTGGATCCTCTAACACCATCAGGTGCGCATTTTGCTATGAATGTTAGAGAGAAGATTGCAGGCAAAAAGAAGGATGAAGCGCTCAGGATTATTAAAAATATGCTGGAAGTAGAAACAGTTGAAATTGGATTGTGGCCTCCGTGGTCTAGGAAGCTGCCGGAGATACCATCTCATATAACGGTGACTGATATTGTTGATTAATGTAGAGTACAAAAACTTATGATTCCGGAGCTCTTCCATTTTCGCTGGTTTGTACGAATTGTATCGTTAACAATATTTATTTGTGCAACTACTTACGTAAGCGCTTTGATTTATGTAATTTTAAACTACAACGGTACGATGCCTGATTATCCTGTAGATTGTGCGATTGTGTTCGGTGCTGCAGTGGGGAAGGGGAGTACCCCAGGGCCAGGGATAACTAGGAGAGTTCAAACAGCTTCTGAGCTTTACAAAAAAAGTTACGTAAAAAAAATATTTATGAGCGGGGGAAAGGGGAGTGAGTGGGTGGAGAGCGAGGCTGAAGTTATGAGAAAAGTAGGAATGCTAGAGGGGATTGATCCCGAAGATATTGTTATTGAAGATAAATCGAGATCAACATGGGAAAATATTAAATTTACAAAACCGCTTCTCAAGTCAGAGGTGTACGACTGCACAGCCATAGTGGGTATATCAGATCGATACCATCTGGCCCGCATATCCTTGCTGGCACGAAAACAGGGGATTGATGGCTTCCAAACTCACCCATCGGTTGTAAAAGCTCCGCTTCCGTTCGAAACAATTAGTACGTTACGCGAAGCACTTGGTGTTATTTATTACGTTATAAATACACCAGAGTAAGCACTACCTCCTGAGCTAAAGAATATACAACCCTGTTTTATGTCAATTCATTATTAACATAAAATGCATTATGTTAACAAGGATAGAGTGTGGAAAACGTCCCAGAATGCATTGAATTCTATACTCCCCTTACGATTTACTCCTTCCGACTCCCCCGTGCCTAAGAGTGCAACAATTACCGATACAAAACTTTCGCAAGCAATTGATCGTTATTTAGTGTTTTTACAAGCTGAAGAAAATAAATCGCCTTTAACGATTTCTACTTATCGACAATCACTAAATTTGCTTTTAGAGCTTACAAACGTCACAGATCCCCTTCTTTTCGACAAATCTTCCATACGCATATATAAGAGTGCGCTTCACTCTTTCCGTACGAAATCTGACGAGGAACTGGCCATACGCACCAAAAATCACCATTTAACGATTTTAAGAGCCTTCCTGAGGTATTTGGTCCAGGAAGAAGAAATGGAAGTTTATCCGCCCGACAGAGTCACCCGCTTTAAGGAGGATCCCAGACAGGTCAAAGTACTCTTTACTGATGAACTTGAGAGGCTCTTAAACGCGCCGGACTTGGATACAAAGATCGGAAAACGGGATTCCGCTATCCTTGAGCTCTTCTTTTCAACAGGACTGAGACTTGCTGAGCTCAGGTCCCTTGATAGGAATGACCTAAACTTCAAAACGCGTGAAATCTCCGTTCGAGGAAAGCGCGGCAAGATACGAGTGGTATTTATCTCGGATAAGGCTAAGGAGGCCTTGGAGCTCTACACGGACTCCCGAATCGATAACATAGATCCCCTATTCATTCGCAATCACGATCAGGCACGCAACGCTATGCCTCCGGGTGAAGAGTTCAGACTGTCTCGAATTTCCATCTATAACATTGTTAAAAAGTACGCGCGCCAAGCCGGCATAATGAGCAACCCGTCACCGCACACGCTCCGCCATTCCTTTGCAACTGACTTACTCAGAAATGGTGCTGACCTTAGATCAGTACAGGAGATGCTCGGGCACAAAGATTTATCTACAACACAAATTTACACTCATGTCACTAATCCCCAACTGAAGGAAGTTCATAAGAAGTTTCATGATAAATAAAACAATAACAACCTCATGGAGAGCACGTCTTCGACGTGCGATGTATTACCAT
>CAZDKL010000043.1:0-3619 GCA_964506185.1 uncultured Candidatus Peribacteria bacterium
GCCGCCTCCTCCACCGCCTGAATCCTTCTTCTTGCACTTGCCCTTTACACATTTCTTCCCAGCATTAAAACACTCACGCACCTTTTTCTTTGTACATGTCGTGCTGCTACCACCTTTCTTTACGCATTTAGCTACATCATTTGAAAACTTACATACCTTGCCTTGCTTTTTACACTCCTCTTTCCTTTTACTCGTGCACTTTGTATCTACACATCTTTGACCACCACTTTTAATCTTGCATTTCTTACCAACTTGCGCGCAAGAAACATGCTTGTTTGAATTGCAGGTCTTCTTGGGGTTCTTTACATTTTGGCCACATACCGGCTTTCCACCCTTGATGATGCAATTATGATTCGTTTTAGCACATTTTCCATGCCATGACATAGTGCATCCACCAGCTTCTGCAATTTGAGGACTTGCAAAAAGTCCGATACCAAGAACAGCAGTACCAATAAAAAGTCCGACTAAAGATGGTAATTTTTTCATACGAGGAAGGGGTTAAGTTCAACTCATGGGGCATTCTACCTATTTAGAGGCTTAATTGTACTTGACAATTGAAACAACGATTAAACGCTAGTACTTATTTCCCTCTCGCTTTGTCGTAAGCTTTCTTAGCTTTTTCGTAAGCTTTCTTAAGTTTGTCATAAGTACCACGTGCTTCTTTCCTTGCATCATTATAATTGGATTTGGCTTTGGATTTTTTCTTATCATATCCAGACCGCAGTTCCTTCTTGGCATCAAGATATCCCTTCTTGGCATCACCGCGAGCATCTGTATAAACTTTTTTTGCGTCACCCCGCTTCGAATCGTAATCACCCTTAGCGTTATCTCTTATTCCTTTGTAGTCTGCAAAAGCAGCATTTTTGTCATCACGCAAATCTCTATATTCATCACGCTCATTCTTGCAGTCTTTTGAGCTACCTCCATCGTCCCTACATTTCTTGTATACAGCTTTGGCAGTTTTATAATCCGCTTTTACATCATCATAATTCGCCCTGGCTTTTTTCTTTATGCCCAAATATTTATCTCTCGCACTTTTCTTTTTGTCTAAATACTCTTTTTTCGCTTCTGCCTTTATACCCTTATAGGATGCAAGCGCATTTTTTTTATTATCCAGGTAACTTTTCCATGCTTTTGACTTTTTATCTTTGTACTTCTTATGCTCCTTTGCTTTTGAAGACTTGTAACTGCTCCAAGTTTTGGATTTAGCTGCCTTCGCATCTTTATATACTTTTTTTAGTTTCTTTAATTTATCCTTATCATCGTCATCCTCGGCAAAAACAACAGGTACAAAGTCTAATCCAGAGAAAGAATATCCATAATTAATAATGCCAGCTCCAACAATGAACATTGATAGTAGCAAGCCATACGAGATGATTAGTTTTTTCATATGAGGAAGGGTTATATTTACCTTGGATTCTACTCAGAAGTAGATTTAATTACGATTGACAGAATTGAAGACGATTATTTTCCCCTGACTTTGTCGTAAGCAGCTTTTGCATCCAGATAGATCTTCTTTTTAGCATCGTACTCAGATCGTGCATTTTGTATTGCCGCCTTACTCTTTGACCGAAGAAGATCCTTGCTTTTGTCATATGCCGCTCGAAGATCCTTTTTGGATTCATTGAAATTCTTTTTGGCTTTATTCCTTATATCCAAATATTCCTCTTTGGCATTATCGCGCAATGAAACATATTTAGCTTTAGCTGCATCCCTTATTTCCACGTACTCTTCCCGGATATCATTTCTCTTCCCTCTCTTTTCTTTGTAGTCATCTCTTTCGTCCTTACATTCTTTTTTCGATTTCTTTTCTCTGCACTTCTTATATTTCGCTTTAGACTTTTGATACGCCTCATTTGCATCTTTGTATTTTGCTCTCGCTGGATCTTTCAGCTTTTTATAAGCATTTTTTGCAGTCTGTTTCTCATCTAAATACTTACTCTTTGCTGCCGATCTAATATCTTTGTATTCATCTAACATTTCCTTCTTCGCTGATTTGTACTCTTCCCATTTTTCTTTTTTGTCGGCTTTGTATGAAGTCTTGGATTGTTTTTTAATCATTAGATAATTTTGCCATGCTGCTTTCTTTATTTTCTTTGCATCTTTGTACTCTCTTTTTAACTGATCAAGATCGCCCCCTGTATCTACCGGACATATCAAACGTCTATCTTTTAATGAGCAAAGATCCCCTTTATGATAATTGGAACATCCCATTCGAAACCCGTTTTTAAGCGAAACATATTTATATCCATCTCTCTTGCAAGCCTCAAAACCTGCACTATCTGATTTAGAATATTGATAACACCCTTCCTTGTCGAAATATCCGGTTCTTCTTTCCTTTGTACAAGGTGGTGGTCCATCGTCGTCATCGTCGTCGTCATCGTCGCCATAAGATGTGCAACCCATATCCCCTTCCCATCTTTCCCCCGGAGGACATTCCTTGTGGCATTGTCCTTTAGTGCACTCGGGATAATTTGGGTTCGTACAATCGCTATCTCCTTCGCATTTTCTCTTGCATCTGTAACCATAGCAATATAGGCCTTCCCCACAGTTTGCATTGCTTTCACAACTGCTTCCAAGGCCTCCACCCAAGTCATCGTCATCGTCATCATCGTCGTCATAAGCCAAAACTTGCGGTGCAAGATCAAATCCAGACAATGAATACCCGTAATTAAAAAGTCCAACTCCAACAATCAGCATTGAAAGGAGTAAGCCGTAAGATATGAGTAGTTTTTTCATGGGAAAATGGGGGTAAGGATTATTGCTTTTTAGAAGTTTCGTAACGCGCTTTGGCAGCCTCGTAGTCTTTCTTTAAATTTTTGTAAATTTTATTGTAAGGCTTTGTCGCTTTTTTATATTCAGCTAAATCAGCAGATTTGGTTTCTTCATACGTTACTTTTAGAGCCCTCCTAGCATACTTATAAGTCCTCTTTGCTTTTTTTATTGTTCTATCGTATTTCTTTTTGGCAGGCCTCTTTACGGATTCATATTTCTTCTTTGCCTTGTCTCTCTTTTTCTTATATTTCGTGAAAGCGGCATTCTTTTTTTTCTTCAAATCTTTGTATTCTTTATCACTTTTCTTGCACTTAGAAACACCTTTCATTTTTTTGCATTTTTTATATGTCTTTTCTGCGATTTCGTACTCTTTCTTCAAATTGTTGTATGTAGTCTTGTAACTTGTCTTTATTTTCAAATACTTTTCGCGCGCCCTTAGCTTTTTATCCTTGTATCTGCTACGCGCGCTTTTTTTTATGGCATCCAATGATGCGCTTTCCTTATCTTTCGCTCTAATATATACCATCCAAGCTGCTTTTTTCTTTTTCTTGTAATCGTTGTACTTATCTTTATTTACACGCTTATAATTCTTCCAGGCTTTAGATTTGGCCCTCTTCGCCGATTCATAATCTTTTTTCAATTTCGGATCTCCCTCTCCTTCCTTGTACTGAGTTTGGCACTCTGCATATTTCTTTGAATCAACACCTTTTGATTTTTTGCAGGATGCCGATCCATCAGACTTAACGTAGCATTTTTGATCCCTATTGCTGCATTTCTTGGAATAGCACTTTGTACAATCAATTGGCTCTGCGCTAGACCAACATCTCGTGTAACCGCTCGGAGG
>CAZDKL010000044.1:0-3586 GCA_964506185.1 uncultured Candidatus Peribacteria bacterium
TTAAAATAAATAACGGAGGATCGAATCCGGGAACACGTGATTGCAGAGTAATAGTAAGACATCAGGTAAGGGGCGGGAGCCATCCTTTTCATAAAGAGCCATCACAAAATGGTCATCATGCTATTTATGCCATTTCATCCGAGAGCTCCGGCAATGATGAAGAAGCTAAGGGTCCTTTTGTATTTATACCGGATGCATCATTTCTCTCGTTTTTGAAAGAAGCAGACATTCCAATTACTACTGCAGATATCCGCAGTGAATTATGTGGATTGTTCGCGAATCCGTATGACGTTTACAGCGAACATCAGAAACGTTGGCAACAAGTAGTATCGCATCAGCAAGCGAAATATTCATTGCTGCCAAGAGGAGAAAGAAAGCCTCTTGCTGATCAATTTGGTGCTTTGCTCGGTGCTTTTACTCATGATCACAATGGAAATGGAGCTATTATTTTTAACAATAACCATGTAGTTCACGGTCCTTCGGAAGAAGACATAAGAGGAAACATACAACTTGTCGGATATGAATTTTCTGAATAAGACTCCTCTAAACATTAAATTTAAATAAAATCACATCTCCATCTTTCACTTCGTAATCTTTACCCTCTGAGCGCATCTTGCCTTTTTCTTTGGCTCCGGCCTCTCCTCCAAACTCAATAAAGTCTTCATAAGAAATAGTTTCAGCACGTATGAAGCCCTTTTCAAAGTCAGTATGAATTACTCCTGCAGCCTGAGGGGCAAGGGCGCCTTCGGGTATGGTCCAAGCTCGTGCTTCCTTGGGTCCCGCTGTGAAGTATGTTATGTAACCGAGTGCTTTGTATGCCGCATGTATCAGGCGGTCAAGTCCGGAAGAAGTTACGGAAAGCTCATTCATAAACTCCTTAGCCTCATCATCAGACAAATCCTGAAGATCCTCTTCAATCTTAGCTGAAACTGTAATTACCTCAGTGTCCTCAGGAACACCGAGCTGACTGCGTGCGTCAGCAATACTTAGGGTATTCATCTGTTCCTCAGAAACATTGGCTGCATACATCAGAGGCTTATCAGTCAGAAGGAAAAATGACTTAACCATCAGAGCTTCCTCGTCAGAAAAGTTCATAGTTGAAACAAACAAGCTTTTATCCAAGCAGTCTTTGAGTTTGTTTAAGACATCTAGCTCCTTCTGACTTTCTTTATTGCCGGTTTTTGCTGCGTTTCCAATTTTATCTATCCGGTCAGTAACAGTTTGCAGGTCTTTGAGGCACAACTCAGTTTCAATTGTTTCCCGATCGCGTTTGGGATCTACGCTTCCGTCAACGTGAGTAATGTCAGAATTTTCAAAAAATCTTACAATGTGACAGAGCGCGTGGACTTCTCTGATGGCGGCGAGAAATTGGTTGCCGAGCCCTTCTCCCTTATGCGCCCCTTTAACAAGCCCTGCAATGTCTACGAATTCAACTGCGGCGGGCACTATCTTTTCAGGGCTGACTATTTCGGCAATCTTCTTTAGCCTCTCATCTGGCACTTCCACAATCCCTACATTTGGATCAATTGTACAAAAAGGGAAGTTTGAAGCGTTGGCTCCTCGTGTCTTAGTCAGAGCATTAAAAAGGGTAGATTTGCCAACATTGGGAAGACCGATAATACCAACTTTAAGTGCCATATACGTAAATGGTTATAGAGAACCGACTTGTCCTGAGCGACCCCGCGAAGCGGGGGAGTCGAAGGGCTTTTAGAGCCATTTGGAGAGAGTTTGATCTAAAGCCTGAATTTATGCAATATAGCTTAGAAAATGATGAATAAAGGCAAAATATTGCATTTACAGGCCATTGACAATCAGGCTTTACAAGGTAGAATGTTCTACTTTCATATGTATAGGAAGATTCAACTATTTGCTGGCCTTTTCGCGATCTTGGGATTTGCGCACATGGTATATGCTGCTCCTTTCCCGGATACTGCCGGAACTCCTTATGAAACATCTTTCACATATCTAAGCTCCAAAGGAGTGATTCAGGGATATGCGACAGGAGAGGGTAAGCCGAATTCTCCTTTGAATAGGGCTGAGGCTCTTAAGGTAATTGCTGGGTTAAAAGTTCCTGATCGAGTTGAATGGTACAGGGCAAACGTTATGCCTCTACCTTTGTTCTATGATGTCCCTTCTGGGGAGTGGTATACGCCTTACGTTGAAGCTGGTTTTGAATCCAACATTCTTACAGGATATCCAGACAGAACATTCAGACCTGCGAACAACTTAAAAGTTGAGGAGGCAGTTGTAATGGTACTTCGAGCTTACGGCTTGGAAGGCAATACAGGCGGAGCTCAGCTTTCACCTTACATTCAAAACCGCGACGGCGGGTGGTTCACTCCATATATTAATGATGCGGTAGTCAAGAACTTAATAATGCATCAGGGTAGGTTAGAGTTAGGCCAAAATATTACACGTGGCAGATTCTTTGATCTGGTTTATCGTTTAGATAAAATTCAATCCGAAGGGGCAGTAGCATATTCGGGTCCTGAACCTCAGGGACCTATTGCGCCACAGCAAAGAATTGTAGTTCCACAGATTCAAACAGTGTCATCAGGTGGAGGAGGTCAATCAGTCAGCGTTGGTCAGTCACTTGCAAGCCTTCCTGAATATGCCTCCGAAAAACACTTCGCTGTTTCTATTCCTTCTCTTGGAATAAAGGATCTGACAATAACGCATCCTGCCGATCCTTTCACACCTGATGGAATACTTCAGCCTCTTCAGCATGGACTGGGGCACCTGTTTAGTTATCCGGGTGCCGGAGGAAAGATAATGATTTACGGTCACTCATCAAGCTATCCATGGGATGTTTCAAGCTACACCAAGATTTTCAGGACAGTAAACACCTTAGAGATAGGATCACGAATATATGTGACTTATGATGGAAAGATGCATACTTATGAAGTAACCCGCCATCAAACAATACAAGCCAGTGACACAACTCCATTTCAGGATCAGGGAGGAGGGGAGGAGCTCATTCTCTATACCTGCTGGCCGAGAGATTCAATCGCTCAGCGATATTTGATTCATGCGCTTCCTGTCAGTTCGGTTGCAATAAAATTAGATTGATGAATATTGAGAGGCTAAGATTGGCTGATCGGGCGCTCCAGGAACTTTTGGAGGTTCGTGAGGAAGAACAAGTGTCTTTGATTGGAAAATGTTATCCAAGTGCTTATTCAACAGAAAGCGTAAGGAATTTTTGTAGAGATTCAGAAAATACATGGTTGCATGATATGTTTGAGGGGCACTCGGATGATACTGAATATTTTTTGCGACGGTTTTGTGAGATGAGACGCAGGGTTAACAAAAAAGTACAGTTGTTAATAGATGCTAATCTTGATGGGGATATTTTTAGACTTGTTGCTATTAGGTGCGGTGCTTTGCTTTCCATATTTAATGAGACAAAATTGAAAGAGAGAAGAAGTATAGGTTCATCTGTATTACATAATTCAATGTTTGTAGGTGGTATTTTATTTGAGGATGAATTTTTTTGGTGTGAAGATTATCCAGAACTTGTAAAAAATGCTGTTAGGGGCAATCCATCCGATCCTCGTGCCTTTCTACGACAAGTTAAAACTGATATTGA
>CAZDKL010000045.1:0-3473 GCA_964506185.1 uncultured Candidatus Peribacteria bacterium
TGTCTAGAGATGCCTGAAACCCCATTTTCTGCGCTAGCTGGGTAGTCATTTTAAATTTTTTCTCAAAGGCGTGTATTAAGGGTAAATGCATAATGCCTAGAATAGGCACGAGATATCTGACGCCCCAAAACTCATCTGCCCAGTAATCAAATGGAGCTCTTAGCAAAAAGATTCCTGCAAACGAGAGCAGTATGAAAAGCGCAGTTTCTTTATGAATCAGGAAGAACTTTTTCCAGTAAAAGAACGTCAGAACAAGCATCGGGCAATACAGGAATATGCTTTTGTTCGCGGAGAAAAATATTCCATAAAACCCCGTCCACCATATGCTCGATGTTGTTTCATAAGACAGCGTATAAAGTCCGGTTAGCTGGCCGTATGTTTTCCATTTTAGGAAAAATGAAAAAGATATTAGGATGATTACAGGCAGAAATGCATACAGCAGATCTCTGATCAGATTTTTGTGTTTCGAATTTACTTTCTTATACGATAGAATTAGGAAGGCTGTATAAGGAACAACAAAAACAACTCCGTAAATTTTTGCTGTGCTCAGCAAAGCCAACGCTATTCCCGGCAAAAGCAACGATCCTCCGGTTTTTTTCCATCTGAGAAGAACAAATAGTAATAAAGCGGCATAAAACGTTAACGGATATTCCATTCCGGCGTTTGCATATGGCCATATTATTGAACATGCTGCGATAATGGATGCTGTTGTTGCGCTTACCCCTCTGTTATTAGTCAGTAATAATGCACAATAAAATATTACGTAGACAGTCAGAGCCGAATATATTAGAGGTACGATGCTAAGCCAGTACAAATCAGAACCTCCCAGTATTTTAAATACTAATATGAATGGGACATAAAGGAGAGCTGCGGATATTCCTGTCTGCTTGATTATAAAATCTCCATTCAACAACTTTTGTGCAGTCTTCAGTGCTTCCATCTCATACCCAACAAATTGCCTGTTCCAAGTAATTAAATACAAAAGAAGCGCTATGGCCAATACAATCAATGCAATGCCATGAGTGCTTGTTCTTAGTTTGCCCATGTGGACAGTTTATCAGTTTTTGCTTTCTAATATAAACTTGCAATTATTACAAAACATAACTATTTTTTGTCGGACTATTAATGCTAATGAAAAAAACTTTTCATATTTGTTCAGTGGCTTGCTTAAGAATGAGAACAGATGAGCAAAAGATATTTAATTATCTTAAAGCAAACGGATACAAATATACCAATAACTACAGCAAGGCTGATTTTATATTTATAGATACTTGTGCCTATTGTAAAAAATCGGAAGCAGATAGTGTTCACTCAATCAAAAAGTGCTTCGAATACAAAAAGCTATCTGCAAAAATTATTGTGATTGGATGTCTTGCTAAGAATAATCCGGATTTATTGAAAAAGTTGGGAGTTGAATGTCTTGTTCCTGCATTGGAGATGGACAAGCTGGATGAATTGATGGATTCAAAAATAAAACTGGAGGCCATAGAACAGCCTACAAAAGTCATGGACTTCTTGTCGGCATTTGAAGACAACAATTACACAGCAGATGCAAGGCAGTTGTATAAGAATAAAGCCAGAAAAGATTTAATAAGAAGAATATTCAGAAAGCACTCAAGGAACAATTTTGTTCGCAATGGAGATCCCACCAATCCGCTCAAATATGGAAAGTTGGGGGATGATGTTTACCATGTAAGAGTTTCTACAGGGTGCTTAGGTAATTGCAGTTACTGTGTGATCAAGAACATCTGGGGAAAAATGAAAAGCAGACCGCTTAAAGATATAATTTCTGATTTTGAGAACGCTGTTAGTGCGGGGGCCAAGTCGATCAATCTGGAAGCACAAGATTTGGGCGCTTATGGATTAGATATTGGTTCAAATGTGATCGAGCTTTTAAATGGGATATTTGCCGTGGAAGGAGACTATGGAGTTGATATACAAGATTTGAATCCGAATTGGTTAATACATTATTACGATGAGATGAAGCCTATTCTAGTAAAAAATGCAGACAGAATAAATTATATCAATCTGCCGATACAATCCGGAAGCAACAAGATTTTAAGGATGATGCATCGTCCATATAAAATTGAGGAAGTAATTAGAGTAGTTGATGATTTGCTTAGCGAGGCTCCTAGCCTATATTTTTTTAGCGATGTGATGCCCGGATTTCCCGGCGAGACAGAAGAAGAATTCGAGAAGACAAAACAATTTGTCATCGACTCGATCAAAAAAAATTCAATTAAGTTTTGGTTTACTCCCTATTCGGATATGCCCAATACAGAATCTTTTGAAATGAAAAATAAAATTGATCCGCAGACCGTGCGCCGCAGATGGATTGCGCTGAAACGGATAACAGAAAAATCTAAAAGTCGGGTTTCAAATTGATAACCATCTTGATTAAGGGATGGCTCTGTATGTAACGCGCTTCCCTTTTTCTTGCATTATATGCTCCTGAAGCTTTTCGACAGTTTTAAAGCCGCAGTCTTCTATTATTGCGACAAGTGAATCTTCAGTTGGCCAGAATGAATAAGTATTTTCCCAGGCGGATTGCAAATGATCAGTGCGCTCTGCGATTGGCATATCTTCCGGGAATTCCATGTGAATATGGCCTATATATTTTCCAATAAATTCCTTAGGTTCCCCCACTTGTGTTTCGAAAATCGTTTCTGTGTGATTACATTTAGTAATTAGTTCTATCTGATCAGGCAATTCCAAATGATAAAGGAGCCCCAGGCAAAAAATAAGATCATACTCATCAGGCAATATCTGGAAGTCCCTTACATCGCTTTGTATCCATTTGATTCCCGATTTTCCACTCCATCTTTCTGTACGTGCATCAACTGCTGTAACTATCCATCCTCTCTTATGCACCCTTTCTGCCCAGTCACCGTGCCCCGAACCTAGATCTAACAGTCGTCCCTTACGTTTTCTTAGAATGGGAAAAAGAACATTATGCCTCTTTCCTGTGTAATAAGTGGTATTCATATACTTATGTCAGGTTACATCCTCCAAGTAGCATTCCCTGCAATAAATTTGCATCTCGGTATCTTCCGGGAAAGTTGTTGTCACGTCTTTACTGCATTGTTTGCATTTGGATTCTCTTAAGTGCGGAGGATTTTTTGTGCTGAGGCGCTCTAAGTGTCTGCAGTCAACACAATGCCTTGGAATAATCACATTGAATTTTTTGTAGAATGCCAGTTCTTGCTGGACGATTCGATAATTCTTTCCGCAGCTTTCGCACGAAAGCGTTTGTTCCAGTATCCATTCATCAATCTCGGAAATATTATCGGGAATTTTGTAGCTTTGAGGTTTTGATTCTTTCTGAGGGTCATCTTGCCATCGATACCCTTTATTTATCGCATCGTTTTTTTTGAGAGGGAAATATTCATGCGCAACAGTTTCGTTGTAAGCGTACGGAGCAATTTCAGGGGGAAAGAATTTGCCAAATTCTCCCGTGCTTTGCATGTGTTCAA
>CAZDKL010000046.1:0-3338 GCA_964506185.1 uncultured Candidatus Peribacteria bacterium
GAGCTTCCTCACAAAGAGATGAAAGTGGACGTGGTCTTGGAATGCACAGGAGTGTTTAGAAAACGCGAAGGAGCCCAGAAGCACATTGATGCCGGTGCAAAGAAGGTAATAATCTCCGCCCCCGGAAAAGACGAGATTGATGGAACGTTTGTTATGGGAGTTAACGATGAAGACTACACACCGGACATGAACATAATCTCCAATGCTTCGTGTACAACCAACTGCTTGGCTCCAATGGCAAAAGTTCTTCATGAAAGCTTCACAATTCAGCAGGGATTCATTACAACAATACACAGCTGGACTGCATCGCAAAAACTTGTTGATGGTCCGGATAAAGACTGGAGACGCGCGAGGTCAGCAATGAATAATCTGATTCCGACTACAACAGGAGCGGCAAAGGCTGTTGGACTTGTGTTACCTGATCTTCAAGGAAAGTTGGACGGAATGGCAGTCAGAACTCCTACGCTCACAGGCTCGATCACTGATCTGACATGCGTAGTCGAAAAGGAAGTTACCGAGGAAGAAGTAAACGCCGCATTCAAGAAGGCATCAGAAAAGAGCATGAAAGGAATTCTTGGATACGAAGAAAAGCCACTTGTCCTTATCGATTATGTTGGCGATCCCAGAAGCTCAATAGTCGATGCCCTAAGTACAAAGGTTCACACCGAGAATGGAGTCACATTGGTGAAGACTCTTGCTTGGTACGACAATGAATGGGGATACAGCAATAGGATGGTAGAGTTGGCTGGATACGTTGGTCAGAACCTTGATTAAAAGGATTAACGGATGTACAGGATTAAAGAAAATGACTCTTGTGTTCAATAGTGTCGAAATTAATTCTATGTAATCATGAAAATCATTAAATCAAGTGAATCAAGGTTCAGACACTGTATGTACAATGTACATACACTTATTTATCCTCCTTCTTCTCATCTACAACCTCCGCATCAACAACGTCTTCTTTCTTTTCCGAACCTGAGGATTCCTCAGCAGGCTGCTGATTCTCTTTAGCTGCGGCTTCATACAC
The DNA here is from genome assembly GCA_964506185.1 of uncultured Candidatus Peribacteria bacterium. GTDB lineage: Bacteria > Patescibacteriota > Gracilibacteria > Peribacterales > Peribacteraceae > UBA2144. The sequence continues at coordinate 1,028 of CAZDKL010000046.1, forward strand.
AATCTTCCCAATCTCCTGTGCTTCGGTTGAGAGTTCCTCAGTTGCCTTTTTGATATCATCTGACGATGCTTCTTCTTTCTTAAGGAGCTCCTTTAAGTCCCCTATCTTCGTGTTAACTTTCTTCTTGAGGTCATCTTCGATCTTCGCATCATGATCGCGCATCTGCTTCTCTAGGTTGAATACAAGCGCATCAGCATTGTTTCTTACGTCGATCTCCTCTTTCTTCTTCTTGTCTTCCTCCGCGTGAACTTCTGCATCTTTCTTCATCTTATCAACCTCCTCATCACTAAGCCCTGTTGAGCCTTGGATAGTGATGTGCTGTTCCTTACCTGTTCCCTTGTCGGAAGCTGTAACGTGAAGTATTCCATTAGTATCAATATCGAAAGTAACTTCGATCTGAGGGACACCTCTCGGTGAAGGAGGAATACCATCCAGAATGAATCGTCCAAGCGACTTGTTATCAGTAGCCATTTCGCGTTCGCCCTGAACCACGTGCACTTCGACTGACGGTTGATTGTCCGCAGCTGTTGAAAAAATCTGACTCTTCTTTGTTGGGATCTTCATGTTCTTTTCGATTAACTTAGTAGCAACGCCTCCAAGGGTTTCAATTCCTAAACTAAGAGGTGTTACATCCACAATCGTTATATCACGATCAATATCCCCTCCAATCTGCCCTGCCTGAATCGCAGCGCCGATTGCAACAACCTCATCCGGATTAACGCCTTGGTGAGGATCTTTGCCGAACATTTCTTTAACCTTTGCTTGAACAAATGGCATGCGTGTCATTCCTCCGACAAGCACTACCTCTGCAATATCATCTTTGCTGAGCTTTGCATCTTTAAGAGCAGACTCACATGGCTTCGCAGTCTTCTCTACCAAGTCTGAGATTAGCGACTCCAATTTAGCTCTACTCAGTTTCATGTTGAGGTGTTTAGGACCGCTTGAGTCAGCCGTGATGAACGGAAGGTTAATCTCAGTTTCAGTTACCGAGCTAAGTTCTATCTTTGCTTTCTCTGCGCCTTCCTTAAGTCTCTGAAGTGCGATGTCATCTTTGCTTAAGTCAACACCCTGATCCTTCTTAAACTCTTCCAGAATATGGAAGATAACTACCTTGTCGAAGTCATCTCCTCCAAGTTGAGTATCTCCATTAGTTGAAAGAACCTCGAAGTGTCCGTCTCCCGAGATTTCAAGCACTGTAACGTCAAACGTTCCACCTCCAAGGTCATACACAACAATCTTATGTTCATTTCCTTTATCAAGACCGTAAGCTAGTGAAGCCGCAGTAGGCTCGTTGATAATTCTCTCAACTTCAAGACCTGCAATCTTTCCTGCATTCTCGGTCGCTTTTCTTTGCGAGTCATCGAAGTAAGCAGGAACTGTGATAACAGCTTTATCAACGGTCGTGCCTAAGTAAGCCTCTGCATCTTTCTTGAGTTTCTGAAGAACCTTCGCAGAAATTTCCTGCGGAAGCATTTCTTTTCCATTTACGTCGATTGTAACTCTCCCCTCTTTGCCGGACTTAACATCAAACGGCATATGCTTTGCATCTTCTTTTACTTCCTCGTACCTGCGACCAATAAAACGCTTGGCTGAGAATATGGTGTTCTTTGGATTTGTAACGGCCTGCCTCTTAGCAGCCACTCCAACCATGACCTCGTCATCTTTGTATCCGACAACTGACGGAGTTGTCCTGTTGCCCTCTGCATTTGGTATAACTACGGGCTCTCCGCCTTCTATTACAGCCATGCAGGAATTTGTGGTTCCAAGGTCGATTCCAATGATTTTAGACATAATGTTGTTTAGGGTAAATTAGCAGTCGAAAGTATAGAGTGCTAAAGCAGACTACGTCAACACGATTAATATTAAAATACTCGAATTAATTAACGATTAGTTAAAAGTTAAAAGTTAATAGTTAAAAGTGTCTTTAATATGTATATTTACTTGCTATGCAAGAAAAGGGACCAGTAGAGGCAAAGTCTATAGAGTTTTCTCTATCTGTAATTAAATTCTGTGAGCATCTCAACAGGAAAAAGGCATACGTTATTGGTAAACAATTATTAAGATCTGGTACTAGTATTGGAGCTAATATTCAAGAAGCTCAGTTTGCTGTTAGTCGAAAAGATTTCATTCATAAAATGCATATTTCATTAAAAGAAGCTAGAGAAACTAGGTATTGGTTATTACTTATAATTAAAAGTGGTACAAGCAAAAAAGAGAGTGCTAAAGAATTATTTGATAATGTTAATGAGCTTATTTATCTAAATGACTACCCAGCTAGCGCAGAAAATGGGGTTTTGAGCTAAAATATTGG
>CAZDKL010000047.1:0-3165 GCA_964506185.1 uncultured Candidatus Peribacteria bacterium
TCAGGTTCTTCGCTAACACCCATATTCTCCTCACGATCATTCCTGGCACTCAAATTCTCAGCTCCCTTCTTTACTTTGCATCTGCAGGTCGTACAAAAGCCGTTTCCTCCACAGGCATGTTCCATAGGGGCTCCTGCTTCAATAGCAGCTTCCAGCAAAGTTTGGCCTTCTTTGGCTTCTACCTCCACAACCTGACCGTCGTAAGTGAATGTTACTTTTGGCACAAAAAAAATGGAAAAACTAAAAATGACGCTACAATAAGTGTCCATTATGAACTCTCAGCTGTCAATAAAAGGCTTGAAAGTCTCCGTTAAGGACCAAGAGATTCTGCACGGAGTCGATTTGGAAATTCCACAAGGTGAAGTGCACGCTCTTATGGGTCCAAATGGCTCAGGCAAATCCACATTATCTAATGTTCTTATGGGACATCCTGATTATGAAGTAACTTCAGGTGAAGTTTTATTTAAAGGTCAGGAACTCCTTGGAATGACTCCTGATGAGCGAGCTAAGTCAGGAGTATTTCTGGCATTCCAATATCCGCGTACGATTTCCGGAGTATCCCTTAGAAGCTTTTTGTTTGCAGCCTACAAGGCTCAGTCATCTTTTAGATATCCGGAAGGGAGAGAGGTCTCTCCCATAACTTTTCAAGCTCTACTCCAACAAAAGATGGATGAGCTGGGTATTGATCATAGCTTTTCCGATAGATCAGTTAACGAAGGATTCTCAGGAGGAGAAAAAAAGAAGGCAGAGATGTTGCAAATGCTTACTTTGGAGCCAAAGTTCGCACTACTTGATGAAACCGACTCGGGACTTGATATTGATGCGCTAAAAATAGTTGCTGAAGGAATAGAGAAATTGCGCTCGCCAGAACGGTCATTTTTGATCATAACTCATTATGCGCGGATTCTGGATTACGTTAAGCCAGATCGCGTTCATACGATGGTTGATGGGAGGATTTCAGCTACTGGAGGCCCAGAGCTGGCGCTAGAGCTAGAGGAGAAGGGATATCAGAAAGTTAAAAGTGAATAGTGAATAGTGAAAAGTTATTTCGACATATATGAATAAACTTTTCACTTTTAACTTTTAACTCTTAACTTATACTCCATTCCTAATCTTACCCCTCATAAATATGGACTCATGCAGCAGACCCGGTTGCAAAATGGCAACCCTGATAATAGTCGCTTTGATACTCGGCGGCTCATTTGTTTATGGAAAGAAAATTGAAACCCGCAACTTAGATCAGTTTACAATCACAGTCAGTGGCGAAGGAAAAGTTAAAGCAACACCGGATGTTGCCGAACTTAACTTTGGTGTAAAAACTGGACGAGTAAAAACTTCAGAGGAAGCTATGAAAATACTTGGCAAAAAAATGACAGCGGTTGTTGATGCAATCAAAGCGCAGGGAGTTGAAGAGAAAGATATCAAAACTCAGCAATTGAATTTGAGTCCTTCTTACGACTGGAACGAAGGTAAGAGAATTGATCGAGGGTTCGAAGCGAACCAAAGTGTTCGTGTAAAGATTAGAAACACAGATGATACGAGCAAGGTTCTTGCAGCTGCGACTTCTGCAGGTGCAAATCAAGCCGGCAACGTCAACTTCACAATCGATGAGCCAGAAGAATTGCGCGAACAGGCGCGAATCAAGGCTATCAAGAATGGGCAGAAGAAGGCGGCAGACTTAGCCAAGCAGCTCGGCAAAAGCCTTGGAAAGCTAAAGGGCTTCAACGAAGGTGGGGGAGGAATGCCTTATGCAAGAATGGAAAAAGCAATGGCATATGGCATGGGAGGGGGAATGGATGAAGAAGTTAATATTCCGCCGGTCCCGACAGGCGAGCAAGAAGTCAGAGTGAATGTGTCGCTGACATATGAGCTGAAGTAAGAATATGCTCTGAAAACGGCCTTACTAAGGCATATATGCTATATCGCCATATATATAATATATGGTATAATATATATACAATATTTATTACTAATACAAACAATATGAAAAAAGAAGACTTTAGCATCGTGTCATTTGGTGTTGGATTCGCATGTGCACTCCTGCTCGTTTTTGTAGTCAATTTTGACTCAAAACATGGCGGGAAAAGAGGCAGATCTCATCAAATGAGGGGTCCTCAGATGTATCAAAATGGTGCATTCCAGCACAGGGCCTACAAGAAAGGTAATATGTGGAAGATGAAAGGTGGCGATTATAAGCAAGGTAAGAAACAGATGAAGAAGAACAAGAAGGCAATGAAGAAGTGCAAGAAACTGATGAAGAAGGATAAGAAGGAGATGAAGCAGAATAAGAAACAAAGGAAAAATATGAAGAATATGAGGGATGATTTTCAGGGAGATTATGATTATGAGGCTTCGGAAGAAGATCTAGGTTACGAAGATGAGTACGGATTCGAAGGCTTATATGCTTATGAAGATAGTTGTGATTTTGAAGAAGATCTAGATTGCGACGAAGACTACGATTTTGAGGATGATGACTTAGAAGATGATGATGACTTCGAAGATGAAGAAGATGATTTCGATGAAGATGATGACTTCGAAGATGATTTAGCGGAAGATGATGACTTCGAAGATGATTTAGCGGAAGATGATGACTTCGATGACGATTTCGAAGAGTAATATCCACATCGTTTAATCACAAAGGGCTCGGAGTCATCTGGGCCCTTTTTTGTTGGAGTGAATTGTAAACTAGTTGCGCAACTAGTTTACTAGGGGCTTCTCTAGGAAGCATTAAACATATAACTAATTAATCAATTAGTTAATTACTATTATGCTCAAATACACTCAGCTTAGATCCAACAAATATAGTCCTGTAGCTTCATCAAACTCGCGCTTTAATTCAGTTTCTAATTGCTGAATTACGATCTCGCAAGTGGGCCCGACGCGTGCGGACTTCAGGTGTCCTCCGATACATTCATAATCATTAGTGCCTAGCACAATATGCAGATGCGCGAATGGTTTATTTTCCTTGAGTGATACATTTCCAAGAAGAGACAGTATTTCGTATTCATCAGAGAAAGTTTTCTCTTCGTATTCCTTCGTATCCGCGTTGTAATAATTCAAAACAATGTCAGTCGCGGCGCCAATACCGGAAACGGTTCCTGCGGTGATATTATTTTCAGATAAGAACTCAGTTAGTTTCTCCACAATCTCTTCGCCGGTTTTGAG
>CAZDKL010000048.1:0-2815 GCA_964506185.1 uncultured Candidatus Peribacteria bacterium
ATAAAAATAATCCGGCTAAAATTGTTACTTTTTTCATAAAGAGGAAGGGATAGCTCAATTTAAAGAATATTGTACCCAGAGATGAGACGAATTGAGCTTGACAGCGGTTTTAACGATTATTACTTCTTAGAATCCCTGTAAGCCTTCCTTGCTTTTAAGTAGATCTGCTTCAGTTCATCGTACGCACTACGCGATTCTTTTTTGGAATCATTATATTTTTTTCGGGCTTCAGATTTTATATCATCATACTTCGCTCTGGCTTCCTTTTTTATTTCTAAATAAACAGCCCTTGCATCTTTTCTTTTTGAAGAAGCTTCTTTGTACGCTGAACGCTCTTCGGAACACTTCTTCTTTGAGCCTGTCTTGCGGCATTCCTTGTATTTTGCCCTCTTATCCTTGTAATCATTTCTCTTATCTTTGTATTTATCATACTCATCTTTTTTCTCCGCAATATAATCACTCCAAGCTTCTTTTTTTGTTTTCTTGTACTTTGCTCTTTCTTCAGCTTTTATTGATTTGTAATTTTTCCAAGCTTCTTTCTTTGCTTTTCTTGATTCTTTGTAAGCTTTTTTGAGGCTCTTCTTGCTGTCACCTTTATCAGAGTCTTTCTTTTTATCTTTGGAATCCCCTTTGACTCGTTCCCCGCTCCACGTGTAGGTGAATTTTGCCTCTTCGGTCTCTTTATCTACAACGCTTGTTGAGCCTGTTAGTTTGCCTGATTCCAAATTAAGAGTTGCATGAGTGACACTCATGTTTTCTTCGCCTGAAGGAGCAATGAACTCTATTTTGTAAGTATCCTCTGAGCGGACGGCGGTACCGGAAAACGGAATTGCAATTATTAAATTCGGTGCATCGAGGGATTTGGGTGCATCTTGTGCAATGGGAACTTCTATCAATGAAATACCCTTAATTTTACCTTCCTCATCCGTACCGGAAATGGTGATCAATCCACTCTGTTCGCCTTCATCTTCCTTCCATTCCCATGCTCCATCGTAAGGAACTTCCTTGCCGACGATTTGCGCCGTCAAAAGAGAGCCTTGTAATGGCGAACTCTTTTTTTTCTGAATTTCCCTATCGTCAGACTCACTAAGTGAGCTCATCAGTTCATACATTGAAAGCTGAACTCTCGAATCAGCACTGTTTCCGTACCAGTCTACAGCTGCTCCTCTTCTGATCTTCCCATTTCGATGGGCTTCATATCCTTGCTTGGCGTATACATCGTATGAATCATCATCTTGATTGGTATTTTGGTAGTAAAGCGCAGTAATACCTTCCGTGTCGAGAGTTCTGACTTCTCCTTTTTGGGATATACCATCGCGATTACTGTCGAACCAAAGCGCAAGGGGTTCCAGTTCTTCTCCAGATACTTCTCCGTCATTATCTTCGTCTAAAGTTCCAAGTGCCTTGAAGCCATTTTCCCATTGATCGCCAAAGGTCCAGTCTCCAAACAGCTGATATGCTGATGTGATATTGCCTTCGTGTTCCGGATCATACACAAGAAGCGGTGCTTTGTCGGAGGCTTTCCAGACATACCAGGCATCCTCCTGTTCAGGATCCAGTGGGAATTGGGTGTAAGTTATGTCGGTTCCGAAATTGTTGCCATCGAGAAGTAATGATATGGGGGAGAACCTCGATATTGTAGCCACCATACACTCATCAATGTCTTTTCTTTCCTCTTTTGTTATGCGTTTAACAGTTTTGCAGTCTTTAGAAACCGTGTAGAACTGGTATATCGGCTTATCCTTTTTATTTAAATACCAACGTGGATCTGTATGGAGAAAATCTCGCCTACAATCCGCTTTTTCTCTTCTTGTTGGTTTGTCGCCACAACTTATATCGGCCAATTGAGACTGAAGACAGGTACCAATAAACATCTTATCCCGCATATTTGCATTTTTCCATTTTCTCAAGCAATTATCTGCCATCTTCTTTAGGCAATCCGGAGCTTCTGTTTTTATCTCATTCTTATCGTCCTGTAGGGTAAAACGCTTTACATCGATACCAAATGCATCACAACAATCCAAACCTTTTGTATTGCCTCCGCATACACCTTTGCAATCCAGTACATTACCATCGCAATCGCACTTTCCCTTTGGTATTCCCTTTCCGCCACATACACCGCATTCATCTTTTTTTGCTTTTCCATTGCAAACTCCCTTGCAATCTAATACACAGTTATCTTCGTCATCATTTTCATCATCCCAAGTTTGACAAAAACAATGGCTTCTTTCAGTCCCCGGGTCTTCGCATTGGCAGTCAGTAAGTCCTAATCCTTGCACAAACATGCTGGTACAATCGGCGTCTGATTTGCATTTCCTTTGCACACCTTCTTTATCGCCTCTTCCTTTTCTATCACAAGTGCATTTGCCTGTCTTGCATATGCCTGCTTTATACGGACATGATTTGGTCGGCTTTCGAAGACACATCGATCCATCCGGAATTAATCCGGTTTTTGTACCTGCGCTCTGATAACCACATGCCTCATAACAACTTTTTTTTCTATTGTCATTACTCATATTCTCACAATGTTCAATTTTTACCTTACATCCTTTGTCTGACAAAGTCGCCTTTCTGCAATAGTCATTGTCTGAAACTTGCGCCAAAAGGAACGCTCTACTCCCCTCAAGCAATCCTGATGCCTCCGATCTAAAAGAATAACCTACGGCACTGGCTGCGAACGTGAACAGAAACAGTCCTGCAATAATGGTCGCTCTTTTCATATATGGGAAGGGTTATTACTACTTCTTAGAATCTTGGTAAGCCTTCTTGGCTTTCAAATAGATTTCTTTTGCTCCATCATAAACACCGCGTACGT
>CAZDKL010000049.1:0-2716 GCA_964506185.1 uncultured Candidatus Peribacteria bacterium
TCTTGGCCGCATTGGGTGCAATCTGACATCGGCTTCAGTATACCTCAGCCAAGTAACATTCCTCACAAAATACTCGTTCCGGCCTCTCCTCCGAATATGTCGTCTGAATCTCTTTTTCGCATTTCTGGCAGTTCCTCTTACAAAGCATCCGCGGGTTTCTGATGGCAGTCCTCCACTTAAATCTCTCATTCGGATGCTGGCGGGGGATAGAGAGCTTCATTTGCCTGTAAAAGGCCAATTCTTGCCTTGCAATCTTAAATGGGCGTCCGCTGACTTCGCATTCAATTCCCCAGTTCAGAATATCGTCGGGAATCTCATCAATTGAATCGGGCAACTTGCCGGCCGGAATCATTCTCTCCACATCAGGCTTTTCATCAATCAGATCCACCCATTTGTACCCCTCAGCCTCTGCTTGTGTCCGGTCAGCCGGGAAATATTCATTAGCGGTTGTTTCCGGATATGTAAAACAAGACATTTCTTTAGGGAGGAACTTGCCCCACTCACCGGTCTTTTTCATGTGCTCAATTATTCTTGACCTAAGGTCTTCATACTCATGTTCAGAATACTGCTTATTAAAGATGCAGAACTTCTTATGCCTCATTGCATTACATCCAAAACAGTTCTGGCTGTTAAAAGTGAACTCGGAATAGTCGATGTGTATTGAATCAATAATGAATGAACAAAACTTACTTTGTTTCCCGCCGATTGAAGAAATCGTTTCATACAAAACCTCGGTTCCGTCGCCGAGCAAATTGCATTGGAAAGCATCTTTTGTCTTGGTCGCAAAAATTATGTTGGTGCAATCTTCCGATTCGGAAAAATCGTAACAATTAACGCAATTTTTTGAATGCTGAAGATAATCTCCCGTGCATCTTTCGCACCCAATTGTGTGCGCATTCTTCACAATGCGGTTTTTGCGGATTTGCATGAATTCATCAACGCACTTTTTCTGAGTTTCCGCACTTCCACTCAAAAGCTCTTTAGCTTGTTCCTCATAATCTTCCTTAGAAAGTTGCTGATTGCGGATGCAGTACGATTTTTGCGATAAATTCGTGCATAGAATGCAATTATTGCACCCCGTACAATCAGATACATAAGCGCAACCGGTGCAGTTCTTGGAGTCAAACACAAATCTGCACTCATAACATCCGACAGAATCACTCATCATATAACAAATCTCACTATCGTTAGTGTAGTCACCATCAAATAACTGCTTGTTGTGCATGCAGAGCGTGCCGTACATGGTGTCTTCGTTAAAATCTCCGCCGAAAACCAGATAACAATTCTTGTTTCCATACGTCATGTTACAAAACTCGCTGTTTTCGGCTTTAACATTGGTCAAAGCCTGTCTGGGTACGCTCAGCCTTAACTCTTGGAACTGTTCAAAGAACGGTCTATTGAAATCAAAGTCGCGTCCATGCTCAAGGGGATCCCACTTATCGCTGTACCATTCACTGGATCTGATAATTTTGTAAGGAGAGTCAGGCTTATAAATCGAAACAATATCTTGTCCCGTTGAGTCGCATTTTCTTTTATAAAGATTGCGCGCATTTCGAAAGTAAAGCTTATGTTTTTGATTACAAAGGAAGCATTCATCTACGGGCTCGAATTCCCACTTTGCAAAAAGGTCCAGTTCTCTTTGGGAGTATTGGAACTGAGAGCCGCAGACGGTGCATATTTTATTCAGAGGTATCAGTATACCTATTCTAAATATTTGAGGAACTTAATGTAGAAACCGATTATGTGTTGTATCGTGTCGATCTTAATCCATTGCCTTGTATGCTTAAAGCGTACGCCTCCTATCGTCATTTCGGGTTTAGGGACAGAGTAGGATGACTCGGGAGTATTAATTAGATGCAAATTAGACCTTATTGCCAGTTTTATAGCATTCTCGTATTTTTTGATTCTTGCGGTATCTTTCGTTTTTATAGCAAGTTCATAAGCTCCGAGAAGCCCCTCGTGTCTTGCGCCGTCAGCATAGGGGAAATTTCCATAATTGTAATAATAAGCGCCAATATAGTCAGGATATAGCGCGTTATCAGGCGTATACATATGATCAATCATTTGATCCGCGTCTTTAAATACCTTTTTCTTGTATAAGTTATCGCGCATTTCAGGAATATCCCATATTTCATTAACTGCCATCATAAGCCACGCATCTGAAGGAAGAGACATATACTGTCTAGCGTGAGTCTTTGGCCTAATTACATAAAGAAAGTTTAAGGCTGAATGGAGCTTTTTTTGCATTAAAGATTTTATTTCCTTGTCTTTCAGAATATATTTATAGTACGTCGTCATGCCAATGACAGCTTCTCCTGGATAAAAGAATGAGAAGTATTTTTGATTGTCTTCTTCTGTAATTTCTTTGTTCAAGTAGATATTGTAATACATAAATTCTCCCGAGTCCGTGATCTGATCAAGTAAATGATTGTTTAGAAGCCTAGCCCAATTTTCATATGAATTATCCCCCGTAAAATGCTGGTACTCTGATAATAAATATAAGGCAATTCCACTGCCACCCAGTTTGGATTTCTTATTGTAGAGGACATAGCCTGCCTTCTGGCCATTTGGTAGTTCGTAAACCTTTATCTGATCAATTAAGTAATCTATGGCCTCCTTGATGGCAGGTAGGACTTTAGGATCCTTATAATATTTATAATGATAAATGACTACCCAGCTAGCGCAGAAAATGGGGTTTTGAGCTAAAATATTGGCA
>CAZDKL010000050.1:0-1312 GCA_964506185.1 uncultured Candidatus Peribacteria bacterium
AAACTTTTCCGCTATCTATCCCGCGATTGCCTGCACTGAGCCTGTCGAATGTGATCCGATTGGAATCGCAAACCCTGAAATAATAATTTCTATTCTGATCATAATCGGTCTCGCAACTGCAGCATGGATATTCAGGAAATACAAAACCGCAATGTTTGCATCCGGCTTTGCATTGCTGACTATGGCGCCAAGTTTTCTTGCGTACATGAGAAGCGATGGGATATCAGTTGCAGCTGACAGGTACGCCTACATGCCTACCATTGGATTGTCTTTGCTGGTTGTTTTGATACTAAGCGCACTTGCCAAAAAAGAAACTGTCGCTGTCATCCTGAGCATAGTCGTATTGATATGTTCCATGCTGACCTTAAATCAAACCAAAGTCTGGGCAAATACAGAAACATTATTCTCTAACGTACTTGATAAAAACCCGCAGTCGCACATCGCCAATAACAATATCGGCAACATGTATCTTGGCAGGGGAGAATTGGACAAAGCACTGCCTTACTTTGAAGAAGCGCTGAGGATTAAGCCTGAATATCACGAAGCTCTTGTTAACATGGGCGTGTATTTCGGGAGAATGAAAAAATATTCGGAGGCTGAATCATATATTTCAAAAGCATTGGAAATTCATCCCAACTTTGCACCCGCACACTTTAATATGGGCGGGATATATTTTATGAGGGGGGATTACACCTCTGCGGCTGAGTATTATGAAAGAGCCTTGGAGATAAATCCTTACTATGAACCTGCCAAAAGGCAGCTTGATAGAACTTACGAGCAGATGAAATAGAACCGCAGGTTCTCAAAAAGTGGCGAAGCGGAAACGAGTTTTCTTGCTTAGCCACACCTATTTAAGGGAGGGGGTACTGGGGGAACCGCAGGTTCCCTCAGAGAGTGGAGCCACCTCGGGGATTCGAACCCCGGACCTGCTCATTACAAGTGAGCTGCTCTGACCAACTGAGCTAAGGTGGCATTTGATGACCGAAATGTGACTGAACTAATTACTTCCTCCTCCTGTCCCCCGTAGCCGCGAAGCGCGAAGGGGGAAGCTAAGGTGGCTTGGACTTGAAGTATCTTAAGGCCATTGAGCCTTCGCTAAAAGTTTTTTCTTACTAAAAAAGACTGTACTTACAGTCTTCTTTAGCCCGCTCTCTGCTGTACTCCGGGTTTTGTCGAGGATGATCATCTATCTGGGATCAGAGTTGCCTCGTGACCTCAAGCGCGGAGGAGCAATCGGAATGACGGAACCATCATTGAGTCCGACTACCCAAACCCTCCTTGCATCACCAAGAGTTTACCGATTATGGAATCA
>CAZDKL010000050.1:1412-2633 GCA_964506185.1 uncultured Candidatus Peribacteria bacterium
CGTGAATCCCACAATCCACGCTAAGCGTGGCGTTTCACTCCCCAATAAAGGGGCTCGTCTCTGTGGCACTTGTCCTGCTGCTGATTTACCGAATATATTCAGCAGTGACGGGTGTTACCCGCATGGCGTTCCGGCGATGCCCGGATGTTCCTCCCCCGAATAAACGGAGGCGATCATCTGCAAAGAGCGGACTCTTATAATAGCTCAAATCCATATTTCAATCAATCAAATACCCCCTTAACCCTCACCCTAATTAATCGGAAGTCTGAGTATAAACTCCGATCCCTTATTCTCCTTGCTCTTAAACACGATCTCCCCTCCCAAACTCTTTGCAATCATTCTGGAGATAAAAAGTCCCAGTCCGCTTCCGGTTGTATCTACTTCCCGAACATTTGTTGCTCGATAAAGACGTTCGAATATTCTTGTTTGATCTTTCTCCGGAATTCCCAAGCCAAAGTCTTTGACCGAAAAGACCAGATATTCACCATCTTCTTTAACCGTAAACACTATCGATTTCCCTTCCTCCGAATACTTAACAGAGTTCGAGAATAAGTTTTGCATTACAACATTTAGAAGTATCGGATCGGTTCTTATGCTCCTGATATTCTCCGGGGCATTTATCTCCGGCTTTAGATTCGCATCCTTGGTCAATGATTGTAATTCCTCTGTAAGTTCTTCCACTAGCTCATTCATATCTACTTCTTTCAGTTCAGGTGTGATGTTGCCCCCTTCCAGTCTTGCGGCATTCAGCAACGTATCAATCAAATTAGTCATTCTTTTGGAAGCCTTTGTCATCTCTTTTACGGATTCTTTTTGCTCGTCCGTGAATTTAGTCTCTCCGTCATTCAATAGTTCCAAGTACCACTGGAATGTGGAGAGGGGAGTACGCAATTGGTGCGATGCAAGTGAAATGAACTCGGATTTTATGTAATCCACTTTTCGCTCTTCAGTAACATCCTGCAAAACCGCAACTGCCCCCATTATATTTCCGTCATCCAGAAGAGGGGCAACGACCAACCGAACAGGCAAATATCTGCCATCTGACTTTTCTATGTTCATGTGAGCATTGCCGTCGAATTGAAGAATTGATTTTGAACTCAGTGTCTTTTTAATTGGATTATTATCTCCATTTAAATCTTCCTTCCCCTGATAGAAGCGCAAAATATCTTCGATCTCTTCTCCGATCATAGATGTCATTTCTGTTCCAAGCATTTTTGCCGC
>CAZDKL010000051.1:0-2581 GCA_964506185.1 uncultured Candidatus Peribacteria bacterium
CAAGCGAAGCTTGCCCTCTAGGACACCGCCTGCGTAAGCTGGCGGTAGTTCATTCCGATCTAATAAACCATCACCATCTAAATCACCAGGTAGCGTACTGTAAGCAGAGGCTGAAGTCAGAGGGAGTGTTAGGGCTAAGCCAACAAGCAAGGTGAATGGTAAATTGATAATGGAAAATGGAAAATACAAGAATTATTGATAAGAGTAGCGTATTAGTATTAATTATCCATTTTCAATTATCCATTTTCAATTATTTCGTCCTCTTAGCCAGTCTTTTCCATTCATTTCCTTTTTTCCAGGTGGTTGAATTTTAATAACATGAAGTATTGTATCCCCTGAACATTCGATCGGGGTAGAATCATCGGTCTCACTCAATGAAGTTTCTATCAGTTTTACCTCATTACTATCAATAAATGTTCTTACTCCTGGCCATGGGACAAGCGCACGAACTTTTCGATCAATTTCGTCTGCAGTCATTTCATTCAAATCAACGTTTCCATCCTCTCTTGAGAGTTTTTTGCAGAATGTAGCTTTAGATTCGTCTTGCGCAGAAGGGGATAAAGGTTCCTTAAGTGTTTTGATAAGCAATTCAACACCTTTAGTTTCACACTTATTGTGTAAAGATTCGCATGTTTCACGATCATCGAGCTTTATCTTGGTTTTTCCTAGTACATCGCCTGCATCAAGTTTTTCTACCATCAATTGAACAGTTACTCCTGATTCTTTATCTCCTGCCAAAATAGCGTTCTGTACAGGCGCTGCACCTCTCCATCTTGGTAGAAGCGAATAGTGAACGTTTACAGCAGCTATTTTCGGTTTAGCAAGAATAGGTTTCTTGATAATTTGGCCATATGCGACTGTTACAAGGAAATCAGAAGGAGAAAATTGTTCATTATTAATGTCTGCAGGCTGAGAAACACTTATACCGAGCTTTTCAGCTTTAGCTTTAACAGGAGTAGGTGTAATTTTCTGATTGCGTCCAACTGGTTTGTCCGGTTGGGTAATGACTAATTCGATTTTAAATGCTGAATCAGAGTAAAGTGCTTCCAAATAGGGGACTGCTATCTGGGGAGTGCCGCAAAAAATAATTCCTAAAGGCTCTGGCATTGGGAATAGTCTACAGTATTTTGTTACTTAGGATCTGAATGTAATGCAAAATTATCCAATACTTATCATAGGATTAAGCAGTTAATGCGCAACTCTATCAAATTGAATAGATCGTGATTGATAAATAGAATTTATCCCTTATGCCAATCAAGAAACAGGAGGCAGATGATGTATTAAAGTTATTAAATATGGCAAAAAGGGTTGTATGCATAACGCATAGAAATCCGGATGGCGATGCAGTTGGATCTTTACTAGGACTTGGTTCTATTTTGGAAAAAATTCTGGAAAAACAAGAAGTAATTTTTCATTGTATGGACGCAGCTCCAGACACTTTTAAATTTCTTCCGGGCGTATTAAGAATTCAGAAAAATGTTCAATATGAAGAAGGGGATACTTTGGTATTTTTAGATGCCGCTGAACCGAAATTAACAGGCCTTGATCTGGAGCATCCGGAGTTGTTTAACGGACCTTACAAATCTATAGTAATAGATCATCATCCTACTAATTCAAAGTTTGGAAGCGTAAATATAATAGATGCCAAGGCTGCTTCCACATGCGAAATAGTTGTGGCATTGGCAGATCAGCTTGGATGGGAGATTGATTCGGATACTGCAACCTGTCTTTTAACAGGAGTGTATACAGATACTGGAGGATTATTGCATAGCAATACGACCGCTGCTGTTTATAAGACTGTCGCTAGGCTTCTTAGAAGCGGAGCAAGGCAACAGGAAATTGTGCAAGCGGTTTTTAGGACAGCCCAATTAAGTACGCTTAAGCTTTGGGGAAGGGTGCTGGAAAAAATCACTCTTACAGAGGAGGGAGGTGCCATTACAGCAGTAACAGAGGGAGATTTTCGAGCATCAGGTGCACACTATTCTCAATTAACCGGAGCGATTGACTACGTAAACGCAGTTCCAGGCATGTGTTTTTCTATGATACTTTCGGAGAGGGAGGGGAAGGTAAAAGGATCCATTAGAACTTTGCGTGATGATGTAGATGTGTCTGCCATGGCAGGTAAATTCAGTGGTGGAGGCCACAAAAAAGCAGCCGGATTCTCATTACCTGGTAAGCTTCAACCGGAAGTAAGGTGGAAAGTGGTAGAGGATAAGGAATCCAAAGAATTGGATGTTTCCAAGGAGTAGATCGTTTAGATTTACTACTCTGTCTCTTCTTCGCTCTCTTCTTCGCTCTCTGGTTCCTCCTCTTCCTCTTCCTCTTCCTCTTCTTTAGCTGAGGATTCCGAAGGAGGTGTTGCCTGTTGAAGTGTTATGTTTTTATCGAAACCTAGATCTGGTGCCTCTTCCTTTTTTGATTCTTCATTCTCATTCTTTTCTGCAGGTTCGGGTTCGGACTCGGGTTCGAGCTCGGGCTCAGGTTCAGGCTCCTTATCGGGTGCGGGTGCAAGAGCGTCTTGTTAGTCATGATAGTAGTACTCAGCAGGATCAGGATCATTATAATGATATTGTGGTTGTGG